>CAJYTF010000053.1 GCA_913777665.1 uncultured Myroides sp.
CTACTTAAAAGAATAGAGTTTAAATCTTTAACTAAATCATCTGAAAAATGGTAAACTTGTTTTATTTCGTTGATGAAAACACCCATAGTCTTTTTTGCATTCTCAATATTTGAAATAGTTTCAAAAAAAAGTTTCTTATCAGATTTAGGTTTATTAAATAATTCATTCATCCATAACATTAGCATAAAACTTTCTTCTATTACTTGGCTATAATAAACTGATAAACCAAAATAAGAATAAACTAATTTTGATTTCCCATTCTCATCATCTTCATTAAATTCATCTAAAGCAAAATTAAATAAATCCATTATTAATTATTTAAAAGTACAAAAGTATGGCAACCAACAATCGCAGCAGTCTCGGTACGTAAACGTGTATTCCCTAAAGCAACAGGTAAATAACCATTCTCCAGTGCTTTATTGATTTCGTTTGTAGAAAAATCACCTTCAGGACCAATCAATAAAGTATAATTCTGTTGTGTTTCAACTCGGTCTTTTAATTCCACTTTATCGGTTTCTTCACAGTGTGCAATAAATTTTTGTCCGTTGATTTCTTTCGATAAAAAATCGGTCAGCTTAACAGGTTCATTTAAAATCGGCAAATACATTTGATTTGATTGTTTCATAGCACTGATTAAAATTTTATCAAAACGTTCGGTCTTGATAATCTTTCTTTCAGAATGATCGCAAATAATAGGGGTAATCTCATCCACGCCAATTTCGACAGCTTTTTCTAAAAACCACTCGTAGCGATCGTTCATTTTTGTAGGAGCAACCACCATGTGAACCCTAAAGTTTCTTGGCTCGGTAAATTGTGATTCGTTTATCTTTACCACGCATTTTTTCTCTGATGCCAAAATAACTTCACAAATAAATAAAAAACCTTTTCCATTGGTAATGTGTAAAATAGAACCTTCTAACTTACGTAAAACTTTAACAATGTGTTTGCTTTCTTCTTTATCAAAAACAAACTCATTTGTTACATTGTCTATATCTGGAGCGTAAAATAACTGCATAATTAAAACTCTAATCTTGCTTTAGAAACCACTTCATCATCACTAAAAATTCCTAAATTAAGTTTATGATATCCAACAATACCAATCATTGCTGCATTATCGGTGGTATATTCAAATTTTGGTATAAAAGTTTTCCAGCCGTATTTGGTTTCGGTTTCTTTTAAAGCTTTACGAATACCCGAATTTGCCGAAACACCGCCGCCAATTGCAATCTGGGTAATTCCGGTTTGTTCAACAGCAAGCTTAATTTTATCCATTAATATTTTAATAATGATGTTTTGCACAGAAGCGCAAATGTCATCGATATTCTCTTTAATAAAATCAGGATTTTTTTGAACTTCTTTCTGTATAAAATATAAAATCTGTGTTTTTAATCCCGAAAAACTAAAGTTCAATCCATCAACTTTTGGTTTGGTAAACGTGTATGCTTTTGGGTTTCCGTTTTGTGCATGTTTGTCAATCAAAGGTCCACCTGGATAAGGAAAACCTAATATTTTTGCCGTTTTATCGTAAGCCTCACCAACAGCATCATCGGTCGTTTCGCCTAAAATTTCCATATCAACAAAAGAATTCACTTTCACAATCTGTGTATGTCCGCCACTAATTGTCATTGCCAAAAATGGAAACGTAGGCTTGTCAAATCCTTCTTCATCAATAAAATGAGCCAGAATATGAGCGTGCATGTGGTTTACGGCAATCAACGGAATATCCAATGCCATGCTTAACGATTTTGCAAAAGAACCGCCCACCAGTAAAGATCCCATTAAACCCGGACCTTGCGTAAACGCAATAGCACTTAAATCTGTTTTTTGTATGCCGGCTTTTTGTAAGGCAACATCTACAACAGGCACAATATTTTGCTGATGTGCGCGTGAAGCCAATTCGGGAATTACACCGCCGTACAGCTCGTGAATTTCCTGCTTTGCCACCACATTGCTCAACACTTTATCGTTGCATAATACGGCTGCACCGGTATCGTCGCACGAACTTTCAATCGCCAAAATGTACTTTAATTGTTCCATTGTAAAAAATCGGTATAATTTATGTGTATAAAGTGTACTAAATACCGTATTAACTTACATAAATTAGTATTTTTGTTTCTTTAAATTAAAAAGCAAATTTAAAACAAATAAGGCTATCAAAAAACTTTTTAAAATACTGTTTGGGTTGCTGTTGGGCTTGGCGCTGGTTTTTATACTGGCAGCCGTAATCATTACCACACCTATAGTTCAGACAGAATTAGCGCATTATGCGACTACAAAAATTAATGAACAATTCAATATCCGAACATCGATTGGGCAGGTTGCCGTACAGTTGGATGGAACGGTTCTAATGAAAAAAATACATGTTTTAGACGACCGAAACAATGATTTAGCCTATATTGACCAATTATACACAGACATTACCGATTTTAAACAGCTAACCGAAGGAAAATTGTTGTTTGGTAGTACCGAAATTCAGGATGTTAATTTTTTTATCCATAAATACAAAGGCGATACCTTAACCAATTTAGACAAATTTATTGCTGTTTTTGATGACGGAAAACCCGGAAGCGGTAAGTTTTTAATGAAGATTGATCATTTGGATCTTACCAACGGAAGGTTTAAAATTACCGATGATAATACCGGAAATACCCCGATTGATTTTAAAGAAATGAACGGTTCATTAAACAAATTAATCGTTCGCGGACCAAATATTAATGCCGATATCACCAAATTATCGTTAAAAGACAAGCGCGGAATTTACATAAAAGATTTGGTTGCAAGTTTTTCTATGACCAAAACTTCGATGGATTTAAAACCTTTTGCCGTTGAAACCGAAGAATCATACATTAAAGGAAATATCGCCATGCGCTATGCCGAAGGCGATTTAAAATATTTTACCGAAAAGGTAAATTTGGCGGTAGATCTTAATAAAACCAAGGTTGCAACAAACGATTTAAAATATTTTTATAAAGAATTTGGTGCCAATAATGTTTTGTATCTAACCACAAAAGCAACTGGTACGTTAAACAATTTTAAGCTTGAGAACACGCAACTTTCCGATAAATTTGGATCTGAAATTATTGGAAATTTTGCGTTGAAAAATCTGTTTATAAAGAAAAATCCGTTTCGTGTTGAAGCCAATTTGAATCGTTTGAATATTACTCGATCTAATGCCGTAGCACTGTTGCCGAATATTTTAGGAAAATCGTTACCGATTCAGTTGGAAAAATTGGGTTTGCTTAATTTGCAAGGATCTGTTGCGTACGAAAATTTTTATGTGGATGCTGATGTTGAAGCCACTACAAACCTTGGTTTCGCCAAAGCCGATGTAGAATTATGGAACGTAAATCAAAAACAAAATGCAACTTATAAAGGCGATATTACGCTTGATAATTTTGATATCGGCGGATTGATCGAAAATGAAAAAATTGGTACGGCAACGTTAACGGCAAGTGTTGATGGTAAAAGCTTCGATCCCGAATCGTTCAACACCATTATAAAAAGTCAGGTACAGCAGTTTACATTTAACAATTATTCGTATAAAGATATTACGATCGATGGTAGCTTGAAATTGCCGGCATATACCGGAACTTTGGTAAGTAAAGATCCAAATGCTCTGCTTGACTTCAAAGGAACTTTAGATCTTTCAACAGACAAAACCGCGGTTGATTTTAAAGCAGATATTGAGCATTTAAACATGAATGCATTGCATATTGTTAAAGATTCGTTGGGCGTTTTTAAAGGTCATTTTGAATTGGCAGGAACAGGTAAAAACCTGGATACGTTTGAAGGTACCGTTTTGGCACAAAATGCAACATACACCAATTCTAAAGAAACCTACGCTTTTGAGAGTCTTTCAATTAAATCGGAATTTCAAGAGAACAACATCCGCAGAATCGATATTAAATCAAACGATATTGTAAACGGATACATTCGTGGAAATTTTAAATACAATCAACTTAAAGATATTGTAGAAAACTCGTTAGGTAGTCTTTATAAAAATTACTCGCCCAATAAAATTGCCACCAATCAGTTTATCGAATACAATTTGGACATTCAGAATAAGATTGTCGATTTGTTTGTTCCAAAACTCGAAATTGCCGATGAAACTTCTATTTCAGGAAAAATCACAGCAGATAGCGGCGAATTTGTTTTAATAATGAATACGCCTTTTGTGAAGTATGGTGATAATAAACTGACTAATATTCAGATTGATGTGAACAGTCTGCGTGAAAATCAAAATGCTTTTGTAGCTATTGATACCATAGATTTAAAGGCTTACAAAGCATACGATTTTGTTCTGAACAACGCCAAGAAAAATGATACGTTGTATGTTGATACGCAGTTTAAAGGCGGAACCGAAGCTGCCGATAAGTATTACCTGAATTTTTATCACACGATAGACGAAGAAAATAAATCGGTTGTTGGAATTGAAAAATCAGAGATTCAGTTTAAAGAATCGCTTTGGTATTTAAACGAGTTCAACAACGATAAAAACCGTATCATTTTTAATAAGGAAATCAACGATTTTGTTATTGAAGACATTCAGCTTTCGCACAACGAACAAATGGTTTTGTTGAACGGAAGCATGCACGGAAATAACTACAAGGATCTGAATCTGGAATTCGAGAATGTGGAACTCGATAAAATTACACCAGATTTAACCAATTTAACCTTTGCCGGATTAATCAACGGAAATGTTTCGTTTGTACAGGAAAATAATATTTTTAAGCCGAAATCAAAGTTGAATGTCGAAAATTTAGAGATTAACGATGTACTGCTTGGCTTGTTTAATTTCGAAGTGGAAGGCGATGAATCTCTCCAGAATTTCAATGTTCGATCGAATATTGTGAATGATTTTACCGAGAATTTCTACATGAACGGATTAATTTCTGTGAGCAAAGGTCAAAGTAAATTGAATTTAGATGCCGGTTTTAACAAGTTCAACCTAAAAGCCATTGCACCGTTTTTATCATCGATTATGTCCGATGTCCGGGGTGATGCTTCGGGTCGTGCAACCATTCAGGGAACGCATAAAGATCCCGATATCGAAGGAAAATTATATCTAACCAATGCCGGAATGCGTCCTGTTTTTACAGGTGTTGATTATTTGTTCGATGAAAATGCTCCATTGGATGTTACCGAAAGTCAGTTTATCCTTCGAAATGTAAACATTACCGATTCCAAACACAAAACAAAAGGTTTGTTAAACGGAACCATTTCACACAACAAATTAAAAAACTGGAACATCGATGCAAAATTGTCTTCAGATAATTTATTGGCGTTAGACAGCGATTATAAAGAAGGAACGCCTTATTACGGAACAGCTTTTATCGATGGATCTGCAACCATAAAAGGACCTGTAGAAAGTTTGGTGGTCAGCATTGAAGCAGAATCAAAAAAAGGGACAAATATTAAAATTCCGTTAGATGATGCAGGCGGATTGGGCGACAATAATTTCGTTCACTTTTTATCGCCACAAGAAAAAGCCAACCGTTTAAAAGGGATCGAAACACCTATGAACAATACGCGTTTTGGCGGTGTTCAATTGAATTTCGAGTTTTATATAACGCCCGATGCCGAAATTGAAATTTTGTTAGATCGCGCTTCTGGTCATGGAATGAAGGGTAGTGGTGCCGGTTTTATTACGATGGAAATCAATACGTTGGGCAGGTTCAACATGTGGGGCGATTTTATGGTTTACACCGGCGAATACAACTTTAAATATGGCGGAATCATTGATAAAAAGCTCGATGTGGTTAAGTACGGAACCATTCGTTGGGACGGCGAACCGTTAAATGCCATATTAGACCTGAAGGCAGTTTATAAAACCCAGTCGAATCCCGGATTAATTGTAGAAAGTTCTGAAATTAACCGTAAAGTTGATACCGAAGTTTCTATTGCGTTGCAGGGTAATTTAAGCAATCCCGAAATTGATTTCTTAATTGATTTTCCTAACGTAACATCAACTATTAAATCAGAGATTGAATATAAATTAGCCGATAAAGATACGCGTGAAACGCAGGCTATGGCATTGTTGGCTACTGGTGGATTTATTACGACAACAACGGGCGGAAATGCGGTTTACGGCAGTTTGTTTGAACGTGCCAGCAGTTTGTTCGATGATTTATTTTCAGATTCCGAAGGAAAGTTCCGCGTTGGATTGAATTACTCGCAAAGTGAACGAAATCCGTTCAGAGATGATACCGATGCAGCTCGTGTAGGTGTAACGTTGTCAACCCAGATTAGCGACCGTATTTTAGTTAACAGTAAATTAGGTGTGCCAGTTGGCGGACGTGAAGAAAACGTGATTGTGGGCGATGTGGAAGTTCAGTTGCTTTTAAATGACGATGGAAGCTTACGTGCACGTGTTTTCAACCGCGAAAACGATATCAACTATATTGGTGAAGGCATCAATTACACCCAAGGAATTGGTTTAACTTACGAAGTTGATTTTAATACGTTTAAAGAACTGATAAAGAAAGTATTGGTTCGTGCAGATAAACGTGCCAAACAAAAAGAAGCAGAGAAAAACAAACCGAACAATAGCAATTCATCAGACGATGATTACGGATTAGATTACATCAAGTTTCAAGAAAAACGTCGAGAAGATACTCAAGAAGAACAAAAAACAAAGCCAGAACCTAAATAGATTCTGGCTTTTTCAATTTATTTTGTATCTTTAGTTTCTTGAGAACAAGAAGACAATATAAATTTATAATTTAACTAACCACATAGAGATATTGTACTATAGTCTTAATTTACATAGCAATTGTAGGCACACATTCTTTTTAAGGGTTGCTTAAAAAACTATGTATTTTTATTTAATCTCTAAAGTCTATATTTTCTATGAATCTATGTGGTAAAATTTAAATTTCGATATTAAGAATACTTATGAAATCAAAGAAAATAAAGAAAATAGGAGTACTTACATCTGGTGGCGATGCTCCGGGAATGAATGCTGCAATCAGGGCGGTTGTACGTGCCTGTACTTATTATGAAATTGCCTGTTACGGCGTTTTTCGTGGTTTTGAAGGATTGATTGATGGCGATGTAAAAGAAATGGGACCTCGCGATGTTAAATACATCGTATCAAAAGGCGGAACCATTTTAAAATCGGCACGATCAGATGAATTTATGACAGCCGAAGGTCGTAAAAAAGCGTATAAAACTATAGAAAAACATCAGATCGATGCACTGATAATCATTGGTGGCGACGGTAGTTTTACCGGCGGAATGATCTTCTCTAAAGAATTCAACATTCCTGTTATCGGTATTCCGGGTACTATTGATAACGATATTTACGGAACATCGCACACTGTTGGTTACGATACTGCTTTAAATACGGTGATCGATGCCGTTGATAAAATCCGCGATACAGCAACATCGCACAAACGTATTTTCTTTGTAGAAGTGATGGGGCGCGATGCAGGATTTATCGCTTTAAATTCAGGAATTGGAGCAGGAGCAGAAGAGATTTTGATTCCCGAAGAAAACATCGGTTTGCCTAAATTATTAGAGAAACTGAAACGAAGCAAAGCTTCCGGAAAATCGAGCTGTATTGTCATTGTTGCTGAGGGCGAAAAATCGGGTAAAAATGTCTACGAATTAAGCGATTATGTAGAAGACCATTTACCGGAGTACGATGTACGTGTGTCGGTAATCGGACATATTCAGCGTGGTGGTTCTCCAAGTTGTTTTGATCGAGTGTTGGCAAGCAGATCTGGAGTTGCAGCTGTGGAAGCGTTGTTAAAAGGAAAAGAAAACGTTATGATTGGGCTTCAAAACGATTTAATGGCATACACTCCGCTAGAAAATGCAGTGAAAGGCGAAGCAAAAATCGACGATGAATTAATAAGAATATCAGATATATTATCTATTTAAGTTATGGAAAAAGTAAAAATTGGAATAAACGGTTTTGGAAGAATAGGACGATTGGTTTTACGCGAATCATTTGAACGTAACGATGTGGAAATTGTAGCAATAAACGATTTAATGGAAATTGATCTTTTGACATATCTTTTAAAATACGATTCGGTTCACGGAACATTCAAAAAAGATGTTTCTATAGATGGATCGAATTTGATTATCGATGGAAAAAAAATCAGAGTCACTGCAGAAAAAGATCCGTCGTTGTTAAAGTGGGATGAAGTAGGTGTGGAAGTAGTTGCAGATTGTTCGGGCGTTTTTAAAACAATTGACAAAGCAGGTTTGCATTTACAGGCGGGAGCAAAGAAAGTAGTAATTTCATCACCTTCAGACGATATTCCAATGTTTGTAATGGGTGTGAACGAAGAAAAAATTACGGCAAAAGATACGGTTTTATCAAACGCTTCATGTACCACAAACTGTTTGGCACCGATAGCTAAAATCTTGAATGATGAATTCGGCATTGTAGAAGGTTTAATGACAACCGTTCACGCAGCAACAGCATCGCAATTAGTGGTTGACGGAGCTTCAAAAAAAGATTTCCGTGGTGGTCGATCTGCTTTAAACAACATTATTCCGGCAAGTACAGGGGCAGCAAAAGCGGTTACCAAAGTAATTCCCGAATTAGAAGGTAAATTGACCGGAATGGCATTTCGTATCCCAACACCAAACGTTTCGGTGGTAGATTTAACCGTAAAATTGGCAAAACCTACAACGTATGATAACCTGATGAACGTTTTCAAAAAAGCATCAGAAACCAATTATAAAGGTATTTTAGGCTTTACAAACGAATCGGTTGTTTCGCAAGATTTCCTGTCGGATACTCGTACATCAATCATCGATGCCGATGCCGGAATTGCCCTAAACGATACCTTTTTTAAAATTGTATCTTGGTACGATAATGAATATGGTTATTCTGCCAAACTTTTAGACTTAATTGTTTATGTGAACAGGTTAAAAGCCTAAAACATACAAAAAATACCTATGTGGTACAATAAGTTACCCATGCAAAGCATTAAAATACTATTGTGGATAATTAAAATACACATATTAATACGTAAATAAATAGTCCGTTGCAGTTACAAAACCCCAACGGACTACTTTTTAACCTAAAAGTTTCCATTACTAACCCGAAAATATGGGTACATAACCGTAATTTTGGGGTTGTATAACCCCACAAAACCACTAAATAACCAAAACAAACAACTAAATAACCCCAACGAACCATTCTATAACCTCAAAAGATAAGTTTTGAACCTGAATAGGGCAATACAATCTTTCATCTTTCATCTTTCATCTTTCATCTTTTTTCTATTCTCTATTCTCTATTTTCTTTCCTCTCTTTAGGTATTATACAATAAAATAACGTATTTTGTGTCCGAATTTAATTCTCACATTTTTATGAAATTCGTAGTTGACAGCGGTTCTACCAAAGCAGATTGGTTATTATTTAACAACAAGCAATATTTAGGCGTTTACAATACTTTGGGATTGAATCCGGAGGTTTTGAATACCGATGTGTTGGTTGAACGAATCTTACAAAACGAAGAAATTGCCAATTTGCGAACGGCTATTAAAGAAATTTACTTTTACGGCTCGGGCTGTAGTACTGTTCATTCTAAAAAAGTAATGCGTGATGCTTTGGAAAAAGTATTTGAAAATGCCAATTTTTTTGAGATTCTGGAAGACACCTATGCGGCTGTTTATGCAACTTGTCACGATTTACAACCTGGAATTGTGTGTATTAACGGAACCGGATCAAACTGTAGTTTTTTTAATGGTAACCAAGTAGAGCAGGCGGTAAATTCGTTGGGCTATTTGGCAATGGACGATTGCTCGGGTGTTGATTTTGGCAGACGATTGATTCGTGCACACTATTTTAATACTATGCCAGCCGATCTAAAATTAAAGTTTGAAACAGCTTATAATTTAAATGCCGATTTCATAAAAAAGAATTTTTATAAAGAACCTAACCCCAATGCATATCTGGCATCGTTTCTTCCTTTTTTAATCGCTAATAAAGATCATGATTTTTTACAAGAGATGATTGCAGATAGTTTTCAGTTTTTTGTAGATCATTACATCAAACAATATCCAAATCATGCCAATGTTCCTGCTCATTTTATAGGATCAACAGCGTTTTTGTTACAAGACGAGTTTAAGGCAATCCTTAAAAAGAACAATCTGATTGCAGGTGTATTTTACCAAAAACCATTAGAAGGTTTAATAGAATTGCATCAGAAATAATTATTTTTATATATAATATTTTAAAATTGTTTATCAAATGTTTTCCCGTTAAACTTATAAACAACACCATCTGCCATTCCGAAAAGTAAATTGTTTTGGTTGTCTTTGTAAATAGTCCAAATCATAGGGTTAGATAATTTGTCACTAATTGAATAGTTTGTCAAGGTTTTACCATCATATTTCCAGGCTCCTGTATCTCGGTCGCCAAACCAAATGTTTCCTTCTGCATCTTCTTCAATGGTAAAAACGTGTTCCAATGTACCTGATTCTGATTTATCTCCTCTTTTGGTGCTTGTGGGATGAATCAAATGATGCTTTTCAGAAAAATTTATGACCGAATTACCTTCCATCAGCAAAACCCCGATGCCATTATTTCCTATCCAAATTCGTCCTTTTGAATCTGCTAATAGACTTCTTATATGCAAAAGTTCATCATTTTTTAAGTTCAATTTTTCAGCATCAAATATATTTACCACTTTACCATCATAGCTGAATAAGGCTGTATAAGTCGCAATCCAGACTTTACCGTTTGTATCTTTTGAAATACCGGTTACGCCATAAGAATTATTAGGATTTTCATTTTTAGGTTTTGGAAAAATGAGATAGTTCATCTGCTGACCGTCAAAACAGTTTATTCCGTCTTCTTCACCCGCGTAAAACCATAAATCTCCATCAGTTTTATTCCAATCATCTTTTGCTTGATTCATATTTGGAAAATAATTGGTAAACGTTCCTTTATCATATACTGTAACTCCTTTTGCGGTTCCAATCCATATTTTTCCATGCTTATCTTCTTGAATGGAACGAATTTGATTGTCTGCCAAACCTTCATTGGTTGTAAAGTATTCAAACATTTTTCCATCATAAAAGCTTACGCCTTCATGATGACTTCCCAACCAATAATTACCCTTGCTGTCTTGGAAGATCGCTCTTATTCCCGAAGTAAACTTTAAGGTATCGGTTTTTGAAGTTGCTACCAATTCAGGCGTGTTAGGTTCTTTTTCTGTCGATTTTTTTTCAACACAAGAAAAGTTCAGTGTCAGTAGAAGTATTAGAGTTATCAATTTTAAATATTTGTTCATTACGGTTTAAACTTTTCAAATGTATTTCCATTAAATTTATAAACACCATTTTCGTGTGTCCCAATCCAAAGATCTCCCTTGTTGTCTTTGTAAATACTGAACAAATTAATATTTGTTGAATTTTCTTGAACCGGATAATGTGTAATTTTCTTCCCATCATATTTCCAAACGCCATCACGATAGGTGACAAACCACAAATTATTATCGTTGTCCCTAACCGTTGAAAGATACTCATTCAGACCACTTGTATTTTTCCCATCCAAACTGCCTATACTTTCATGTCTTGTATAAAATTGATTGCTTTTTAAAGTGGAATTGTCATAAATGTTATATCGAAATTCGGTATTGAACCAAAAATCGCCATTTTTGTCTTCCGTAATTGATCGCACTCCATTTGATCCTCCCTCGCGAAATTCCGTCACATCTTCCTCTGTAATCCATTCGAATGATTTTCCATCGAAACGGCACACGCCAACCGGATTGGTACCAAACCAAATGTTGCCTTTTTGGTCTTTGTAAATGCTATAAATTTCAAACGGTTGGTTAAATTCCGGTGGATTTGGAAGCGTCAGTTCATAAAGGGTTTTTCCATCAAAGCGGTAAACTTTTTGATTGGTTTGATGCAGAATTTTTAACCACAAATCATTCGCTTCCAGTTTCCATTCAGTACTTGGCGTTGCTTTAATATGGGTAAATGATTTTCCGTCAAACTTTGTGGTGGTAGCATTGGGGTTCATACCCGAGAAATAGATGTTGCCCGACTGATCTTCTTTAATATCATCCACTCTATCGGTGTACAAACCGTGTTTTGTGGTGTAATTGACCAAAGTTTTCCCATCATATTTGTACACACCGGTTTTCCAGCTACCAAACCAATAGTTATTTTTCTTGTCTTGGTAAACCACCATGATATTGCTTCCGAGTTCTTTTACAGTATCGCCTTTTACATTTGCTTCTTCTGAGGATGCAGAATGGTTTTTCGAATGGGAATTCTGCCCATTACACGAAGTCAAAATGGATAGAACACTAAAGAATAGGAGTGTGGTTAGTTTCATTTGTGTTTGTTAATGAATGTTCAATAGTTGGTGACTATCAAATATCCAAAACTTTTATTAATTTCCCAAGTATATGTTAGTCAATATTTTTCTATTAAAACCACTTTACCAAAACATTAATCAAACATCAATGCATTATTACCTTAACAGCAGGTTTAAAATGTGTTTACAGTAAATTAACAAAACGGTTATTTGTTAATATTAGCTTGATACAGGTATAACATTCGGTTTATCTTAAAAACTCAATTTTGTGCCGATGAAACATTCAAGCTAATTATGAAAAAACTTTTAGTTGTTATTAGTATTTTTTCACTTTTTGCGTGTAGCGACAACAGCTCGGTAAAAATGAAAGGATCAGACACAGAAGTGAATCTGGCAGTGAATTTGGCGGAACAATATACTAAGGTTAATTCTGATTTTAGTATAGCAATTTCGGGCGGAGGATCGGGCTTAGGCATCACTTCATTATTAAACGGGCAGGCAGATATTGCCAATTCTTCGCGTCCGTTATCAGACAAGGAAATTGAACAGTTCAAAAAAGCAAACATCGAAGTTAAAACAGTTGTTTTTGCAGAAGATGCCACCGCTTTTATTGTTCATAAAGATTTGCCTTTAGAAGAAATAGATCTGGAAACGCTTGGAAAGATCTTAAAAGGCGATATTAAAAACTGGTCTGAAATTACTGATATTGACTTGCCGATAAACATTTACGGTCGACAAAGTAGTTCGGGAACGCATTCGTTTGTGAAGAAAAAACTGAAGATCGAATTTTCTAACGCAGCAAAAGAAATGACGGGTAACGCACAGATTTTAGAAGGTGTTAAGGCAGATAAATCGGGCATTGGTTATGTAGGTGCAGGTTATGTTTCGCACGAAATTAATTCTAACGCGCTGATCAAAATTCTAAAAATTAAAGAAAAGCCCGATGCTGTAGCTTATTCGCCTATCGATACAGAAACAATAAACAACAGTTTGTATTTTTTTCAGCGTCCGTTGTATCAGTTTGTTTTGGCTGAATCATGGCATAAAGTAAAGCCTTTTATCGATTTTGAAAAGAGTGCGCAAGGCAAGAAAATGATCGAAGAGCACGGATATTACATTATAGAAGAAAAATAACATGAGATACAGAACACGAATATCAGTCGATAAAATATTTAAAGTAGTATTTAAAACCACCGGATTTTTGGTTTTAGCTTTATTGGGCGGCATTTTTGCCATGCTGGTTTACAACTCCATATCGTTCTTTTTAGATATTAAACCTTTAGATTTTATCACAGGAATGGAATGGGCACCAACAGCAAAAACACCAAAATACGGTATGTTGCCTTTAATTATAAGTACTACCATTGTTACATTTGGAGCGATGATTATTGCGATACCTTTAGGAATAGGAACTGCAGCTTTTATATCGGAATATGCAGGTAGTAGATTAAAAAACATCTTGAAACCGGCTATTGAAATGTTGGCTGCGATACCATCGGTAGTTATCGGTTTTTTAGGAATTGTAGTTGTTAGTCCGGGAATTGCAAATATGGCAGATTTACCAAACGGGTTGAACGCCTTAAACGGAGCAATTTTATTGGCAATCATGGCGTTGCCTACCATTATTACGGTTGCCGAAGATGCAATACACGCTGTGCCAAATGCGTATAAAGAAGCAAGTTACGGAGTTGGTGCAACTAAATGGCAAACCTTACGAAAAGTAATTATCCCTGCGGCAGCACCCGGAATTATTGCCGCGGTAATGTTAGGTGTTGGTCGCGCAATTGGTGAAACAATGACGGTTTTAATGGCAACAGGAAATGCTGCATTGATACCTACAGGCATGTTTGATTCTGTTAAAACCATGACAGCTACCATTGCCATTGAAATGGGCGAGGTTCCGTACCAAACTACACATTATTACGCACTTTACGCTATTGCAACTGTTTTGTTTTTTATGACGTTGTTTGCAAATTTAGTGGGAGAATTTTTTATTAACCGATTCAGAAAATATCATGCAGTATAAAACCAATAAATTATCATCGGTAGTAGAGTGGGGTACTTTATTATTAACCACACTTATTGTCTGCTTTTTCTTATTTGTTATTATTTGGGAAATCGTATCTAAAGGAGCATCTTCTTTGTCATGGGAATTTGTATCGAAAGTTCCATCGGCAGGAATGACTAAAGGCGGAATTTTAACTCCGATCATAGGAACCGTCCTTTTAACATTAATCACAGCACTTTTTGCAATACCATTTGGCGTTTGTTGTGCGATTTATCTGAACGAATATGCTGAAAATAATTGGTTAACAAGAACCATTCGTGCATCAATCAGAAACTTGTCTGGAGTTCCATCGATCATTTACGGATTATTCGGTTTGGCATTGTTCGTTCAGGCATTACAGTTTGGAACATCGTTAATCGCAGCTGGTTTAACATTAGGTTTGTTATCGTTGCCATACATCATCACAACTACCGAAGAAGCCTTAAAAAGGATTCCGAACAGTACACGCGAAGCAGCATTAGCAGTTGGCGCTACCAAATTTGAAACAATAAAAGATGTGGTGCTACCATCGGCAATGTCAGGAATTTTAACGGGTGTTGTTTTAACACTTTCAAGAGCAGCGGGCGAAACTGCACCCATTTTATTTACCGGTGCAGCCTTTTACATAAACGGAAGTTCAGGTTATCTTAACCAAGAATTTATGGCGTTGCCTTACCATTTATATATGTTGTCAACACAGCATCAGTCAATAGATCTTGTAAGACCAATCGCGTACGGTACCGCTTTAGTATTGGTTATTGTGGTCTTTTTGTTAAATCTTACGGCATTTTATATTCGTTATAAATACAGAAAAAATGAAAACTAAATTATCAGCACAAAACTTAAACATTAGTTTCGGAGAGAAACAAGTGTTAAAAAATATTAATGTTTCTTTTGCAGAACATGAAATCACGGCATTAATCGGACCATCGGGTTGTGGAAAAAGCACCTTGTTACGCAGTTTTAACCGCATGCACGATTTGTTTCCCGATGCAAAAATTAACGGATCACTTCATTTGGAAGAATTAGATCTTTATGATAGACATGTTCCTGTTACAGAAATCCGCAAACGTATCGGAATGGTTTTTCAAAAGGCAAACCCTTTCCCGAAAAGTATTTACGATAATATTGCTTACGGTTTAAAAATCAACAACTTGCCTTGTAATAAAGAGGTTGTTCAAAAAGCGTTGGAAGAGGCGTATTTGTGGGACGAAGTTAAGAACGATTTAAAAATGCCGGCAACACGTTTATCGGGCGGTCAGCAACAACGTTTGTGTATTGCTCGTGCCGTAGCTTTGCGACCAGAAGTTATTTTAATGGATGAACCTTGTTCTGCTTTAGACCCTGTAAGTACTTTGAAAATTGAGGAACTTATAAAACATTTAAAAAAGAAATATACCATTGTTATTGTTACACACAATATGCAACAAGCGCAACGCATTGCCGATAAAACCGTGTTTATGTATTTGGGCGAAGTGAAGGAAGAAGGTACAACCGATGAAATTTTTAATCATCCTAAAAACGAAATGACAGCAAATTACATCAGCGGTTATTTTGGATAATTGTTGTTAAGAATTTGAAAGTCTGTAAAACTGTTGTCACTTCGAGTAAGTTTTCGATAGAAAACTGTATCGAGAAGTCCTAAATGAGAAGTTCTCGACAAGCTCGAAGTGACGAAGATTTATATATACTACCAGATTAATAATTACTGATAATCATTAACTAATTATAAAATTCATTTTTTCGTAAAAGTGTGTTTATGAAGGAGTTTACTTTTTTGGGTAAACTCCTTTTATTTTAGATAGATTTTATAACGCCAGCTAATTTCTCTGTCAATTTTTTTCGACTGAAATATTGCAGACCGATACCGTAAACTTTTAAATTGCTCTGTTGATATTTCTCGTAGCAATCTAGAAGATACTGTTTTACTTCTTGCAAATTATCGTAATTAAAATACTTGCCGGCATTGGTATCTTTAATGATCTTTTCAACATCGCTTTGCTTAGGTCCAATGGCTAAAATTGGGCGTTCGGCAGCCATATATTCAAACAATTTACCAGGAATGATTCCAATGGTTTCGAACGAATCAATTTCAATCAACAATAAAACTTGCGAACTGCGTTGGTATTTCAACGCTTCGGTATGCGATACATATCCTAAAACATTCAGATAAGCATCTAATTGAAATTCTTTAATGGTATCAATAATTTCCGAACTTACCTTACCAATCAACCGTAATTGAAAATCAGACCGAAACTGTTCATTTTCTTGTAAAATTTCATTTAAAGCTTGCCACAAAATATGCGGATTTCTCTTTGATAACAACGAACCAATATGACTGATTGTAAACTTGGTATCTAAAGCCGGTTTTTCAATTGGTTCAATATCGTAGCCGTTGGTTATTACATGAATAGGTTTTTGAGTAATTTCTGCAAATTCTTGTTTCGTTGTAAAGCTTGTAGTCAGAATGGTATCTGCTTTTGTTAAAACCAAACGCTCTAAATCTTTATGTTTTTGTGCCGATTTATCTGTCAGTCTTAATTCTTTATGATATCCGATCGATGTCCACGGATCACGAAAATCAGCAATCCATTTAACAGCAAATCTTTTCTGCAATTCCAACCCAATCAAGTGCATACTGTGTGGCGGACCCGTTGTAATAACAACATCAACCGCATTGGTTTTAATATAACTTGATAAATAATCAACCGAAGGATTTACCCAGCCAACACGCGCATCGGGAATAAAAAAGTTACCACGGACATAAAGCAGCATTTTTTCTACAAACAATTGTTTTTTCTCTGCTTTGATAATTCCCGAACTAATGGTAGTAGTACTTTTTTTAGAAAATATCGAAGCTAATTTGTAAGGTTCTTTAATTGGTTGTTTTAAAACCGTTACATTTTTATTTACTTCATTTTCTAAATCCTGATCAATAATAGGATAGGTGGCATTTTCGGGTACATACACAATAGGTTCAATGTCAAAATCGGGCAGATACTTCACAAATTTTAACCAACGCTGCACACCCGGACCACCCGCAGGCGGCCAATAATACGCTATGATGAGTACTTTTTTCATACTAATTAAACTAATTTGGCGAAATACGTTCCTGCAAAAACTCCGATTAATCCTAAAATAATTGAAAGACTTAAATAGGTTGTAAAATTGAAATATTGCTGGGCTTGCAGCATTTTTAATAGATCTAAGGAAAAGGTAGAAAAAGTAGTGAATCCACCACAAAAACCAATTCCTAAAATAACGAATAACTGTTGTTGGTTTGCTGCATATCTAACAAAAAGAAAGCCTAATAAAAGGCTTCCTAATGTGTTTATTAATAAGGTTGCAACAGGAAATTGCTGGTACGTGATGATCTTTCCGATCTCATATCTGCAAACAGTTCCAATTGCGCCGGCTATTGCCAATCCTAAAATATTCATTATATATTCTGTACTTTTTCTTCGTTCTTGTTTCTGGTTGCAAAAAATATTCCCGCAGCTACAATCAATAAGGCAATTATTGATGTGATTAACGAAATAGTGCTTCCGGTTTTAACAACATCAGGTTCAAACGAAAACACAACTTTATGATTTCCTGCAGGGATATTCAAACCGCGCAAGGTATAATTTACTTCAACCATTTCGGCAGGTTTTCCATCAATTGAAATATTCCATCCTTTTGGATAATAAATTTCAGAAAAAACTGCAAATCCATCTGACTTATTATTGGTTTGATATTCTAATTTGTTTGGTTGGTAATTTGTCAGTTTAATTTGCGCCAGACTATCAGCAGTAAATGTCGTTTTAGGCACATTAACCGTATTGTAAACCAATGCCGTTTCTTTTGATTTGAACGATTTCATTGTAGCCATCATTTCATCGGCATTTGCAACTTTCTGAATGTTGTTAACAAACCAGGCGTTTCCGTTAGCTTCTGGATTTTGCAAAGGAATATCGGCTCCTTCTTCGTTTTTACCAATGATATACTTTACATTGAGCATATTTAAAACTTCCAGATTTTGTTGAGCGATCTGATAATCGAACAAATCCTGAACTTTTTTAGGTTTAGCTGCGTGATATCCGCCTAATGAATGATGAAAGAACGAACTGCGCGCACTACTGAAACCGCCTTGTTGTTCAAAAACGCGAAACTGTGATTTATCTGACAATATCTGTTGATCTGCCGGAGTTTCCTGAAATGGTCTTTCAACTTGTTGTTTTGAAACAAAATTGTCTTTGTTAACGTAATTGGTATCAATTGCAACTAAATCAACAATACCTAACAAACCGACAATAATAACGGCGGTTTTTGCATTCAGTTTTTCTTTGTAGTAAGCCACTAAAACGGCTGCAGCTAAAGCAACGAATAATAATGTACGCAATAAGTCTTTGGTGTACATTGCTTTACGGTCGTCAATTAAAGCACTGATGAAACCTGATCCGCCGTCTTGAAAAACTTGAGCATAGTAAGAATCGTTAGATCCTTCAAAATCCATCATTCCTTTTAAAACGAATAGTAAAACAAGTATTCCTGCAAAAACAATTCCCGATAGTTTTATTGCTTTGAATTGTTCTTCTTTTGATGCTTTAAAAAATGCCTGTAAACCTAAAATTGCCAATATTGGAAAACATAATTCAGCAATTACCTGAATTGATGTTATGGCACGGAATTTATTGTAAAGAGGTAACGTATCAATTAAAAAATCGGTTAAAAAGAAGTTATGTCCCCAAGATAATGCAATAGAAACTGCGGCACCGACACCTAAATAGTATTTTGCCTTTCTATTATCAACAAAGAAACATAGTACAGCCAAAAACAACACGACAGCTCCAATATATGCAGGTGCGGCAACAATAGGCTGTTTACCCCAGTAAGTAGGAGCGTGGTCAGCAAATTGTTGTGCAGGAGCAGGATCGTAACCTTGCGATTGTAAAAAGCTTGAAACGTATTTGTAAGTATTTGAATTGGTGCCGATGTTTTCACCGTTACCACCACCTGTAATTCTTGGTACTAATAAGTTGAACGTTTCAAAAATACCGTAGCTGTATTCGGTAATATATTCGTGCGTCATTGCATTTGTTGATTCTTTTGGAGAACCGTCTGGAGCAATAGTTAATTCGCTATCGCTTCGTGTACTGAATTTCGCATATTCTGATGTTGCCATTAAGTTGGTTGCATTCAAACCAATCGCTAAAATACCCGCGACAGCAAAAATCCCGAACATTTTTAATAAAGATGAAACCTCTTTCTGTTTGATATAATGAACCGAATAATAAATGGTTACAATTACTAAAAATATCAGTAAATAGTACGTCATTTGAAAGTGGTTCGCTGAAATTTCCAATGCGGCTGCAATCATTGTAAGGATTCCACCTAAGAGATATTTCTTCCTAAAAACCAAATGAACTCCGGCTAAAACCAACGGCATATAAGCAATTGCGTGTGCTTTTGCATTGTGTCCGGCTCCTAAAATTACTATCAAATAAGTTGAGAAACCAAACAATAAAGCTCCGATAAAAGCTTTTAAAGGTTTTACTTTATACGTTAAAAGCAGCAGGTAAAAACCTATGAAATATAAGAAAACGTAATCTGCAGGACGTGGAAGAAAACGGATAACATAGTCTAATTCTTTTATGTAATTATGTGGATATTTTGCACCTAACTGATACGTTGGCATTCCGCCGAACGCATTATTCACCCAATAGGTTTCTTGGTTATTAGTCTGGCGAAAATCATTTAATTCTTTAGCCATTCCGGTATATTGAACAATATCGGACTGAAAGATCTGCTTACCCGAAAGTACCGGATAAAAATAAGCTAAAGCAACAACTACAAAACCCAATATTGCTAAAATATGAGGCACATAGTTTTTAAAATTTTTCATAGTACATAAATTTGATGCTAAATGTACTTATTATTTGGTAAACGATAAAAAAAAAGTCTTGCAATGCAAGACTTAATTATTAATCAACTTCCTCAAAGTCGATATATTCTCCAACTTTTTTACGTTCTTTAGGTATTTTATTTTGTTTTAATTCCGTTTCAAAATCAGGTTGTTGTGTTTGCTGATTATTCTGATTTTGATATGCTTGCTGTTGTTTCTGAAAATTTTCTGAAACTTTACTCACTGCTTTATTCAATAAATAAGGCGCAAACAATTTAAAGGCAAACTTAAATAAGTAGTAAACCAATATAATGATTAAAACGGTTTTTATAAAATTTTGAAAAGACGCGTGGTCCATTTTTATTTGTTTTTTAAGAAATTATAGTCAAATATATTCAATTTAAAATAGATTAATTCTTATAGAAATCTTAAAAATAGAATTATTTATTTCCACGTTGTTCTTTAGTCTTTCTCCAAAATTCATAACCACCTATAAGCTGCGATACATTTTTAAAACCTAAAGAATTAAGCATTTCAAAAGCTTCGTTACTTCTGTCACCTGATTGACAAAAAACAATAATTTCTCGTTCTTTCGGTAAAAATTCGGTTGCACGCTTAAAGTCTTCGCTATGAATATTCAGGCTCATTGCTCCAGGTATTGTTCCTTCTCTGTATTCTTCAGGCGTTCTAACATCGATTAGAATGGGAGTTTTATGTGTCTTTTCGATAAACTCTTTCACATCCATTCTTCTTCCATCTGCTTTACTTTCTTGTGCATTAACTGAAATACTTAAAAGAACAGTTAATATTAAAACGATTTTTTTCATAGTTATATATTTAATTGTTAGTTGATAAATATTACTTTACAAAATCTTCAAGATAAGAAAAACGATCTGTTAACTTACCATTTTCACAAATTGTTCCTCTCTCTAAAATTTGATCTTTATCATTATTAAAAAATGCCGGAATAATATGTTCTATAAACATTTCACCGAAACCTTCGCTGGCATCTTTAGGTAGTTCGCATGGTAAATTATCAACCGCCATTACAACAACTGCTGCCGGGTGATCAACCGAAACTTCTTTATTTTCGCGTGGATAATATCCGTAAATAGGATCTGCAATTGTAGAAACACGAATAGTACTGTCTATAGGTCCGTCAATATCACAAGAAATATCTGCTACCACTTTTATGGCGTTGTTTGCGTTGTTTAACATCTCCTTGGTTAATATTTTCGGAGAACCGTCTTTATAAAAATGTCCGGCAATAAAAATATCTGCAACTTTAGAGAATTTTTCAAAATCGCTTTCGTAAGCTGATGGATTCTTCTTAAAATCTTCAAACGATCCTTCGGTACCATCAATTTTTCTGTAATAATCTTGCACATCAATATGCACGTAAACAGGTTCATCAAACTCTTTTGTCAAGAATTTATCAATAGAAACCTCTTTCATTTTCATGCCGTCTAAAATTTCCTTCGCACCAAAACCAACTTTACCTTTACCAGTTAAAACAACTTTAATAGGAGGTAGGTAATTTCTGTTTAATCGATCGATTAAATCTTTTTGCGACTTTAATTCTTCGGCTTTTTTCAGGTTGAACAATTCAAACTTAATTCCAAAGGCTCTAAAAGCGTTGTAAGCACCAACAATTCCGGCATATCTGCCAAAACCAATCAAGCGTGTGCCGTTTTTGTCAACCAAAGTTTCATGATCAATCAGTCGAATATTTTTCTGTAAACAAGCTTGTAATAACTTTTTATTGTATGGCTGTTTTTTAATTGTATGCGAAAAAAAGAAATAAGTTTTGTTAGGAATTAACTGATCCACAGGAACTTCTTTCACTCCAAAAAGTACATCGCAATCGGTCATATCATCGCTAACATCGAAACCTAATGCTTGGTATTCTTCATCTTTAAATACTCTTATCGGTGAACTTTCTACTTTAAATGTGGCGGTTGGATACGTGTTTTTTACTGATAATAACTCTTGTGGAGAAAAAACAACGCGTTTGTCTGGTGGAGTTTTACCTTCGCGGATAATTCCAAATTTCATATATCTTTACTTTTAGATTAGCGAATATATGAAAAATAAGGGAAAGTAAAAAAGATGTTCGGTTGAACATCTTTAATCACAGCTTACACTTTGGTAAACTTTATCTTCTTCTTTTGTGACGCCATCGCAACTGCCGTCTAAACGCCCTATGTATCTTAATTGAGGTTGTTCTTCAGTTCCAATATTTTCATACACTTCGCATGTACAGGTGTCTGATGATTCGCAACTTGCTAAAAAAGCAATTCCCAAAATTGTTAGTAGCTTCTTCATAATTTCTTAGCTTTTAATTAATTTAGATAAATCAAAAATTAAACCAAACTTTTAAATTCTTGTTTTAATCTGTTTTTTGCCAAATCGGTAACCGAATTAACTTCTTTATTTTGTAAAAGATTTCTTTGTAAATCATCTGCGTTAATAACTTCTTCTTTTAAACTTGTTTTTAAAATTTGCTGTATGATTGTTTGTTTAGCCGTTGCAATTAATGCCCAGGCTTCTTCTGAAACATACAATTGTTGCGAAATGTTAAAATCGTATTCCTGATCGATATTCTGAATTAAAAACGATGCGTAATCTTGCTTTAAATCTGAAATTGGTGCTACGCGAACTACTAATTTTTGTAAATCGATGCGTTCCATTAAAATAATCAATCGTTCGTAAGCCTGTACAATTTGTGGAGTAGATTTTCGTGCCACTTCTTGAATTTGTGGTTCATTATAAGGTTGTTGCATACGTTCTTTTAACAACTTGCGGGTTTCATTTTCTTTCGCGATCGATTTTCGATTAAAAACATAAAACAACAGCACAATTACTGCTAAACCTAATAATATAAGTAACGACTCTTTCCAGTCAACCGTAAAATTTGAAAACATTTTTATCACTTTTAAAAAACAAATATAAACCTAAATTAATATTATTTGCTACTTATTTTTAGTAGTAGTAACTTTGTTTTTTCTGAAAATAAATCTATGCAAAATTATATCGATCAATTAAACGATGCACAACGCGAACCTGTTTTACAAAAAGACGGACCAATGATTATTATTGCTGGTGCGGGTTCTGGTAAAACACGTGTTTTAACCTTGCGTATTGCTTATTTGATGCACTTAGGCGTTGACGCTTTCAACATTTTGTCGTTGACTTTTACCAATAAGGCGGCGCGCGAAATGAAAGAACGTATCTCTAAAATTGTTGGATCTGCCGAAGCTAAAAACTTATGGATGGGAACTTTTCACTCGGTTTTTGCAAGGATACTTCGTGCTGAAGCTGATAAATTGGGATATCCTTCAAATTTTACCATTTACGATTCACAAGATTCACAACGTTTGATCGGACAAATAATCAAAGAAATGCAGTTAGATAAGGATATTTACAAGCCTAAAGATGTTTTGGGCAGAATATCTAACTACAAAAACAACATGATTACCGTAAAAGCATATTTTAATAATCCGGAATTGATGGAAGCCGATGCCATGGCAAAAAAACCACGCGTTGGAGATTTGTATCAGGCGTATGTTGAAAGATGTTTTAAAGCTGGCGCCATGGATTTTGATGATTTATTATTGAAAACCAATGAATTGCTTGTCCGTTTTCCAGAAGTTTTGTTGAAATACCAGGATCGTTTTAGATATATTATGGTTGATGAGTATCAGGATACCAACAATTCGCAATATTTAATTGTTAAGGCGTTGGCAGATCGTTTTCAGAATATTTGTGTGGTAGGCGACGATGCACAGTCTATTTATGCGTTTCGTGGAGCCAACATCAATAATATTTTCAATTTTCAGAAAGATTTTGACGATGTTAAGGTGTATCGTTTAGAACAAAACTATCGATCATCAAAAAATATCGTAGAAGCTGCGAATACCATTATCGATAAAAACAAAACCAAGCTTGATAAAGTTGTTTGGACGGCGAACGATGACGGACCGAAAATTAAAATCCATAGATCTATAACCGATGCGGAAGAGGGCAGGTTTGTAGCATCAACCATTTTTGAAGAAAAAATGACGCATCAAATGAACAATGGCGATTTCGCTATTTTGTACCGCACCAATGCACAATCGCGTGCTATGGAAGATGCCTTGCGTAAAAAGGATATTCCGTACCGTATTTATGGCGGTTTATCGTTCTATCAGCGTAAAGAAATTAAAGATGTTTTAGGATACCTGCGTTTGCTTGTAAACCCAAAAGACGAAGAAGCTTTGGTGCGTGTAATCAATTATCCGGCACGTGGAATTGGTAATACAACGGTTGAAAAATTAAATATTGCCGCAAACCATTACAAGCGAAGTATTTTCGAGGTGATGGAACATATCGATAAAATCGATCTAAAATTAACATCGGGAACCAAGAGTAAAATCAGCGATTTTGTTACCATGATTAAAAATTTTCAGGTAATAAACGAAAATAACGATGCCTATTATTTAACCGATTATGTAATTAAAAAAACCGGTTTGGTGCAAGAATTGAAAAAAGACGGCACGCCAGAAGGAATTACGCGTTTAGATAATATTGAAGAACTTTTAAACGGTATTAAAGATTTTACTGAAGGACAAATTGAAGTTGATGGCGCTCGTGGAAGTTTAGCCGAATTTTTAGAAGATGTTGCGTTGGCAAGCGATTTGGATAACGATAAAGGCGATGATGATCGTGTGGCATTAATGACCATTCACTTGGCAAAAGGATTGGAATTTCCTACGGTTTTTGTGGTAGGTATGGAAGAAGATTTATTTCCAAGTGCTATGAGTGTAAATTCACGTGCAGATTTGGAAGAAGAACGCCGTTTGTTCTACGTTGCTTTAACGCGTGCCGAACACAAAGCGTATTTAACATATGCTCAAAGTAGATACCGTTGGGGAAAATTAAGCGATTGTGATCCTTCAAGATTTATTCAAGAGATTGATCCGCAGTATTTAGAATTTTTATCGGCTCCCGAAACCAATTACAGATATAAATCATCAATCAACGAAGATATTTTTGGCGATGTTGATAAATCTAAATTACGCCAAACAAAGCCTATTGCCGGAATTCCGCCGAAATGGGTGCGTGAAAATGAAGATCCAAAACCAAATCACGATATAAGAAGATTGAAGGATATGAGTAAGATTTCGTCTTCAAATTCTTCATCAAATGAAAATTCTTCGTTACAAGAAGGACAAATTATTATGCACGAACGTTTTGGTAAAGGAAAAATTCTTAACTTAGAAGGAGCAGGGGCAGACAAAAAAGCCGAAATTCATTTTGATGTGGGTGGAATTAAAAAATTGCTCTTGCGCTTTGCAAAACTAAAACCAATCGGGTAGGTTAGTTTCAAGTTTAAGGTTCAATGTTTGAAGTTCCTTTAGGTTTATATTAATCATTCACGAATTAGCATATTTTCAAATTACCTAATTGTAAAAAAATGGCAAAATTTATAAAAATATATCCTGACAATCCTAATGAAAAGGAAATTCAGAAAGTAGTAAAAATATTAAAAGAAGGTGGTTTAGTTATTTATCCAACCGATACTGTTTATGGTTTAGGCTGCGATATTACAAATACAAAGGCTTTAGAACGTATCGCAAAAATTAAGGGAATCAAACTAGAAAAAGCAAATTTTTCGTTTGTTTGTAACGATTTAAGCAATATTTCTGAATACGTAAAAAATTTAGATACATCGTCGTTTAAAATTTTAAAGCGCGCGTTGCCTGGTCCGTACACTTTTATTTTAGAAGGAAACAACAACTTGCCAAAAGAGTTTAAAAAGAAAAAAACAGTCGGAATACGTGTGCCCGATAACAGCATTGCCTTAGAATTGGTAAAGCAATTGGGAAATCCTATTGTTTCAACATCAATTTATGATGACGATGAAGTGATTGAATACACAACCGATCCGGAATTGATTTTTGAAAAATGGCAAAATAAAGTCGATGTTGTAATTGATGGTGGGTATGGCGATAATACCGCATCAACAATTATTGATTTAACCGGAAGCGAACCTGAAGTGATTCGTGAAGGAAAAGGAAGTATTGATATATTTTAAAACAAAAACCAGCCTAATAAGCTGGTTTTATTATGTGTTTTTCAATTGAATCGCGAATAATTTCGGCATGATCAAAAGCTAGAGCAGGTAATTCATCTACAGAAAACCATTTAACTGCTTTGGCATCATCTTTTGCCTTTGCTTCAGCTAAACTGTCAATTTCTCCTATAAAAGCAACAGATATGGTATGATGACGTGGATCTCTATTTGGATTTCCATACGCTTTAATTTGTTTCACCTGAAAAAGCTGAATATCTGTTTCTTCAAAAAGTTCACGTTTAGCAGCTGTTTCCAACTCTTCATTTTCATCAACAAAACCACCAGGTAAAGCCCAATAATCTTTAAAAGGATCGTTCAACCGCTGAATTAACAAAATTTCGTAGCTGCTGTTTATCTTTCTAAACAAAACAACATCAATAGTTACAAATATTTTTGGAGTATAGTTCATTTACAAAATATCTATTTGAATTAACGCCAATAAAATTACACTAATCACAGCTAAAACAATACCTGTAACTGCATTTTTTGAGAGATTTTCCTTAAAATAAAATTTACCTATTAAACTACCGCCGATTATTACGCCTAAATTCATTGTAATAAACACAAGGGTAGGGCTGTCGGAAAATATTTTATGGGCTTTCATGTAAAAATATATGTTCGAAAAATTTAGAATTCCCAAGATTAATCCGTAAAAAATGAATTTCTTCTGAATTTTTCCTTTACTTAAAAATAGATACAACGCACTTACAATAGCACAAAAAACAAATACTAAAAATAAAGCTACTATATAAGGTATGTTTTTGTTTGTTGCTAATATTTTAAATAAAGTATCAACGGTACCATATCCAATAAAGACTACAATTAGATAAAAGGTGTTGAAATTTCCATCTTTTGTGGATTTTTTATACAATAAAAGTACAATACTTATAAAAGCTAACGCAATAGCTGCAAATTTTGACCACGTAAAGATTTCATGAAACAACCAAAAACTCAATATTACCGGGATTATTAGCGATAATCTTTGAAAGATATCTGTTTTAGCTAATCCGGATTTATTTAATGATTTATTTAAAAAATAAAAAATACTAGGCATTAAAATTCCCAAAGATATAGTTATTGGAGATAATGATTTGTTTAATGTTGATAGAGTTATAAAATCATTAAACAATAAATAACAAACAATTATTGCAACAACATAATTTATAAAAACTACAACAAATAGGTTTTTTATTTCTTTGATTTTCAAAAACTTAATAAAAAACCCAACGAATAGAGAGGATATTAAACTTAATAGTAAAGCGTACATATTTAAATTGAATTGTAAGTCTGTTTTATAACAACATTGATTCTATTTTACATAATATACATTATGGTTCAATATAATTACATTATAAATAGATTGATAAATTTTTAATATTCAACAAATATCATTAATTTTGCGCTGTTTATAAAAAATAAATAAGTGGAAAATTCAAACGCACAAAAAATTATCAAGGCATTACAAGCCGAAGTAATTTCAAATGGTATAGTTGCCAAAACTATAGTTCCTGAATTAAAAAAGCTTAGAGAATTTGCTTTACTTGAGGAAAAACCTGTTCTGGTTAAAGCATTACTTTTAGCTTATGAACATATTGATGAGAATGATGATTTCTTGGTTAACATTCCTACAGATGAGCCAATTGAAGAAGATTCTGAAATCAATAACGAAAACTCTTCTACAGAAAGTTTTACTTATTTTATGTCGTTGATGTTAGATTTGGAAAATAAACACAATCTGGCAGACTTAAAAGAATACAACCAACAATTTCAACAATTTTAATCATGTTAAACTTTTTTAGATTAATAGCTGCTTTAGAAGGTATCTCGTATATAGCGTTGTTCTATAATATGTTATACAACAAACCAAATAATCCCGAATTATACCAACAATTATTATATCCAATTGGAATGATTCATGGCATACTTTTTGTTTTGTACTTTATACTGGCTATTTATTTAAAATATGAATACAATTGGTCTAAGAAAAAGTTAGGATTAATTTTAATTGCTTCCCTCCTGCCTTTCGGAACGTTCTATTCAGACTATAAGTGGTTAAAAAATTAAAAAAATTTTTGTTTTTAGTTAAAAAATATTATTTTTACCGAAAATTATAAATTCAAATATTCTATAATTACTAATAATTTAAAAAAAAAGTTTTATGAAAAAAATAACTTTGCCTTTAATTGCTGCAGTATTAGGTTTTTCTAATATGAACGCGCAAGAAGGATTACCTTACAACAAATGGTCTATTGACATTAATGGTGGTTTAACAAAACCTTCTTCTCCAATGACTCCAGGTTATAATGGTGACACTTTCTTCGGATTAGTTCACGCTGATGCTGGTGTTCGTTACATGTTCAATAACAAATTCGGTATTAAAGCTGATTTTGGTTATGACTATATGAAAAGCGGTGAAGATTCTAACTACTTTAGAACTACACACTACAGAGCAAGCTTACAAGGGGTTGCAAATTTAGGTCGTATCATGAACTTTGAAGAGTGGACTAGAACTTTTGGTTTACAAGCTCACATGGGTGCTGGTTATTCTTGGATGGAACCAGGAAAAGACTTGGCTACAAATCTTTATGACAAAGACCAAATGGGTCACGTTCTTTTAGGATTAACTGGTCAAGTAAAATTAGGTAACCGTGTTGCTTTAAATGCTGACTTTACAATGGT
The DNA here is from genome assembly GCA_913777665.1 of uncultured Myroides sp. Taxonomy (GTDB): domain Bacteria; phylum Bacteroidota; class Bacteroidia; order Flavobacteriales; family Flavobacteriaceae; genus Flavobacterium. The sequence continues at coordinate 29,021 of CAJYTF010000053.1, forward strand.
TAATACTGTTAAGCAAAACTACACATTCGATGGTAATTCTATGATCGATGCTAACGATAGAGGATTTAACGGTACATTCTACAATGCTACTTTAGGTTTATCTTTCTACTTAGGGAAAAACGAACAACATGCTGACTGGTATGCTAACGATGGTTTAACTAACAGAGTTGAAGCTTTAGAAAACCGTGTAACAGATATCGAAAACAAAATGATCGATTCTGATAACGATGGTGTTGCTGATTATTTAGATTTAGAACCAAACACTCCAGCAGGAAACATGGTTGATACTAAAGGTCGTTCTATTGACTTAAACAAAAACGGTATTCCAGATTCTTACGAAGATTATTTCGATTCAAGATATGCTAAAAAAGGTGATACTTTCTCTTCTGCTGATTCAAATACAGCTCAAGACTTAATTAACCAAGGTTATGTTGCAGTTTATTTTGATTTCGATAAATCAACTCCTAAAAACGCAGAAGCAACTAATTTCTTAATTACTTACTTACGTTCTAATCCAAACGCTACTGTTGAAGTTAATGGTTTCGCTGACTCAGTTGGTAACCCATCTTACAACCAACGTTTGTCTGAAAAACGTGCTAAGAATGTAGCTAAAATTTTAGAACAATCTGGAATTTCTAGTTCAAGAATTAAAACAACTGCTAACGGTGAAGATACTTCATTCGACGGTAAAAACAAGACTACTTCTAAATTTGCTAGAAGAGTAACTTTCAAAGTAAACTAATAATAGTTTAATATATCAAGAAAAAGAGAGGTTTATGCCTCTCTTTTTTTATTCTTATATTTGTAAAAATTGTACGATAATGAAATTTAAAGTAGAATCAGAATATAAACCTATGGGCGATCAGCCTGCAGCAATAAAAAGTCTTTCAAACGGTATCAAAAACAATGAACGTTTTCAAACTCTGTTGGGTGTTACAGGTTCCGGTAAAACTTTTACAGTTGCCAATGTTATTCAAGAAGTACAAAAACCTACATTGGTTTTGGCTCATAATAAAACATTGGCAGCACAATTGTATTCAGAATTTAAGCAGTTTTTTCCGAACAATGCTGTGGAATATTTTGTTTCGTATTACGATTATTATCAACCCGAAGCTTATCTACCGGTCACAGGAACATACATTGAAAAAGATCTTTCTATTAACGAAGATTTAGAAAAGATGCGATTAAGCACTACATCTTCTCTCCTTTCTGGTCGCAGAGATGTGTTGGTTGTGGCGTCTGTATCTTGTTTGTATGGTATCGGAAATCCTACAGAATTTCAAAAAAACGTAGTTACTGTTGAGCAAGATCAAGTTATTTCTCGTACAAAATTTCTTCAGCAATTAGTTCAATCATTATATTCAAGAACCGAAGCTGAATTTTCGCATGGAACTTTTAGAATTAAAGGTGATACTGTGGAAGTTTTTCCGAGTTATGCCGATGATCCTTTCCGTATTCATTTCTTTGGCGATGAAATTGAAAACATTGAATCTTTTGATTTGGCTACTTCTAAAGTAATTGAGAAATATCAATTATTAAGCATCTACCCTGCCAATATGTTTGTTACATCGCCCGATGTTTTGCAAAATGCCATTTGGGCAATTCAGCAGGATATGGTTAAACAGGTGGATTATTTTAAATCGATCGGAAAACATTTGGAAGCAAAACGTTTAGAAGAACGTACCAATTTTGATTTAGAAATGATACGCGAATTGGGCTATTGTTCGGGTATCGAAAATTATTCGAGATATTTAGATGGTCGTGAGCCTGGAACACGTCCCTTTTGCTTGATTGATTATTTTCCGAAAGATTATTTAATGGTTATTGATGAAAGCCACGTAACGGTTTCGCAAGTGCATGCCATGTATGGTGGCGACCGTTCGCGTAAGGAAAATTTGGTTGAGTATGGTTTTAGATTGCCTGCTGCCATGGACAATCGTCCGTTAAAATTCGAGGAATTTGAATTATTGCAAAATCAGGTTCTTTATGTATCTGCAACTCCGGCTGATTATGAATTACAGAAATCAGAAGGAATTTATGTGGAACAAGTTATTCGCCCAACGGGTCTTTTAGATCCTATTATTGAAGTGCGTCCAAGCCAGAATCAAATTGATGATTTAGTGGAAGAAATACACAAACGTGTGGAAATTGACGAACGCGTTTTGGTTACTACTTTAACGAAGAGAATGGCAGAAGAATTGGCTAAACACTTTACAAAAATCGGCATTCGTTGTAGATACATTCATTCTGATGTGGAAACTTTAGAACGTATTGAAATTATGCAGGATTTGCGTAAAGGTTTGTTCGATGTGCTAATTGGAGTAAACCTTTTACGTGAAGGTCTTGATTTGCCTGAAGTTTCGTTGGTTGCTATTTTAGATGCAGATAAAGAAGGATTTTTACGAAGCACTCGTTCTTTGACACAAACTGTTGGTAGAGCTGCTCGTAATATTAATGGTAAAGCCATTATGTATGCCGATAAAATTACCGATAGTATGCAACGTACAATTGATGAAACGATTTATCGACGCAACAAACAAACGGCATTTAACAAAGAACACGAATTAGAACCGAAGGCTTTAAATAAAAAAATCGAAAAATCGTTGGCTGATAAATTCAAATCATACGATCAAACCGAAACAAATCTAAAAACGGTTGCCGAAGAAAAGGTTGTTTACAAATCGTCAAAAGATATCGATAAAGCAATCAAAGACAAACGTAAAGTAATGGAAAATGCCGCTAAAAATTTAGATTTTATACAGGCAGCCAAGCTTCGTGACGAGATCCAAGAATTAACAAATAAAAAATCAAACCTATAGGTATTTTTTATATTTTTAACCAAAATATACTTAAAACATGAAAAACTTAAAATTATTGTTGTATTCTGTACCACTTGCAGCAACTTTAATGTTGCAAAGTTGTATTTATCGGGTAGATGATTCGCCATCACGCTATTCACCTTACGAACCTGTTTACATGTCACGTCAGCAATTGGAAAATTCTATAAAAATGTCGGCTCCAAAAAGTATGACAAAAGCAGGTAAAATTTACGTAAAAGATTCTTACATTTTTATTACCGATGAAAACAAAGGATTCCATATTTACGATAATTCAAATCCAAATGCACCACAGTTAACGGGCTTTTTAGAAGTTCCGGGTGCTACCGATATGGCTATTAAAAATAATACCATTTACATTAATCAGGCTGTTGATTTAGTTGCTGTTACCATAAACAATGGTACGGTTACGGTACATAAACGCATTGCCAATACGTTCCCGCAAAAAATCAGTCCGGATGGTTGGGGACATAGTGCAGGACAAAATGAAATTATTGTTGATTGGAAATCTTAATGTTTATGAGAAAGTTTTTAAAATTTAGTTTTTTATTGGCAACGTGTTTTTCATTAACATTTTGTGGAAGCGATAATTCTTCAGATACAGGAGGACCAAATTCTGAGGGTACGGGAAAAGGAGGATCAATGGCAGTTTTTGCAATTAAAGGAAATTATTTATACACAGTAGATCATCAAGATTTACATGTGTTTCAGATATCAAATACAAATGATCCTGTAAAAGTGAACGATGTAACCATTGGTCGCGATATTGAAACTATTTATTCATTAGGCGACTTAATGTTTATGGGATCAAGAAACGGAATGTTTATTTTTGATGTTTCAAATCCTGAAAATCCAAAATATTTATCACAAGCACAGCATTTTACGGCATGTGACCCAGTGGTTGCTAATGAAGGTTATGCGTATGTTACTCTGCATTCTAATACAGGTTGTGGAAATAATCTGAATACATTGATGGTTTATGATATTGCCGATGTTAAAAATCCACAGCTTATCCATCAAAGAAATTTAACCTATCCACGAGGATTAGCAATTCATGAGAATTTTCTAATTATTTGTGATGACGAATTAAAAATTTTCGATACTACAAATCCCGCAGAACCAGTATTGGTAAAATCGGTAAATCACAAATTTAAAGATGTGGTAATTTATAACGATATTATGTATGCTTTTGGCGAACAAAAAGTCACGCAGTTTAAATGGAATCCAAATGATTTTGCAAATACATTAACACCAATTAGCGATATTACTTACTAAGCTTTCTCTAAGAAAGCTTTTTTCTTGTATATTTACAAAAATTAAAAAAATGACTAACAACGATATATTAAAAAAATTACGAGTTGCTTTACAATTAAGAGACGATCAAATTCTTGATATTCTAGAATTGGTTGATTTTAGAATTTCTAAAGGAGAAATAGGAAATTTTTTTAGAACAGAAGATCACCCGAAATATGTAGAATGTCAGGATCAGATTTTACGCAACTTTTTGAATGGTTTGGTTATTTATCTACGAGGAACTAAGGAAAATCCTAAAAATCCGAAAGATGTTTTAGCAGAAATTTCAGCTTCTAAAGTAGCGTTAACAGACAAACCTAAAGTTGAAAATAAACCTAAACCAATTTCAGCTACTAAAAAACCAACAACTGCAAAACCTGCTTTTAAAGGTAAAAAAAATACTACAATAAAAAGTAATACTATAACTCCTACAAAAAAAGATATTTTAGGAAACGTTAAATTTAATAATGGTAAACCGAAAAAGAAAGATTAATTTAAACATTCATTATTAATAAATTACCTATTAGTTTAGAAGGTTAGATTTACAAATCATTATGCGAAAATTAGTATTTTTTATATCAGCATTCGTTCTATTTACTACTTCAGAAAATTACGGACAATCTTTGTACAAACGTGAATGGGGAACTTTATTACCTATATCAACCAAAACAACGAAAGCTTTCACACCTAAAAAAGCAATTGTGAGAACAGTTTCTTTTGTTACCGTAGTACATCCTGAAACAGGTAATTTATATTTGGTAAATGCAGAAGGAAACGAAATTTATGAATATCGTCCAGATCAGCTTAAACCAAAACTTATTTATAAGATTTCTGATAGCGAAGAGAATTTATCTACTATTGAAAATTTAAAGTTTGATTTTGAAAATAATTTAATTATTTCGGGAAGAACCGTTGCACAAAATCTTGCAACATCTGGTGCCTATAGTAAAAGCTTAATATTTGGTTTTAAATCATCCCCTAGTTATTTAGCTAAAATTAATTTGCAAGGCTCTGTTATTTGGTTTACTTATTTTCATGATATTTTGTCGAGTCACTCATCATTAGCAGTCGATTCACAAAATAATATTTACGTATTAAATAAACGAAATAAAAACACAGTTGCATCACCCACATTTTTTCAAAAAAACGGGGATCTAACTTCTAATATTGACTATCAAGATGTCATAAGTAAATTAGATAAAAGTGGTAAGCATATCTGGAGTACCTTTTATTCAAAAGATAGCTCTACAATAAAAAGTATTGCTGCAGGTACTAATGGTTTATATATTTATGGTGATCACATGGGAGCAACTATGTCTAGCAACTATTTTGGTACACCTAACAGCCATCATGAAAAAATTTATCGCCCTAATAAATCCCTTGAAAATATTTTTAGTGTTTTTCTTTCAAAATTTAGTTTTGATGGAGAAAGATTATGGAGTACTTATTTTGGAGAAGATAATACGAATGTTACGTTAGGTAATACACTTTTAAACAATAATAGTTTAGCTGTTGTTGGTGATGAAGCTTATATATTGGCAACACATAGAATTTATAGTAAAAATGTAGATTTAGCAACAGAAAATGCCTATTTGAAACAACGTTTTTCTAATGCAAATAATAATAATACTATATCTAAATTTTCTTCAACTGGAGAGAAATTATGGACTAGTTTTACACATGGAGGTGAGCATTTATTTACAAACGGAGATGAACTATTTGTTACATCATTAATGGCTAAAGAAGAAAACATAGATAATTTACCAGCAATTAATGCGTACCAATCTAAATATGGAGGAGGAAATACAGACGTTTATACTTCGATTATATCTTTAGACGGAACTACACTAAATTATGCCTCATTTTATGGTTTTGAAGGTAGAGATGCGGGTGTAACACTGCCCACAAAAGAAGGATTTTATATTATAGGAACTTCTGACAATAATGAAAAGCAAAAAGCACCTTTTGCTACTTCACGTTCTCCTGAAAAAAAATATTTTCAAAAAGGAGATATTTATATAGGCGATTTTCTAAGTTATTTTAAACTAAACGCAAAAGCTAAACATAAGAAAAAGAAAAACGATCAATAAGATCGTTTTTCTTTTTTAGTTATTTTTCAACCAATTTTCAATTATCATTTTTCCTTGTGGAGTTAGAACAGATTCTGGATGAAACTGAACTCCGCGTATATCGTACTCTTTATGTTTCAGAGCCATTATATTTCCTAATTCATCAATTGCAGTAACAATTATACTGGTTGATAAGTTTTGTTTACTTACGCACCACGAATGATAATGCCCAACAAAAATATCGTTATGTAGATCATTCCATAAAAAATCATCTTCTATAATATGCAGTTTGGTTGAAATTCCGTGTAAAGGTTGATCCAAATTTACAAGCGAACATCCAAAATACTCTGCAATTGCCTGATGTCCCAAACAAACACCCAAAATGCTTTTTTTATCCTTATAAAAATCGATTACATCTAACAAAAGTCCGGCTTCTTTTGGAATTCCAGGACCTGGCGACAACACAATTTTATCGAAACTCTGCAATTGTTCTAAATAGAATTCATCATTTAAAAAAACGGATACCTCTACTCCATCAAAACTTTCCAGATAATGAATAATATTGTGTACAAACGAGTCATAATTATTGATTACTGCGATTTTCATTCGACAAAAGTACACTAAAATTTGTTCTCTACTTCAGCAGCTTCCAACAATAAATAGTGCATATCGGTATTTTTCATAAACGGTTTGTGCAGATGATTTCCCGGACCAAACATTGCAACTTCCACATAATCTGCTGAGTGATCCATCGAAATCCATCCAACTGAATTGTATTTTTTTTGAATTTCGGCGAACGCACTAAAAGGTAAATGCTTATAATTGTACAATCCGTCATCGCCCTTTTTCAAACCATTGTAGTATGATGCTATGGTTTTGGTTTCTTCATCGTTTAACTCCACATTTATCGAACTTTTAATAAACTCCTTTATCTGACTTTCAGATTGATTATTCTTTATATTGTTTAAAATATATTCGTTCGTAAAATTGTATTTAGCTAAACTATCGAAATGCTCGTTTGCATATTTTCCGTAGATCATACCCGGATTTGCATTTCCGTGATCGGTAGTAATTACAACCAACGTATTTTTATCTTGTTCGGCAAATTTCATAGCTACAGCAATGGCTTCATCAAACTGCAATTGTTCGTGAATTAATGCCGAAACATCGTTTGCATGTGCCGCCCAATCTACTTTTCCAGATTCAACCTGCAACACAAATCCTTTTTTATGATCTTTCATTTGATTGATCGCAACCTCTGTCATTTCAGCCAAAGTCGGAATTGTATTTGTTAATTCTGCTGATTGTTTTCTGTCGATTTGATACGGAAATGCATCAAAATCAAAAACACCTAACAATTTTTTAGATTTATCTGTATTCTTTAAATCTGATTTATTTTTTGCGACCACATAATTTTGCTGTGCAAAAGCAGTGAACATGTCTTTTTTATCCTTACGATGTTCACCAGCAAAATATTTTTGTCCGCCACCTAACAAAACATCGTAACCAATTCGTAAATATTCTTCGGCGATTGCAGATTGATCGTTTCTACTTTTTATAGCAACGGTAAATCCTGCCGGAGTTGCGTGTGTAATTGGAACCGTTGTAACACAGCCCGCTTTTTTACCTTTTGCTTTGAATTTTTGCCAGATTGGCATATTTTCTTCGCCAGACGGACTAATATTCAACGAACCGTTATTTACACGAGCGCCACCACCCCAAGAAGAACTTGCCGCAGCAGAATCGGTAACGATTGATGAAGCCGAAGCCATATCCATTATTCCGCGAGAAACTCTGTTGTCTATATAAAGTTGCAGCCAGTTACTGTTTTTGCCAAGTATGCGGTTAGAGTACATATTTGCAAGGTTCAGTGTTCCGGAACTCATACCGTCGCTTACCATAAAAATAATGTTTTTGGCTTTTTTATTGGTTGAATTTATTGATATACCGTTATTACCTGCAAAAGTATCGATTGGATTTACCAATGTTGATCCCAATGCAGCCAAGCTTCCTAATTTAAAAAAACTTCTTCTTTTCATTTTTGAAATATTTTATACAAAAATAGGCAAACTATACGTTTGCCTACTCTATACATATTAAATAAATGTTACTTAAATCTTTAGTCAAAATTAACCGCAATCTGGTTTTGAAGCAGATCTTCCATGGTTTCACGTTTTCTAATTAAATGAACAGTATCGTTATAAACCAAAACTTCTGCAGGTTTAAAACGTGAATTATAGTTCGATGTCATTGAGAAACAGTAAGCACCTGCATTGTGGAAACACAAAATATCCCCTTCACTAATTTCAGCAATTTTACGATTGCTTGCAAAAGTATCTGTTTCACAAATGTATCCAACAACAGAATAAAAACGCTGTTTCCCATCGGCATTTGAGATGTTTGTGATATGATGATACGAATTGTAAAACATTGGACGAATTAAATGATTAAATCCAGAATCTACCCCCCGAAAAAACGGTTGATGTTGTTTGTTTAACCACATTTACTTTAGCTAAAAAATAACCCGCTTGTGAAACTAAAAACTTACCAGGTTCAAAAACCAAGGTTAAGTCTTTACCGTACTCTTTACAGAATTCATTGAAACGAACCGTTAATTTTTCGCCCAATTCTTCAATATCCGTTTCTAAATCACCTTCTTTATATGGAACTTTGAAGCCACTTCCGAAATCAATAAAATCAAGGTTTTTGAATTGTTTAGCGGTTTCAAACAAAATTTCTGATGCATATAAAAATACTTCAATATCTAAAATATCAGAACCCGTGTGCATGTGGATTCCGTTTACCTTCATTTTAGTATTTTCGATAATTCTTAAAATATGAGGTGTTTGATGAACTGAAATTCCGAATTTACTGTCGATATGACCAACAGAAATATTGCTGTTTCCACCTGCCATAACATGAGGATTGATACGTACACAAACCGGAATGTTGGGATGTTTTGCACCAAATTGTTCTAAAATAGAAAGATTATCAATGTTAATATGAACGCCTAATTGTACAGCTTCTTCGATCTCTTCCAACGAAACTCCGTTTGGCGTAAACATGATGTCATCTGGAGAAAAACCTGCTTCTAATCCTAATAAAACTTCTTGTATAGATACGGTATCTAACCCACTGCCCTTCTTCTTCAACAACTTTAAAACGGAAATGTTGGTTAATGCTTTAGCCGCATAATTGATTTTTAATTTTTTTACCTGTTTAAACGCGTCCTGTAAACGTTGAAATTGATTTTCAATTGTGTTACCGTCATAAACATACACCGGACAGCCATATTGCTGTGCAATGTTTAATAATAAATTTGTATCCATTTTTTTTAAAATTGTTGTTGAAGATGCAAATTTATAATTATTAGTGAAAAACGCCGTTTTTTAGAAATATTATTTAAAAAATTATGTAAGATTTATTTTAATTGAAAAATCTGCAAGTAATTATGGTTTTATTGATTTTAAGAAGTTTAATACTTTTGATTCATTGTAACCTTTACCTTCTTCTAAACTTCCACTTTCCTGAACTTTTAAAACTTTACCGCTGCTGTTTAAAACAATAAAAAATGGATAGCCTAATTTATTGCCATTTGGAGCATATTTTTTAAAAACAGCTTCGTTTTTATTTTCTTTTGAAAAATTTAAGTGATAGTATAAAAAATTGCTTTGTAATTCCTTTTTAACTTTTGCATTTGTTTTAATGAAATCATTAAAAAGTAAACACCAACCGCACCAATTTCCACCAGCTTGTAGAATTACGTTTTTCTTTTCTTTTTTAGCTTGTTTTAATAAAGCATCAATTTTTTGTTGGGCATTATCGTTTGGATTGTATGGTTTTTCTAATGATTTTTTTTCGGAAACTGTATTGTTTGTTTGAGCTGTTGCATCAATTGAAATAAAAAGAAATCCGATAAAAAATAAGGAAAATATATAGTTTTTCATTGTTTAAAATTTTAATCTAAATTAGTGATTATTTTTAAATGAAATTACCTACTAATCCATTCTTTAAATGCCTGAACCTTTTCTCTGCTTACAATAATTTCTTCTTCTTTATAATTATTCAAATTGATTTTTAAACGAGAATTGCTATAAACACTTATTTCTTTTATTGCTTTTAGGTTGATGATGAATTGACGATTTACTCTAAAAAAACATTCTTTATTAACTTCTTTTTCAATAGTTTCCATACTATCATCTAAACTAAAAGATCTATTTTCAACCGTTGTTAAAAAACTACTTTTAAAGGCGCTGTAAAAACATTCAATATCATTAACATCAATAATTTTTATGATATTTCCGGTTTTAACAACAAATCGTTTTTTAAAATTGCTGCTGTAAATAGTGTTTAAACTTTGCTGATTAAAAATTGTTTTATTCTGTAATGATAAAAACTTTTCAATAGCTGTCTTTAACTCGGTTTCGTCAATTGGCTTTAGCAAATAATCAATACTATTCAATTTAAATGCCTTTAAAGCATATTCATCATATGCAGTTGTGAAAATGACAGAACTCTTAATTTCTACCTGTTCAAAAATTTCAAACGATAAACCGTCGGACAATTGAATATCAACCAAAACCAAATCGGGATGTTCGTTCTGTAAAAACCATTCGATACTTTCTGTTACCGATGATAACACGGCAATGACTTCACAATGCAGGTTTTCAACCTTACGGTTTAACAAGCGTGCAGCCGGTTTTTCGTCTTCAATAATAACAATTTTCATTACTGTTTGTTTTTAAAGGCATTTCGTTCTTCATCCATATACTGTTTAATTTTTCGGTTTTCCCAATCTTTGTTCAAAAAAGGAATAAAATTAAAGGTATTTGCAGCGTGCGAAAACAAGCCTATTCCCCAGCCTATTAACGGAAATAAAAACCAATAATTTCCATCATTATTAATTAAAGTAATGATTATAAAAAAAGAATTTACACAAATATAAACGATTAAATGTACGTAGAATTCCTTTACTTTTTTAACGCGTTTTTTTGCTTTTAAAAGCTCTAACTGATTATAATTTTCCATGATTTCTGTTTTTATTAATTTGTTTGTTAATCATTTTATTTTCCCAATTCTTTAAGAAATTTATTGTTTTAACTCCGTTTATTAGTAATGCGAATAGCATAAATAAGGTAATGGCTAACGACCATTTAAAAGTTGGCAGATAGAAAAAATTTACTACGATAGCTAAAGGAATAAACACAATTGCTGAAAATACCGTAACATAAAATTCTTTTAGCTGATACATTCTGTCATACGCATGGTTGAAGATTTCTTCGGTAAATTGATCTTGCTGAAAACTGAATAAAGATTCGCCTGAAATTAGCGGAAGTTTTACAATATAATGCTCATTTGTTTGTTGAATATCGATATTTAAATTAGATACTAAATTGTAGCGCTGCATAATATTTTGCAATCCAATTCCGGTGGATTTTTCAAAAGTTTGCTTTTTTTGATAAGAATTTTGAACAACCAGATAATTTTCTTCCTTAAATATATCAATCTGTAACGGTTTTTGGTCTGATATAATGTTGTGTTTTATGGCATTTTCTAACAAAAGCTGTAAACTTAAAGGAACAATTCTAAAATCGTTCATATCGGCATCTGTTTTAAAATTGATGATAATTGCTTCTTCAAAACGCATCTTTAAAAGTGAAACATATAATTTTGCAAAATTCAGTTCTTCTTCAACCGAAATTAGATTTTTATCTTTTTGATCTAAAACATATCGATAGATCTTCGAAAGCGCTACTGTAAATTCCTGCGCTTTTTTTGGATTTTCTTCGATCAACGAACTCAAAACATTCAAAGAATTAAACAAAAAATGCGGATCTAACTGATTTTTCAAAGTTTCAAACGAAGCAGTTGCTTTTATAGCGATATCTTTTTGCTGCGTAACTTCAATTTTATCTTTTCTACGAATTAACAAAACAATATATACTGTTGTTGATATGGTCATTGAAAACCAAAGCATAAACGTTGAGTTATTCTTGATAAATTCAAAAGCGGCTGCAGCTGTTTTCCCTGTAACAAATACCAACCCTAAAAATTCTAACAATAAAACAACCGATGCTGTTAGAATATTTACTAAAATACCGCCAACCACAAAGTTTTCTAAACTTTTTTTACGTTTTAGGTAATAATCAGACAGAACTAGCGTGTTTGCAAGATAAATTCCAAACGTATATGTAAACACATTTATAAACTGCTTTACAAAGCCAAAACCGTTGTATTTTGCGCCATATTCATAATTTATGGCTACTACAGTAACATAACATATTAGTAATATTATCGAAAATTGTTTTAAGTGACGTAATAAATCTTTCATAATTTAAAGTTTTATGGTTTTCATTTTTCTTACCCAAAAAATAATATACGGAATACCAATTAATGTAGGCGCCAACCAAACCACTAAGTTACTAATGCTTAATCCTGCTACAATAAATGCGGTTATCGATGTTATAAAAGCACCAACCATTCTTCCAATATGGTTAATTATATAAACTTTGTTATTTGTTGTAAAGTTTTTAAATGCTTTAAAATCTCTGCTGGTCATAAACAAACCAATGCTACCAAAAAAGAAGTACAATTTCCATAAATTGTTATCTTTTACAAAACAAATAATTCCTAAAATCAGCATTAAAAAAGCAATACCACACATGGTATACGAAATACTTTTATCAACAGCATTCGCCTTGCTTTTTATTGATGCTTTTAAAGTTAATGCTCTGTTTCCTGCCAAAACCATGTAAATAGTAAAAACACCAATTAAAAAAAGAAACATATTTTCGTGCCCCGGAAAACTAGCTACAATTAAAGAAAGTAAACTACTTGTTATCATACTAACTGAGAATATCTTTCCCCATAATTTATGTACTTTTCCGCCCTTACGAACTAAAATACTTATAATGCCTGCTATTAAACCTAATCCGCCAAAAAAAGCGTGAATGTAAATAAGTGTTTTTATTAAATTTTCCATTGTTGTTTTTAATTATTAAGTCAAAAGTAAGGCAAGATTATTCACGCAAAAACTAAAAGTCGCCGAATTGTCGATTTTACCTTCCCAACCGTAAATTTTACCTTCATAAACAAAAAAAAGAAAAATTAAAAGCCAAAAAAAATCAATATTAAATAGTAAATTTGCTATCAAATATAAGAATCATGGTTTACAAATTTCGCGTTATTTTAGATGCTGAAGATGATGTTTTAAGAGACATTGCCATTAAAGATACAGATACTTTAGAAGATTTGCACAACACGATTATCAACGCTTTCGGTTTTGATGGTATGGAAGGCGGATCGTTCTTTTTGTGCGATGACAACTGGGAACAACAAGACGAAATTATGTTGTTTGATATGGGCGATGTTCCGGGTGAACACAAAACAATGAGCGATTTTAAACTGAACGATCTGTTGTATGAAGATCAAACAAAAATTCTTTACATATACGATCCGTTTGTAAATTGGACGTTCTTTGTAGAATTGGCTGCAATTGAAAGTGAAGACGATTCGGAAGAAAAAGAATTACCCGCTCTACTTTTTGCGCACGGCGTTTTACCTGAAGATGCACCTGTTAAAAACTTCGATGATCCTATTTCTAAAGACGATATTTACGGCGATTTTGATGATGATTACGACGATGAAGATTTTGATATGTTTGACGGTGATGAAGGTTTTAACGAATTTGATTACGACGATAACAATTATTAATAAAGATTTGTCATTCTGAATGAAACGAAGTGCAATGAAGAATCTTAAACAGATTCCTCCTTCAGCCTGTACTGAACTTGTCGAAGTATCGGAATGACATAAAAAACAACATATAAATTAACTAAGAGAAAGCCAAACGGTTTTCTTTTTTTACCTATAAACAGTACAAACGCTATGATTAATTTATTTAATACCCAGATAGAATCTTTGTCTATTCACCGAGTTGGGAATAAAAGCCGCGCCGAAGCTATTTTTCTGTCTGAAAACACTTTTAACGTTAACGACGAAATTACGCCGCTTTTAAAAGAATATTTTTTTAAGCCTTTTCGCGAAAAAGAAGAAAACTACTATCAGTTTGCACACGATGTTGATTTAGATTACAACGACATGTTTAATTTTGCCAACGAAATTTTTGCAAACCCAAGCAGTGTTCACGAAGTTTCTAAAAAAATCACCAAACATTTATATGAGCAGTCAAACCATCCGCATATTAAAAACGGAGAGGTTTATGTAACTTATTTAACGCATATCACTATTGATAACAATCCGGTTGATGCGATTGGTATTTTTAAAAGCGAATTAAAGTCTGATTTTTTACAGTTCGAAGAAAACAACAGCAACCTGGAAATGGTGCTTCAGCAAGGAATTAATCTGAATAAATTGGATAAAGGCTGTATCATTTTTAATTATAAGAAAGAAGAAGGTTACAAAATTTTAACTATTGACAGTAACCGATACGATGCACGTTATTGGTTAGAACATTTTTTATCGGTGGATGCTTTTCAGGATGAAAACTTTATGACAAAAAAATACTTGAAGTTTGTTCAGGATTTTGCTAAAGATGTGGTTTTACCTGCCGAAGATAAAAAAGAAGAGGTGATGTTTATGAACCGATCTGTAAATTATTTTGCAAAAAATGATGAGTTTGAAGAGCAAGGTTTTATTAATGAGGTAATTGATAATCCTGATTTGCAGTCTGAGTTTAAAAACTACAAAACAGATCGTGCAGAAAAATACAGCATAGAAGATGTTTCTAACTTCCCAATTGCAAACAACGCGGTTTCTGATGTTCGTAAAAAAATTAAAAACGTTATTAATTTAGATACCAACGTACAAATTAAGTTAGATTTCATTAACCCGGAATCTGCCGAAAAATTCATTGAAAAAGGCTGGGACGAAGAAAAACAAATGTATTACTACCTTGTTTATTTTAATAAAGAACAAAAATCTTAACGAAAAAGCTTCCTATTTTGGAAGCTTTTTGTTTCTTATAAATATTGATGCAATTGTAATTAAAAAGAATATAATATAAGCACTATAAATAATCTTGTTTTGATTAAACTGATTTTTAAAACTGTTTATAAATGATATAAACTTACTTTCTGTTTCATCTACTCCTCCGAAATATCCACCTGAGCATTGGTAAAATATTAAATCTTCATTATCTATTTCTGATTCTTTAGTATTGGGATCCCAATCTCTTCCTACAAAATACATCGTGTTATTGTCTAATGTATATATTTCAACATTTCTTTCATTAAAAATATTCAGTACTTCGATAAATTCGTTATAGGTTGCGTTTTCTTCAAAATGAATTTTCATCCCATTAATGGTATCCATTGTTTGAACAACATCATTTACAAATTGGTCGATGTATTTGAAAGTGTTTTTTGAATTTTTATCATTATTTAAATGGACATCTTTGTAAATCCGTGTTTTAAACTCATTCTGACCATAATTTACATGATCATACTTTTTAGTCATTGTTTCAATCTCTGCGAAATCAATATTATAAAATGGATGCGCAGATAGCTTTGTAAAATAATCATACTTATTCATATACCAAATGCTTAAAATTGGTAAAAGAATAATAGAGAATATTCCTGGTATGTAGTATATTTTTTTCACAAAAGAAAAGATACAAAAAAACTTTCCTATTTGGGAAGCTTTATTTTTTTACTTTAATTTTAGGATTGACAAAAAGTAAATCTTCAATAAATTGTTGATTATTTTCGGGGGAAACAAGAATGCTATCAAATTTATTATAAATTATTTCTAAACGGTTAAAAGAATTTGCCGCTGCTGCTTGAATACTATTACTTTCTTCTATTCTACGAATACTATTTATCGAAAATTTTTGATCAAATATAAACCTTGTTTTAATCGTCAAACATTCATTGTCTATTATATATCGCAACGTGATTAATACATAAGAAAAATATACCGTACTCAAAATGCCAATAATAATTATGCCCCATTCCTTTATAACTATTCCATAAAATAAAAGACATACAAAAAAACAGCATAAAGAGCCAAAATATTTTACCAATCTTTGATTTGTGTACCTTCATTCTTGTATGTTGTATATTTTTACAAATGAAAAGATACAAAAAAATCTTCCAATTGGAAGATTTTTTTATGCTTTGCAACAACCGTCTAAATTTTCGTAAGCTACTAAGTCGGCTTTTATTTCATCGGCATCGAAACCTAATTTTGAAATAGCGGTTTTAATATTTTGCAAATTTGTTTTTTTAGGATTGAAGTAAACCGTAATAGTTTCTTTTTCTTCATCTAACTCGTACATTTTTACACCTTTTACTTTTAGCATTTCTGTCTGAAACATTTTTCCGCAGGTTTCGCAATCTTTGCTACAATTTTAGAATCTTTCCTTCAGATACAAGAATAGTATTAAACCAACCTATTGAATATTTTCCATCTTGAAGTATTTTACCATTATGACTATAAACAAAATCTCCAATAGTGAATCCTTCTGAAAGTTTTGTTCGGATAATTATAATTCCTTTATCAGTGTGAATTTTCTTATGAAAATATCCATCTATAAATTCAATATCTGATTTTTTACTATATTTAATATCCTGATTTTTTAGATATTTATTTTCCAAATATTGATTTATCTCTTCAAGTGAATTTATGCCAAATTCAAACTTGTTTTCATTAATAAAGAATACATAATCATTTTCATTATCAATTTTTAGAACTAATATATCTTCATCTAAAAAAGCGTGCTTTAAAAGATAACTTTCAGAATCAACGTCAATAATTATTGAATTATTTCCTAAATAATCCCATGAACCTTTTTTAACTTTTCCGTTTTGAGACAATATTAATTCTTTTGAATTTCGAAATACATATACACTTTTTGTTGTGTTTATATCATCAATTATTACCCAAAACTTATCAGCTATTAAAGTAATATCTTCTAACTTCTTGGAATAGTTAAAAATTCTTGGAATTATATTCGAAAAATATACTTTCATAAAATATTATTAATCAATACATATAATCATATCGTTGGTTGCTTTTCTTACCTTTTTCAATTCTGCTTGCCAATCGTTTTCGGCATCGCGGTAACCAATCGGTAAAATAACAACGCTTTTTAATCCTTTTTCTTCTAAATTCAACAGTTTATCAACTTCATGGTTTATAAAACCTTCCATTGGTATCGAATCTACTTGCAAAGCTCCGGCTTCTGTCAATGCCATTCCTAAAGCAATATAAACCTGTCGAGAAGCATGTTCAAACTGATGTTCTAACGACATGGACGTTAATTGCTTTATAACGCCGTTTTTGTAATTATCAGAGAATCCTTTTGGTAAATCACGTTCTTTTTCGTAATAATCAAAATAATGATTCATTCTGTTAATATCGTAATAATTCCAAGCAGCAAAAATGATCAAATGCGAACAATCTGTTAATTGCGATTGATTAAAAGCTACTGCCTTAATTTTTTCTTTTAACGATTGATTGGTAATTACAATCATTTCAAAGGGCTGCAAACCGGAAGAAGTTGGTGCCAATCGCGCCGCTTCTAAAATACTGTTTACCTTATCTTGAGAAACTTTTTCGCCGTTCATTTTTTTGGTAGCGTAACGCCACTGCAATGCGGGAATAATGCTCATAATTTTATTTTTATGATTACCACAACTTTACTATTCGTCAGTTCGAGTTTATAGAAGAGTTAGTTTTATTAACTCAAACTGACGATAATAAATTATTTTTTATACGATGCCAAAAAGGTATTTACATTTTGTTCAATACGTTCCTGAATATTTGATACATCGGCTTTTTCAAATTTTTCACCAATGATATTTTCGTATAATTCAATGTATCTGTCTGAAACTGTTTCAATGTATTCATCTGTCATTTCAGGAATCTGCTGACCATCTTTTCCTTGAAAACCGTTTGAAATTAACCACTGACGTACAAATTCTTTTGATAATTGTTTTTGAGCTTCGTTTTTATCCTGACGATCTTGGTATCCATCTGCATAAAAATAACGAGAAGAATCTGGCGTATGAATTTCATCAATCAATACAATTTTTCCGTCTTTGGTTTTACCGAATTCGTATTTTGTATCAACCAAAATCAATCCGCGCGATGCTGCAATTTCTGTTCCACGCTGATATAAAGCATGTGTGTATTTTTCCAATACTTCGTAATCTTCTTTAGAAACAATTCCTTGTGCTAAAATTTCTTCTTTAGAAATATCTTCATCGTGTGTTCCTACAGCAGCTTTGGTAGTTGGAGTGATAATTGGTGTTGGAAATTTATCGTTCTCTTTCATACCTGCAGGCATTTCAACTCCGCACAAAACACGTTTTCCTTCAGCATATTCACGAGCTGCATGACCCGATAAATAACCGCGAATAACCATTTCAACCTTAAAAGGTTCGCACAAATACCCAACAGCTACATTAGGATCTGGGTTTGCAACCAACCAATTTGGAACAATATCTTGAGTAAGTTGCATGAATTTCGATGCAATTTGGTTTAAAATTTGTCCTTTATATGGAATTCCTTTTGGCATAATTACATCAAAAGCCGATAAACGGTCGGTAGCAATCATTACCAATAAATCATCGTTAATATTATAAACTTCGCGTACTTTTCCTTTGTAAACAGATTTTTGACCCGGAAAATTAAAGTTAGAAGAAGTTATGGTTTTCATTTGTTGTTGTGTGTTTATTTAAAACTGTAAAAGTACTAATAATTCTTGTTCAAAACGTTCTTTAGGCAAATATTGCGCCTCTAAATTATCCATGAAAGGTATCGGTGTTTCAATACTTGCCACACGTTTTACAGGTGCATCAAGATACTCAAAACAATTTTCCATAATCCAAGCCGATAAATCGCTGGCAATTCCACCAAACATTGAATCTTCTTGTAAAATAATTACTCGGTTTGTTTTTTGTACCGATTTTCTAATGGTTTCGTAATCTAAAGGTTGTAATGTTCTTAAATCGATCAAATCGGCAGAAATATTCGGGTTGTTTGCCAAAGTATCCAACGCCCAATGAACGCCCGATCCGTACGAAATAATCGTAACATCGGTTCCTTCTTTAATTAATGAAGCCTGACCAAACGGAATGGTGTAGTAATTTGTTGGAACATCTTGCGATTTACTGCGGTACAGATTTTTATGTTCAAAGAAAATTACCGGATTTGGATCGTTAATCGCAGTATTCAACAAACCTTTGGCATCGACAGGAAAAGCAGGATAAACCACTTTTAAACCAGGAGTTTTTGTAAACCAAGCTTCGTTTGTTTGCGAATGAAACGGACCTGCACCAGAACCTGCACCACAAGGCATACGCACTACCACATCGGCATGTTCGCCCCAACGGTAGTGCTGTTTTGCCAATAAATTTACAATTGGATTAAAACCTGTTGAAACGAAATCGGCAAACTGCATTTCTATAACCGATTTGTATTTATTGATTGATAAACCGGCAGCCGATGACACAATAATACTCTCGCAAATTGGCGTGTTACGTACACGATCTTTTCCAAAAGCATCAACAAAACCTTCGGTTACTTTAAAAGCACCGCCGTATTCTGCAATATCTTGCCCCATGATTATTAAATTCTCATGACGCTCAAACGATTGTTTTAATCCTTCTGAAATCGCATCGATAAATCGAATGTTTTTTGTTTCGGTCGATGCATCAAAATGCTGATATTCGTAAGGTTTGTAGACATCGTTCAATTCCGTTTCCAGATTAGCTTCTAAACCAGCTTCGTCTTGTGTAATTTTCCAATGCGTATCAATTTCTTCTTTAATTTCTTTTCTTAACTGCGCATCTTGTTCTTCAGACAAAATTCCCATTTCGGTTAAATAGTTGTTGAAACGAGTAATTGGATCTTTAATTTTCCATTCGTCAAACAATTCCTGAGGAATATATTTGGTACCACTCGCCTCTTCGTGACCACGCATTCTAAACGTTTTCATTTCAATTAAAACCGGATGCGGATTTTGGCGCATATCTTCTGCAATTGCAGAAAGTTTTGTATAAACTTCCACAATATTGTTTCCGTCTATGATATGACTCTCAATACCGTAACCAATGCCTTTATCGGCTAAATTTTCACATTTATATTGTTCTCGCGTAGGTGTTGAAAGTCCGTAACCGTTGTTTTCAATAATAAACATAACCGGTAAATCCCAAACGGCAGCAACGTTTAATGCCTCGTGAAAATCACCTTCAGACGTTGCTCCTTCACCCGTAAAAACAGCTGTAATTTTATTTTCTTTTCGTAGTTTATGCGCCAATGCAATACCATCGGCAATACCTAATTGCGGACCCAAATGCGAGATCATTCCCACGATATTAAATTCTTGTGTTCCAAAATGAAACGAACGATCGCGTCCTTTTGTAAATCCGTTGGGTTTGCCTTGCCATTGCGAAAACAATCTGCTTAAAGGAATGTTTCTGCTTGTAAAAACTCCAAGGTTTCTGTGCATTGGCAAAATGTATTCATCGTTATGAAGGATTGATGTTACACCAACGGCGATAGCTTCCTGCCCCATTCCGGAAAACCATTTTGATACTTTTCCCTGACGAATCAAGATCAACATTTTTTCTTCTATTAACCTTGGTTTCAGTAATTTCTTATATAAATCTAACAGTATATCTTGCGATAAAATTTGTTCTTGAACTTCCATAAAAACGGTTGTAAATATTTTTGGGCTAAAAGTACTAATTTTATTTGTGTAAGCCTCTAAAATATTTTTTTCACTACATAGTGAATTTTTTTTGGCAGACTCAAGTTTTATACTTAATTTTGCTCCTAATCAACAATAAAACACTCATTAAAACTCTAACTTTATTTTAATTGACTTTCATTTAGGATGTTGTTATAGAGAAAGACTGACTTATAGAAAATATGAGTCAGTTTTTTTTTAATTTTGTTTTACATTATAATGAATGTTATGGAAGATGAATCTAAAAGTCGTAAACGAACTTCTGGTAAGTTGCGCGATAAAGAGCGTACGAAAGTTAAAATGATACAAGCCGTAGGTAAAGTTCTTTTAAAAAAGGGCTATACCGGTTTAAATGCGTCTTCAATTGCAAAAGAAGCCGGCATTGATAAAAGCTTGGTTTGGACGTATTTTGGAAGTTTAGATAATTTGGTTGAAGAATATATTGCCCAACGCGATTTCTGGAAATACAAAGCTGCCGATTCTATTAATAACATGCTTACGTTTAAAGATGGAATTAAGGAAGAATACATGAGCGGTCTGTTACAATTTCAATTTCAGGCTTTGTTAGATGACGAAATTTTACAGCGCATTATGCTTTGGGGAATCAGTGAAAAAAAGGATTTCTTAAGACATTTATCTGATGAACGGGAATTGATTGGCGAGGAAATATTTAAAATTGTTGATCCGCAGTTTAAAGATTCAAATATAGATATTCGTGGAATTTTAGCCATTATAGTCGCAGGAATTTATTATTTGGTTCTTCATGGAAAAACCAATGGAAGTCTTTTTTGTGGGATCGATTTAAATACTGCAGATGGTGAACAGCGCGTGAAAGAAAGTATTGCTCAAATTATTTCAATGGCTTACAAAAAAACAATCGCTTAACTTCTTTTTTTAAAAACTTTATTCATAAATACGTAAATTTGAATTTAAAGTTTTAATAATGCAAAATATACCTAGTGTTGACTTGCGTGATTTCCTATCGGATGATCCGGTACGCAAACAAAAATTTGTAAATGAAATCGGTAAAGCTTACGAAGAAATTGGTTTCGTAGCATTAAAAGGACACTTTTTAAGTGATGAATTGGTTGAAAAACTGTATCAGCAGGTTCGTAGCTTTTTTAATCTACCTTTAGAGGTTAAAGAAAAATACGAAATTCCTGGAATTGGTGGCCAACGCGGATATGTTTCGTTCGGAAAAGAATCTGCAAAAGGACGAACAACCGGCGATTTAAAAGAGTTTTGGCATTTTGGTCAGTACGTTGAAAACAACGACAAACTGGCAAACGAATATCCTAAAAACGTAACGGTTAGTGAACTTCCTGAATTTAATTCAACAGGAAAAGAAGCTTATAAAATGCTTGAGAAAACCGGAGTTTATGTTCTACGTGCTTTGGCTTTGTATTTAGGTTTGAACGAATTTTATTTTGACGATTTTGTTAAGAACGGAAATTCAATATTACGCCCAATTCACTACCCTCCTATTCTTAATGAACCAAAAGATGCTGTTCGTGCCGCAGCACACGGCGACATTAACTTAATAACTTTGTTAATGGGTGCGCAAGGCAAAGGTTTACAGGTACAAAATCACAACGGAGAATGGATTGATGCTATTGCAAAAGATGATGAATTGGTTATTAATGTGGGTGATATGTTATCAAGACACACCAACAATAAATTGAAATCTACCATACACCGAGTGGTAAATCCTCCAAGAAAATTATGGGGAACAGCGCGTTTTTCTATTCCGTTTTTTATGCATCCGATAAGCGAAATGCCTTTAAATTGTTTAGATAATTGTGTTACGGAAGAAAATCCTAAACTATATGACGATATAACTGCAGGTGAATTTTTAACCGAACGTTTAATTGAATTAGGGTTGATAAAAAAATAAAAAAGAGGCGACAGCCTCTTCTTTTATTTCTCAAACTCCTTTAAAGTTTCTGTAATAATTCTAACACAATCTAACAATTGTTCTTGGTTCATAACCAATGGTGGTGCAAAACGAATAATGTTTCCGTGTGTTGGTTTTGCAAGTAATCCGTTATCGCGTAAACGTAAACAAATATTCCAAGCGGTGTCGCTGTCTTCGGTATCGTTAATTAAAATAGCGTTTAACAATCCTTTACCACGTACCAAAGAACAAATGTTTGATGTTGAAATATATTCAGTTAATTTTTCTCTGAACATTGCTCCTAATCTTTCAGCATTTTCAGCCAATTTTTCATCAATAACAATATCTAAAGCTGCCATTGCAACTGCTGCTGCCAAAGGATTTCCTCCAAAAGTAGATCCGTGTTGTCCCGGTTTAATTACATTCATAATTTCATCGTCAGCCAAAACAGCCGAAACTGGGTACATTCCGCCCGATAATGCTTTACCTAAAATTAAAACATCTGGCTTGATATTTTCATGATCAACCGCCAACATTTTACCTGTACGTGCAATTCCTGTTTGAACTTCATCTGCAATAAACAACACATTATTCTGTTTACACAATTCAAAAGCTGTCGATAAATATCCGCTGTCAGGAACGTAAACTCCAGCTTCACCCTGAATAGGTTCTACTAAAAATCCTGCTACATTTTTGTTAGTGATAACATCTTTTAAAGCATCAATATTATTATAAGGAATACGCACAAAACCTTCGGTATAAGGACCATAGTTTTTACGAGCTTCCTGATCGTTTGAAAAAGAAATAATGGTAGTTGTACGTCCATGGAAATTGTTTTCACAAACAACGATTACCGCTTCTTCTTCCTTAATTCTTTTTACTTCGTATGCCCATTTTCTCGTCAGTTTAATAGCTGTTTCCACAGCTTCTGCGCCAGAATTCATTGGCAAAACTTTATCAAAACCAAATAACTTGGTTATTTTTTCTTCGTAAACGCCTAATTTATCGTTATAAAATGCACGTGAAGTAAGTGTAAGCTGTTGTGCCTGATTTGTTAAAGATTCAACCAATTTCGGATGACAATGACCTTGGTTTACTGCTGAATATGCCGACAAAAAATCGTAGTATTTTTTACCTTCAACATCCCAAACATAAACGCCTTCACCTTTTGTAAGTACTACCGGAAGCGGGTGATAATTATGCGCTCCGTATTTTTCTTCTAATGCAATTGCATCATTACTTGTTAATAAACTACTCATTATTATTAGTTTATAAATTTTAAAATAAGCCATTCCTTCTTAACGGAGAGAAATCATCCAAAGGTGCAAGGTACTAAAAATAGAACTTTTCTAAAAACATTAAGGGTTAATTTTATAAACAATCTAAATAACGGTTGGTGCAGAAATTTCTGCGAACATTATATTATTTTTGCACCATGGCAAGAAAAAAAACCGATAAAATCGTATTCGAAAACGTAGAAGTCCTTGATGCAGGCGCAAAAGGCGTTTCGGTAGCAAAGGCTCCCGATGGTAAAATTATTTTTATTCCGAATGTTGTTCCGGGTGATGTGGTAGATGTTCAAACCTTTAAAAAACGTAAGGCTTATTTTGAAGGTAAAGCTGTTGTTTTCCATAAACTTTCTCCACAAAGAGTAGAACCTGTTTGTCAGCATTTTGGTGCTTGCGGTGGTTGTAAGTGGCAGAATATGGGTTACGAATTTCAGTTGGGTTACAAACACCAGGAAGTTGAAAACAATTTAAAGAGAATCGGTAAGATTGAATTACCGCAGTTTGAACCTATTTTAGGATCGAAAGAACAATTTTTCTACCGCAATAAAATGGAATTTTCTTTCTCTAACGCGCGTTGGTTAACAGATGATGAAATTAAATCGGGCGAAGAATTAGGTAAAGAAAATGCCCTTGGTTTTCATATTCCAAAAATGTGGGATAAAATTTTAGATATTAAAAAATGTTATCTTCAGCAAGATCCTTCAAACGCACTTCGTAATGAAATTCGTGATTTTGCGAATGAAAACGATCTGGAATTTTTCAATCCGCGCGAAAATACCGGTTTGTTGCGTACGTTGATGATTAGAACGGCATCGACAGGAGAAATTATGGTTTTGATTCAGTTTTTTAAAGAAGATAAAAAGAAACGAGAACTGTTGCTTGATTTCTTAAAAGATCGTTTTCCTGAAATCACCTCGCTTCAATATGTGATCAACAGTAAATTGAACGATACTATTTACGATCAAAACGTAATTTGCTACCATGGACGCGATTATATTTTGGAAGAAATGGAAGGATTGAAATTCAGCATTAATGCAAAATCGTTCTATCAAACCAATTCAGATCAGGCATACGAATTATACAGCATTACCAGAGATTTTGCTGGTTTAACAGGCAATGAACTTGTTTACGATTTATATACGGGTACCGGAACCATTGCACAGTTTGTATCGAAAAACGCAAAAAAAGTAATTGGTGTTGAAGCTGTTCCAGAAGCAATTGCCGATGCAAAGGTAAATGCCGAACGCAACAATATTACTAATTGCGAGTTTTTCGTGGGCGATATGAAAAACGTTTTTAACGATGAATTTATCGAACAACATGGTCAGCCTGATGTGATTATTACCGATCCGCCTCGCGATGGAATGCATAAAGATGTGGTGGCACAAATTTTAAAAATTGCACCGGAACGTGTTGTTTATGTTAGTTGTAATTCGGCAACCCAAGCGCGCGATTTAGCTTTAATGGACGAAATGTACAAAGTTGTCCGCGTACGACCGGTTGATATGTTTCCGCAAACGCATCACGTTGAAAATGTGGTTTTGTTAGAAAAAAGATAAAATATACAAGAGTGGCTTAACGGCTGCTCTTTTTTTACAAAATGATTTTGTATTTTTACGGTCTATTAAAAAATGTATGAGAAAAATTTGGTTTGTAGGCTTGCTTGCATTAGGTTTATCGGCATGTGAAAAAGACGATATTTGTTCGGGAAGCGAATCGGAAACGCCAAACGTTATAATTGGTTTATTTGATCGTTTAGATCCTGAAATTCGTAAATCTGCCGTAAAAATTGCCGCAATTGCCGAAGGTTTTAACGATACACTGATTTTTAGAAGTACATCAACAATCGAACTTCCTTTACAAATAAATACCACCGAAACAACTTGGAATTTGGTACTTTACCAACCTACCGGAAGTAATAATGATACTATTCACAAAACAGATCAGTTACGATTTACTTATACACCCGAAGCTTTGTATGTTTCTAAAGCGTGTGGTTACAAAACTATTTTTCACGAATTTAATGCCGTAAAAACAACAAGTGTTTCTGACGCTACCTGGATACGAAGCATGAACAGACTTACAAACGAACTTACAAATACCGACAATGCGCACCTTCAGTTTTATTATTAGTGCATTTATAGCCAGTACTAACTTGTTTGCACAAAATTCTTTACCAAAGATATATCCCGATGTTTACGGTTTACGTATTGGTATTGATGTGGTTAAGGCATCACGCAATTTTTGGGATAAAGATTATAAGGGTTTGGAATTTAATGCCGATTATCGTTACAATAAAAAATGGTATCTGGCTGCCGAAGCCGGTTTTGAAGACCGATTTAAAGATGACGATCAGCTTTCGTACACAACCACCGGAATGTTTTTGAAATTGGGTGCCGATAAAAACTTTCATCAAAACTGGTTAGATATGGATAATTTGATTTATGTTGGTGGTAGATACGGATTAAGTTACCATAACCAAACGCTGCATAGTTACCGTGTAAATACCGGAAATGCTTATTTTGATGAAGAAATGCAGTATCCTGAATTAAAATCTACAGGATTAATGGCTCATTGGTTGGAATTGGTTGTGGGAATTAAGGTAGAAGTTTCCAACAATTTGTATGTTGGTATGAATGCCCGCCTAAAAGGATTGATTTACCAAACACAACCCGCTGGTTTTGAAAATCTTTACTATCCAGGTTTCGGACAAAAATACAGTGGAAACATTGGTGTAGGTTTTGGATACACAGTAAGTTACATGATTCCTTTTAAAAAGAAATTTAATACGGTTAATACAGATCGAACTTTAATAAGAAAGTAAAATATGATTATTAATTAATTCATTGATAATAATCTATAAAAAATCGATTGATCCTGCAAGGTCTCATTTTTGACCTTGTAGGTATTCATTAAAGAGCTACAAGGTGTTTAAAACCTTGCAGCAGCAAGCAATATCTTAAGTAGTTTTAATCAGATAAATAACAAATGTAAAACGCCAAGGTTTCTCAAGCCTTGGCGTTTCTTCTTACAAGTAAATTAATTATATGAAAAATTAAAGATTCAATTTTAATAACAGGTATTTTTCTCTGTTATGCGGTTGTTTTGTTCTTCCTGAACATTGTTTTTACTTTCTTTTACTTCTTCTTGCTTTAAACTGAAAAACTTTTTATGGTTGTATTTTAAAATAGTCAGTTTGTAATAATCGTAAAAAATAATAATGGTTAAGAAAAAACAAACAATATAAAACGTATAGTTTTGAATGGTGTTGTAAAGCACGCCTGTAATTACGCCGCCCAACACATAAAAAAACATAATTGAACTTAAAAGCTGTATTTTTTCAACAACCTTTTCATCTTTTCTGTAATGCTTTTTTGTCATCATAGAAAGTGCAATAGCCAAATCGGTTGTTAAACCTGTTAAATGGGTTGTTTTTACTGCCGAATTAGAAATACTTGCGGTTAATCCGTTTTGAAGTCCCATTGCAAACAATAATAATCCCACTAAAAATTCGGTTTCCTGTAAACTTTCGGTATAAAATCCTTGCAAATAAATTCCAACAACAAGCAAACAGATAATTTCCAAAATAATCGGTATCGCGTGCGATAAATATCTACCTATATAATTGTTACCGTGAATAATGACAAAGTTTGATGTAAAACTTCCGAAAAAGAACAACATAATCCACAGAATAACAATTGCAGCCTGAAACCAGTTTCCTTTCGCAATTTCCTGAGCAAAAACAGCGTAATGCCCCGTTATGTTCGATGTAAAAGCAAAGAACACAATAACAGATATTACATTGACCATTCCTGCCGAAAAAGCAGTAAGTGCGCCTAATTTTAAATTATCGTCATGCGTTCTGTGCGTACTATATTTTCTGAGCATAATCTTGTTCTTCTACTTTTTTAAAGGTGATTTTAACACTTCCCCTCATCTGCAAATCAAAATTGTAATAAATAACCATGGTATCTTTGGTTAGTTTGTGAACCTGATAGCTTTCTACTACATTATCGCCATATCTTAATTCTAAAATATTACCTCGACCTTTTAAATACCATTTGATCTTTTTCTCTTCAGAATGATCTTTCGGAGTTAAAGTCAGCTCTTTCTTAGGACAAAACTCCCACTCTTCTCCCTGATGAATGATCATATTGTTGTAGAGTTCGCTTTTCTGATAAGCCAACAAATTACTGTTAACCTCAGTAGAATCTACATTAATTCGTTCAAAATTCCAGTCAACCTCTTCCCATTTCCCCACAATTAATTCTTCGGGGCTGTCACCCTTAATTAGTACTGTTCCACAACAAAGCAGTACTACTAAAATTAAACTATATGCAAATGGTCCTATTTTTTTCATTGTTCTATGCTTGATAAAAAGATATCGGCAAGTTGTTCTGAATGTTCCAACTCTGATACGACATTCTGTGTGTTTTCAATATTAATTATTTCAGCTTTTGTGGCTTTTAAATAAGGCAGTAAATTGAAACTGTCTCTTGATTTAAATTTCATTTTGTAATCGTTACAGCAAACAATACAATCAATATTATTAGCTTCAACATAATTTTTAACATAGCGTTTGGTGCTGCCGGTTAAAATGCTGAACTTTAATTTTGTAAGTTTAGACTGATACGTGTTTTCGATTAATTTACACGATTCGCGAAATTCTTCGGATTGTATTTTTTTAAGAATTTTATATTCAGAATAAAACAATAAATCTCTGAAAGAATAAGACATATCATAACCATGCGCCAAAATAACTTCGAATTGGTCGTTAGGGTTTCTTCTTAAAAATTCTAACAATACATTTAACGATTTAACATTGAAATCGGTAGGAATCAATACTTTTTTTACTGCGCTCATAATTTCATCTAATGTTTGAAACAAAATTACGACCGACAATATTAGAAGGTTTTTAGAATGAAATTATAAAGTTATTAGAAAATAAGCCAGTTATTAGAATGTGATTAGAATTACAGTTTGTAGTTTCCGGTTGGCAAAATAATTTGTACGGTTGTACCGCTTTTTTCGACAGATTTTATCAATAATTCGCCGTTGTGCATTTTAATAATGTTTCGGCTTAAAGGCAATCCAATACCGTAACCTTCGTAATTAAAGGTATTTGATGCCCTGAAATAAGGATCGAAAATATAAGGCATTTCCGATTCTGGAATACCGATACCTTTATCTTTAATAATGATTACAACAGATTGTTCGGTAGCGCCCAATGCCAGATAAACCTCGTTATTGTCTGAATATTTGCTGGCATTTGATATAATGTTTGAAATTGCCAGGTGTAGCAATTGTGCGTTTCCTTTAATCTTTAATTTTTCTGGACTTTCGGGTAGCAAGCTAAAATCCATTTTAATTTTAAGGTTTTTATTTACTCTTGAAAGATTTTGCTGAACTTCCATTAACAATTCATCAACACGCACTTTATCAAAACGTTTGGTATTTTCGGTATAACCGGTTCGAGCCAAGAAAAGCAGTGCTTTGGTTTTTTCCTCTAATTTTTCGGCTTCCAACAAAATATTTGTCAGTGCTTTTTCGTATTCGGGAATCGATCGTTCTTTAGAAAGAATAAGGTCTGCCTCGCCTATTATCGATGTTAGTGGCGTGTTTAGTTCGTGCGATGCGTTGCTAATGAAATTCTTCTGGGTTTCAAACGAAGTTTCAATGCGGTTCAACATATCATTAAAGGTATATTTCAGTTCGCTGATTGGATCTTTATGTTTAGCATCGGAAACTTCCAACCGAAGGTGTAAATTTTCTGACCCAATTTTATTTACATCTTTTATGATCGATTTTACAGGTCGAATCAAGGTTCGCAACACGAAATGAGAAATTACAAAAATTAGCAGTAGCGAAAAAAGTAACGATGTAATCAATAAATTTCGAAGGTAAATAATGTGATGGCTATAAAAGTAATTTTCTGCCGAAACCACCACAACATATTTTTGCTTTTTGGCATCTTCGTAAATTAATCCGCTGTAGAATAAATCGGCATCATTATAATTAAACGCTTTGTTTTTTAAAGTGTTCCGAACCACTTTTGAAGGTATTTCATTTGGAATTTTACCTACAATCTGGTTATTTTCTACAGAAAGAATATAATATTTCTGTTTAGGCAGATTTTCTAAAAAATTCTCATACGTTTCCTTAACCTTTAAAGATTCTTCAGGTTCGCCCAATTTCATGGTTGCAATGGTTCCGGCTCTTAAATCTAATCGTTTGTAGAAATCTTCGAAAGCAAAATTAGAAAACGAATAATAAATGTATCCTGTAAAAATTAAGGTGTAAACAACAAAAATTAAAACAATGGTTAGTACTGTTTTGCTATATGTTTTCATGCGTCGTTTTTTAAAACATAACCCATACCGGTCACGGTGTGTATTAATTTTTTATCGCCAAATTTATCTAGTTTTTTACGCAGATAATTAACATAAACATCAACCACATTGGTGCCGTTATCAAAATTAATTCCCCAAACGTTATCTAACAAATCACCACGGTTTAAAACCTTTGTAGGATTTTTCATAAACTCTAACAACAATCGGTATTCTGTAGATGTTAGCGATATTTCGTTATTGTTACGAGTAACTTTCTTGGTGTAATCATTCAATTCTAAATCGGCAAATTTGTACACATCGTTAATCACCATTCCGTTAACATCAAAAAACTCGCTTCGTCTTAAAAGGTTTTTAATTCGGGCTTTTAATTCAATCAGTTTAAAAGGTTTTGCCAAATAGTCATCGGCACCGGTATCAAATCCTAAAACAATATTTTCTGCACTTCCTAAAGCCGTCAAAATCAACACCGGAAGATCGGTGTAACCATCGTTGCGAATTTGTCTGCAAACTTCTAACCCATTCATTTTAGGCAATAGAATATCTAATATTACCAACTGAATATTTTCTGATTTTATCAATTCAATTCCCTTCAACCCATCGGCAGCATGCAGCACATTATAGCCTTCTTCTTCCAAGCTCTGCTTAATTAAGTCGGCAACATGCTGTTCATCTTCAATTATTAATATGGTACTCATTGTTTTAGCTGTAATTTGCAAAAATAAAATTTACCGAATGAACGGTAATTAAAATTTAATTAGAATTTTGTAAGTGCCATAAATATAGCGAAAAATTTAAAAGAGTACTACAAAAATGCCGTACAGATAAACAATTGTAACAAAAACCATGTATCCGTTGGCAAATTTTAATTCGGCAGCTGCTTTAAGATTCCGCCAAACATACAACTGACTTAAAAACAGCAGAAAAGTAATTAATAGCAATGGATTATTGCTTTGCAGCACACCAAAATTCAATCGTTCGGTATTGTTGCTTTTAGAATCGATCAATCGGATGTATTCTACATTATTGTTATTTAAAGCGATTTTGTAGGTATCGAATTTTTGTCGGTAAACAATTTCGTTAAAATAATTTTCGGATACATTTACTGATATTTTATCGTTAAAAACCACGAAATAATCTCTGTTTACACTTCCGTTTGTGGTTGGTCTGGCTGTTTCAATGTAATATGATGTAAGATTTACCGGAGTTTCTTGATAGCTGTTGATACTTTTGAACAGTACTAAAACAACCAAAAATAAAAAACTACCCATAGAAATTTTATGTAAAAGCGTTAACTGTTGGTTTAAAAGTTTAAATCCGTTTACAATCCAGCTTTTTAAACTATTGGTCGATTTTTGCGGAACCATTCCGAATTCATTTACATCCAATTCACTATCTAAAACAAATAATTCACTAACTATCAATAAATTATAAAAAGGAATTAGCAATAACCCGACTTTGTTTTTATACTTTGTGGTATCGTGCATTCGTTTGTAACACTGACTAAAAATAATCCAAAAAAGCAAAAGCAATAATAAGAAAACCAATGGTTTAGCATTGCTTACAATAAATAAAATAGTTAAAATTAAACATACCGATCCTAAAAGAATCATTCGGTTTTTAAACTCGTTTTTATTGATCCGAGCATTTAATCCAAAAAAAGTTTCCTTTTTAAAATGGATTTCATCAGCATTTGGATGTTGAGATCTTATCTTTTGAAAAGCTTTTTTAGCAGGATTTTTATTACTGTATTGTAACTTGATTTGATACTTGTACTCTTTATCGTTTAAACCAACAACGGTCATTAAAACAATGATTTCTTCTGCAAAATGATCAATTTTTAAATAATGTGTCCCCGAAAAAGCAACATTTCCAAAAACATTTATATTGACTGATTTGCAATGACTCACATTCCATTGCAGTAAAATATGATCGTTTAAAACAAATTGTTTTTTATCGGCAGAAAAAAAATGAATAACAGGTTCTACTTGAACCGAATTTTGTTGTGGATTTTGTGTGTATTTATCTTGATATTGAGTTTGATGATTATTGTTTATTGCTTTAGAAACTTCATGAAAATATAAAAACTGATGCAGCAACATACGTTTGTTGTCATCCATCAAAAAGTTATACGCTTCGTTAATTTTTAAAAAATACGAACCCGCAAACGGATCTTTATTCACATCGGGATGGTACTTTTTAGACAACTTTCGGTATGCCTTTTTTATAGCCGCCTGATCTGAAAAATTCGGAATTTCTAAAACAACGTAGTGGTTGATCATTTAATATTATGTATGTGTTACAAAATACAAATTATTTATTAATATTTATCATTTGATATATAATTTAGGATCTTAACTTAGCTTATGATTGCAAATTAGCTAATTATTGAACATCAATTCTTAAAGGAAATCTTACTGATGATTTTACCGGAATTCCGTTTTGTGTTGCAGGATTCCATTTTGGTGATTTCTTTAAAACACGGTTCATTTCATCTGCTAAATACTTGTCTGTATAAATTTTTTGTTGCTTGTTTTCTAAAGAAGCAGTTCCGTCTGTATCAATAGTTAAATCAAGTTCAATCTTAATTAAGCCATCGCTTTCGGTTGCAGAAGTGTCAAAATTATCATTGATAAATTTACGAAATGCTTCGTTTCCTCCTTGAAAATTTGCTTCTACTATTACAGTTTCTATTGCTTTTACAGATTCCGTGGTTGGACTTGGATTTTCTATTGCAGTTGCAATTACTTTTTGTCTAAAAGTAGTTCCTAATATTTTTTGATTTTCAATTTGATAAGGATGTTTCTCGATTAACTTTCCCGATTTGTCATAGACAAAAGTTATTTTTTCTCCGTTAATGATTTTCGTGATTTCCTTTTTTTCTTTTATTCCGTTTTTAAAATATTCTTTCACTTCTTCGTTTTCATCATTTTTATAAGAATGGGAATAGAGTTTTCCATTGATAAAATCATCGTCGTAAAAAGGTTTTGTTTTGAAATTTGCTTTTCTTGTAATTAATTCATTTTCATCGTAATAAATGGTTTCGGTTTTTCCCATTACGTTTTTTTTCTTTCCGTTTAGATAAAATTGGGTAATGGTTTCTGTAATTTCATCATTTATTTGATAGAGATTTCCGTTTTTATCATAACTCTTTGTGATCAATCCATAATTTTTATCAGGATTTAAGGAAGCTTGAGATTCTTCTTTTATTTTTCCGTCTTTGTAAAATTCTTTTGCAAAAACCTGATTGTCATTTCGATAGGCTTTTACAAATATTTTATCATCAGCAAACATTGTATATTCTGTAACCAAAGAATTATTTAATTTATACTCGGTTTTAAAATTGTCGCCTTCTTTGTGTTGACCTTTTTTGAAGTTTTCATAGGTTGTAACTGTCCCCAAAATAAGGTTGTTTTCTATAATAAAATCTGCTTCTTGACTTTTGTTACGAATTTTATAAGATCCATTTGCCAAAGTAACTTCATTATAAAAATAAGCATTGTATTCTGCTATTTCTACTTTCTGGGTAAAAGTTTCTAAATCTTTTGGAATAACCAATTGCAAGGTGTCAATATTTTTATGTTGCGAAAACACCAAATTCACGTACAAAAATACGGTTGTTGCTAAAAGTAATTTGTTCTTAAAAATGTTCATTGATTTGTATTGATAAGTTTATACATGATTTTTTGATTTGTTTGGTATCATAAATATAAAAACCAGCAAGATTAACTGTATGATAATTATTATAAATGCAAACGCTTGTGCCTGAAAAGCGATTTCAGATTCTATTCTATCATTTTTTCGCCTGCAATCTAAATCATTTTTTAGCAGTTGTTTTTCACAGAAATCAATGTCGGTTCTTTCATCTATTTTTCTCTTTTCCCACATAATGTAGGTATCTGTTTTGTTATATGCAATATCCAAATGGTCTATATTTTTCAGAATAAGCCAACCACAAATAAATATGGTAATTATTGATAATGACAGGGCTATTATTTTTTTCATTTTTTTAATTGTTTAATAATTCCAAAGGTTAAAAAATAAATACTGCCTAAATATAAAATACCGCAAATAGCTGTTTCTAAAAAATCGTTATCACTCCAATGTTTTTTATTGATAAATTCATCAAAAACAGCTTCTTCAATTATTAAATCTGTTGGATAATCTTTTGGCATATCTTGCATTCCCAAAGGTGAACGAAAATGGTATTGGAATGTTGGGCGATGTTTTAGAAAAATGTTATATTCATAAAATTCATCATCTTGATAAATGCCTGTGAAAAGCCACGTTATCATAATAAAGATGAAACCTATTTAGAGTTTGCTGTTTATTAATTTCATATTTGTAAATTCTACTGTTCAACATATCTGCCAATATTTCCTTTCAAATCTTTTATATCTGCGTGCACCGTAATGATATTCTATTTTGTCGATAGTGCCAACAAGCGAATCTTTTTTGTGCCAATTAATATAAATAGTATCATTTTGTACAAATAAATAATCCTTCCTAAAATCTAAAACATCAGAAATATATCCTGGACCATCGCTAAATTTCCAGACAGATTTTTCCAGATTATTTTTTTCTTTTTCTGAATAACAACTTAAAAGAATTATAGGTAAAAAGAGAATCAATTTTTTCATATTTTTTGTTTAATTAATCAACGAAAATTATTATTTTATCATCATTAATTTTTGAAATAATAGTATCCTTTCTTATTTCAGAAATTATGTATTCATTAAGATTATATTTAATATTCGAGTCCGACTTTTGAAAATTTAAAACCCGATTTTCTTTACTAATCGACTTTCTGACAGCAAATCCTTCCGTTCCAACGCTCCAATTTTCATTTAAAATTTTAAATCGATATTTGTCAATATTTCTTATCAGATATTTTTTATTTTCAAATTTTACAAAACAATTCGACGGATAAATTGACTCATGATTTTTATGATATTCTGCGTTGATAACCGTTAAATTTAACTTTGAAAAAGCAAGAAACAATACCAATGTAAATATCAAAATCAACAGAACTATTTTTATAGTTTTCATTTTTAAGCTATTTATAAAATTCATAATCAACTAAAACTTCATCGCCATATTTACCTTCATTATCTTTTTCCTGATAAAATTGGATCGATCTTAAAATGTTGTTTTCAATTTTATAGATAATGCGTTCGGTTCTATATTCGTTGCTGCCTTCGGCAATTAAATAGTTGTTTTCGTTCAAATAAAATTTATAAATTCGTTGCCCTTTTGGAAACTTATTGGTAATAGTTAAAGGCAGTTGCCACAAATTGTTGCTGTAACATGTAGATGTAGTGTATCTGTCATTAGATTCTTTATAAAATTTTTCTTCGCAAACTTCGTTGTCTTTTGACGTGATTTTATAGATTGTTTTGGGGTTTATATCCTTATTTTCATAATTTATTTCATCAATTACAAATCGGTCTTTTACAAGAAACAGATTGCCAATAAGCTCATAAGTTTCCATATCGTAATTGTTTTTTATGGTAACGGTATTGTTTTGAAAATATAGGTTTTTGTCAGCTCTGCCTTCTTCAGTTATACTTACAGGTAAATTGTTTTTATAATTAACTTTAATTTCATTTTCACGACGACCTTTGAAAGATATTAATTGACCCAGATTGTTAAAATTGAAAGTGATTTCTTTGTCTGAACCAGTATTTAATGTAATGCTTTTTACGTTTTTAATATTCAAAAACTGTATAGGCAACGCATAATCATCTATAATTTCTTTTAATAAAAGTGTATTGATGTTTTTTAGCACATTTTTATAGGCAAAGGTTGTTTTCATTTTACTTTCTACCATTAAACTGTCTTGCTTAAAGGCTTGATAATAAGACGAAGTTTTAGCATCGTCCCGAATTTTAGCAATTTTTTCGGTAGTGAGAACCATTTCTTTGCCGGTAAAAATCTTATCTGTAGGTTTCCCGCTCCAATACAAATAGCCTTTATGTCGATCCTGACGATCTAACAAATTAATAGTTTCTTGTATTGAATTTTGAATTTTTACAAACGTGTTTCTATACACCTGATGATGCATTACATCGTTTTCAGAAAAATTTCTACACAATTCGTCCCATTCGCGTTTTACGAGTTCGCCAAAACCGAAATAACTGTTTTGAAATTCATTTTCTTTAGGTTGTTCATGATAGGTTTTATTTTGACTATCTGACATATATTTTATGTCGTACACAACAATATGCGGTTTTCCGGCTTCTAAAACAAGAGTGTCACAATTGGTACAGATACGTTCGCTATCAAACTTTCTCTCTTCGGGCGATTCATACATCATTGGTGGAGGAGCGTCACGATAATCGGGAATATTGTCTATATAATTATTTCGTCATCCTTTTTTAGCTTTGGTGGTGGCGGTATTTTTTTTACCGTTGTTTTTGGTTTTGATTTTTTTACCGCTTTTTTCTGTGCCGAAACAGTTGTTACACAGAATAATACTGTTAACAATAAGCATACTTTTTTCATATCTTAATTTCTTTTTTTCTGCATTTTTTCTTTCTGTTGATAATATAGTTCTGAACATTTATCTGCGAAACCGAAATAGGTATTTTCCTCAAAATCTTCCAGATTAATTTCCTTAAACTTCATTTTGGTTTTAATTGTCGGAATTTTCACTAATTCGCCATCTTCATTATTAGCCAAGTCATCAAAATAATTCCAATTACCAATATAATCGTTGATCAAAAGATTTACGCTTGATTCTCCACTTCCATTTCCTACTACATTTCCAAATTCATACCGACTCATACCAATTAATTGTACTTTTTTAGTTTTTTTATTATACCGAAATTGATTTTTGTATCCGGCACGCATCCAATCATTAAAAAAAGCAAATCCATTTTTAGCATCTACAATTCCAGACATTTCATTTAGTATTTCGATTTGCTTACTTTTAATTTTTTTGAAATTTTGTGTTGACAATTGGCAAATAATCCTAAACTCTGTATTGTCTACATATACTGTATCATTTTTACCATCAAAGTCAATGTCTTTAATAAGTTTTTGTGCAAAACTGGTTTGAGTTGCAAAAAATATAATCACGAACATTAATGATATTTTTTTCATTTTGATTTATTTAAAACTAATAATCACCACGATAGCTGAAAACATCGATTGGTAAATGAATTAGGTCTAAATACTCAATTGGTTTACATTCAAATTTTTTGTTGTCTTGTGTGATGATTTCTACTGTAAAATCTTTGTATTTGTCTTTTCTTCTTTGTAAATATCTCGAAACTCTATTCAAATCTCTTTGGCTGTTTTTTGGAATGTTACCGGTTTTGTAAACCCCTGAAAAAATAGATTTTTGTGAATCTTTCAAATATATTTCACCGTGAATATAACTTTGATGAATATCATCTTCTGAAAAAGCATCATTGAACTCGTAATCGTCAAAATTTTGAATTAAATAATAATTATCTGCCAAAATTGAAGTTGAACCAATATTGTAAATGTAATATGGTAGAATTTTTCTATTTGAATGAACAGAATGACTATAACTTGTTGTTCCGCATTCTAAAGGTTTTTGTCGTTTCCTAAAAAGATTTAATCTTAAGTTCAACTTTTTTCGTTCAACCAAAATAGTGTCTTTAAGCTTATATTTCTTTTTGTTGGGGTACGTTATTTCGGTTTTTTGGTTTTGAAAATTTTGATGTTCTGTTTTCCAAAGAATTAATCCGCCATATTCTTTTTCAGGGTAATATGTATGAGTAAAAGTTTCCAACAATGCTCCCGTTTGCGGATTGTAATTATATTCACTCATTAAACGATCTTCAAAACTTACTTTTTTCTGGTTTAATATTCCTGCTTTAAAATGATAATTGTATAAACTGTCGCCCACAGAAATATTTCGGTAAAGTTTATCATCTATTAATTGTTCGTGTTTTGCAAACCGAATTCCGTTGGGCTGAACATAAATAGAATCAGAATAGTAATTTTTTTCAGAAATATATTTTAATTGAGAAGTAGCGCCATTGTCATATTTTCTTGAAAAATTCTGGTTCTTTTTGGTTTCGTGATAGTTCCACAAACTGTCTTTTGGATTGATGATGTATTTTTCTGAAGAGGAAGAAATTATTTTCCCATTCTTATTAGATTTTGACACCACTTCAAACCATTCAATTTTTGGTTTATCGGAATAAGGATAACTTACAGTTTGCGTTTGTTGCAACGCATCTTCGTTTCTTTTTAACTCAAAATAATTTGCTTTTTTATTATTTCCAAGATAATTGAAAGTGTACCAAGTTTCAGAAAAATCGGCATTAATCAAACGGTTTTCTTTATCAAAAACATAAGTTACGGTATCTTTTTCGCCATTGGCAGTGAGTTTGTTGGTCGCAGAATTGTAATCAATTTGTTTAATGATTTTCCCGTTGTTGTGCAGTTTTATGGTTTTGATATTGTACGCTTGATACGTTTCAATCTTTCCCGAAAGTATTTTTACCCAATCGTTTGTATTGAGTTTTTTTTGAGCCCAAACAAAATTTTGAGTACAGAAAAATAGGATTAATAATGATATCTTTTTCATTGATTATTTAATTCAAATTCAACATAAACAATTAATTTTCCGTTGGTTGATTTTAATTTTATTTCTTTGTTTTTTCTTCCTTCAAAACCTTTGCCTATATTTAAATTTTCTTTTAAAACAAATGGTTCAAAAACGGTAAAAACACTATCTTTTTTCTTTAAAACCAATTGCAATTTATCGTTAATAATATCTTTTGGGAAAGGCGTTTCTGTTGAATAATAAATTCCTAATGATGCTAAAGCCTTGTTGGTGTACGGATTAAAACTCCGCTCGAACTCGGCATAAATCAAGCTGTCTTTTTGGTTGATGAACTGCAATTTATACTCATCATTAGCAATTTCCAAATAATAATCTCCCGCTCCGTTGGGTGAGATCATATCGTTTTTAGCTCTTTCTTGGTGCCACAATTCCAGTGATTTTTCTTCAAGAGAATCGATAATATTTTGACTGTAATAGTCGTTTTTCAAAATTCGGATATTGGTAATTTTTGCAGAAGTTAAGTCTTCTCCTTTTTTATAGGCATTCCATTCGTCCCAGATTACTGGCCAAATCATTGAAACAATAAAGGTAAAAGCAACCAAAAGAATCAATAAAATTCCCGAAATAAGAAAAGTTTTCAGTAATTTTTGCGTTAGTTTACCCATTAGTTATATTCAAAATTTAAAACCATATACACCATAATTTTTCCGTCGGTTGAGGTTTGTTTTACTTCGACTTGTTGACCAAAAGCATTATTTTTTGTTTCTTTAGGAAGATAATCTGCAAAACGAAAAGCGGGAAAAGTAGATAATTCTTCGCCATTTTCTACATAAGCCAAATAAAACTGACCATTGATTTTCTCTTGCGGAATTTTGGGCGTTTCGTCTATCCCGAATTTTGATACAAAAGGTGCTCGCAGAATACTTTCAGAATTTTGTGAAGATGCATAGCTGATTTTATCATCAACACCATTCACTGAAAACCAGTATTGATGCGAAACGTCAAGGTTGTTTTCTACGAAATGTTCGTTTTTGTAGATTCTTATTTCCGAAATGCTGTATGAAACTGATGTGTTTTCAAATTGCGTAGAATCATTATTCTTTAGTGCAGGAATTACTTCTGTTGTAATTAACATATAGCCAAATCCGCAAAAAAACAGAATGGAAAGTATCAGAAAAATCTGAATTAATCTGGTATTAAATTTTGATAGTTGCATAGTTTATTTGTTTTCTAATTCCCAATCTTTAAAAACTTCAATTAAGTGCTTCATAATTCTTCTTTTATCATACTCATCAAATTTATCTGAAGTCAGTGAACTGTAAAGAAGATAATCTGTAGAATCGTACTCTAATTCATCATTAACAATACTTTGAAAGCGTTGGTAAAGTCATAATAATCATTCCATTGGGGTTTATCTATTTTCAGAATCTCTTCCATTTTTTGCAGATAATAGGTTTTTAATTCATTAAAATATTTTGAACGAAGCATTGGCAAAAGTTCTTCTTTTCCGTTTTGAAACTCTTGTAAAGCCTTTGCATATTGGATTTCATTATAGATAATACTGTCTTTTATCGATTGTTTTTCTTTGTAATAATCTACAAAATCGTTATCGGGCATCAATCCATTTTCTATAAACCAATCCAAAGTTTTTGTGTAGCGTTCGTTTTCGTTTTTAATTTTTTCGATGGATGACAGAGATTTAACTTGCTGTTCCATTTTTTGCAATTGTTCCCATTCTATACTTTGATAATGCACCACGATTTTGTATTCGTTTTTCTCTTTTTTAATGAAGAACAAATCGTGGTAAGTTTTGCTTCCATCCAATGCTCGATGTAGACAAGCGTTGCCTTCTGTTATTAGATAAGAATAAAAATCTTCGCTATCTACCAATTTCCGAAGCGATAATTTTTTAGGGACAGAACCCATATTATTTTTATAAATCAATGAATTTTGCTCATTGATTGGATCCATATTAATGAAGACTTTATATGTAAAATCGTTTATCCAAATAGTATCCATTTTATAATTATTGATTGAAATAATTAAATCGCTTTTTAAAATGGCTTTACGTAGGCTTGTATTTTGTGCATTTCCGAAAAACGGTAGCAGAATTAAGGAAAAAAGGAATGTTTTTATTTTCATTGTTTGTGCGTTTTTAAATTCAATTGCTACTCTTCAAAAGTTCTGGCATCGTAGCTTTTTATTTTAAAAGTTCCGTTTTTGTATTTGGCTTTTCTGGTAATTGTTTTTCCATTAATCTGACTTAGAAAGCTATACGAGATTATTTTTCTCTTTGAATCAAACTGTATTTCTAAAGGTTTGTAATGTTCTAAGCACCTTTCAACTCGTACATGCCTGTTACCGGATTCTTTTCATTATATGTTGCATCAATTTTTGTCCAAGAACACACCGACAGCGTTTTTCTGGCAGTTAACTTTACTTTTCTTTGATAAATGTAAACCTCGTAACAAGAAAAAGACATTTCGTCCATACGTTTTATCAATAAAAATTCATCGTTATCTAATGAATAAACTTGATCATAATAATCAAAGGTTTTCAACTCTTTCAGGATTACTTTTTTATCTTTCAGAACATAATTCCAGCGGTCGAATCCGTGTCTTAAAGTAAAAAGTTGGTAATCTCCGAATTCTTTAAAAGTAAAATCTGTGTACAGACTGTCTAATCCATTTTTAAAATTTTGAAAAGATTGAATGTTGTCCTTCTCCAGCGTATAAATTAATTGAGTATCAAATTTTTAAACAGCAGTATTTAACTCACTTTCATCTATGCTTGCTTCTACTGAGTTTAGTTCCAAAAAAGCTTCAATAAGAAGATTTTCTTGAGTTTTCTGTGCCAGTAATTTTAGCGAGAAAAACAATAAATAGGTAAGGAATATTACTTTTTTCATTTTTAAAATAAATCATTAATAATATTTCTTTTTCCAGAACTGCCACCATTTTCTTTTAACTTTTATTATATATTCACCTACCATTGGACTTTCTTTTTTAATGATAAGGTTAGTTATTGGTAAATCTTTTCTGTAAACAATTGTCCGAGTATCGCTTTCCCAACCGGTTGCTTTAAGGACAAGAACAATTTCTTCAGCCGTAAAATCATCGGGTACATTTAAAGTGAAATTTCCTAAAGTATCTGTTATAGCACTAATATTGGTGCCTTCTATAAAAACATACTCATAGTCTAAGGTTTCGTCTGTATTTTCATTTATAATACTACCCGAAATAGTTTTCTTTAAGCTGTCTGTTGCGGCTTTTTCTAGAAATTTTTCAATAGAATTAATGTTACTGCTTACAACTGTTTGATCTTGTTTTGTTAGATTTTGTTCAGATGTGAATGTGCCTTTGACAGACCCAACAACTAATAACGTTGTAATTGTTTTGCTTAAGTGGAAGTTTTTTCTTTCAGATTGATTACTTAATAATCGGTTTGTTTGTAATGGAGACATTTTAGCACAAATATCTCTTGACGGGTTTTCTATGATTTTAATGATTTCCGAATCAGAAAGTATTGAAAAATCAACTACGTTTTTTGAACATAAGTCACAGAATTTTCCACTATCGGATTGTTCCATGTTAGCCCACACAATCTTTTCACAAGGATTTTCGATCGATACAATATATTCTCTTTTCATGTTTAAAATAATTTTAATAAATACAATTAAAATAAACATCTAATGTACAAGATGTTATTGAAAAGATTTGTAGTACTTGTTTTACAGCTGTGTAGAATTTTTAAACAACAAGTTTACTATAAAGAATGTGAATTATAGATATAAGTAAAAAGAAGATTTTATATAACTTTAGTTTCAAAATGCTGCATTACTTCAACTAACTTTTGAACACTTGCCATTGATAAAGCGTTATACATTGATGCTCTGTATCCACCTGCGGTTCTATGTCCTTTTACTCCGTAAATTCCTTCGCTTGAACACGTTTCATCAAATGCTTTAGTTAGATTTTCATCTTTCAGAAAAAAAGTAGCGTTCATTACAGAGCGATCTTCAACTGCTGCGGTTCCATAAAACAGACTATTTCTATCAATTTCAGAATACATTAAATTGGCTTTTGCATTATTTCTACGTTCTGCAGCAGCAATTCCGCCTAAATCTTTCAGCCAATTCATTGTAAGATAACTTACATAAACCGAAAAAACAGAAGGTGTATTATACATACTTTCTCTTTCGATATGCTTTTTATAGTTCATGATATTCGGAATACTTCTGTTGGTTTTATCCAGCAATTCATCTTTTACAACGATCAAATTTACTCCAGATGTTCCCGCATTTTTT
Organism: uncultured Myroides sp.; assembly: GCA_913777665.1. Taxonomy (GTDB): domain Bacteria; phylum Bacteroidota; class Bacteroidia; order Flavobacteriales; family Flavobacteriaceae; genus Flavobacterium. The sequence goes on from CAJYTF010000053.1 coordinate 72,317, forward strand.
TGGGCACAAGCATAGATCAAATCGAACTTTGAAAAATCTAAATTCCGAGAGAAAATATCCGAACTCATATCGCACACCAACGGAACATTAGTTTTAGGAAAATCTTTAAACTGTGTACCGTAAATGGTATTGTTAGATGTAATGTGCAAGTAATCTAAATCATTAGGAATGAAGATATTTTTGGGAATATAATTGTAATTTTTATCTTTTGATGATGCAACTTCAACCACTTCACCAAAATAAGCAGCTTCATTTTTTGCATTATTTGCCCAATTTCCTGTATTTACATAGCCTGCTTTTCCGTCAACTTTCATTAAATTATTGGCAACTCGAACAAATTCTAAACTAGCTCCGCCTTGCAGAAGCAAAGCAGAATATCCTTTACCTTGCAAATTCAATAATTCCAAAGCTAAACTTCGAGCCGAATTCATAATTTCAACAAAAGAAGGATCTCTGTGAGAAATTTCTATTAAAGACAATCCCGAATTATTGAAATTCAACACGGCTTCCGAAGCTTTTTGTAAAACTCCTGGTGGCAAAATACTTGGTCCGGAACTAAAATTATGAATTTTCATTATTACTTCTAAATTTAAAAGAGACCTACACCCTACCTTTCAACGCATTAAAAACCCAGGCAATTGCAAAAAAGCCCACGCCAACTGCGCCAAAGCCCCAGCCGGCAACATCGGCATAGCGATAAATTGCCAAACCAACTAAAATACAGCCCATAAGAACCATGATTAATGTTGCCCAGCCTAATATTTTGTTTTTATTTAATGACATAATTTGAGTTTTAAAATTAACGAAGTACTCTAATTAAAAGTTCTTTCAATAAATCGTCATGGGTTAAGCTTCCGTTTACACCTTTTCCTTTTAAGTCGATTTCGCGGATTACGGCGATTGTCTGACTTACTTTTTTCATGGGATAAATCTTACTTGCTGCCTGATAATCTTTCAATCCATATTGATTAATTCCCAATTGTTTGGCAATATCCGCCGGGTTTGCACCTGCATTTTTATAAATCATTCCGTGATATTGCAGCAGTTTAGAAAAGAAATTATAAAGCAAAGATGTTGTAACAACAAATGGATTGCTTTTTGTATTTAACGCAAAATATTTGGCTATACTAAAAGCTTTTGCTTCATTTTTATAAGCAACTGCATTAATCAATTCAAAATTATTGTATTCTTTACTTATCCCGATGTTTTCTTCAACCAAATCGGCAGTAATCAGTTTATCGTTTTTTAAAACAATCTTTAACTTATCAATTTCGTTTGAAATCTTACTTAAATCGTTCCCTAAAAATTCAACCAACATAGCAACCGCTTTGGGTTCAATTTCTAATTTTTCATCGCTGATCAAGGTTTTTATCCAACCTTCAACCTGATAATCTTTTAATTTATTACTTTCGAAAATTTCGGCAAATTCAGATTTTGATAGCGTTTTATAAAGTTCTTTGCGTTTATCCAGCGTTTTGTATTTGTAACAAAATACGATAATGGTTGATGGCTGAACACTTTTAAAGTACGACGAAAACTGATCAATTGTTTTAACCAATTCCTGGGCTTCTTTAACCACAACCAACATTTTATCGCCCATAAAAGGATATTGACGAGCTTGTGACATAATATCGTTCACAGAAACATCTTTGCCGTATAAAACAACTTGATTGAACGATTTTTCTTCTTCTGAAATTACACTATTGGTAAAATAATCACTTAAAAAATCAATAAAATAAGGTTCTTCGCCCATTAAAAAATACACCGGTTTGTAGCCATCTTTTTTAAAGGAAGTAATCATTTTTTTTAGCTCACTCATAAACTTTCACAGATTTATAAAGATTTTTTAAAGAGAATGAATAAATTTGCAATATGCGTGATTTAAATTTTCCCGATTTTCAATTTCGTTTCAAAAATAATGAAAATAAACGGTTCATTTTCGATGACATCAGGAAAAAATACGTTTTGTTAACGCCCGAAGAATGGGTGCGGCAACATGTGGTTCAGTTTTTGATTAAAGTGAAAATGTATCCGCAATCGCATATAAACGTAGAGAAAGTTGTAAAAATTAACGACATGAACAAACGTTACGATGTAGTTGTTTTTACGCCGAAAGGATCTATTTTTTTGTTGGTTGAATGTAAAGAACCATCGGTAAAGATAACCCAATCGGTTTTTGATCAAATTGCGCGTTACAACATGAGCTTAAATGCCCAGTTTTTAATGGTTACCAACGGTTTAAATCATTATTATTGTAAATTAGATTATGTAAATAAAAAATATCAGTTTTTAACTGATTTACCTTAAAAGTTAAATATGAGTAAAAATTTCATATATATAGGATTGTTGGTAGCAGCTGTTTTTGTTTCATGCAACAAAGAAAAAACATCGATACCAAACGATTCAAATAACGATACTATTACAGAAATTCTTTATTCCAGCGATCCTGATTATGTTTTATCGAACAAAAATGCACAAGAGTTGGTTGAGCATTTAGAGAACGAACAAAAGGATTTAAAGCGCAAATTAAAAAAGGCTAACAAAAAGGAAGCCGAAGCATTGTTTATTGATTATTACAAGCGTTTAACCGTGATTGTAGATTCTATAAACATGGCAGAAACCAATACTTTAAAGGCTTACCATAAATTAGGTACTGAAAAGCACGATACCATTTTGCGTAAGGAAAATACATACGATAAGGTTGGTTTGTATTTTAGAAAGATTGATTCTACTACCTACGATTTTAAAATTAAACCAGGCTATTTCTACAATTTATTCCATAAAAAGATTACCCGAGAATACGAAGAATATTTAAAATTACGCTTCGCAGAGCATAAACTTTTATACGATTCTCAATTTAAAAAAGAAAAAATTACGTTAGAACAACAACGAAATTTAATTATTAGTTGGGAAAAATTCATTGTTAAAAACAAAGAGTTCAAGTTTATTGATTATGCTAAAAAATCGTACACCGATGCGTTGATGATGTATTTGTTTGGAACTTCAACAAAACCAGCTTTCGAGGTTTCGAACAAGAAACTTTACGTAGAAAACGAACAAGAATATATCACGTTTGTAAAGAAAAATCCTAAATTAATTTCGGTTGAAATTACCAAATCATTCCTGAAACATTTTTATGCGAACGATAAAAACTTCACTGCTGAAGTATTTTATTTAGATTTGAAAGATTTCACTAAAAAAGAAATTTCTGAGCGCTTGAAATAATGAAAAACATTGCTGTTGTTTTATTAAATTGGAACGGATTAGAACTTTTAAAACAGTTTTTGCCTGTTGTTGAACAATTTTCGGCGGAAGCTGTAATTTATGTTGCCGATAATAATTCTACTGATGGATCTAAACAGTTTGTGAATGAAAATTTTCCAACAATAAAATGGATACAGCTTTCTGATAATTTCGGATACGCCAAAGGATACAACGAGGCCTTAAAACAGGTAAACGACGAATATATTTGTTTGCTGAATACCGATATTGAGGTTACTCAAAACTGGTTACAACCTATTTTAGATTTGTTCAAAAAAGATGATTCTATTGGAATTATCCAGCCAAAAATATTAGATTTTAAGAACAAAGAATATTTTGAATATGCGGGTGCAGCAGGCGGATTTATTGATAAATATGGTTTTCCGTTTTGTAGAGGAAGAATTTTTGACACATTAGAAAAAGACGAAAATCAATACCAAACGCAAGAAATTTTTTGGGCATCGGGAGCTTGTTTTTTTATTCGAAACAGTATTTTTAAACAGTTAAACGGTTTTGATGACCATTTTTTTGCGCATCAGGAAGAAATTGATTTATGCTGGCGCGCTTTCAACCAAAATGTAAAAGTTTATTATTGTAATGAAAGTTTGGTTTATCATATTGGCGGAGCCACTTTAAAAAAATCAAACCCGCAGAAAACCCTTTTAAACTTTCGGAATTCGTTGTTTATGCTGTATAAAAATCTTCCAAAAGAAGATCGTTTTGGTATAATTTTTAAACGATTGTGTTTGGACGGTTTGGCTGGTGTAAAATTATTTTTGAGTTTACAGCCACTCCATACCTTTGCAATTATAAAGGCTCATTTTGCTTATTATGGCAATCTTTCAAAGCTAAAAAACAAGCAGGTTCTAAATCCTAAATCAAATTATTTTTATACCCATAATATTGTTTTTGATTACTTTTTAAAGGGAAAGAAAAAGTTTCATCAACTTAAATAAGTTTCTACTTTATTCCTTCAAAAACACCTAATCCAAATAAGGCAAAATCATATTTAACAGGATCTGTCGGATCGAATTTTCTCAACGCCTCATCTAATTCCATTAATGCTTTTTGATCGTTTTGTTTTCGGTTTAGAATACCCAAAGCTCGAGCTACATTTCCTGAATGAACATCCAAAGGACAAGACAATTCGCTTGGAGAAATAGTATTCCAAATACCAAAATCGACTCCGTTTCTATCTTTACGCGAAACCCAGCGTAAAAACATGTTTATCCTCTTCGACGAAGAGCCTTTTAACGGATCGGAAATATGTTTGGTAGTTCGCAGCGGATGATCAATTTCAAAAAAGATCTTTTTAAATTCTGATATTCTGTTTTGCAGATTTATGGAATTATTCGCAGAAAAAACGTTTTCCAATCCACCATGATTCTTGTAAATATTTCGAAGCGATTTAATAAAGTATCTAAAATCTTCTGAATTAAACGTTCTGTGAACAATATTATCAATGGCTTCAATCTGATTATTTGAGGCATTCATAACAAAATCAAATGGATTATTTCCCATAACATCCATCATTTTGGTAGCGCTGTTAATAATCATTTTACGATTTCCCCAAGCAATGGTCGATGCCAGAAAACCACTGATTTCAATATCTTCTTTTATCTTATATCGATGTGGAATCTGTATAGGATCGCTTTCAATAAAATTGGGGTTGTTGTACTGATCTGCTTTAAAATCAAGATAATCTTTTAGTTCTTCGAAATTCATTCTACAAAATTAAGGAAGATTTTTCAAGCCAAAAAAATAAAATCCTTTAAAAGTAGACTGCACCCAAAAGCTTAAAGGATTTTGTTTATCGTGATTTTTGTATTCTTGTAGTACATTGCTTTTACAATACCGTCTGAAAGTCCGATTTTTGGTACGTAAATATGTTTGGCATTACTCCATTTCATTGCATTAACGTAAATTTTAATGGCAGGAATAATAACGTCGGCGCGGTCTGTATTTAATCCTAAAGTATAAATACGTTCTTCGTACGACAGGGAATTTAAGTATTTAAAACGCTGAACCAAATAACTTTGGGTTAATGGTTTATCGTTGGTCTTACCCGACATTTTAAATATTTTGTTGATGTTTCCGCCCGATCCTATTATTTCAACATTTGATAAATTTTCAGTGTGGGTTTTAATCCATTTTTCAATTTCTTGCCAAACACTTTCGGTTACCATATTGTTCAACAAACGAACAGTTCCGTTTTTGAAGGACTTCGAAACAATTTGTTTTCCGTTTGAAAACAGCGTAAACTCGGTACTTCCACCACCGACATCAACATACAAATAATGTCCGTCGTTTTTGATGTACGATTCCAAATCGGAATTGGCAATAATGGCAGCTTCGGTTTTTCCTTCAATAATATCGATATTTATTTTTGCTTTTTTCGCAATTTCTTCAACCAAATCTTTACCATTATATGCTTCGCGCATTGCCGACGTTGCACAAGCAGCGTATTGTTCAACCTTATAAACATCCATTAACAATTTAAACGCTTTCATGGCTTTTACCATACGTTCTGCACTTTCTTCGGAAATTTCGCCTACTGTAAAAGCATCCTGACCCAAACGAATGGGTACGCGAATTAAATGACTTTTGTTAAACTGCGTAGGTTTGTTTTCTTCTTCGATAACGTTGGCTATAAGCAATCGCATAGCATTAGAACCAATATCAATTGCTGCGTATTTTTTTATTTTTATCATTAATCTAAAACCACTTCTATTTTATTTCTGTAATAATTGTAAAGCTCTTCTTGTGCTTTAAAACGTTCTTCACCTAATCGGCGGTAACGGTTTTCTAATCGTTCAGAATGCAAACGCACTTTTACGTTTCCTTTCCAATAAATTTTAAAGGTATCAATCAATTCGGTTTTAATGGCATCATCGTAAATCGGACAAGTAACTTCTACTCTTTCATCGATATTTCGAGTCATAAAATCGGCAGATGAAATATAAACTTTTGCTTCTTCATCGGTTCCAAAAATATAAATTCGTGAATGTTCCAATAAATTGTCCACAATACTTACTGCTTCGATATTATCGCTTAAACCGGGAACGCCAGGAATTAAACAGCAAATTCCGCGAACGATCAATTGAACTTTAACTCCGGCACGACTTGCATCGTACAATTTATCGATCATTTTATAATCAGACAAGCTGTTCATTTTCAATCGAATCATTGCTGGTTTATCGTTCAGGGCTTTTTCAATTTCGTCTTCTATCAGTTTTGTGAATTTTGATCGAGTATAATGCGGCGAAACAATTAAATCTTTATAACGATAAATTTTATAGTTCACTTCAAAAAATTCAAACACCTTATTAACCTCTTTCATAATTCGGCTGTCTGACGTTAAAACGGTTACATCGGTATAAATATTCGATGTACTTTCGTTGAAATTCCCTGTTGAAACAAAGCCGTAACGCTTAATTTTCTTACCTTCTAAACGTTCAACCACACAAATTTTACTGTGAACTTTTAATCCTTTTACACCAAAAATAAGTTTAATACCTTCTGCCTGCATAATTTCGGCATAATTGATATTACTGGTTTCATCGAACCTTGCCTGTAATTCAATTTGTACTGTAACTTGTTTGCCATTTTTCGCAGCATTAATCAATGACGATATAATTTGCGAATTTTTTGCCAAACGATACAAGGTGATTTTTATGCTGGTAACTTTTGGATCTAATGCTGCTTCGCGTAAAAATTTTACTACATAATTAAACGATTGAAATGGTGTGTGAACCAGAAAATCTTTATGTTTTATCTGCTGAATGATGCTTCCTTCGATACTTAAACCACTAACTGGCAACGGATTTAATTTACCAATTGTAAGATCTTTTCTGCCTAAATTAGGAAAATTCATATAATCGCGACGGTTGTGGTAACGTCCGCCAGGAATGATACTGTCAACCGCCTCAATATCCATTTTATCTAAAAAGAAATCAAGGGTATCTTTGTCAATTTTGCTGTCGTATACAAAACGTACCACCTCACCTACTCTGCGTTCACGAACAGAATTCGATATCTTTTCAAGGAAAGATTTATGTAAATCAGAATCAAAATCTAATTCGGCATCACGAGTGATTTTTATCATATGAGCCGAAATATTTTCATAATCGAAAATAGAAAAAATATTGTCTAAATTCATTCTGATCACATCATCAAGCATAATAATATACTGCTTTCCATCGATCGCAGGTAATTCTACAAAACGATTGATTTGTGCAGGAATTTCAATCAATGCATAACGGGTACGTTTTTTTAAAGATTTCACAGAATCTTCGGTAGTTTTTTTAACCATTTTTACGGCTAAATATCCATAGGAGTCTCGCACTAAAGGAAATTCGGCTAAATCATTCAAGATAATGGTCACTAAAACCGGACTTACCTTATGTATAAAAAATTCATGGATAAAATCTATTTGCTCTTTAGTAACCTGAGTTTCATCAACAATAAAAATGCCTTCATTCTCTAATTCGGTTTCAATTTCCTGCAAAATAGACAAACTTTTTGCTTGTTGTTTAATTACAATTTCGGTAATTTCTTGCAACAAAGTTTTTGCCTGGACACCGTTTATTAATTTCTTATTGTTATCCTTTGAAATGGAAATTCTTCGGACAGTAGCATATCGTACCCTAAAAAATTCATCTAAATTATTCGAGAAAATTCCTAAAAACCTTAAACGGTCTAATAATGGAACGGTATGATCTGCAGCTTCTTGTAAAACACGTTCGTTAAAAGCCAGCCAGCTTTTTTCTCTGTCAATATATTTTGGTTGGTTAATTTGCATTTATTAAATCTTTTGGAAACAGGGTATCTATAACTTTACCGTTTTTGATAATGTCCCAACTTTCCTCCTCGAATTCTAATATAACAACTCCAGAAGTAGGAACATTTTCAATGTATTTGTTGCCAAATGTATTAACAAAATCGGTAATTGCATTGTTGTGACCAAAAATAATTAGGCTTGGAACGGTATCTTTACAATTTCTTATTGATTTGGTTAAACTGCCTGAATCAAACGTATATAAATCGTTTTTTAAAACGGTTAATTCTTGTGGAATATTTAAAACTTCATTAAAAATTTTTGCGGTATCGTGAGCCCTTTTTGCAGTGCTTGACCAGATTAAGAATCGTTCAGGAAGATCTTTTTTTATTTTTTCAAAAATGAAATTTGAATTTTTAATGCCTTTGTTGGTTAAAGGTCTTTCGTGATCTTCTAAAGGCATTTCCCAAGACGATTTTCCGTGCCGAATTAATATCAACTTTTTCATAACATTCAATTTTTTACAAATGATATTTATTTTACTAAATATAAAAAAAATCATTAAGTATTATTTAAGATCAATCATTTTTTTTGTGGTAAAAGTTTGATTATTTTTGTTAAAATTTAATTAACAGTAATGAATAAAATAGGTATCGAACTAAAATGGGCTGCAATTATCACTGCTTTTTCCTGTTTGTGGGCTGCTTTAGAAAATGCTTTGGGGTATCATAAAGATTTTAGCAATATTATAGGAATTGCCTTTTTGTACTACATTATTTTAACCTTTTTATGGTCAATAGCATTTATCGATAAGAAAAAATCGTTAGGTAAAAATGCTGTTTGGGAGTTTAAAAATGCTTTTAAATTTGGGTTATTTTTAACCGGTTTAACCACACTTTTAAGCCCTATTGCGCAATACATTATTTACGAAACTATTTCGCCTGATTATTTTAACAACATTATAGAATATCAATTATCAAAAGGCAGACAAACCCGCGAAAGTTTAGAATTAATTCACAACATGAATTTCACTATTCGTCAGGGTGTAATGAATGCATTGTCGTTAGGTGTGATTTATTCTGCACTGTACGCATGGGTTTTTAAAACCAAGAAAAATACGGTTGTTGTGCCTGTTACTAACTCAAAAAAGAAGAAATAAGATGAATTTACAGAATATACCAAATATTAAACATTTAGAAAGCGATAATTTCTTTTTGCTTGCAGGGCCTTGTGCCATTGAAAACGAAGAAATGGCTTTTAGAATTGCCGAACGATTAGTTACGATTACAGATCGCTTACAGATTCCATTGGTTTTTAAAGGATCTTTTAAAAAAGCAAACCGTTCAAGAATTGATTCTTTTACAGGAATTGGTGATGAAAAGGCTTTAAAAATTCTGCAAAAGGTTTCTAAAGAATTTAATGTACCAACGGTTACAGATATTCACGAAAGCTCTGATGCTGATTTGGCTGCGGCTTATGTTGATGTTTTACAGATTCCTGCATTTTTGGTACGTCAGACCGATTTGGTTGTGGCTGCTGCAAAAACCGGTAAAACAGTCAATTTAAAGAAAGGACAATTTATGAGTCCTGAAAGTATGAAACACGCCGTACAAAAAGTGTTGGATTGCGAAAATGAAAACGTAATGGTTACCGATCGCGGAACCATGTTTGGCTATCAGGATATGATTGTTGATTATCGTGGAATTCCTACCATGCAGAATTATGCAACTACGGTTTTAGATATTACGCATTCGCTTCAACAACCAAATCAGGCAAGTGGTGTAACCGGCGGAAGACCCGATTTAATTGAAACGGTTGCAAAAGCCGGAATTGCAGTTGGCGTGGATGGAATTTTTATTGAAACACATTTTGATCCTGCAAATGCAAAAAGCGATGGTGCTAACATGCTACATTTAGATCATTTTGAACCTTTAATGGAAAAGTTGGTTGCCATTCGTCAAACGGTTAATAAGTTTTAAACGGTTATTATCTATGAAGAAAATCAGCATATTGGGTGCAGGTTGGTTGGGAAATCCGCTGGCATTGCAATTAAAATCAAACGGAAACCAATTAAAAGTTTCGACAACAACTCCTGAAAAAATTTCGTTTTTTAACGAAAATGGAATAGAGAGTTTTATTGTGAATGTAGGTTCAAATCCCGATACAGACAATCTTGATAATTTATTAACTGATACCGATATCCTTATTATCACAATTCCACCGGGGCGAACACAACAGGTTGAAGATAATTATGTAGATAAAATAAAAGCGGTTATTCCGTTTATAGAAAAACACGGTGTTAAAAATGTTATTTACACAAGTTCTACCACGGTTTATCTTTCTTTGGAAGGAAATGTGAATGAAGAAACACCAATTGTTCCTGTTTCTGAAATGGATCAGCAAATTTTCGAAATTGAAAACCTACTTTTAAATAACAATAATTTTAATGCTACCATTCTTCGTTTGGGTGGATTAATCGGTGAAGATCGTCACCCGGTTCATTTTATCGTAAGAAAAGATATTGTAACAGAAGCGAACAATCCGGTTAATATGGTTCATAGAAATGATATTATTCGATTTGTAGAAAAGATCATCGAAAACGAAATTCCAAATGATGTTTTTAATATTGTAGCTCCTGTTAATTTAAATCGAAGAGATTTTTATACGCAAGAAGCAAACAAATTAGGACTTTCTCCCCTACCCAATTTTACTGACAATCCCAATGCGGATATGCGAAAAGTAAGCGGCGAAAAAATCAGCAAGAAATATGGCTTGGATTATTTATATCTGCTAGATTAATTACGTTTAAATGAAATTCAGTTATTTTGCCAAAGATTCACAGATATATACTTGAAGTGCGCATTTAGATAATGATTTGCTTTTCATAAACAATAAGAAAAATCCGTGCATCTGTGGTTATTTAATAATTTATTGATACCATTTAATTTATTATTACTATTTTAACCAAAATTTTTAATCTTATGAAAAAAATATTATTTTTTGGCTTAATTGCCGCAACTACCTTAGGAACAATTCAAGTAAATGCTCAAGACAAAGTAAAATTTACAAAAGAGCAGCTTAAAATGATGGATGATGATTTGTTTATTGAAATGTTTACCGGTGTTTCTTCAAAGAAAACTTCGACTGTTATTTTAAAAGATGGCAGAAAAGTTGAAGGGTCGGCTACAGACATCAACAGAAAAAAAGGACAAATTTATTCTATTGATATTAAAGACGCTTCTGGTAAAAAAACCGAATACAAAGCAGAAGAAATTGCCGAAATGTACTTGCCAATTTCAGGTATGGCAAAGGCTTCTAAAGTAAACAGCTATTTTGCAAATTCTAAAAACTGGGGACGTAAAAGTTTGAATAAAACTACAAATCCTGATGAAGTTTATGTGAAAAACGTAAAAGCATCATTGAAAAACAAAAAAGAAGAAAAAGAATTTTTAATGCAATTGATAAACCCTGATTTCAGTAGTTTAATTGAAGTTTATGCAGATCCAATTGCATCTGAAACCTCAGGTTTTAGTGTAGGCGGAAGTCCGTCTTTTGGTGGTGGCGTAACAAAATCGTACTACGTAAAAAAAGGAGATGAGGTTTTATGGCTTAAAAAAGGTGATTTTGAAGATCATTACGCTTTTCTTTTTGGCGATAACGAAGAATTCATGAAAAATTTCCCTTACAAATCAATTAAATGGGAACATTTAAGCTATTTAGTTGCAGAATATACCAACATAGTTTCAGGTCAATAAAAACTTTTAAATGATATAAAACCACTCAATTTGAGTGGTTATTTGTTTTATTTAATTATTGAGTACTTTCTGTTTAGAAAATAAAATTGGATAATTTCGCTCTTTTAACCAAATAGAATCATTTGCTTTTGATGTATAATTCCAAATTAGTTCTTTACTAATAGATCTATCTATCATAATTCTATCATTTTCTATTTCATAATTAACTTTATAATGATTTAACACATTTAAAATACGTTCTCTAAAATAATAATCCATTAGTATCTGTTTTTCAACCAGTCTTTCATTTTCACGAACAATTGGAATAAATTCAACTTTACTTGAACACGAACAAAACATCATCAAAATAAAAAAGTACAGTAACTTCATAACTACATCTCATTTAAAACAGCCTGATCTTTCTTTGTCAATCCTTTAACCACTAAATCGTAAGAGTTTACAATTAATTCTTTTAGTTGTTTGGTTGAAACATCACTGTTAAAATACACACTGTTCCAATGTTTTTTACTCATGTGGTAACCCGGTTTTATGCCGTTGTATTCTGCACGTAATTCTTCGGCTTCATCTGGGTCGCACTTTAAATTACAATACTCAAACTCCTCAATATCAACCAGACAAAACATTTTGTTCATTACATAAAATACCAGTGTTGTTTTATCGAACGGAAATTTCTCTGTAGCTCCTTTAAACGATAAACAGTAATCGCGAAAATCTTCTATATTGTTCATATTAAATGGTGTAAAACGTAATTAAAAATTAAACCAACCACAATGGCGCAACCAAAACTTAAAAAAGTTCCAATTAAAACATATTCGGTTAAATGGCGTTCTTTTGCATTGTTTAAATCGCCAAACCTAAAAATTGATTTCGCTGCCAATAAAAAGCCGATTCCTTCCCAAAAATTGGCAACTACAAAACCAAAAATAAACAATCGTTCTAAAATTCCAATATATTTTCCGGCATTAAACAGCACTTTTTCACTCGTAATTTGTACCGAATGTTCCTGTACTTTTTTGTACTGCTGATAAGGCGAAAGTAAAATTCTTATTAAAATGGCAGTTACCTGCGTAACCAATATAACTGCAACCAGAACCAGCCATATATGAGGTTTGTTTATAAAATCGATTGAAATTTCTAATGTCGAAAAAATCATTAAAACCACAATAATTGTAGCAATATGCAACATTTGATCGGCAATAAAAAGTACAGGAACTTTTATTTTTGATGCTAATTTTAATTTGATCCAATCGAACAAAGCATGAAAAACAGTTACCAGAATAATTGCCCACCACATATTATCGGTCGCTAAAAACAGACACATTAAAACGGCGTGAATGGCAATATGACTTGCAAAATAAACCGGTTTGTGTTTGTTCTGAACTATTTTTTTGGTCTGAAAAACAAAATCGCCCAGAAAATGAGCCGCTAAAAATTTAAGAAGAAGTAGCCACATACTGTTTCATTGTTTGGTTGTAATAATTTATAAACTGATCAATCTCGTCAAATCCACCACGTTTAAGAGCTTCGCTAATGGTACTTTGTTTTTTGTTCAATTTTTCGGCAATTTGTGTTTGATTTAATTCCGGATTCTTCAACTTTAAAAAGATAATTTCAGCCGATTTATCTGTCCATTTATCCATAATCAACAAAGCTAAATCAGTCATAACCCTAAATGTGTCGTTCAACAATTTATCTTGGGTATTTATTGTTAAATTCTTCTTTTCCAACGCATCAAAACCTTCGCCAGACAATTCAAAAGCAGTACCGTTTCCTTCGGTAATTTTCGTTCCTTCAAAAGTTTGTTCACCAATACCAATGCTTAAACGAACATCGATTTCTTTCAACAGTTTAATCCACGTTTTTAATAAAACAGCGTGTAATAAAGCATCTTCTACAGTTGTTTTTAATTGAAAACTGTCGCCACGGTATAATTCCCAATTTAAGGGCGAAGTCCCAAACATTTCCAAAACTTCTTTAAGATGTTTTAACCAAACTGCAGGTTTTAAAGTGCGCGATGATACAATATCGCCTGTTATAATTGCAACCATTTTATAGTTATTGAATATCTAAAGATATAAAAAATATCGCTTAATTAACCGATAATTAAAAATATCGTCTATTTAACCGATAATTTAGAATATCGTCTTTAAAACCGATAATTAGAATAATCTGATTAGAACTGAAATTGTTTTTTATTGTACGATCTATCTAAATTAAAAGTAAAATCTTAAAAATAATTGGTTAAATATGAATATTTTTGAATAATGGAAACACAAAACTTTAAAGGTTTCAATATTCGGGTGTATGCTTTATGCATTGTGAACAACGAAATTTTAACTTTAAAAGAACCTTTTACTGGAAATATGGTAGTGAAACTGCCCGGTGGCGGATTGGAATTTGGCGAAGGAACTGCCGATTGTTTAAAACGTGAATTTAAAGAAGAATTGAATCTGGAAATTACGGTTGGCGATGCTTTTTACATTCAGAAAGATTTTGTACCATCGTTGGCTAAAGACGGCAAACAGCTATTAACACTGTATTTTTTCGTAACGATTAAAGATTTACACAATTTGGAAATCATCGATAAAAATATTCAGGAAGTAAATTGGATTCCATTAACCGCGAATAATCCGTTTGCATTGCCGGTAGATCAAATAGTTTTCAATAAATTGCAGTCAAAATTAAGTTAGCAAACCTTGTAAAAGCTATCTTTATTAAAAATGATATTTATGTTTAAAGACATTCCCATATTATATGTTGTAGCGGCACTACTTTTAATGTACCTTATCGCCTATTTTGTAAGGTTTAGAAGCAAAAATGTTGATGCTTTTGATAAAATGAAACTGTCGCTTGTTCTTTTCGGAATTTATGCTGTGGTTTTGTGGCTTTGTTTACCGTCAACCCCTGCTTTAGAAACATTTGGATATCCGGAAACAGTAAGCGATATAAGAAATGAAAGTCAAATTTTAAGACTTTTACAAGATTATAACAAGGCAATTGTACGAACTGCAAATGTTTTACATTGGTTTTTATTCGGATTTATATTCTTTTTCATGACCAATATTTATCTGTACACCACGCATCGTGAAAACCAGTTCAATTCTAAAAACAAACAATAATTTCCGTAACGTAATAATGAGCTTAAAATCTAAAGCAAATATTGTTCGCAGAAAGCTAATGCATTCTTTAACCCACAACATTGGGAAAAAATCTGTTGGCGACATGCAGAAAAAAGCACATAGCTTTAAAGTAAACCGCGTGTTAATTAGCCGTCCCAACCATCGTTTAGGAAATATGCTGTTAATTACACCGCTGGTTCAGGAAATAGCCAACACATTTCCAAACTGTACGATCGATCTTTTTGTGAAAGGGAAAATAACGCCGATCATTTTTCAAAATTATCCGCAGGTTAAAAACATCATCGAACTTCCTAAAAAACCATTGAAAGATTTTTCTGAATATCTAAAAGTGTGGTTTTCATTAAAGCGTACAAAATACGATTTAGTAATTAATGTAGAAAAAGGCTCGTCTTCGGGCAGAATATCAACAATAATTCCGTCGGCAGATTTTAAGTTTTATGGAGATGATTTCGAAGAATTAAAAGATATATACAGCGATATAGAACATATTGCGAAATATCCGGTTTATAATTTCCGTCGGTTTTTGGAAGTTTTAAATCAAAAACCATTGAGTGGCGATGTTCCTGTTTTAGATTTAAAATTATCACCAACAGAATTAAATCAAGGCAAACAAGATTTATTAAAAGTTACCAAAAACGACAACCGCAAAACCATTGCATTTTTTACGTTTGCAACAGGCGCAAAATGTTATTCGGTTGAATGGTGGAACGATTTTTACGAAAAATTCTACCCGAAATATGCCGAAGAATATAATTTGATTGAAATTTTACCAGTTGAAGATATTTCGCAGTTAGAACGAAAACTTCCAACTTATTATAGTAAAGACGTTCGTGAAATAGCATCGTTAATGGCAAACTGCGAACTGGTTGTTGCAGCAGATTCCGGAATGATGCACTTAAGCAGTGCGGCATTAACGCCAACAATCGGACTTTTTTCTGTTACACGTACCCAAGTTTATGCACCTTATGGCAACGGCAGTACGTTTGTAGATACCGAAAAACAGTCGCAAAACGATATTATCAAAGCAATAGACCAGATTTTATCAACCAAAAAAAGTTAAAACAAATACAACTTTGTAATTTAAGTTAACGCATTTAGTATCTTTAAAAATAAAAAATGAGATTAAAAGATTTATCCGATGAGTTAGGAATTTCGTTAGAAAGCTTACAGAATTTCATATACGATTTTAATATAGATTTAAGCATCTGCATTGATGAACAGTTCAACGTAACCGAAAATTTTAAGCAGTTTACTTTGAAAAACATCGATTTTTTAAAGAAATATGCCGAAGATCATTCTAAAGAAAAAACCTTGGCTGATATTGCCAAAGCGATAAACGTAAGCGAGGAAAAAGTTTTAAATTTCTTTGTATCAAACGGAATTCCCGAAGAAGCTGCCAAAAACATAAAAACAAATCTTTCAAGCTACCTGATACATTTGTACATTGGCGGCGAATATCCTTTTATCGACGAAGCTTTTCCCGAAACAGAAGATTATGCCGCAAAACGCTTGGTTGGTTATACCGATTTGTATTTCTATTTAAGCGATATGTTGGATCCGTTTATGAACAAAGACCAGTCAAAAACCTGGGGAATTTCTAAACCAACCGGAATTGTTTTGTACGGTCCGCCGGGAAGCGGAAAAATTTTCTGGGCACGTAAAATGGCACAGATGATTGGTTATGAATTTGTTCACGTTTATAAAGATTATTTGGCAGGAAATTTAAAAACCACCAAAAATTCTTTTACGCATTTCTTGAATTCAAAAATGCAACATCCTAAAACCATGTTGTTTATTGATTCGTTAGATGAATTGTTGAGTAAAAATGGCGAGCAGAATTTCTTTTCAGAAAATATTGAATTGATAAACACCATTTTACGTCATACTCAAAAAGATATTCATCAGGAATTATTAATGGTTGGTTCGGCTGAAATATTGAGTTTGTTTAACGACGAAGTTTTGGCACCGGGCAGATTTGATATGCAGATACCAATTTTTCCACCAAATTCAGACGAGCGTGCGCAATTGATTATTTATCATTTAACGCAGAATTTAATAGAAGATTCTCCGCTTTTAAAGATTCTTAAAACTCATAATGCACTATGTAAATCGTTTTGGGAGCCCATTGCAAACGAAATGAGATTATTTTCGAACACCATGGTAATTGATTTTACACAATCATTGAAAAAACGATTATATGCACTTTACAGAAAAGACGAAAGTAAGAACATCGAACTAACCGAAAAAGTTTTAACAGCATCATTCAACGAAGCAAAAGCAAAACTAAATGCCGATTATATTAAGCGATGCGCCGTATTTTTGGTAGAAGCAAAACAAAACGTGGGACAAGATTTCCCGCATAGAATTTTAGAATTAGAAGCAGATTTAGAATCGTATCAAGCCAAAAAACCGCCGATCAACAAAATCGGCTTTAAACAGGTTAATGAAGAAAATCCTGCTATTGTTGAAATTAACGACGATTCTACCCCAACCGATTTAATAATATAAACTAAAAACAAAATAATTAATTACAAAAATATAGAACACCAACATTACCAAAACAACAATATTTCATTTTTTTTAGGCAATGTAAAACAAGTTTCATATTTTTGTACATCTAAAAAACATATAATTCAATGAATTTACACGAATTTCAAGGTAAACAGATACTTTCTAGTTATGGTGTACGTGTGCAACGCGGTCATGTAGCTAATACAGCAGAAGAAGCAGTAACAGTAGCAAAACAATTAACAGAAGAAACAGGTACAGGTTGGCATGTAATTAAAGCTCAAATTCATGCTGGTGGTCGTGGTAAAGGCGGTGGCGTTAAATTAGCTAAAAATTTAGACCAGGTTAAAGAAATCGCAGGTCAAATTATTGGTATGGATTTAATTACTCCACAAACTCCACCAACAGGTAAAAGAGTAAACAAAGTATTAATTGCAGAAGACGTTTACTATCCTGGAGACAGTGAAATTTCAGAATTTTATATGTCTGTATTGTTAAACCGCGCAACAGGAAGAAACATGATTATGTATTCTACCGAAGGTGGAATGGATATTGAAGAAGTTGCAGAACACACACCACACTTAATCTTTACAGAAGAAATTGATCCATCTGTTGGTTTACAAGGTTTCCAAGCACGTAAAATTGCTTTTAACTTAGGTTTATCAGGTGGTGCGTTCAAAGAAATGGTTAAGTTTGTTGATGCATTATACAACGCTTATGTTGGTTGCGATGCTTCAATGTTCGAAATTAATCCGGTTTTAAAAACATCTGACGATAAAATTATTGCTGTTGATGCTAAAGTAACTTTAGATGACAACGCATTATACCGCCATGCAGATTACGCTGAAATGCGCGATGTTACAGAAGAGCGTCCAATTGAAGTTGAAGCTAAAGCAGCTGGTTTAAACTATGTTGATTTAGATGGAACTGTAGGTTGTATGGTTAACGGTGCAGGTTTGGCAATGGCTACTATGGATTTAATTAAGTATGCAGGTTTTGAACCGGCTAACTTCTTAGACGTTGGTGGTACTGCAGATGCAAAACGTGTTGAAATTGCTTTCCGTATCATTTTAAAAGATCCAAACGTAAAAGCAATCTTAATCAATATTTTTGGTGGAATTGTTCGTTGCGACCGCGTAGCTCAAGGTATTGTTGATGCTTATAAAAATATGGGCGACGATATTAAAGTGCCAATTATTGTACGTTTACAAGGAACAAACGCAGATTTAGCAAAACAAATTATCGACGAATCTGGTATGCCAATTTTATCGGCTATCGAATTCCAAGAAGCATCAGATCGCGTTAAAGAAGCATTATCATAATTTAGATAATTTTAACCTAATATATAGATAAGTCCGATAATTGTATCGGACTTATTTTTTTACCATATTAATTATTGATATTCCAGACCTCACAGGTTGTAAAAACCTGTGAGGTCTTTACACATAAAAGGTAATCAAATATCAGATAGTAAATAAAACAATTGTTAAAATAAAAGTTTTTTTTACATTTGATAAAAATTCAGAAAAAGACATGGAAACAAATAATGAACATTTTCAAGAAAGCAAAACAGAAACAAAACCAAAGAAATCAAGAACAGGTTTAATAATTCTCCTAGTAATACTTGGTTTTATACTAATTGGAGCTGGCGGATATTTCTATTTAGATTATAAAAACAGAATGGCAACTATTGAAGACGAAATTGAAAATTCGGAATATAGAACAGCTGCCATAAATAGTATTTTCTCTGTAGCAGAATACGATAACATTCCAGAAAATTACCGTGAGCACATTTACGATTTCTTAGCACACAACAGTTATTTAGACGGAACGTACTTTTTGACTAAAATTGCCGATCGAGCAAAATCGGTTTATGCCTTTGGCGATTTTACCGATGATGATAACGATGAAGACGATTTAGCTGTTTTGTTTGAAAATAACGATTATACAAGCAGCATGCTGGTTATCTTTAATCATAAAGGTGAAGGTTTGTACATTAAAAATTTCGAAAATGAATTACCTACAATAAATGCCTTTAAAGTTGGTGCAAAAATCTACGAAAACGAAGCAAAACTCACACCTGCAACTTGTGGAGGTTTAATGATTAAGACTGATTACAGAAAAGAAGCGTTGGTTTACGACAAAAAAATGAAGAAATTCAATTCGCATTATCAGTACACCGATGACGAAATTAAATCAATGAATTCACCTGAAGAATATTATGATGAAGGCTATGAAGCTGAACCTGTAGATGATACGCCTGAAGAAGCATCCATCATAAACTCAATAAATCAAGATAGCAATTAAGCTATCTTTTTTCTTTTAACATAGTAGGAAAATAGAAATTAGTTTGTTAAATTAGATAATATCAAAAAGCACTGCCACACAAATAAAGGGTACAGATTTTGATATGTTAAAATAAAAAACCCTAAATATTATAAAATGGACGACAATTTTTCACCAAGAGTAAAGGAAGTAATTACCTTTAGTAGAGATGAAGCTTTACGTTTAGGGCACGATTATATTGGTACAGAGCATATCATGCTTGGTATTTTGCGCGAAAGCCAGGGCGAAGCAATCACGATATTACAAAACTTATCAATTGATTTAGAATTTCTTAAGAATCGATTTGAAGCATTGATTCCGGAAAACCCTAATAAAATTATTAATACAGAGAAGAAGAACATTCATCTTACAAAACAAGCCGAAAATGCTTTAAAACGAGCATTTTTAGAGAAAAAACTTTATAAAACCGATGTCATAAATACAGGTCATATTCTTATGTCGATATTAAGAAATACCGAAGATCCTACAACCATTTTGTTGAATCGTTGTAAAGTTGATTATGATAACGCAAAAGAAGAATTTGTAAGTTTATTGTCTAGTTCAGAATCTTTAAGCGAACAACCACGCAATAGTGCATTTGACGATGAAGGAGGTGACAGTATGTCAGATAATTTCAATAATCCGTCAGCACAAAACAAAGCAGGCAAAAATTCTAAAACTCCGGTATTAGATAATTTTGGTCGCGATTTAACCGAACTGGCAGAACAAGGCAAGCTGGATCCTGTTGTGGGTCGCGAAAAAGAAATAGAACGAGTTTCGCAAATTTTATCGCGCCGTAAAAAGAACAATCCGTTGTTAATTGGTGAACCTGGTGTTGGTAAATCTGCCATTGCAGAAGGTTTGGCGTTGCGCATTATTCAAAAGAAAGTATCTCGCATTTTGTTCAACAAACGTGTGGTAACTTTAGATTTGGCGAGCTTGGTTGCAGGTACAAAATACCGCGGTCAGTTCGAAGAGCGAATGAAAGCCGTAATGAACGAATTGGAAAAGAACGACGATATCATTCTTTTTATCGATGAAATTCATACCATTGTTGGTGCCGGCGGTGCAACAGGTTCGTTAGATGCTTCAAATATGTTTAAACCAGCCTTGGCTCGTGGAGAAATTCAATGTGTTGGTGCAACAACGTTAGATGAATACCGTCAGTACATTGAAAAAGACGGAGCATTGGAGCGTCGTTTTCAAAAAGTAATTGTAGAACCTACTACTGAGGAAGAAACAATTACCATTTTGAACAACATTAAACCTAAATACGAAGATCACCACAATGTAATTTATACGCCTGAAGCTATTGAAGCCTGCGTGAAATTAACAAGCAGATATATGAGCGAGCGTTTCTTGCCAGACAAGGCTATTGATGCGTTGGATGAAGCTGGATCTCGTGTACATATTACAAATATTGAAGTTCCGGACGATATTTTAAATCTTGAAAAAGAATTAGAAGAAGTACGCGATAAAAAATCAGATGCTGTTAAACGTCAGAAATACGAAGAAGCTGCGGCTTTACGTGATGATGAAAAGCGCATTGAAAAAGATTTAGCCGTTGCACAAGAACGTTGGGAAGAAGATTCTAAGAACAATAAAATTACTGTTACCGAAGAGCATGTTGCCGATGTAGTTTCAATGATGACAGGTATTCCGGTAAATAAAATTGCACAAGCCGAAAGTAAAAAACTGGCGAAGTTACCAGATGCAATTAAAGGCAAAGTTATTGGTCAGGACGAAGCGGTGGCTAAAATTGCAAAATCGATCCAAAGAAACCGTGCGGGCTTAAAAGATCCTAACAAACCAATTGGTTCGTTTATTTTCTTGGGTCAAACGGGTGTTGGTAAAACGCAGTTGGCTAAAGTTATCGCAAAAGAAATTTTCGATTCTGAAGATGCTTTGATTCGTATTGACATGAGCGAATACATGGAAAAATTTGCCATTTCGCGTTTAGTTGGTGCACCTCCGGGATACGTTGGATACGAAGAAGGTGGTCAGTTAACAGAGAAAGTGCGTAGAAAACCATATTCGGTTATTTTGTTAGACGAGGTTGAAAAAGCGCATCCTGATGTGTTCAATATGTTGTTACAGGTTTTAGATGACGGACACTTAACCGATAGTTTAGGTAGAAAGATCGATTTTAGAAATACGATCATTATCATGACATCGAATGTTGGTGCACGTCAGTTAAAAGATTTTGGAACTGGCGTTGGTTTCGGAACAAAAGCAAAACAAGACCAACAAGACGATTTAACAAAATCGGTTATCGAAAATGCGCTTAAAAAAGCTTTTGCACCTGAATTTTTAAACAGAATTGATGATGTGGTTGTGTTCAACGCTTTAGAAAAAGAACATATCCATAAAATCATTAATATCGAAATTGAAAAACTGTACCTACGCGTTATGGCATTGGGCTATCAGTTAGAATTAACGCAGGAAGCATTAGATTTCATTGCAGATAAAGGTTTTGATAAACAATATGGAGCGCGTCCGTTAAAACGTGCTATCCAAAAGTATGTGGAAGATTTATTGGCAGAAGAAATCATCAATGGAAATATTCATGAAAATGATGTGCTGTTAATGGATAAAATTAAAGACGAAGAAGCTTTAAAGGTTACTATTAAAAACGCCAATTCATCGTTAAAAAAATAATTCAATAAAATTTTAAGAAAGTAGTAAGAAAACCTTACTACTTTTTTTATACCTTTTAATCAAGAAAAAAGGCTATGAACCAAATCAGAAAAATTAAACGTATTGGTAACGTAATCAGTATCTTATCCAAATATGGATTCGATGATATCATTGCACGCACAAGTGCCGAAAAGTTTCTGCCAAAAGGTTTTTTAAAATCAAAACGTGGTGAAGAAATTTTTAAACTCGGGGTTTACAAGCGTGTGCGTTTGGTGTTGGAAGAATTAGGACCAACTTACGTTAAATTAGGGCAGATGTTCAGCAACCGTGAAGATATTTTGCCACCAGAAATGATTGCTGAATTAGCCGAACTTCAAGATAATGTTCCGCCAGAAGAATTGGATATTTACAAAAAAATAGCCGATGAACTGCTGATAAATCCCGATGAACATTTTGAATACATCAACCCTACTCCTGTTGCTTCAGCCTCTATTTCGCAGGTTTATGTAGCGCGATTGGTTAATGGTGAAAAAGTGGTTATCAAGGTAAAAAGATCAACCATTGAGGAAATTATCAGATCGGATATTATGATTATGAAGGATCTGGCTAAAATCCTTGAAAAAAATTACGATGCTGCCCGAAAAATGAGTTTAACCCAGTTGATTAATTCGTTCGAAAACAATATGTATCGGGAATTATCGCTTACAAACGAATTTCATAATATAGAAAAATTCCGTAAAAACTTTGAAAACCGTTCTGAAGTTTACATTCCAAAAACGTTTAAAGAACTATCGAACAACAACATTTTAACCATGGAATTTGTCGATGGTTTTAAAGTGAACAATAAAGAAAAAATCATTGAAAACGGCATGCAACCTAAAGATGTGGCGCAAACCGGCATTGTATTGTTTATGAAAATGGTTTTAGAAGACGGTTTTTTTCATGCAGATCCGCATCCGGGCAACGTTTTTATACTAAACGATCAAAAGTTTTGTTTTATTGATTTTGGCTCTATGGGTCAGATCATGAAAGGCGATATGGAACTTTTAGAAGGAATTATTGAAAGTTTTCTGATTCAGGATGCCAAGAAAATCATTCGATTGATGAAACGTTTGGCAATTGAATACCATATTGAAGATGAAAAAACGTTGGAACGGGAAATTTATGATATTTTCCACATGCTGGAACATACCGCTTTGAACGAAATCAACGTGAACGATATTGTAGCAAAAGTAAAATCGATTATGGCGAAAAACCATGTGTTGATGCCCGAATTTATTTATTTGCTTTTACGCGGAATATCGATTATTGAAGGAATTGGCAAGCAGCTAGATCCCGAATTAAATGTTATGGAAAGCATGCGTCCGTATGCAAACGAACTGGCCTTAAAAAAATACGGACCAAAACAAATCGCTCAAAAATCAATAAAACATTTAAAAATTCTTGCTGCAAACCTGCAAAATTTACCCGACGATCTAACCGTTTTATTAGAAAAAATAAAAGACGATAAATTAAAAGTAAATTTTGAAGTGGAAGGTTTAGAAGACATGCGCAAAACCCTTCAAAATGCATCGAACAGGTTAACATACGCCATAATTATTGCGGCTTTATCCATAGGATCATCTATTTTAATGATGGCACATATTCCACCGCTTTTCTTCGGAAACTCATTTTTAGGTTTGTTAGGATTTTTAATTTCGGGTATTTTAGGCATCGCCATAATTTATTCTATCTGGAAAAAAGACAAATAGTTTTACAAAACACCAACTTTTAGTACATTTGCACCATGCAGAAAAGTATAAACATATTAAACAAACGTGCCAAATTTGAATTTGAGTTTATTGAAAAATATACGGCAGGAATTGTTTTGGCCGGAACCGAAATAAAATCGATACGTTTGGGGAAGGCATCTATTGCAGACAGTTTTTGCGAGTTTCAAAACGGCGAATTGTTCATGATTAATTCGCATGTAGAAGAATATTCGTTTGGAACACATTACAACCACAAAGCAAAAAGCGAACGTAAACTGCTTTTAAATAAAAAAGAATTAAAATCGTTAAATAAAAGTGTGCAGAATAAGGGTTTAACCATTGTGCCACTGCGCTTATTTACCAACGAAAAAGGTTTGGCAAAAGTTGAAATTGCTTTGGCAAAAGGTAAAAAACTATACGATAAACGTGAAACCATTAAAGACCGCGACAACAAAATTGATCTAGCCCGTTTAAAGAAAGCTTATTAGGAAACTAATAAGTTTTTTTTTATTTTTGATTAAAATATAACTTATGGATGATGAAAAAATTCAGGAATTAATAAATCAATTCGATACAGGAATTAAAAAAAATGTCTATGTTTATAAAAATTTAGGGTTTAGAAAAAAAAAAGAAATATGAAAAAGAATTTAATTATAAAATTAGCTTTTTTTTATAATATTAATTAATTCAAATTTACAAGCGCAAGACATACTAGCCCCTGCAAAAGATTCAGGTTCAAGATATCAACAATATGATTTCGTTAGGGATTTTAAAGAAGGTCTTGCAATGGTGAAATTAAATGACAAATGGGGCTTTATTGATGAGAACGGGAAAGAAATAACAACTATTAAGTATGATGCCGTTAGAAGTTTTTCTGAAGGTCTTTCAGTTGTTAGTCTTAATAATAAATGGAGCTTTATTGACAAAACAGGAAAAGAATTAATTACATTTAAATACGACATCATTAATGATTTTGAAGAAGGTTTAGCAGGTATTAAACTAAATGATAAATGGAGTTTCATAGATAAAAACGGTAAAGAATTAATCCCTTTTAAATACAATTTTGTATATAATTTTAAAGAAGGTTTAGCAGTTGTTCAGTTAAATAATAAATGGAGTTTTATTGACAATGGAGGGAACGAAATAATTCCTTTTGAGTATGACGACTTTGAAGCTAAATTTTCAAAAGGATATGCCAGAGTTAAATTAAAAGATAAATGGGGGATTATCGATAAGTATGGTAAAGTAGTTATTGAAGTTAAATACCAGAGTGTTAGATCATTTTCTGAAGGTCTAGCAGGAGTTATGTTGGATAATAAATGGGGATTTGTAAATGAGTATGGCAGTTTAATTATACCATATGAGTTTCAAGATATTTGGTCATTTTCAGATGGAACAGCTATGGTATTATACAACGATAAATATATTTACATTGATAAAAATGGAAAATGCATAAAAGATTGTGAATAATACTTAACAATTAAAATTATAAATTAAAAAATATAATCTAACATTCTTTTAATTTAATAGTTCCTAAACCTACCTATTCTTATCCTCCAACATAGGTACAAACTTAAAATCGCCAAATTCGTGTTGCTCAAAATGCGTTTCCGATGTTCTTATTAACAGCGTCATTACCTGTTTTTCATCACCTACGGGAATTACCAATCGGCCTCCTATTTTTAATTGAGCCAATAAAGGTTGTGGAACAAACGGAGCTCCGGCTGTAACAATAATTCCATCAAACGGAGCGTCTTTAGGCAAACCTTTATATCCGTCTCCAAACGAAACAACTCTTGGGCGATAGCCTAATTTTGGTAATAAAACAGATGTTTTTCTATACAGTTCATTTTGGCGTTCAATAGTAAAAACCTTTGCACCCATTTTACACAAAACAGCTGTTTGGTAGCCCGATCCCGTTCCAATTTCCAACACTTTATCATCAGCTTTAACCTGCAATAATTGCGACTGAAATGCAACGGTATAAGGTTGCGAAATGGTTTGTCCGGCACCAATTGGGAAAGCGGTGTCTTGATACGCAAAATCCTGAAAACCCGATTCTAAAAACAAATGGCGTGGCACGGCATTCATAGCGTTTAAAACATTGGTGTCGTAAATGCCTTTTTCTGCCAATAATTTAACCAACTGGTTTCGTAAACCCTGATGTTTTGCGGTGTCTTTCACGTTTTAAAAAAGTTTTTCAGTGCATCAAAATTACATATATTTTCAAAGTTAACATAGGGTTTTCGGTAGAATATTTTTAACATCGGCGTAACTTTCAGCTAATAAAACACTTCGGTTTTCAAATATATTTTAACTTTGCAAAAAACATTCATTATGTTAAAAGTTGGCGTATTAGGCGCAGGTCATTTAGGAAAAATCCATTTGCGATTGTTAAACCAATCATCAAAATACGAATTGGTCGGTTTTTACGATCCATCTAAAGAAAATGCCGAAAAAGTTTCTGCAGAATTCGGTTATAAATCATTCGATACTATTAGCGATTTAATTGCAGCGGTTGATGTGGTTGATATTGTAACACCTACCCTTTCGCACTATCATTGTGCGGTTGATGCCATAAAAGCGGGCAAACATATCTTTCTGGAAAAACCAATTTCGAATACGGTTGAAGAAGCCGAACATATAATTGAACTTGCAAAAGAATACAATGTAAAAGGACAAGTTGGGCATGTGGAACGATTTAATCCTGCATTTAAGGCGGTTAAGGATAAAATTCACAATCCAATGTTTATAGAAACGCACCGTTTGGCAGAATTTAATCCGCGTGGTACCGATGTTCCTGTGGTTTTAGATTTAATGATTCACGATATCGATGCTATTTTAAGCGTTGTAAAATCGCCGGTTAAAAACATTCATGCAACAGGAACTGCCGTAATTAGCGATTCTCCAGACATTGCCAATGCACGTATTGAGTTTGAAAATGGTTGTGTTGCCAATGTAACATCGAGCCGTATTTCGATGAAGAATATGCGTAAAGCTCGATTTTTTCAAAAAGACGCTTATATTTCTGTCGATTACCTAGACAAAATCTGCGAAGTGGTAAAAATGAAAGATGCTCCTGAAGTTCCGGGCGATTTCGATTTGATCCTTCAAAATGCAGAAGGGGTTAAAAAACAGATTTATTTTGATAATCCTTCGGTAGAAAGCAACAATGCTATTTTAGATGAACTAGAAACTTTTGCCGATGCTATTAACAACAACACAACGCCAATTGTAACGTTAGAAGACGGAACAGAAGCGTTAAGAATTGCTCACAGAATCATTAATTGTTTCGGTAAATAGCTAATGAACATTCCAGAGATTAAATTAGTAATGCTACCCGAAACCGAAGAAGCTCAAGCAGCAATTGGTTATAAATGGAATGATATAGCTGAAACAAGACATTTCATTGGTGGAAAACCAAAATCTTTAAATGATTCAGATTATCCGATTTGCAAACAATGTAACGAAAAAATGACATTTTATGCTCAAATAGATTCTATTGGAGATAAATTTGACCTTGCAGATTGTATGGTTATTCACAATTTTATCTGTTTTGATTGTTTCACTGTTCATGCAGAACTATCTCAAATCTAATTTATAACACATATCACATCATTAATTGTTTCGGTAAATAAATTAAAAAAAGTATATTCGCATAAATTCGTATTAAAACATAAAAATGAAAAATATAGCTGTAATTGGTGCAGGAACAATGGGTAATGGAATTGCTCACACGTTTGCACAAAAAGGATTTAAAGTTTGTTTAATTGATATTTCGGATCAAGCAATTGAGCGTGGCATGAACACCATTGTGTCTAATTTAGACCGTATGATTGCAAAAGGATCAATTACCGAAGCAGACAAAAAAGCTACTATTGAAAATATTATTACTTATACCGATGTTAAAGACGGCGTTGTAAATGTAGATCTGGTTGTTGAAGCAGCTACAGAAAACATCAACCTAAAACTGAACATCTTTAAAGAATTAAGCGAAGTTTGCCGTGAAGATGTTATTTTGGCATCGAACACCTCTTCTATTTCTATCACGCAGATTGCAGCGGTTGTTAAAAACCCTGAACGCGTAATTGGTATGCATTTTATGAATCCGGTGCCTATCATGAAATTGGTAGAAATTATCCGTGGTTACAACACTACCGATGAAGTTACCAAAAAAATCATGGATTTATCTGTAGCTTTAGGAAAAACACCAACCGAAGTTAACGATTACCCAGGTTTCGTTGCAAACCGTATTTTAATGCCTATGATTAATGAATCTATTGAAACATTGTACAACGGTGTTGCTGGTGTTAGCGAAATTGATACGGTTATGAAATTAGGAATGGCACACCCAATGGGACCATTACAGTTAGCTGATTTTATTGGCTTAGATGTTTGCCTATCGATCTTAAACGTAATGTACGACGGATTTAAAAATCCTAAATATGCTCCGTGCCCATTATTGGTAAATATGGTAATGGCAGGAAAATTAGGAGTAAAATCTGGCGAAGGTTTTTACGACTATTCTGAAAGCAAAAAAGCAGAGAAAGTTGCCAAAATGTTTTCGTAAAATAGATAGAAAATAAAATTTTAAAGACGATTGAACACTATTCAATTGTCTTTTCTGTTTTTTTAATACATACATTTACTACCTTTATAAACACTAATTCTAAACGTTTTGTCATTCCGAACTTGTTTCGGAATCGCATCATAATCTTTAAATAATTAGAAGCTGAACTTGATTCGGCTTGACAGTGACTGTATCAGCAGAAACTATTTATTAATTTGATTTTAAATAAATGGCAGATATAATTCCTTTTAAAGCAGTTCGCCCGGCGACAGATAAAGTTTCGTTGGTAACAACGCGTCCGTACGATGATTATTCGGCAGCCGAACTGGCTTCGTGGCTCGATTTTAATCCGTTTTCGTTTCTTCATATTGTTAATTTAGCGTTTATCAATCAGGAAAAGATCGATCCGTTGCGCCGTTACAAAATGGTTGCCACAAAATATCAGGATTTTAAACGTGACGGAATTTTAATTAAGGAAGAAAATCCGGCAATGTATCTGTATCAGATCAAATCGAAAAAAAATAATTTCGTCGGAATTTTAGCAGGAACTTCGTTAAAAGATTACGAAACCAATGTGATTAAAAAGCACGAAAATACGTTACAATACCGCGTTGAAAATTTAAAGGATTATTTTAATGAAACCAGGTTTAATACCGAACCGGTTTTAATGATGTATCCGAATTGTGAGGAATTAGAACAGTGGATTGCACAAAAAATGAATCAAGCTCCTTTGTATGATTTTTCTACAACCAATCGCGAAAGACATATACTTTGGAAAATTGATTCTGTAGAAGAATTGAGTTTTATTCAACAAACTTTCAAAAAAATGCCAAATTTATATATTGCCGATGGGCATCATCGCTCAGCAACATCGAATTTGTTATTGAATGAAAACGGTGAGCGCGCCAGCGATAATATGAATTATTTTATGAGTTATCTCATTTGTGAAAAGTTGATACAGATTAACGAATACAACAGATTAGTTCATGATTTAAACGGTATGGAAACTGATGAATTTCTGAACATATTAAATGAAAAATTCTCGGTTGAAAAGGTTCACGAATATTGGAAGCCCACAAAAAAATATACGTTTGGTATGTATTTAGAAGGATCGTTTTATTCGTTAACTTTAAAGAATATTCCGAATAAAGAGCAGATAATTGACAATTTAGATGCGCAGATTTTATATGATTTAATATTAAATCCTTTATTGAACATTAAAGACTTAAGAACCGATAACAGAATTAGTTACATACCGGGAAATAAAAATATTATGGAATTGGTCAACAAAGTTGACAACGGTGAATTTAAAATCGGGTTTATATTGTATCCATCATCGGTAAACGAAATTAAAACTCTTGCCGATAACGATTTAACCATGCCACCAAAAAGTACATACATAGAACCAAAACTGCGCAACGGTTTAATTATTTACGAATTTCAATAAACAATTATGTCAATAGCTGAAAACTTACAAAATATAAAAAATACTTTACCTGAACATTTTCATTTGGTTGCGGTTTCTAAAACAAAACCTGTTGCCGATTTGTTGGAAGCCTATAATGCCGGACAACGAATTTTTGGCGAAAACAAAATTCAGGAAATGACCGAAAAATGGGAACAAATGCCAAAAGATATTCAATGGCACATGATTGGTCACGTACAAACCAACAAGGTAAAATACATGGCGCCTTATGTAAGTTTAATTCACGGTGTTGACAGTTTAAAATTATTGGTTGAAATCAATCGACAAGCAAAAAAATGGCGACGAATAATTCCTTGTTTATTGCAGGTTTACATTGCAACCGAAGAATCAAAATTTGGTTTAGCGCACGATGAATTGTTGCAATTGATTCATTCCGAGGAATTTAAATCGTTAGAAAACATAAAAATAATCGGATTAATGGGAATGGCTTCTTTTACAGAAGATGCAGACGTAATTCGTAAGGAATTTCAATCATTAAAAGATATTTTTGATTATTTACAACCATATCAGTTACCAAACTGTCATTTTCAACAACTTTCTATGGGAATGAGCGGCGATTATAAAATTGCTATTGAATGTGGAAGTACTATTGTACGTATTGGAAGTTCTATTTTTGGAAGTAGATAAACATAAATTGAAATTATTTTTTTGTAAATTTACTATTGAAATTAAATACACTAGTATTATGAATTCAGCAGAATTAAAACTCAATCTTATTAATAAGATCACTCAAATTACCGATGTAGTTCAATTAAAAGAATTATTACAGTTGCTTAAATTTCAGAGTGATGATACTGTTTATCATTTAACCGAAGCAGAAAAAAAAGCTGTATCAGAAGGAAGAAACCAAGTTAAAAAGGGTGAAATTCTATCACACACCGATGTTGAAAATGAAATTAACGAATGGTTGAGCAAATAGTTTGGACAGTTAAAGCAAAAGATGATTTAGCAGCAATTTTAGAGTATTGGAACAATAGAAATAAATCAAAATCTTATAGTATTAAACTAACTTCTTTGATATTTGAGCAGCTAAATCTTTTAAAGGAATTTCCGCTAATTGGAAGAAAAACAGATATTAAAAATGTTTCTGTAAAGGTAATCCATAATTATCTACTATATTACGAAATTGTAGAAAACACGCTTTATATCCTTACAATTCAACATCAAAAACAAGATCAAAAAAAATAAATACTTCTCTAACAGATTAAACATAATTACTTGCTTCATTAACATTTTTCGTATTTTAGCTTTTTAAACGAAGTTGAAGAGTTAATAGCAATTGCTTCGAAAATGATAATTAATAAAAAATAATTTTTCAATAGCAACTACAATATCAATTGCAAATTTCAATTTTAAAAAATTGAATTTCATATTGTCATTGATTTTTGAAATTGAAATTGACATTGAAGAATGTACGCAGTAATAGATATAGAAACCACCGGCGGGCAATTTAATAAAGAAGGAATTACCGAAATTGCTATTTATAAATTTGACGGTGTTGAAATTGTAGATCAGTTTATAAGTCTGGTTAACCCCGAAATTCCCATTCAGCCGTTTGTTGTTAAACTTACCGGTATAAATAATGCCATGTTGCGTCAGGCTCCAAAGTTTTTTGAGGTTGCCAAACGCATCATTGAAATTACCGAAGGCTGCATTATTGTTGCACACAACGCTCCGTTTGATTATCGAATTTTAAAGTTGGAATTTGACCGTCTAGGCTACAAATTTCAAAAACCTACACTTTGTACTGTAGAAATGTCTAAAGTTTTGTTACCCGATGCACAAGCGTATAGTTTGGGTAAATTGGTTCGATCTTTAGGAATTCCAATTGCAGACCGTCACAGAGCAAGCGGCGACGCCATGGCTACACTTAAATTATTTAAGTTGTTGTTAGACAAAGATATCGACAAACAAATTGTAAAACAGCAAATTAAAAATGAAGTCTATCAGGGAATTTCGCCTAAATTGTTCGATATTTTAGAGAACATTCCCACAAGTATTGGTATTTTCTACGTTCATAACGATAAAGGAAATATCATTTTTATAGGAAAAAGCAGTAATATCCGTAAAAAATTAAATCAGATTTTTACTGCCGATACCAAAATTGCCAAACGTATTCAAAAAGAGGTTTATACGGTGACTTTTGAAGAAACGGGCAACGAATTAATCGCATTGTTAAAAGAACGCGAAGAATTGTTGCACAACAAACCGGTTTTAAATCCAACACAACGCAAATCGCCTTTTTTATGGTCGGTTTATCAGGAAAAATTGGAGAATGGTTACGAAACATTGAAAATTCATAAAAGCGATGGTCGTAAAAACGCGGTTCAATCGTTTAAAAATCAAAAAAGTGCATTACAGTTTATCAATGATCTGTATAAAGAAAACGAAATTGTAGAAGAAGTTCAAAACGCACTTTCATCCGCAGAAAACATCAACTATCCAACCGTTTTGCACAATGAACTTTTTAATTCGTTAATTACTTCTAATAAATTAAAATACAAGAATATAATCATTGTTTTAAAAGGAAGAAATTTAAACGAAAAAAGTGCGGTTGTTATTGAAAACGGAATTTTTAAAGGATTTTGCTTTTTCGATCTGAATTATCAAATTCTAAATGCGCAGGTTTTAAGTAAAATTTTAATTCCGCTTATTTACACAAAAGATGTGCTGAATACGGTTAAGCATTATCTTTACACAAAAAAAGACTATAAAATTATATCGTTTTAGGAATGAAACATATAAAATCGAAATACGAAATACTTCGTCAGAAAATCTATATTGTAATTTACGGATCGGGCACC
Source organism: uncultured Myroides sp. (assembly GCA_913777665.1). GTDB lineage: Bacteria > Bacteroidota > Bacteroidia > Flavobacteriales > Flavobacteriaceae > Flavobacterium. The sequence goes on from CAJYTF010000053.1 coordinate 105,331, forward strand.
ATTGCTGGGAAAACGTTCGATTTGCTATTACTTGCCGTAATTTTGTTGAGCGTTGTTTTAATTATGATGCAAAGTGTGGTTCGGTATGACAAACTACATCACGATTTTTTCATCATCAGCGAATGGATCATTACCATATTTTTTACGCTGGAATACATTTTGCGAATTATAAGTAACAAAAAACCGCTGAATTATATTTTTAGTTTTTATGGTTTTGTAGATTTATTGTCGCTTTTACCAATGTATTTAAGTTTTTTCTTTCCGGGATCAGAAGCTTTGGGCGTGATAAGATCGTTACGATTGTTGCGATTATTCGCTATTTTAGACTTAATTCCGGTATTAAATCAATCATCGCACATAAAAGAATCGTTAAGGGCAAGTGCAAATAAAATTGTTGTATTTGTCTACTTTATCTTGGTAATGTCGGTTATTTTAGGTACCATTATGTTTGTAATAGAAGGTCGCCACAACGGGTTTACCAACATTCCAAACAGCATTTACTGGTGTATTGTAACCATGACAACCGTTGGTTATGGCGATATTGCGCCAATTACACCTATCGGCAAAGCAATAGCATCGTTCATTATGATTATGGGTTACGGAATTATCGCCGTGCCTACCGGAATTGTTACTGCCGAATTAGCTAAAAACCGCAGAAGCAAAAACATAAAAAATAATTGCCCACGCTGTAAAACTTTTATTTACAACGAATTTGCAAATTACTGCTACAATTGTGGCGAAAAATTTATTGATGGAGAAGTTAAAATCGACGAATAATTACCTCATTGTAATTGTAGGACCAACAGCTATTGGCAAAACCGCATTATCAATTCAGTTAGCAAAACATTTTAATTGCGATATTGTTTCATGCGATAGTCGACAGTTTTATAAGGAAATGACGATTGGTACTGCAGTTCCATCAAACGATGAATTAAAACAGGCAACGCATCATTTTATTCAGAATAAATCGATAACTGAAAATTACAGTGTTGGCGATTATGAAAAAGAAGTTTTGCCTTTTTTAGATGAATTGTTTTTAAAGAATAATATTCAGATTGTTGTTGGCGGATCAGGTTTGTATGTTGATGCCATTTTAAAAGGATTTGATGATTTTCCGGATGTTTCATCTGAAATTAAAGCTGAAATCGATAAAAATTACGAAGAAAAAGGTTTTGAATATCTACAGGAAAAATTACAGCAGTTAGATCCTTTCTATTTTGATTTTCTAAAAACAACCAATCCGCAAACTTTGGTAAATCAACAGCGAATGAAACGATTTATTGGGGTTTCAATGGAGGCAAATGCTCCGTATTCTTCGTTTTTAAATCAAGAGAAAAACAAACGCAATTTCACTCCTATTATTATTGGTTTAGAAGCTCCGCGGGAAATTATGTATGATCGAATTAATAAACGTGTTGATATAATGATGAACAGTGGTTTGTTGCTTGAAGTTGCCAATTTAAAAGAACACCAGCAATTAAATGCCTTGCAAACGGTTGGTTACCGCGAATTATTTGATTTTATCGATGGAAAAATTTCTTTAGATGAAGCTGTAGAAGAAATCAAGAAAAACACCCGCCGATTCGCAAAAAGACAAATTACCTGGTTTAAACGCAATGAAGCTACCGAATGGTTTTCGTATCAAACCCCAATAAAAAATATTTTAAGCTATATAAATGAATTTACCCGATAAGTTTTCATCAAAATACAAAGGTTCGTGCCAAGTAACAATAGATAAATGCGCTGTAAATTCTAAAATTCGCATTACCGATTTATTGAATTTATTACAGGCAGTTGCCGGAAAACATTCAGATTTAGCCGGAATGAGTTATTTTGATATGCAGCAAAATAATCAGGCTTGGGTGTTAAGCAGTATGCGTATCGAAATTGAAAATTTACCGCAATGGCACGAAACTATTGAAATTGAAACGTGGATTGAAACACTTGCGGGCATAAAAACCATTCGCGATTTTGATGTGTTTTTGAATGATGAGAAAATAATCGGCGGAAACAGTCTTTGGGTAGTTTTAAATACCGAAAAACGCAGACCGGAAGCTATTGCAATTTCGCACGATCATTTAGAAAAATATCCTGAAAAGAAAGCTACACTAAAAAAATTCGGTAAGATTGATGTATCTCAAAATGCAGAATTAGTAAGTCACCATAAAGTCGTATTTTCTGATTTAGATGCACTAAATCATGTAAACAATGTAAAATACATTGAATGGTGTTTAGATTGTTTACCGATTGAAATTCTTGAGAAAAACCGTATCAAAGCAATCGATATTAATTACTTAAAAGAAGTAACATTTAATCAAAAAGCTGCTATTTATTCTTCAATTAATGAAAAAGAAATCTATTTTTATATTAAATTAGACGGAATTGTTTCTTTCGCAATGAAACTTGAATTAATCGATATCTTATGAAAAAAACACTTTTTTTAGCTTTTACGCCTTTACTTTTCTCAAGTTGTACAAACGACTTTTACGATGGTGATACCCGAACTATAATAGAAGGAAACATTGTTTACAACAATACCCCTTTACAAAATGCAGAGGTTAATTTTTATCCAGTTTATAACCAACCTAAAAATGGATCAATAGCAGAATTATCGTCTAATGAAATAGTTTATGACCGCTATCAAGATGAACCTATAAGTATTTCTAAAACCAAGACTGATTCTTCAGGAAAAATTAGTGTATCTATTCCAAGAAATGAAGATACAAGTGTTTATGTTATAAAAATTACACATGGAAAAAACACTAAATATTACGGATATATTTCGCACTACAATACAAATAATTATTACGTTAATTTAGGTACTTTAAATTATTAATTATGAGAAAGATAATTATTTTAATATGTATTTTGGTATCGTTCTCAAGTTATTCACAAGATGAAAAAAAATCAAAAGTTGGTTTTGTTGATACCTTTCAATTTACTTTTGGATTTTCAAATTTAGCTCCTAATAAAAGTATGATAGGCGATTCACATTCCGAAGCATTTCCATTAATTTCGGCACGTTTAGGAATTTTTAGTTATAGTCGCTTTACTGCTGGTATTCATGCTTCTTTACACAGAATGGAAACTAAAGACAATAAATATTTTGGTTTTTTTCATAGAACAACTGCCTTTACACCTGGATTTTATTTAAGTTATTATCAGCCGATAACAGCAGAAAGTTTAATTGAACCTTACATATCTTATGATTATACAAAATACACATCAACTGGTTATGGTAGTAAAGAATTAGATTTTGAAGGTGATGGATTAGGTTTAGGTATTGATTATCAACATAAAATTGGTAGCAGAGCTTATATCACTCTCGGCTTAAAATATTCGCTTAATAAAATGCGAACCGAAACACATCCAAACTGGGAAAAATACATGAATAACTACAATTTTATGTCGGCAAAAGTTGGTTTTACTTTTTCTAAAAACAGATTGTAGGAAAATTAAAACTTCATTTTTTAAGATTGAATTTTTATTAACGCATAACTTTTGATATTTTTACAAAAAAAATCCATGTCAGCATCTATATTAAAACTACATAACGTAACCATTTTTCAAGAAACCGAGCCTATTTTAGCGGATGTTAATATTGATATCCATAAAGGTGAATTCATTTATTTAATTGGTAAAACCGGTTCAGGTAAAAGTAGTTTAATGAAAACACTTTATGCCGATTTAGATTTAAAACAAGGCGAAGGTGTTATTGTTGATTATGATTTACGCACTTTGAAACAAAACGACATTCCTTTTTTAAGACGTAAATTAGGAATTGTTTTTCAGGATTTTAAGTTACTTCCAGACAGAAATATTTTCGAAAATTTATTGTTCGTTTTAAAAGCAACCGGCTGGACAAACGAAGTGGATATGAATACACGTATCGAAGATGTTTTAGATCGTGTAGGTATGTTACAGCATATTCGTAAAATGCCACATCAAATTTCGGGTGGCGAGCAACAACGTGTGGCAATTGCACGCGCATTGTTAAACGATCCCGAATTAATTTTAGCCGATGAGCCAACAGGTAACTTAGATCCGCAAACAAGTGTTGAAGTTATGGAAGTTTTACAGCAAATCAACCAAAACGGACGTACTATTTTAATGGCAACGCACGATTATGCTTTGTTGTTGAAATATCCTGCCAAAACGTTGAAATGCGATGAAGGAAAAGTTTTTGAAGTAGTGCAGAAAACGGTTTAAAATGATTCGATTACTTACAAAAGAAGATTTTATCGATGTTTATACCAAGCTTAACCAAAGAGGTTTGAGTTTTATTGCATCAAAATTTTCTTTTAAAAAGGAATCGAGAATTAGCAGTGCTTTCAATACTTTTCGATTAGAAAACACCAATTGGTGGGATGTTCCTGCTGTGCAAACACGTTGGAATAAAATGATTTCGGGCGATGAAAAAACCGATTTCAGAGATTATTTAATCAACCACCATTTAAAAGATAAAACAGATTTAAAAGTTCTTTCGTTAGGTTCAGGAACTTGTCAGCACGAAATTTATTATGCAGGTTTCACGAATGTTTTCAGTGAGATTTTATGTGTCGATTTAGGTTTAAACAACATAGAAAAAGCCCAAAAAATTGCAGAAGAAAAGCAATTAAATAACATTCATTTTAAATGCGAAGATATTTACAAAACCACTTTTAAAGATAATTATTATGATTTGGTTGTTTTTCACGCATCGCTTCATCATTTTTCGCAGTTAGATGAATTGTTTAAAAACAAAATAATTCCAGCTTTAAAAGATAACGGATGCTTGTTTATTAATGAATATGTTGGTGCAAACAGATTTCAGTTCCCAAAAAAGCAAATTCAGACGATTAATAGTGCTTTAGACATAATTCCCAAAGAATATAAAGTTAGAGGAGCTACTAATTTGGTAAAAAATAAATTTTACGGCAACGGTTTATTTCGCGTTTATTTGGCAGATCCTTCAGAAAGTGTTTCATCAGCAAATATTTTAGAAACTGTTTACAAGTATTTTAATGTAGTTGAAGAAAGATCGTTCGGTGGAAATATTTTAATGAGTGTTTTTAAAGATATTGCCTTTCATTTTGTTGATTTAACTGCAGAAAAACAGACTGTTTTAAATAATTTGTTTAAGATTGAAGATGATTATTTAAAAGAAAATAAACCCGATTTTTTAGTCGGATTTTACCAAAAAAAATAAAATGCTTTCTATATTAATTCCTACATATAATTACAATGTTTTTCCATTGGTTAAAGAAGTAAGCGAACAATGTATTGTTGAAAAAATCACTTTTGAAATAATTGTTTTAGATGATGCTTCTCAAAATTTTCATACAGAAAACAATGAAATTAATAGTTTAGATAATTGCTGCTATTCTATTTTAAATCAAAACATTGGAAGAAGTGCCATTAGAAATTTATTATCAACAAAAGCATCATTTGATAATTTACTTTTTTTAGATGCAGATGTTCGAATTATTAATAATCAGTTTATCAAAAATTATATAAATTTCATTAAAAATAATTCTAATTACGCTGTTGTTTATGGTGGAATTGTGTATCAAGAAAGCATACCTCAAAACAATCAATTATTACGATGGATTTACGGAAATAAACGAGAAGCACTGTCTGCCGAGAAACGAAATGAAAATGTTTATGTTTCTTTTTTAACACTTAATTTTTTAATTAAAAAAGAAGTTTTTCAAACCGTTCGTTTTAATGAAGACATTCCTAATTTACGTTACGAAGATTTATTGTTTTCATTCGATTTAATGAAGAATAAAATACCTTTACAACACATCAATAATCAAGTAGTGCATAATGGAATTGAAACCAGCGAAGTGTTTATGCACAAAACAAATGATTCATTAAAAGGGTTGAAATTTCTCTTATCAAAAAACTATCTACCAGCCGATTATGCAAAAATAAGTGCTGTTCATAATTTATTAAAGCAAACAAAATTGTTGTTTTTAATCAATTTCGTTTATAGAATGAGAAAAAATAGTTTTAAAAAAAACTTATTAAGCAGCAAACCTTCCCTATTTATTTATGATATTTACCGTTTAGGATATTTCAGCCAATTATAAATGACACCTTTTTTTTCAGTAATAATTCCGCTTTATAACAAAGAAAAATACATTCAAAACACATTGAATTGTGTCTTCAATCAATCATTTGATAATTTTGAAGTTATTGTTGTAAATGATGGTTCAACTGATGGAAGTTTAGAAATTTTAAGGAAATTTTCTGACCACAGATTAAAAATCATACACCAAAAAAATCAAGGAGTTTCTGTCGCTCGAAATACAGGAATGGAAAATGCCAAAGCAGATTATATTTGCTTTTTAGATGCCGATGACACATGGAAACAAAATCATTTACAAGCTTTTTATGATACAATCACTAAATTTCCAGAAGCAAAAATGTATTGTGGCAGATATGTTACTCAAATTTCAAAAAATACATTTATTGAAAATAGATTCATCGATATTCCTGAAAACTATGAAGGATATGTAACCGACTTTTTCAAAAGTAGCATAATAAATCGTATTGCTTTAACATCGGCAGTTTGTATACATAAAGATATTTTTAATGAGATTGGCGGATTTGATCCTACACTAAAAAGCGACCAAGATTTAGATTATTGGATTAAAATAGCGTTGAAACATACAATTGCTATAACTGCAGAAAATACAATGGTTTACAATTTTATAAATGCAAATAAAAGTCTGTCTAAAGATCAGTCAAAATTCAATAAGCTAACCAATTTAAACCAATATGTTGAAATTGAAAAAAGTAATGAAAGTCTAAAATTATTTTTAGATGTTTATAGAATTGAATATGGATTAAATTATCACATTCTAGGTTTAAAAGATCAATCTTTAGAATATTTAAAATATGTTGATCAAAAAAACATGAATTTTAAAACAAAATTACTATTCAAACTTCCTCCTTTTGTTTTAAGATTAATGCTTAGAACAAAGCAGAATCTACGTAATTACGGGATTGATTTTACAGTGTATCATTAATAACTTTTTCCCATTGTCCTTTTATTGAATCTATTCGAAATTTATTGACTGATGTTAAGGAATTTTGCTTTAGAAAATTGTATAGTTCCTCGTTAAAAACTAACTCATTCATTCCTGCAATAATTTTTTCTTTATTTTGATTTTCAATCAATAAACCATTTAGTCGATCAATAATAATTTCGTTGGGACCGGTTTCACAATCAAAAGAAATCACAGGAGTTTCCATTAATAGTGATTCAACCAAAACAGTTGGTAAACCTTCATATTTGCTCGTTAAAACAGTAAATAAGGCATTTTTTATATAGCTTTCAGGATTAGTTTGAAATCCTTTAAAATCTACAAAATCTGAAATATTTAATTTTTTGGCTAAAAATTCCATTTCTTTCAATCGAACACCATCTCCCAAAATAACCAAGCGTATTTTTCTGTCTGGTAAAATACTTTTTGCATAACATTCTAACAAAACATCAACCTGTTTTACATTTTCCTGATCCATTCTGGCAATAGATAAAATGTACTTTTCAGATTGAGTTTCATCTTTTTCAATATCATTAAAATTGACAAAATTATAAATGGTTTGTGTTTGTAAAAACGGAAATTGTTTTTTAATTTTTTCCTCTACACCATTTGAAACACAAATAAATAATCGGTTTTTAAATAAAAGTTGATTTAATGCATTAGAATGAAACAAATAATTAGCAATATTGGAACTATGAATGTAATTAAAAACTTTTTGTTTGCTATACATGAGTTTTTGCCAAATTATTTCTGTTATCCAATTTAAACGGTATCTGTGATCGATAACCAAAGTAAAATTATTTTCTTTAATTGATTGTTTAATATTAAAATAAGTTTTGATTTTGGAGAAAAATGTTAACTGATCAATATTATACTGATGCAATTTTCCTGTAAACGGGTAATCATTTTTCGATTCTAAAACATATAAATGCACTTCATAGCCCATTTCTTCA
>CAJYTF010000054.1 GCA_913777665.1 uncultured Myroides sp.
TAATTTAGTATTTTAAACGCACTTCAATTGGAGTGTTTTTACATTTTTACTATGCGTTGGTCGTTAAAACAAAATCCCGATTCTTCAATAATTCAGCATTTAAAAACTACTTTAAATGTAAGTCCGCTTGTGGCAAATTTGCTGGCACAGCGCGGTATTAGTACGTTTGATCAGGCTAAAAAGTTTTTCCGACCAGAACTGGCAGATCTGTACAATCCGTATTTAATGAAAGGTATGGATAAAGCCGTTGCGCGTATAGAAAAAGCTATTTTAGCAAACGAACGTATTTTGGTTTTTGGTGATTACGATGTTGACGGAACCACGGCGGTTGCCTTAATGTCGTCGTACTTGAAAAGTTTTTATCCCGATGTTGATACCTATATTCCCGATCGTTATGCAGAAGGTTACGGAATATCAAACCAAGGAATCGATTATGCCGAAGACAACGGAATTACACTGATTATTGCGTTAGATTGCGGTATAAAATCAATCGATAAAATAGAATATGCCAACCAAAAAGGAATCGATTTTGTAATCTGCGACCACCATTTGCCCGGAGATGAGGTTCCAAATGCTGTTGCGGTTTTAGATCCTAAACAAAAAGACTGCAACTATCCGTTTAAGGAATTGTGTGGTTGTGGTGTGGGTTTTAAGTTGATACAGGCTTTGGCGGCAAATCGCGGAGAAACCATCGAAGATTTAATTCTGTATTTAGATTTGGTTGCTACAGCCATTGCAGCCGATATTGTGCCGATTGTCGATGAAAACCGCATCTTGGCATATTATGGTTTGCAGGTTATTAACAGCAATCCGCGATCTGGAATTTTAGCAATGAAAAAGCAGTTTGGCATTAAAGAATTCACGATTACCGATGTAGTTTTTAAAATCGCACCGCGGATAAATGCCGCCGGACGTATTAAACACGGAAATTATGCGGTTAGATTATTGACGGAATTTAATTTGGATGAAGCAATTGAATGTGCAAAAGAAATTGACGAGTTTAATATGAACCGACGAATTTTAGATCAACAGATTACCGAAGAAGCATTAAATCAGATTGTTGAAAATAACGAAGAAACCACGTTTTCATCGGTTGTTTATCACGAAAGCTGGCACAAAGGTGTCATTGGAATTGTGGCTTCAAGGTTGATCGAAACGTATTACCGCCCAACGTTGGTTTTTACAAAAAGTGGAGATTATCTGGCAGCTTCGGCTCGATCTGTTAAAGGGTTCGATGTGTATAAGGCATTAGAAAAATGTTCGGAACACATCATTCAGTTTGGCGGGCACATGTATGCGGCTGGTTTAACAATTAAAGATTCCGAGTACGAAAATTTTAAGTCGAAGTTTGAAGAAGTGGTGAAAGAAACCATTTGCGAAGAACAGCAAACCGAAGAAATTGAAATTGATGCTGTTGTGAATTTTGATGATTTCGATGAAAAAACGCTCCGTATTTTGAAACAGTTCGAACCGCATGGTCCCGGAAATATGACGCCTGTTTTCTTTACACCCAATGTTTTTGATACTGGTAATGCGCAAACAATCGGTAAAAATAACGAGCATTTGCGTATGTTCGTCAAGCAGAATAATTCAAAACCTTTCCCTGCAATTGCCTTTAAAAAAGGAGATTTAATCAATACCACAAAAAATCTTAAACTAATGAATATGGTGTATTCGTTATCAGAAAATCAATGGAAAGATAATGTAACCATACAACTTCAGGTAAAAGATTTTAATACGCTATAATTTCATCATAAACTATTCAAATTATTGCATATTTTTGCTACTGCAAATTTTAATCTTAAAACAAATTTTATCTATGAGAGTAGCTGTAGTTGGCGCAACCGGTATGGTTGGCGAGGTAATGCTGAATGTTTTGGCAGAACGTAATTTTCCTGTAACAGAATTAATTCCGGTAGCATCGGAAAAATCGGTTGGTAAGGAAATAGCTTTTAAGGATAAGAAGTATAAGGTGGTAAATTTGCAGACAGCCGTTGAAATGAAGCCTGATGTGGCGCTGTTTTCGGCAGGTGGAGAAACATCGTTGGAATGGGCACCAAAATTTGCCGAAGTTGGTACAACCGTTGTAGATAATTCATCGGCTTGGCGAATGGATCCTACTAAAAAACTAATTGTTCCAGAAATTAATGCAAACGAATTAACCGCAACCGATAAAATTATTGCCAATCCAAACTGTTCAACCATTCAATTGGTAATGGCTTTGGCTCCGTTACATAAAGAATATCAGATTAAACGCGTAATTGTATCAACATATCAATCGATTACTGGAACGGGTGTTAAAGCGGTTCAACAGTTAGAAAACGAGTATAACGGTGTAAAAGGCGAAATGGCGTATCATTACCAAATTCACAGAAATGCAATTCCACATTGTGATAGTTTCTTGGATAATGGTTACACCAAAGAAGAAATGAAACTGACCAACGAAACCAAAAAAATTATGGGAGACGACAGTATTAAGGTTACGGCTACAGCAGTTCGTATTCCGGTTGTTGGCGGGCACAGTGAAGCAGTGAATATTGAGTTTGAAAATGATTTCGATTTAAACAAAGTTCGCGAGATATTGCAGAACACTCCGGGAATCATGGTTCAGGACAATACCGATACCAATACCTATCCAATGCCTTTGTATGCACAAAATAAAAACGAGGTTTTGGTAGGAAGAATCCGTAGAGATGAAAGCCAGGAAAATACCTTAAACATGTGGATTGTTGCCGATAATTTACGAAAAGGCGCAGCAACCAACACCATACAAATTGCCGAATATTTGTTAGAAAACAAATTAATAGGTTAAGTTTATAAGAACTGTACATTATTTTAGAAAGGATCAATGAAAAATTTATTTTTATTTTTAATAACGTTTACATTCTCAAATATTTACTCACAAACTGATTACTTTGAAGGGAAAAGGACTTATTGTGAACTTTTTGAAAATGAAAGAATTAAAGAGATTTTTCCTCTTGGTATTAAATGTGTACAAAACAGACAGTATTTAGGATCTGCGATTGAAATTTTTACTGATGTAATAAAAATTGATGCTACATTTTGTGATGCTTATTTTTGGGCAGGCTATGCTTTTAGGTTGAGCAATATGAATAAAGAGGCTGTTGCAATGTACTATATAGCTGATAGTTTAGCTCAAAATAAATCAATTGAATTCAAACAAAATCTAGCAAGTACAAGTATGATAATTGGGGCTGATAGTTTGGCTAGAAGAAAATTTGAAGAAATTAAAGAATATTTTCCAAATAGTCCTGAAGGATTTTATGGAGTTGCATTAACGTCTACAAAAATTGGAGATGTTATCTATGGTTTAGAAAATATAAACATAGCCGAAAATAAATATAATGAACCCAATGAGGATGCTCAACTTTTAAAAGCGATTCTTTTGACTTTGAATGAAAAGTATTCGGAATCAATTTCTTACTATGAAAAGATAAAAAATAAATTTAGCAAACTAGATCATTTTAATGGAAATTATGCTTTAAGTTTATATGAAATTGGTTCAGAAAATAAAGATGAAAAAAGTATAAAATTAGCTAAAAAATATTACAACAAAGTAAGGAAAAAAGAAGAGCTTACTGAATATATACGCAGTAAGTTCGAAAATTAAAACATATCAAAAGTTGATTGCCTTTTAGAGCGAACTACAGTAAAACTATATTGAGATTGGAATTTTGAAGTTAAAAATTTCACCTTATGCAATTGGTTATATAATAATATCTTCATAAAAAACTCTTGATTTGTCAAGAGTTTTTTATATTTGCAGTTATATGAAATCAAACAAGCAAATAATTTCGTGGTTTTTTAGCATTTGCGTTCTTGTAACGTTAATGTTTCAATCTGCGCACAGTTATTCGCATTTGGTTTCCGATTTTTTAAGTACAGATTCGCATCATGCCAATCATGATCAAATGGCAAACCATCATTCAGATGATTGTCAAATCTGTCACTTTACTTTTAGTCCGTTTACAACTGTTACACCAGATGTAATCGTATTTTATTCTTCAATAACGTATCCAAAATTAAATGTAACGCACCATACAAACTATGTTGATGCTTCGTTTGATTTTATCTCGCTTCGCGGTCCGCCGGTTTTTGTTTAAACTGTAAGATTTATCGATGAATTGATTGCTATTACGTCATTTTGTCAAGCTGAACTTGATTCAGCTTCGCATAATTATTTTAAAATGTATAATGAGATTCCAGATCAAGTCTGGAATGACATAAAGTTTGTTTAAGCAGACTTGCAAATGGGTAACATATTCATCCAGATAAATCAAATCAAAACCATTTACAAAAATAAAAAAGCTCACAAAATGCGTTTATTATTAACGATTGTTTTGTGTATGTTGGGCTATGGCGTTTTTGCGCAGCACCAAATAACCGGTGTTGTAAAAAACGTTGATGGTGAAAGCATACCAAACAGTCATGTTGATTTAAGCAGTAGTTGTGTAGATACAGATGCATCGGGAACTTTTATTTTTACGGATCTGCAAAGCGGTTCGTACACCTTAAAAGTTTCGGCAGATGGTTATGGCATTTTTCAGGAGAAAATTCATTTGAATCAATCAAAACAAATTACGGTTGTTTTAAACGAAGAAGAAACGCTTGAAACACTTGTAATACACACGGCACAACAAAAAGCTTACAATCAGCAAAAAGTTACACAGAAATATCTACAAGATAATTATAGCAACAGTTTGGCAAAAACCTTATCAAACGTGGTTGGTTTAGATGCCGTTACCGTTGGTTCGCAAACCGCAAAACCTATGATGCGCGGCTTGGGATTCACACGTTTGGCTGTTACCGAAAACGGTATTAAGCAGGAAGGGCAACAATGGGGTGCCGATCACGGTTTGGAAATTGATGCGTTAACTACCGAAAGTGTTAATGTTGTTAAAGGCGTTGGCACAATTACGCACGGATCGGACGCGATTGCGGGTGTGATAGAAGTTAACAACGAAACAATTCCAACCGATGATTTTAAGGCGCAATACATTACAACGGCTCAAAGCGTAAACAAATCGTGGGCAAACGCGCTGAATATGTCGTACAAAAAAGGCAATCATTTTTATAAATTTAAAACAGCGTACACCACATTTGCCGATTTTAAGGTTCCTGTTGATGAAATAACGTATCTATCGACAAAAATTCCGTTGACCAATGGAAACATGACCAATACTGCCGGAAACGAGCTATCGGTTTATGGGCAATGGGGTTATGTAAAAGGTGATTTTCAGAGTATTTTAAGCATCAGTCAGTTTCAAAATAAATCGGGATTTTTTGCAGGCGCACACGGAATTCCTTCTGTGAATGATGCCAAGCCCGACGGTAGCGAACGAAACATCGGCATGCCTTATCAGCAGGTAAATCATACAAAAGTAACTTATCATGCAAAATGGCTAAACACGCACGATGTATGGGATTTTAAGTTTGGTTTTCAACGCAACCACCGTAAGGAATACAGTTTGTTTCATACACATTATTCCAATCAGGTGCCGCCCGAAATCAATCCTAATTTAGAGTTAGATTTTAAATTGAATACCCTGAACGCCGAATTATCGTACAAAAAAGACTGGCTGTTAGATCATACCACTATTTTAGGTGTTCAAAGTCAGTATCAAACCAACGATATTGCGGGTTACAGTTATTTAATGCCAGAATATAACCGTTGGAATTTAGGTGTTTTCGGAAAACATACCTGGAGTTTTGCAACCGATTGGAATTTGGAATTAGGCGCGCGATACGATGTTGCCAATGTAAAAGTTGCCGGTTTTTTTGATGAGGTGTTGTTTGATTATTTATCACAACGCGGCACACCAGAAGATCAGGCAAGGCAAAATGCCCAACGTGCGGAATCGTTATCTAAAGATTTTTCAAGAGGAAACGTAGCTTTTGGCGTATCGCACCAAATCACGGCCGATTGGGAAAGTACGCTTACAGTGGCATCAAACTTCCGGTTTCCAACAGCAATGGAATTAAGTTCGAACGGAATTCACCATGGCGCTTTTCGTCACGAACAAGGAAATCAGAATTTAGATGTTGAAAAAGGCTGGGCTTTCGATTTAAGTCAGCATTTCCACAAAAATAACTTTAAAATAAACGCAAGTGCTTATTTATATTATTTCACTAATTACATTTTCTTAAAACCAACGGGCACGTTTTCTATTTTGCCACACGGCGGACAGGTTTACAAATACGACCAATCAAAAGCGATGCTTACCGGTTTAGAGGTTGATGCGCAGTACCAGTGGAACAAATTTGGTTTCCAGGCACAGGCGGCTTATTTGTACAATAAGCAGATTAGTGATTCGGGTGTTGATTATCCTTTGCCGTTTTCAACCCCAATTAACGGACAATTTAATGTTCAATATTATTTAAAAGATGGTAGTTTACTACAGCAAAATCAGTTTCAAGTAGGTTTAAAAACGGCTTTGCAACAAAACAGAATTGCCCAAAACGAAGAAGTAACACCGGGCTACACCATTGCAAATGCACAATTTAGTTCGGTACTAAACTTTAAAGGTTTCAAGCCGCAAATTCGTTTACAGGTGAACAATGTTTTTAACACGGTTTACTATCATCACAACAGTTTTTACCGCGCTTTGGATATTCCGGAGTTTGGCAGAAACATTCAAATTTTTATAACAATTCCCTTTTAATTTAAAAAGAAATCAATCATGAAAAAATTAGCAAGTTTAAGTTTCGCAATAATTAGTTTATTAGCAGTTTCATCATGTTCAGACGATGATGCAGTGGTAGATACAACAAAGCCAACTATTGAAATCATTTCGCCAACAGATCATCAGGAAGTTGAACCGGGATCTGTTTTTACGGTAAAAGCAAATTTGGCAGATAATGTAGGTTTGGCAAGTTACAAAATCGAAATTCACTCGGCAGAAGACGGTCACGAACATAAAGCAAAGCAGTTACATGACGAACATTACGAATATGCATTCACAGGCGAGGTTCCTAACAAAGCGGCAACTTATGCCTTAGAACACGCAATCAACATCCCAGCCGATGCACCGGAAGAGCATTACCATGTTGGAATTACGGTTTTAGATGTAAACGGTAACCAAAACCAGCAGTTTGTTGAAATTTTTATTGGTCACGATCACCATCATTAATAGATTTATTGTTTTTTTTACAGATCCCAAATCATTTAGGTTTGGGATTTTTTTATTAAAAGATTAACCAAAATCTAAATGTTAAGCCCGTTTTAAGAATACTAAAATGTAAAATTAATCGTTTATCTTTGAAGATTAAATAAATCTAATTATGAAATTTTTCAAACAAATAAGTCTTTTATTTTTACTAACAACCGCTTTTACTTTTGTTGGCTGTAATGACGAAGATCCGGACACTGTTGGTCCAACAATTGAAATTACCAATATTCCAGATAATAAAGAATTTAAGTACGGCGAAGATTTGTTCATGAACTTTAGATTTACAGATCAAACAGGAGTTTACGAATATGCGTATGAAATTTATTCGAAAGATTTTTTACCTAAAGAGTTTAAAGTTAATCAAAGACATTTTGATCTTCAAGGGTATTATACCGAGATAAATCAAATGCAGACAGTAATATTACCTGCAAAATCGGCTACTGAAACGTATGCTGAAGGCGATTATGTAATAGAAGTAAAAGCATCAGACATCAATCAAAGAATCACAACTTATTACAAGCCAATACGTATTGTTTATCCGGCAACGGAATAATTCAAAATATATGAAAAAGATTATAGTACCTGTTTTAATGGCATCAGCCGTATTTGTTTCGTGTAAAAACGACGACAATGTTGCCGATGTAAAAAAACTTCCAAAATCAATAACCAGTGTAAATGGTAATTTGTTGTTTACCTACAGTACAAGCGGACAATTGGTTAAGGTAACCGATAAGGATTCTGAAACTGAATACACCGAAACTATTTTTACATACGACAGCACCGGCAAAGTAACAAAGTTTGTAACCATTTATAACGATCCTACAGGGACCGAAACCGATTCGTACATCATTACTTACCCAACAGCAAATCAAGCAAGAGTAACTGGTGACGATAATGATTACGTTTTGTTTAACTTCAACGAAAAAGGTCAGGTTTTAAACTTTAGCAATGCAGATCTTTTAGTCGCTTTTACTTACGATACCAAAGGTAATATTGTAAAAATTGTCAACGAAAATTCTACAACAACCGCAAGTTACAATAACGACAAAGGTATTTTAAGCGGTATAACATCGCCTAAATGGGTGTTGTTGTTAAGCGATTTTGATTTACATTACTTTGCAGAAAACAACCCAATTTCAGTAACAAATGTTTCAGAAAACCAAGGAACAACTTACACTTCGTCTGAAACTTATTCGTATCCGGTAGAACATGTAATTGATGGATATCCAACACGGATGTCTGTAAATTACACCGAAAACGGATCAACAGAAAACGAAATTTATACCATTAATTATTAAACAATTAATATTGCAATAAATAAACTCCTTTCTTGTTTATATGGAAAGGAGTTTTATATTTGCACCAAATTTAGAAATTAACTTATGAAAAAAATAATCTTTGCAACCCTGCTTTTTGTTGGTTTTGCATTTACTTCTTGCGACAAAGATAAAGAAGAACAAGAAGATCAAACTACCAACGCAATTTATCTTCCTTCAAAAATATACGGCGACAGTGGTCCGGTTACTTTTAAGTACGATGATAAAAACAGAATTACCGAAATGAAACAAGGCGATTCTGACTATACCATTACAACCACACTAAACTATACCGGCGATTTAGTAACTTCGGCAAAAGTTCAAGAAGTTACTACAGAAAACACCTATACATCTGATTATACGTTTACCTATCAAGGCAATAATGTAATGATTTCTTATGATAATGATCCAGAACCAGTAGAAGCTTTTACGATTGATACTAAAGGTAGGTTAGTAGGTTACGATGGCGGATCAATCACTTACGATACCGCAGGAAATATAAAGAAAGTAACCAGTCCTTACGACGAATATTCTTTTGAATACGATACTAAAAATGGCATATTTAAAAATGTAAAAACGCCACAATGGCTGTATGTTTATTTGTTAGATGATTACTTTTTTTATTTGGTTAACAACTGTATAAAAATTGATTATAAAGATTTAGAATCATCAGAAACCGACACCCAAACGATCACTTATACTTACAATACCGATAGTTTTCCTGAAAAAATATTGTTTTCAAACGAAGATTATTACATAAAAGTAGAATACACTAAAAAATAATTTTAATTCTTATATACTTATGAAAAAAATTGTATTATCGGCATTTGTTTTAGCCGGATTAATGTTCACATCTTGTGATAAAAACGATGACAACAACCCAACAGAAGAAGGAACGGTTGATGTTACAAAAATGTACCTTCCATCGAAAATTGTTTCAGACGATTATACAACAACTTACACTTACAACAACAAGGGCCAGGTAACAAAAATTACCGAAAGCGATGGGTACGAATATACATTTACCTATAATGGAAACCAATTAGTTGAAGTTGTTTCTATAGACGAAGTTTATAAAACAACTTACACATTTACACAATCGGGAACAAAGTTAACTCTTAACATGAAAGGAGAGTTTAACGGACAAACTCAAACCGATACCGAAGAATTGACTTTAGATAGTAAAGGAAATTTAATAAACGACGGATATTTTACTTATAGCTATGATGCAAATGGAAATATCACAAAGATGACGAGCGATGACAGCGAAGAGGTAAAATTAACTTTTGATGCTAAAAACGGAATCTTTAAAAACCTAAACCTTCCAAAATGGGTTTCAACCTATATCTTAGAAAATCAAACCAACTTGGTTAATAATGCAGTGAGCATAAATTACGAAGATTCAGATTTTCCAGAAGATAATTTTACAGGAACAGTAAAATATGATTATAATGCTGATAACTATCCTGTGAAAATGGAAGCAACTTCATCTACAGATGGGACTTTCATACAAACAATAGAATACACTAAAAAGTAATCTAACTTCAATTCAGATAATTAAAACTTGCCAACCTCGGCAAGTTTTTTTATTTTGCAGAACATCAATAATTTAATCATGAAAAAATTAGTTAGTTCTATTTTTATCGCTTCGGTTATCCTTTCGCAAAGCGTAAATGCCCAAAATAAAACAATGAATTATCCGCAAACAGCAAAAAAAGAAGTTGTAGATACTTACTTTAACAACAAAATAGCAGATCCGTACCGTTGGTTAGAAGACGACCGATCTGCCGAAACTGCCGCTTGGGTTACGGCTCAAAACAATGTAACTTTTGCTTATTTAGATCAGATTCCGTATCGTGATCAGTTAAAAAAACAATTGACAGAAAAATGGAACTACGAAAAAATCGGTGCTCCGTTTGTAGAAGGCGATTTTACCTATTATTACAAGAACGATGGTTTACAGAATCAGTCGGTTTTGTATCGAAAAGACAAATCGGGTAAAGAAGAAATTTTTTTAGATCCAAATACCTTTTCTAAAGACGGAACCACATCGTTAGCCGATGTTTCTTTTACCGAAGACGGAAGTTTGGTTGCCTACGCTATTTCAGAAGGTGGAAGTGACTGGAGAAAAATTATTGTTTTAAACGCAAAAGATAAATCGGTTATCGGAGAAACCTTAATCGATGTAAAATTTTCGGGAATCAGCTGGTACAAAAACGAAGGTTTCTATTATTCAAGCTACGACAAACCAACCGGATCTGAACTTTCTGCAAAAACAGATCAACATAAATTGTATTATCATAAATTAGGAACATCGCAAAAAAACGATCAATTAGTTTTTGGCGAAAAATACAAACGCCGTTATGTGGGCGGATATGTTACCAACGATCAAAAATATTTGGTGGTAACTGCTGCAAATGCTACATCGGGCAACGAATTGTACATTCAAGATCTAACAAAAGCAAACAGCCAAATTCAAACGGTTGTTACGGGGTTCGATAACGATTATTCTATAATTGATTCTAAAGACGGAAAATTGTATATCGAAACAAATCTAAAAGCACCCAATAAAAAATTAATGGTGGTAGATGCGGTTAAGGTAATTAATTTAAGCGCATGGGAAGATTTGATCTTAGAAAGCGATAACGTGCTTGATTTATCTAAAGCCGGCGGATATTTTTTTGCTCGATACATGAAAGATGCCGTTTCGGTTGTTGAACAATTTGATTATTCAGGTAAATTCATTCGCAAAGTTCAATTGCCGGGCTTGGGAACAGCAAGTGGTTTTGGCGGAAAAAAAGACGTGAAAGATTTGTACTATTCGTTTACCAACTATATCACGCCGGGAACTATTTATAAAATGGATATTGCTGCGGGAACATCACAAGTGTATCAGCAGCCAAAAGTAAAGTTCAACCCAAGCGATTACGAATCTAAACAGGTTTTTTATGCGTCTAAAGACGGTACACAAGTGCCAATGATGATTACCTATAAAAAAGGAACAAAGTTAGACGGAACAAACCCAACAATGTTGTATGCCTACGGAGGTTTCAATGTGTCATTAACACCAAGCTTTAGTGTTGCCAATGCGGTTTGGTTAGAAAATGGCGGCGTTTACGCTGTTGCAAATTTACGTGGAGGTGGCGAATACGGTAAAAAATGGCACGATGCAGGAACAAAAATGCAAAAACAAAATGTGTTCGACGATTTTATTGCAGCAGCAGAATATCTAATTAAAGAAAAATATACATCGAGCGAGAAACTGGCAATTCGCGGTGGATCAAACGGAGGATTATTGGTTGGAGCAACCATGACACAGCGACCAGATTTAATGAAGGTAGCTTTACCGGCTGTTGGAGTGTTGGATATGTTGCGTTACCATACGTTTACGGCAGGTGCAGGTTGGGCTTACGATTACGGAACGGCAGAAGATTCTAACGAAATGTTTAATTATTTAAAAGGATATTCACCGGTTCATAACGTAAAAGCAGGCACTTCGTATCCGGCAACAATGGTTACTACGGGCGATCATGACGACCGCGTGGTTCCGGCACACAGCTTTAAATTCGCTGCAGAATTGCAAGAGAAAAATCAAGGAAATAATCCAATGTTAATTCGTATTGATGTAAATGCAGGTCACGGTGCAGGAAAATCGGTTCAGCAAACCATTAACGAAAATGCCGATATACAAGCATTCACCCTTTGGAATATGGGCGTTACTAAGTTGTAGTTTCAAACATTATATTTACCAAACACCTGCAAGATATTTATTCTTGTAGGTGTTTTTTATTAAATTAGCAACATGATGAATTTATTTAGATATGCTATATTATTTCTATCCACAGTTTTTATTTTTATTAGTTGTAGTAAGGCTGATGTCAACGATGAATCTAAAAGAAACGAAAATTGGGCATATTGGATTGATGAAGATTCAGGTAAAGGTTCCTGGATTCCAATAAAAAATGAAACTACCGTAGAAAATGGAGTTTATCATTTATTTTATGCTAATGGGAAAATTTTTGAGAAAGGAAAATTAAAAGATAGAAAACCAATTGATACGCTTTATAGGTATGATGAAAAAGAAAATATTATTCGATACAAAATTTTTGCAAATGACACAGCTTACCACTTTTATTTAAAAGATGGCTTGTATGAGGAAAAATATCAAGATGGGTCAATATTTCAAAAAGGTACTGTGAAAAATAATCAAATGAGCGAAGATTTGATACGTTATTATACTAATGGTCAAATTGAACGTGTTCAAGAATTTATCAATAACACAGGAAGAGAAACAATCTTTCATGAAAATGGACAGACATCTTCTATTACTGATCGGAAAGATGGTAAACTTAATGGTCAAGTGAAAATTTGGTATGAAAATGGACAATTAGAAGAGCTCTCTTATCGAAAAGAAGGGTTAATGGATGGGTTGATGACAACATATTATGAAAGTGGTGCTTTGAAATATGAAGCAGAGTGGAAAAACGGAAAATCTCATGGTAAGAACGAAGAATGGCATGAAAACGGAAATAGAGCATCATTGAATTTTTTTAAAAATGACATTGTTGTAGGAAGTTTAAAAAAATGGAACAAGCAAGGGCAATTAATCGCAGAGGAGAACTACGACAATGGAAATTTAAATGGAAAATCTGTAAGATATCACGATAATGGGGTAGTTTCTATAAGCGGATATTATAAAGAAAACAAACCATTTGGAATTTGGGAAGATTTTGATAGAAACGGAAAACTAATAAAAAAGAGATACTTCGAAAACGGAAATTTAATTAAAGAAGAAAAATTTTAAGCATAAACATAAAACAAAAAATCCATCGTTTAAAGCGATGGATTTTTTTATTTACTTGGTTTATCGCCGTTAGCCAGCGAAAACTTAATCGATTTTTTTGGATACAATTCAGAACTCATGTGGCTTGGGTTGTTGATCAATTTTTTAATACTGATTTTATCGCCCAATTTAAAATTAGCCTCAACCATTTTATAATCTAACAAATAAGGTCCGCAGAAATAATTTCCTTTTTCATCTTTTTCAATAATTCCTTGGTATAAACCTTCTTTCGTTTCTTTTCCCATTACGTTTAATTTAAACCACAAAGATAAAGACTATTTATTCTTTTTCATATCAATTACCATTGGTAAATTCTCTAAACTAAATAAATACTAAAAACACAAACAAAGCGTTACTTAAATAACAATTAATAAAAACACTGTAAATGAAAAATTTCTTTTTGCTACTTCTCTTTGTAGCAACCAATGCCGTTGCGCAAACATCTATTTCCGAAACCGATAAAATTGCTGCTTGGACAAAAACCGGGGGCTTTTTAAAATATTTTCATCCGGCAGTTACTCACGGCACAATGAATTGGGATCAGGTTTACATAAATCAACTAAATTCTTTGTCAAACATTACCACAAAAGAAGAATTAAACACACATTTCATTAGTTTGATTGATAATTTAAATAAGCAAACTGAATTACAATGGAATTCTAAAGATGGAATGTTTGTAGAAACTATTTTAGAAAGTTTAGAAGAGCCGAATATTTTCTCTGATGAATTAATAGAAAAGATGAGAGAAACCGCTTTGCAGCGTATTAGTGGTAAAAACAGGTTTTTAGATTATTTTCCGAATGGATATCCGCATTTTCTTGAAGAAAATAATTATGAAGAAAACAATTATCCGGAAAAATCGTACAGATTATTAGCTTTGGCAAGAATGTGGAGTACAGTTGAATTTTTCTTTCCCTTTAAAAAAGAACGTATAATAAAAGGTTGGAGTGCCGTTTTAAAACAACAAATTCCTGTTTTTATCAATGCAAAAAATGAATTAGAATATTACAAAGCAATTGGTTCTACTTTGTTTGAGTTGCACGATAGTCATTCCATTCTTATTAAAAACACTAAGAATTTTAACCCTTTGGGGGATAAAATTTTTCCTTCTCACTTTTCTTTTATAGAAGGAAAGTTGTTTGTTGATTCTAGAAGAAAAGTAATTAATTCAACTGAGAATGAAGACAATTTACAATATGGTGACGTTATACTTTCAATCGATGGAAAATCTATTGAAGACTTAAGTAACGAATATTCATTATTTAAAAGCGGCTCAAACAAAGCATCTAAAAATACGTGGGTGGCAGTTGATTTATTGCGCGGTTGGAATGATATTGCAGAAGTTGAAGTGATTAGAGATAATCAAAAAAGGAAATTGAAAGTGAAACGCTATGCAGATCCAAAATTTGAACCATTTGCAGAAAAACCAGAGGCTTGGGAAGTAATTGATGATGATATTGGATTAATCCGTTTATCAAGAACAGAAGTGAACGATTTTGAAAAAGCATTAAGTAAAATGAAGAAATTCAATAATAATATAATACTTGACATGCGTTTTGGTAGAAACGCTTCGTTAACATATGAGCTTTTTGAAGAGTATTTTTCTGCAGAACGAAAACAGTTTATGATTTATCAAACCTTAAGTAAAGAAATTCCCGGTCGATTCATAGATGAAAGTCACCGCCATGCATTTGTTGGTAAAAAACAAAAGCCAAAATATCAAGGAAAACTAATACTTTTAACGGATCAACATATTCAAAGTGCTGGCGAAACATTACTCATGGCATTTCAAACGTTTCCAAACGTAACACTTGTTGGTAGTCCAACATCGGGCACAAATGGTGAAGCTACTTTAATTACACTTCCGGGTGGCTACACATACAGAATGACCTCTGCTATGATACATTATTTAGATGGTACACCTTCTGTTGGTGACGGAATTCAACCCAATGTGTACGTTGAACCAACAATTGAAGGAATGACGAATATTAAAGACGAAGTTTTAGAAAAAGCAATAGAATATGCAAAAAGCAATTAAACTAATTTTATTAGTGTTTTTTACAAGCACAGCAACAGTAAACGCCCAAACCTACCGCGATTCTTTAACATCGCAGATCATCCATAATTTTCCTAAAGATGAAAACGCTTATCAAAAATTAAAGTCTGATATCAAATCATTAGAAAAATTAGAAGAAAAGTCGAATCCTGAAATTTTGCACGCTGCGTTGCCTGATATTTACAAATTCAAGGATATTGATTATTTTAAAGAAGTTTTAACCCTACTAACTAGTAAATATGGTTTTAATTTAAGCTATGCATCTGGCTACGAAAATTATTATGATGCAATTATTAAAGGCGATTTAGCGGTTTGGTTTAAAGAAATGTACATTAAAAACCATAGTGAATGGTTAAGTGAAAATTTAGATAAACAGATTGATATTTACAGATTGAACAATTTAAAGGAAAAAGATCAATTGGTTCACAAAGCTATTTTAGGTATACAGAATATAAAAGGTTTAACCAATGATCAAATTCAAGAACTTAAGAGAATTGATGGAACTTATTTTGATAAAAACCTAAATACTCTTCTTGAAATTTGTAATAAAATTAAAAACCTACCAACAGGAAATTCGTTTGCGTTAATTCAGAATCATTACGGAATTGTAGAAACCCATGCAATGCAACATCAAAATACGTTCGAGAAAGCTTGGCAAGATTTGTTGCCATTTTATAAAACATCCTATCTCAATAAAAATACATCCTCTATTAATTTAAGAAATATAGATTCTTGGATGTATAAATACAACGGCAAACAACTATTTAACCTTCTTAAAATTGAAGATGTTCCTGAAAGTTGGCGTAACAATATAGACGATAAAGAAATTCCTTTAGCAAATCCCGAACAAACAAAAAAATTAAGACAAGAATTGGGTTGGAATTAAAAATACAGATATGAAAAAAATATTATTAGGGCTTACGTTATTATGTACAATTTCGTGCGTAAAAAAAGAAGAAGACAAAATTATTACAGTTAACCAGTTCGTTGAAAATACACAACCAATAAAACCTCATCCCATAAATTGCTTTGATCTACCTAGTATTTTAGAGAAAGTAAGAAAAGAAGATGGGTTGAATCGTGTTGATGAGATAAATCCATTAATCGACAGAAAGAATTTAGAAATTGTTGTAAGTATTATAGAAAACTGTGGAATGCCAACTTCAAAAAGTATTGATAAAAAACATATAGTTACCATTTTTTTAGTTTTACAACATGGCGATAACTATCATCGCAAAAAATATTTTCATTTAATTGAACAAGCTGTAAAAAATGGAGATCTAGAGAAAAGTGATTATGCTTTAATGAAAGACAGAATTTTAGTTAGCGATGGAAAACCTCAAATATATGGTACGCAATTAACATCTACTCTTCATGATAGTAATAAGTTTGAAGTCTATGAAATTGAAGAACCAGAATATGTTGATCAACGAAGAGCAGAAGTGGGGTTAAATCCAATTAATGAATATCTTAAAATGTGGGATACTTCTCTTGATGTTAAACAAATGAAAAAATAGAGCAGGAATATATTCATTAAAAATCTTTCCCTAACTTTATAAAATCAAACATTCAATAAAAAAATGGCAACAAAAGCTTATGCAGCCTTTAATGCGGTAGATCCGCTGGGTGCACATACTATAGAGAGAAGGACTTTAAACGCGAAAGACGTATTTATAAAAATAGAATATTGTGGCGTTTGCCACAGCGATCTGCATACGGCAAAATCAGATTGGGGACCAGCAAATTATCCGGCGGTTCCGGGGCACGAAATCATTGGTCGTGTTGATGCTGTTGGTAGCGAAGTATCAAAATTTAAAGTAGGCGATATTGTAGGCGTTGGCTGTATGGTAGAATCGTGCCAGCATTGTCATTCATGTGATGAAGGTTTAGAGCAGTATTGCGAAAACGGATTTACAGGAACCTACAATTCTAAAAACTCTAAATACGGTGGCATTACATACGGCGGTTATTCAGAAAACATTGTGGTACAAGAAAGTTTTGTGCTAAATGTACCCACCAATCTTCCGTTAGAAAACGTTGCGCCTTTATTGTGTGCCGGTATTACAACTTGGTCGCCATTGCGCCATTGGAACGTAAAAAAAGGCGATAAAGTAGGCGTTGTAGGTTTAGGCGGTTTAGGTCACATGGGTGTTAAGTTTGCCAAAGCAATGGGTGCGCATGTAGTGATGATTACCACGTCGGCAAGTAAAGGCGAAGATGCTATGAAATTAGGTGCCGATGAGGTTTTGATTTCTAAAGATGCCGATGAAATGAAGGCGCACGCATATAGTTTTGATTTTCTTTTGAATACCATTCCGGTAGCACACGATGTAAATCCGTATTTGTTGTTGTTAAAGCTCGATAAAACTATGTGTATGGTCGGAGCTATTGAACCTTTTCCAATTCATGGTGGCGTTTTGATTAACAAACGCAGAAACATTGCCGGATCGTTAATCGGTGGAATTAAAGAAACGCAGGAAATGCTTGATTTTTGTGGCGAGCACGGAATTGTTTCAGAAGTTGAAGTGATTAATATGCACGATATTAACGAAGCTTACGTACGCATGCAGAAATCGGATGTAAAATATCGTTTTGTAATTGATATGAAAACGCTGTAACACCGTTTTTTTACTTTTCTTAATATTGTCTATATTTGTCCTTTATTAATTTTAAAAAGACAAATATGAAAAAAGTATTATTACTATTAGTTGCTGTTTCATTCTCTTTTGTTTCATGTGATAAGAACGATGACAACCAAGTGGTTGCGGAAACTTCTCCTATTCACGGTAAGTGGGAAGTAAAAACATATGATTCAGAGGTTACCCTTAATGGAGAACCATTTGAAGATGGAGAAATAGATTTTGAAGATATTGTTGGAACTGTTTTTGAATTTAAAGCAGGAAACAAATTTTCAGTTTCTTCTTACAATGATGAAGAAGGTAAATGGGAAACAGACGAAGGTACTTATGTTTATCATACTGCTCAAAATAAAGTAGATTATACTATGGTTGATCCTGACGGAACTAGTTATACTCAAACAATGGACGTGAAATTGTTAAACAGCACTAATTTTAATTTTAATATAACAAGCGAGGAACAGATAGATGAGAATTTTATCTTTAAACTTTCTCTTGATCTTAACTGCGAAAAAGTAAAATAAACAATAATTAATTGCTTTTGTTCGTTATTGATTTAAAATAGTATTATTATGAAAAAATCAATTATAAATATTTTAGCACTAGCATCTGTAATTACAACCGCAGGTTTCTTGTTAGACGGCGATGCTAAGGATCCAAGCGTATTAACACGTATTACAGAATATGTGGCAATGCTTACAATAATTTTTACCATTTTATCTGGATTTTATTTTGGGATAAAATCAGTAACAAAACGATTACAGATTGTAAAATAAAACAAAAGTTCTTGAGAAATCAAGAGCTTTTTATTTTACATACTCATCATTACCATTGGCTGTAAACATTCGCCGGGTTGTAGTTTATTATTGTTTTCGTCGATTAAAAATTCAATTTCTTTCGCTTTAGGTTTGTAAGTAATTTTAAACAATTGTGTTTTAAATCGATCTAATTTATCGGGTGTAAAAGTAAAAGTGCCGTTTTCAATTTTATAAACACCATCTATAAATTGCATGGTTTCTGCTTGTACTAAGTCATAACCAGCTTCTTTTGCTTCTTTCTTTTTAATAGGATCATAATCATAAGTGGTAATAATCATTCGAGCCAAATCACTATTCCAGCCATATTCCAACAAGGTTTCGGTTACATAAACTAAAGAATCCTTTTTTTCTTCCATTTTAAAAGAGAAACATTTTTTAGAATCATCTTTAACAGTTAATTCTTGAATTTTTGGTGGCTCTAAAACCTCTTTCACGGGTGGAGGCGGAATAACTTTTCTAGGTTTCTTTTTTTGAGCCGATCCAACAAAGCACATTAACAATGCGGTAATCATGATTAATTGTTTCATAAAAACTAATCTTTAAAACCATTAAAGCTTGCATCAACAATACGTTTCCATTCTAAATGACGTTTAATGTATGCAAACACAAGCGGACAAAGAGGAATTAATTTGTAATTGTTTTCTTCTAAATAAACCAACGTTTTTTCTATAAGTGCTGTTGCTACACCACGCCCAGCTAATTCAGGCGGACTTTCGGTATGAATCAACTTAATAACATGGTCTTTTTCTTTAAAGTCTATAAAAGCGGTAAAGCCATCCACGGTCAGTTCAAATCTATTGTTGCTGTTATTTTTTACAACGTTAAGTGCTATAAATTCTTCTTTCATATTTTTTTCTTTTTTGTGAAGATGTGTTTTTGGATGCTATCTCACTTTTTAGTTGGATCAAATCCATACATAAAATTATTCAAATGACCTCCTGAACTTTCAACTCCAACAATATCCATTAATTCTTCATAATAACTGCAAATTCTTTCTCTGTTTTCTGTATCAAGATCAAGATAAATATCAGAAAAGCGATAAAGACCCATTTTAATAGCGTCTTGATATTCTTTATCTGTTGCGATTCCTTTATCCGCAAGTTCTTGAAAATCGTTTGCTGAAAGATTAATTTTTTCAGTTAAGATTGGTTTTAATTTAGGATCGCCTACTCCTGGATAAAATAATTCGTCATCTTGTAAAAATTTCTCTTTGTTTTTGAACTCTTCAAATTTTGTCATTGCGTTTTCAGGTGTTTTTATTTGTCCTTGCCCACAGGAAGTGAATAGAAGCAAAGGAATCAAAATTAATATGTTAATAATTTGTTTCACAATAGTCTTTATAAAATGATTAATTAAAATCAAATTTAAACAAAAGCCGAAAATCCGGTAATGCTTCGTCCTACAATTAGCGAATTTATCTCTTTAGTCCCTTCGTATGAATAAATGGCTTCGGCATCGGCAAGGAATCGAGCTACATTGTATTCCAGCAAAATACCGTTTCCGCCCATAACTTCACGAGCGCGTGAAACAATATCCCGAGTTCTTAAAGTACAGAAGACTTTGGCTAATGATGCATGTTCGTCTTTTAACTTGCCTTGATCTTGCAGTTCAGATAAACGAAAAACCATTGTTTGCATGGCGGTTAAGTTAGAAAGCATCTCTACCAAATGATTTTGAATTAACTGAAAAGCCGCAATAGGTTTACCAAATTGTTCACGTTGTGTGGTGTATGCCAAAGCATTTTCGTAAGCTCCGCGGGCACATCCAACTGCCATCCAGGCAACGCCGGCACGTGTAGCTTGTAAAACTTTAGCAGTATCTTTAAACGAATTGGCGTTTGGTAAGCGGTTTTCTTCTTGAACGATACAGTTTTTCATTGTAATTAATCCGTTTTGAACAATACGCAACGCCATTTTATCTTTGATTTTTTCAACCGAAAACCCTTCCGTAGTTGTTTCAACAATAAAGCCTTTTACCTGATTATCGGCAACATCGCGAGCCCAAATAACAACAATATCAGCAAACGTAGCATTTCCAATCCATTTTTTTTGTCCGTTTAACACCCAGCCGTTTTCGGTTTTTTCGCAAGTAGTCGTCAATCCGCCAGCAGCTCCTGATCCTACTTCAGGTTCGGTTAATCCAAAGGCACCAATTTTTTTAAACTGCTGTAATTGTGGAAGCCATTTTTGTTTTTGTTCTTCTGATCCGCAGGTGTAAATACTGCCCATGCACAAACCGCCTTGAACTCCGAAAAATGTTGCAATAGAAGCATCAACCCGAGCCAGTTCACAAGCGATAATTCCTTCCAACAAAGACGATTTTCCTGCACAGCCGTAACCTTCAAAGCTTAATCCGGCAATATTCAGTTCGGATAATTTTGGAATAATTTCTTTAGGAAATTCATCATGCAACCAATATTCGTTTACAATTGGGGCAATTTCTTTTTCCATGAAAGCTCGAACTTTTAATTGCAAGGCTCGATCATCGGCAGAAAGTTTATCGCCAATATCATAAAAATCGGCATCGATTGGTGGAACTTCATGTTTTTTATTGGCGTTGTTCAGCAAATGAACAATTCCTTTCAGTTGATCGTCGTTTAAAGAACCTACAGATTCCATTAGTTTTTTTAGATCGACTTTTTCGTTTAATTTCTGCAATGCATCAAAATCAACCGATTTAATTAACTCTATGGTTTTCTTAATTTTATCTAGCATAATTTTTCTTTTCAAGTTACGAAAAGAAATTGATTTTTAGACCTCACAGGTTTTTAAAACCTGCGAGGTCTTTAAAAAAATGATTATTAAGAAGTTTATGCCAAACCAAAATATAAATAAGATTTTCGTCAGTTCGAACTTGTCGAGAACTTATAATTCAAAGACTTCTCGATACAATTTTCTATCGAAAACTTACTCGAAGTGACGAGCATAAACATATCTTGGTGTAACGATAGTTGCAGTCAATAAAAAAACGATCGGTTAAGATCGTTTTTATGATAAGTTTGATAAATCGGTTTCGGTTTCCAGCTCAATTGGAGGCTGATTCTGGCGGAACAATCTCGCTGTTAGAGATCCTTTCAATGTAATTTTTGATCCATGGACTTCCAACCAACTTCCTTCACGAAGTCCTAAAACAGGTTGCGAATTAAAACTGTGAAATTCATTGATACGGGTTTCGCGTGTTTCGCCCATGTGGGTTGATCCATCAATATGATCTAAATAATGCGGGTTAATGTTAAACGGAACCATTCCCAACGTTTGAAAACTCGGTGGATACACAATTGGCATGTCGTTCGTAGTTTCCATGGTTAAACCAATAATGTTGCTACCTGCCGAGCAACCTAAATAAGGTGTTCCGTTTTGCAATACTTCTTTTAGTGGAAGCATTACGTTGTGCCAGTACAATTGCTTAACCAATAAAAAGGTATTGCCGCCGCCGGTGAAAATTCCTTCGGCTTTTTCAATAGCTTCTACAGGATTTTCAAACGTATGTAAACCCACTACTTTTTTATCGATTTGTGCAAAAGCTTCGGCAACTTTCGCAGTGTAATCATCATGCGATATTCCGCCTGGTCTAGCATACGGAATAAACAATATGGTGGTTGTGTTTTTAAAATGATCTTTTAAAACGGGTAGTAAATATTCTAAATATCCTAAACCATAAATAGTTGAGGTACTTGCTATGATTAAATTTTTCATTTTTTTACAACTTCAATTAGTTGGTTATAAATTTCTTGGTTAGATTTTTCTTTTGATGAATAATAAATCTTATCGTTGGTTTTTGTAATAATAAGTATGAAAGGTTTGTTTTGCGAATTTATTAAAAGTTTTACTTTTTCATCGGTACTTGTTCTAAACAATCCCTTTTCGGTATTTTGTAAAGCAAATCCATTAATTTTTGATGTAATTTCTGGCAGCTCATTTACAAGTTCAATTGATTGTATTTCTGTCATTGGTAAATCTATACCATAATCGCCACTTATTTGTATAATATCGTCTTTAATTTCTACAGGGTTGTCTTGAAGGCTGTAAGCAAACATTACAACAATTCCTACGAATACAGCTACCATAATAACTAAAGCAAATATGAAACTACCTTTGGTTTGTTCATCTTTCATATTATTGAAACGTTTGCCTTTCCAAATAAAATAAATATAAGCTGCAATAGGATATACTCCTGCAAAAACGCCACTATAATCAGCATCTACAAAATAAAAAAGAATCAGTGATATAATGAGTAGCGATGCTCCTAAGAAAACATGAAACTTTCTAAAAAACTTTAAATAATCGGTTAGATTGAAGTTTTTTCGATCTTCTTCAGACATGGTGTTGTAACCTGAAAGTAAATGTTTTGCATTTTTTTCGGTTATTAAAAATCCAATTCCGGTAAAAATAAATGCTAATAAAATGCTTACTATAATCATTTACGAAGTTTTTACAAACGTATTAATTTAACATTTGTTTGCCAAAACGTTGGTTATGTTTTAACGTTTTTGCTGATACTTTTGTTGAAATCCAAATAAACACTTATGAAATATTTTTACTTTTTGGTATTTCTTGTATCGGCAACTTCATTTGCGCAAGAACGAAGCGAGCATAAAATGCGATTGATGATTACCGATGTTAGCATTTTCCCTCTAAAAGTAATCAATGTTACAACAAAAGAGGTGGTATCAACGGATGCTGGCGGTTATTTTACAATAAATGTGCAACCAAACGATGAATTGGCGTTGATTGAAAACGAGTTTTATCAATTGAAATATTTTATAAAGAAAGAAGATCTTCAAAACACTGTAATTCGTATCTATCCCGAACCATTGACCGAGGTTTTAAGGGAAATTGAAGTAGAAAAAATCACATCGAAATCATTGGGGCTTAATTCGGCTGAAATCAATAAATACATCTACAAAAGAAATCCGAACCCCAATATGGATTTTAAGGCAATGTTTTTGTGGTTGTTAGGTAAAATGAAGAAAAGCAAAGGAGAAGAGTTTGTTGAACGCAAACCGACCGATATGAACCCTTATGTAGCAAGTTTACCAAGAAGCGTTATGACTGATTATTTGAGAATTCCCGATGAATTGGTTGAAAAATTTTATTATTATTTGAATGATGATTATGTTATTGACCAATACATAAAAAGTGGCGACGAAGCTAAATGGCGCATGTATTTGTTAGATAAATCGTTTCAGTTTTTGGAACAGGAAAATATTCCGTTGCGTTAAATAAGTGATAATACGTTTTGTGCTGATAAAAGAATGAATAGTTTTGTAAAATGAATAAAATTACTACCTGTATATTATTGTTGTTTTTTGTACTGCTTGGAACTTTAAACGGTTTTGCACAGAAAAAAAACATATTGGGAAAAGTGGTGGCAAAAACGCGCGACTTAGAAGGTATCTATATAAAAAACATCAATTTAAATACTTCTGCATTAACAGAAAAAGGCGGTTATTTTTCTATAGAAGCAAACCCGAACGATACCCTTATACTTTCGGCGGTACATTTAATTGGTCGCGAAAAAGTGTTGTCGTATGCCGATATGAACAAATCGCTGGTTTTTATTCCAATGGAATACGCCGAAAATATATTGGAAGAAATTGTGATTGATCGCCGAGTAACAACAGAAACTTTAGGCTTGGGCGGTGCACGTAAACTAACACCAACACAACGCCGACTTCATAGAGCAACATCATCTAACGGAGGAATTATTCCTGTTGATGCCATTGTAAACGCAATTACTGGCAGAACAAAAATGCTTAAAAAAGCGGTGGAGTTAGAACAGGAGTATTTGTTCGCGCAAAAACTTTTAGATAAATTCCCACTGGAATTTTACACCCACCGTTTAAATATTCCGGAACAGTATTACATGGCATTCGGCTACTTTTTAGCACAAGATGCAATCATTGTAACATCGTATCAAACCGTAGATATTACCCAGCTTAATTTAATGTACACCGAAAAAGGGACAGAATTTTTAGAAATTCTAAAGGTTTTAAAATAATAGTTTTACGTAACTTTGTAATAAAATAATCAAAATGTATTTAAATCTATATATAAGTCCGCTTATTTTAGGC
This sequence comes from uncultured Myroides sp., assembly GCA_913777665.1. Classification (GTDB taxonomy): domain Bacteria; phylum Bacteroidota; class Bacteroidia; order Flavobacteriales; family Flavobacteriaceae; genus Flavobacterium. The sequence goes on from CAJYTF010000054.1 coordinate 24,933, forward strand.
ATTGGTGGTGGCGAAATGGTACTGATTATAGGCGTTATTTTAATGCTTTTCGGTTCAGATAAAATTCCAGAAATGGCTCGCGGTTTGGCAAGAGTAATCAATCAGGTTAAAAGTGCATCGAACGAATTAAAGTCCGAAATTACCAAAAGTGTCGATGAAACCGGTGTGATCAACGATATTAAAGAAGCCGTAAATGTAGAGGATATTAAAAAGCGAATTGGTATCGATGATATTAAAAAATCGGTGAATTTAGATATCGATCAATACAATCCGTTAAACGATGTGCAGCAGGAAATTGACAAAGCCAAAGAAGACATTGAAACAATGACCGGACCTATTAAGCGCCAAAGATAATGTTCGAAAATCTTATTGAAAAAGATCAGCAGCTTTTGATCTACTTAAATAATTTAGGAATCGATTTTTTGGATCCTATTTTTATGTACATTACCCACCAAATTAACTGGTGGCCGTTTTTTTTAATCCTTATTTTCCTACTGCTAAAAAAGATTTCGCTAAAACAATTCGGTCTATTGGTATTGATACTAACCGTTTTCTTTGTTTTTACCGATCAAATGACCAATCTTGTAAAATACAGCGTTGACAGATTGCGTCCCGTTAACGATCCTTTAATAGAACCTTATTTACGTGTTTTGAGGAAAGCCGGCAGCCCGAGTTTCTTTTCTGGACATGCATCAAATTCAAGCGGTTCTATATTAATCATCTTTTTAATTATGAAAAGATATTACAAATACGCCTGGCTTATTTTCTTTTTCCCATTGATATTTGCCTACACACGTATTTATTTGGCATTGCATTATCCGTTAGATATTTTATGCGGATACATTTTCGGACTATCCTCAGGATTTTTATTTTATTTTATCTTTAGATATTTCAACAATAAATACAAACTTACAGACAAACAACAAAAAAACGCTTTCGAATAGAAAGCGTTTTTTGTTTTATAAAATTCTGCTAACGGTTAAACCATCGCGTATTGGTAACAAAACGGTTTCAACCCGTGAATCTTCGTTTACAATTTTGTTGTATTCTAAAAGTATCGGTGTTGATTTATCGTTTTTTTGAACTTCTTCTAAAACCTTTCCGCTCCATAAAACATTGTCTGATAGAATAATTCCGCCTTTATTCATCATAGGTACAATTAAATTCCAGTAATTAATATAGTTTTCCTTATCGGCATCGATAAAAACTAAATCGAATTTTTTATTCAAAGTAGGTACAATATCTAAAGCATTTCCAACATGCTGAATAATCTGATCTTTAAATGGTGACTTACTGAAATATTTCTGTTGAATATCTTCCAATTCTTCATTAATATCAATGGTGTCAATAGTTCCGTCATTTTGCAATCCTTCAGCCAGACACAAAGTAGCATAGCCGGTGTAAGTTCCTAACTCTAAAATATGTTTAGGGTTCAGTATTTTTGAAAGCATACTTAACACACGTCCTTGAAAATGACCGCTTAACATGCGTGGTTGCAATATTTTTTGATACGTTTCTTTATTTAACTGCTGTAAAAGCTCGGGTTCGGCTGCCGAGTGTTTTTCTATATAATTCTCTAATTCTTCTGAAATAAAATGCATAAACTTTTATTTTTAGGTAAAGATAACTAACAATTTTATAAATAGTTCAACCTTTTGTATTTAGTGATTTATTAATGTTAATTTGTAAAATGTTAAATTTCAAACAATTAATTGTTATTTTTTATCGTTGTTAAGTAAAAATACTATATTTAAAAACTATTTAATAATAAAAACATGAACACTACTTTAAAAAATGCCATTGTTGGGATTGGTTTTTTAAGCTGCGCAATGGTTTTAACAGCAATTGTGTCTTTAGGAACAGCAAATGTCAATCAAGATGCTGATTTACTTGCCAAAGCAAAAATCACAAAATCGGTAACAGCAACATCAACCGAAATTCAAAATATAAAATAGCTGTTTTTTTGTTGTAACTTTGCAGCATGAATACAGTTAAAAAAGACATACGCAGTTTAACCAAAGAGCAAATACGCGATTTTTTTGTGGCGCAGGGCGATAAAGCTTTTCGCGGCAATCAGGTGTACGAATGGTTGTGGAGCAAGGGCGCGCATAGTTTCGACGATATGACAAACGTATCAAAAGAAACCCGCATTTTGTTAGAGCAGCACTTTGTAATAAACCACATTCAGGTAGATACCATGCAGCACAGCAACGACGGTACTATAAAAAATGCGGTGCGTTTACACGATGGTTTAATTGTAGAATCTGTTTTAATTCCTACCGAAAAACGTACAACAGCCTGTGTGTCAAGTCAGGTTGGCTGCAGTTTAGACTGTAATTTCTGTGCAACGGCGCGTTTAAAACGCATGCGTAATTTGGCACCCGATGAAATTTACGATCAAGTCGTGGCAATCGATCAGGAAAGCCGACTGTATCACAACCGTCCACTATCAAATATTGTGTTTATGGGGATGGGCGAACCGTTGATGAACTACCCGAATGTAATGAAAGCGATCGAAAAAATCACTTCAAGCGAAGGTTTGGGAATGTCGCCAAAACGTATTACCGTTTCCACATCGGGCGTTTCAAAAATGATTAAAAAAATGGCTGATGATGAGGTGAAATTCAAGCTGGCTGTATCACTGCATTCGGCAATCGAAGAAACCCGAAACAAAATCATGCCGTTTACCAAAAGTTTTCCGTTACCCGAACTGCGCGAAGCGTTAGAATATTGGTACCGCAAAACCAAAAGCAAAATCACTTACGAATATGTGGTTTGGAAAGGTATTAACGACGATAAAAAAGCCATTGATGCCTTGGTAAAGTTCTGCAAATACGTGCCTTGTAAAGTAAACATCATTGAATACAACCCAATTGACGATGGTGAGTTTCAACAAGCCGATCCAGTTGTTATTGATGCTTATATTAATGCCTTAAACAATGCCGGTATTGTGGCAAAAGTACGCAGATCGCGCGGAAAAGATATTGATGCTGCCTGCGGACAATTGGCAAATAAATCATAAATACAACCTGCAAGGCATCACACTTTGCAGGTTTTTTATTTGAAGCTTTTTCCGGCTTTCCGCTATATCTTTTATCGGCGCTTCGAGTACCTCAGCCACCGATAAAAGGATACCGCTGCAATCCGGGCTATTTATTAAAATTATATTTTTCATTTTAAATTCTAGTTAGCTGTAAATCCGTATTTTGAGATCCATTCAAAAAAATATTTCAAAAAAAACAATCATCTTACAACCTTTTCCGTTTCTTTTGCGTCTATGTAATAAAGAGGCCAAAAACAATTGAATTCAAAAACACCTTTTTCCGAGTCTGAACTAATAAATCAGGTACAAAACAACAACCGCGCGGCGCAAAAACAACTGTTCGATAGGTTTTCGCCAACCATGTTAAGTACTTGCAGGCAGTATATTAAAGATCTTCACAATGCCGAAGATGTAATGCTGTGCGCCTTTATGAAGGTGTTTCAAAACATTAATCAGTACCGGAACGATGGTAGTTTTGAAGGTTGGATCCGCAAGATTATGATTCGCGAAAGCTTGTCGTTTCTTCGGTCAAAAAAAGAACTCGATTTTATAGAAGATGCCAGTCAGTCGGTATTAAGCGTGGTTTCAGATTCTTATGGAGTATCGAACGATTACCAAAAACTGATTGACGATTTGCCGAAAGGTTGTCGATATATTTTTGTATTGAGTGTGATTGAAGGATACAAACATCAGGAAATTGCAGAAATGCTGAATATTTCTGTCGGAACATCGAAATCGCAATTGGCGTACGCTAAAAAATTACTAAAACAACAAATTGAATTAATACGATAGATGATGGAGGATTTTGAAAAAGATATAAAAGATTTTTTCCAACGCCGTGAAATAAAACCATCGGCAGATGCTTGGCAGCGAATGGAAAATCTTTTAAATGAACCACAGGCTAAACCAAAAAAAGCATATAGAGTTTATTGGGCAGTCGCAGCTTCGGTTGTTATTTTATTTGGGCTGTTTACACTGTTGCAAAAGCAAGATAAAGAATTGAGCATTCCTGCTTCAAATAATTCGTATGTAATAAAAGATAGTGTGGTAAATAAAATTCAACAACCGCAAAACAATAATCAAGTTGCAAAAGCAGATGTTGTTCCGCAGAAAACAGAAAATAGTAGAAAGCAATCAACAACAATTAAGAGTGTTCCTGCTGAAATTGTTCAAAACAATAAAAATCAACCTAAAGAAAATGAAGTAGGTGAGCGGATCGAAGGTCAACACATCATTCAAAAATCACATAGAGAAATAGAGGAAAAGCTTTTGGCACAGCAATCTAAAATCGAAATTAAAGTAAATCCAAGCAAATTGTTGCGAAGTGCCGAAATGGAACGCCAGACAGACAACATGATCTCGAACGGACAAAATTTCTGGAAAAAAGTTAAAGAAATAAACACAGTTGTAGCACATTCTAAATAACACCATATGAAAAAATTAGTTTTAACCACCGCATTTTTATTGAGCATTTTAAGTGTTCAGGCACAAGAATTTTTTAGTGACAAACGTCCGGTTCAGTCAGCAAATGAGTTTACAAAAAAGGTAAACGATATTTCGTATGATATAGATCTAATCATTAAAAACAACAAAGAAAAGCTGAAACAGGATTTAAACGAAATCGACCAAAAAGTTGAAAACAATCAGTTAACAAAAGCTGAAGCCGATAAGTTACGCAACGAAAAAGCCGAGTTTTATGCCAAACAAATTGAAGGGGAAACTAAAATTCAGGAAGATAAAATCAAGGTCTTAATCAATAATAAAATCGAAGACAATATTAATTTTAGTACCGATATGAGTGCTTACCAAAAGCAGTTGATAGAGAATAAGTCTTTATTTATTGCAGAATATGTTTTTGGAAACAGTAAAATGTTATTCGATGATAAATCGAAAGATAATTATGTGTCAACAAATTTTTTGTCTTCTTTCGGAGTAGGTTTGGGAGCTAAAACCCGTATTGGTAAAGACGAGTCATCTTTTTTCTGGAAATCTATGCTTGATGCTAACTTCCATTTTTTTAAATTACAAAATGATAAAACATTCGAAAACATTAATGGAGAAACAGTTTTTATAGATTTAGATTCGCCTGTAAAAAAATCTAGAATGTTTAGTACAGAAATTAAATGGTCAAATTATATAGAATATGATTTTTCAAAACATAAAACTGATGATTTTGGTAATAAAATTATAAAATCACGCCAATCATTTTATATTGGTTTAGGCGGCTTTATTGGATACAATCAAATTTCAAGAGGTCTTATTTATGATAAAAATGGAGAAGAGTATAATGAAAGAACACAAGCACGTTTTAATTCCAATCCTTTTATTTATGGTGTTGGGGGTTATATAGGATACCAGAATTTTAATATAAGAGCTACTTATAATTTGAATCCAGTATTTAAAAATTCAATTTCAAATCAAAATATTTTCAATATCGCCTTGGTATTAGAGTTGTTATAGCAAATATCCTTTGAAGTTATTTAAATTAATAAAACAAAATAATATGAAGAAAATAATTTCATGTATCTTTTTCTGCTTTTATACAATTTCATCATTTTCCCAAGTCGAAATTAAAACACTTACTGCAAAACAAGTCTATGATTTAATACAGCAGTCTAATAAACCATCAATTGTTGAGTTTTGGGTTCCAAATTGTTCAAACAATGTTGAAATTGTAAAAGAATACAAAAGTGTTGTTGAAAAATATGGTAAGGAAATAGATTTTTACTTAATGGGAATCACCGCAAAACCAGAATTAGTTCAAGAGCTTATTGATAAAACAGGATTTAATTATCCGTTATATATTATTAATGTGAATCAGCAAATTAATTTAATGGAAAAGCGAACGGTATTTGAACAACAGTTTCTATCACTTTTTAAAAAGAGACATAGGCAATTTATAAGGGTGTATATTACAAAAGATCATAAGATATTAAAAATCAATAAAGCTTTAGATATTGATGAAAAAACATTGGGTAGATTATTAATATAAGAATAATAGAATTTGTAATAAAATGTTAAAAACGGCATAGTCATTGCGTATCATTGTAACTAATTACTAATTTCACTAATTACTTTAAAAATTAAAAAGAACAAAAAATGAAAAAACTATTATGTATTGCTTTGCTTGCTTTTGGTTATGGTGTTAATGCCCAAAATACCGATGCTGTAAATTATATAAACAACAATCAGGTAATAAAAACAGCTTACGGAAGTGAAACATTAACATTTAAAGAAAAAGTAGCTGTTGTAAACGAGCAAGTTTCGCAAGAAGTTATTACAGAAAATCAAGCGTATCAAATTATTTCTCTTATAATGGCACAAGAACAAGCCGAGGAAGCCGTTGATGCAGCCGAAGAAAATTACGATTACGATTGGGGTAAAGAAACATCACCTTTCGATTTTGCCATGGGTGTACAAATGGATACCGTAGTTAAATACGGCACCAAAACAACACCTTATTTAGCATTTGGTGTAGGTAATGTGGCTACCGATGGTGCTTTTGCAAATTCAGAATTCGGTTATATGCGTTCAAACTACTTCGAATGGGGAGTTGCTGCACGTACACCTTTCAGCAAAACCAACAACAAATGGGGAATTCGTTACGGTTTAGGCTTTAAATACAACGGTTTGGCAACAACGCAAAATAGAATGTTTGGATTAAGAGGTGGAAATCAAACTGTTACAATGCCTGCTCCAATAAATTTACGCAAAAATTATGCGTATTTCCGCAACACTTATATAAACATTCCTATTTCGTTAGATTTTACAACCACTTCAAAAGTTTATAACGAAGCAAACCGTCGTTTTACAACAAAAGAAGGAATTAACTTTGGTATAGGTGGATACGTTGGTTACAACATCAATTCAAAACAACACTTACGATATGAAGTTGGAGATTATAAAACCTATGAACAACAAAAAGGCGATTGGAATGTAAACGATTTTCAATACGGCTTAACCGCTTATGCCGGGAAAGACCACTTTAAATTAGTGTTGAAATACGATTTAAGTCCTGTGTTCACTGATAATGTAGTAGATCAAAACTATTGGAGTATCGGACTTCAGTTAGGCTTATAAAAACAAAAACCAGCTAATCAGCTGGTTTTTTTATGCACGGGTGGAGGGATTCGAACCCCCATCAACGGTTTTGGAGACCGCTATTCTACCCTTGAACTACACCCGTAGGATATTTCGGTTGCAAATATAACGGCAAAATGCCCATAAAACCTAATAAATTATCCAAAGAAATTTCGCTTAAAACCTAATCCATTTAAGTTCAGTGTGTTTAATAATTATAGATTAAGTCTGGGCGTTCCCCTTCAATCCGGTTTCACAACAAAATTTAAGAAAACTTACCATTCATACAAACAGACAATTTCAGTAAACAGTCGGGTTGGGCTATTCGCTCCAAGTCCTCGCTCGTCGTGCCTCCTCGCTGCGGGCTATCCGCTGCTATCCCTAACGCGGTTTTGTTTTAGGTTGTATGTTGTAAGTTTTAGGTTTTTAGTCTTAAAGAAAATCCGTGTAAATTCTTAAATCTGTGGTTAGATGATTCAAGGTTTAATGTTTTAAGTTGTTTTGCTAAATCAATTGCCTCGAACTTTAGTTAGGGAGTTGTTATAAGTTTAAATTGGTTTTAGCCAAATCAAAAAAAAACTGTGCAAATCAGTGCAATCCGTGGTCAAATAAAAGAATATCGTCGGCTTCAGCCAAACACCCCGCACCAAACATCCCTCATCAAACACCTCGCACTAAACACATATTCAGCTTTTTACAAAAAAGATTAAAAACTTTGTAAAACCATTTGCAAAGTTCAAAAAAACAGTACTATATTTGCAACCGCTTTCAGAGTAACGAAAGCCACGTTCCTAGAAAAAAAAGTAAGAAATAAATTTGGATTGTATTGCAAAAGGTTTTTATCTTTGCAGTCCGTTCAAAAAAGAAAGGGCGATTAGCTCAGCTGGTTCAGAGCACCTCGTTTACACCGAGGGGGTCGGGGGTTCGAACCCCTCATCGCCCACAGAAAAAACTTTT
>CAJYTF010000055.1 GCA_913777665.1 uncultured Myroides sp.
AATCAATTCAAATTACTAATAATAAATATAATTCTTGGATTTATATTTATTTAAAGGATACATCTGAATTTTTGAACTCAAAAAGATCAATTCATAAAATGATTTATTCCGTTTATTTCTACTTTAATAAAAATGTTCTCTCAATTAATGTATCTCTTTTCGAAGGTGGATCTTCTGAAAATTTAGAAAAAATAAGAGAAATAATAGGAAATGTCAAACGCAAAAAGAATCGTAAATCTAGATTATAAATGTTTGAAACAAATCTTAAACTACTTTTAAATACCAAAACATTTTGATTTATAGATTAGTTTTAGGAATTTTGGCAAACTAAGAAAAAAGACCATGTCAGCAACACATTATATTAGCAACAATACGTTGAGTTTAGAAGAGCTAAACACCATTATCGAAGAAAATCATACCTTAGCTTTATCAGAAGAAGCCATTGCAAACATTAATAAATGCCGTGAATATTTAGATAATAAAATGCAAACCGAAACCAATCCTATTTATGGAATCAACACCGGTTTTGGATCATTATACAGCGTTAAAATTTCTACAGAAGATTTAACAACTTTGCAAGAAAATCTAATGAAATCGCATGCGTGCGGTACAGGTGACGAAGTTCCACACAGCATTGTAAAAATTATGTTGCTGTTAAAGATAAAATCATTGTGTTACGGTAATTCGGGCGTGCAATTAGTTACGGTTGAGCGTTTGATCGATTTTTACAACAACGATATTTTACCGGTTGCTTATACGCAAGGTTCGTTAGGTGCATCAGGCGATTTATCTCCGTTGGCGCATTTGTGTTTGCCTTTAATCGGTGAAGGTGAAGTTTTTATGAACGGAAACCGCATTACTGCAAAACAAATGTTAGCCGAAAAAGGTTGGGAAACCATCACCTTAAAATCTAAAGAAGGTTTGGCATTGTTGAACGGTACGCAGTTTATGAGTTCGTACGGAGCTTATATCTTATTAAAAACCTCAAAATTGTCACAATTGGCAGATGTGATCGGAGCAGTTTCTTTGGAAGGTTTCGATGGTAGAATTGATCCGTTTAATAACTTAATTCACATTGTTCGTCCGCACAAAGGTCAGGTTAATACAGCTGTTTATATTTCTGAAATTTTAGAAGGATCAGAATTAATCAAACAACCTAAAAAGCACGTACAAGATCCATATTCGTTCCGTTGTATTCCGCAGGTTCATGGTGCTTCAAAAGATGCTATTGAATATGTAGAAAAAGTTTTCAAAACCGAAATTAATTCGGTAACCGATAATCCGAATATTTTTGTTGACGAAGATTTAATTGTTTCAGGCGGAAATTTCCACGGTCAACCTTTAGCATTAGCCTTAGATTTCTTAGGAATTGCCTTGGCAGAATTAGGAAGCATTTCAGAACGCAGAACGTATCAGTTAATATCGGGCTTGCGTAATTTACCTCCGTTTTTGGTAAATAATCCGGGCTTGAATTCAGGTTTTATGATTCCGCAATACACCGCAGCAAGCATTGTTAGTCAAAACAAACAATTGGCAACTCCGGCAAGTATCGATAGTATTGTTTCAAGCAACGGACAAGAAGATCATGTAAGTATGGGGGCAAATGCAGCTACAAAAACATTAAAAATTGTCGAAAATTTAGAACGAATTCTAGCAATTGAGCTTTTTAACGCAGTACAGGCTTTAGAATTCCGCCGACCAGGAAAATCGAGCAATTTTATAGAAAACTTTGTAAGTGATTACAGAAAAGTTGTTCCTACCGTAGCAGAAGACCGTATTTTACATTACGATATTCAAAACAGTATTCAGTTTTTAAGCAATTATAAATTCAGTTAATTATACAAAATGCACTTTTAGTTATACGAAAGTGCATTTTTCTTTTGTGAAAATAGTTATATTTGCCTGATATTTCCACAACAAAATAGTTTTGACATCAGCAAATAAATTAAAAATTTTAAACGATCCTATTTATGGCTTCATAACCATACCTGCAACATTGTTGTATGATTTAATTCAGCATCCGTATTTTCAGCGTTTGCGTAGAATTAAGCAAATGGGGTTGTCTTCTTTAGTTTATCCGGGTGCCGAACATACGCGTTTTCATCACGCTTTGGGCTGTATGCACATGATGCAGAAAGCCGTTCAGGTGTTGCGTTTTAAGAATGTAGAAATATCAAAAGAAGAAGAAGATGCGCTTTATATTGCCATTTTATTGCACGATATTGGTCACGGACCTTTTTCGCACGCAATGGAGCACAGCATTGTGGAAAATATTCATCACGAAAAAATTTCGTTGCTTTTTATGGAAGCGTTGAATGATGAGTTTGAAGGAAAGCTTTCATTGGCAATCGAGATTTTTAAAGGAAATTATCCGCGTAAATTTTTAATTCAGCTAATATCCTCACAAATGGATATGGATCGAATGGATTATTTAAAACGCGATAGTTTTTACAGTGGTGTTGCCGAAGGAAACATTAATTCCGAACGATTGATCCAGATGATTAATGTTCATAACGATGTTTTGGTTGTTGAAGAAAAAGGAATATATTCGGTAGAAAAATTTTTGGTAGCACGTCGTTTAATGTATTGGCAGTGTTATTTGCATAAAACAAGTGTTGGTGCAGAATTGTTGTTGTCTAAAATATTAAAACGCGCCAAGCAGTTAACGTTGCAAGGGGTTGATTTACCAGCGAGCGATGCACTGAAATTTTTCTTGGAGAACAATGTTTTAAAAGCCGATTTTAATAAAGAAGTTTTAAACAATTTTGCCTTGTTAGATGATGCTGATATTTACACCGCATTAAAAAACTGGCAATTTCATACCGATAAGGTTTTGTCGTATTTAAGCAGTGCCATTGTAAACAGAAAATTGTTTCATGTGCAATTGGTTTCTAAAGATGATTTATCTTCAAAATTAAGTTATTACCAAAGTTTATGTAAAGATAAACTTGAAGTAAATGATGGTTTAGATTATTTTGTTTTTGGCGATAAATTAAAAAATCAGGCATACGATTTAAAGGCAGATCCAATTCGTATATTTACAAAGAACAAAGAAATTATCGATGTGTTAGAAGCATCAGATCAATACAATTTAAAGGCTTTGTCAGAGCCTGTTTATAAATACTTTATATGCTATCCGAAAAGCATTCATAAAGTTGGTTAAAAATTAATATTTTTGTATTCAATGAAGATTACAGCAGAACAAATTGCCGAAGTTTTAAATGGAAATATTGTGGGCGATTCTACGGTTGAGGTTTTTAAGTTAGCCAAAATCGAAGAAGGCGAAGAAGGTTCTATTACCTTTTTGTCAAACTCAAAATACAACCATTTTTTATACACAACCAAGGCATCAATTGTAATTGTTAATAAAGATTTTCAGCCGTTGCACGATGTAAAAGCAACCATGATTCAGGTTGATGATTCTTACAAGGCATTCACAAAAATATTAGAATACGCCAATCAGATCAAATTAATGAAATCGGGTATCGAACAACCTTCGGTATTATCAGAAGGTGTTGAATATGGAACCGATTTGTATTTGGGGAGTTTCTGTTACATTGGTAAAAACACAAAAATTGGGAACAATGTAAAGATTTACCCTAATTCTTTTGTGGGCGATAATGTAACAATTGGAGATAATACGATCCTTTTTGCAGGTGCACGAATTTATTCTGAAACAGTAATTGGTAAAAACTGTGTAATTCATTCAGGAACAATTGTAGGTTCAGATGGTTTTGGATTTGCTCCAAACACAGATGGTACATACTCTAAAATTCCGCAGATTGGAAATGTGATTATTGAAGACGATGTGGAAATTGGTTCATGTACAACCATTGACCGTGCCACATTAGGATCAACCATTATAAGAAAAGGTGTAAAGTTGGATAATCAAATTCAAATTGCACATAATGTAGAGGTTGGCGAAAATACCGTAATTGCTTCTCAAACCGGTGTCGCAGGTTCTGCCAAAATTGGTAAAAACTGCGTTATTGGCGGGCAGGTTGGTATTGTAGGTCATATCGTTATTGGCGATAATGTGCGTATTCAGGCACAGTCCGGAGTTGGTAAAAGCGTGAAAGACGGAGAAATTATTCAAGGTTCACCGGCAATGACATACAACGATTTTTCAAAATCGTACGTGTATTTTAAAAAATTGCCCAATATTGTTAAAGAAATCGATCAGTTAAAAAAATCAAATAACGAAATATAAGTTAAAAATAGTTATGGTTAAACAGAAAACCATCGCCCAAGAAGTAACAATTAACGGAGTAGGTTTGCATACAGGTCAGCAAGTTGTTATGACTTTAAAGCCTGCGCCTGTAAATAATGGTTTTACTTTTGTGCGAGTAGATTTACCGGGAAATCCTGTTATTGAAGCAGATGCTAACTATGTTGTTTCTACAGAACGTGGAACAAATTTAGAGCATAAAGGTGTGCAGTTACATACTACAGAGCATGTTTTGGCGGCTTTTGTTGGTTGTGATTTAGATAATGTTATTATTGAGCTAAATGCTTCAGAACCACCAATTATGGATGGTTCATCTAAATTTTTTGTTCAAGCTGTTGAAAAAGCCGGAATTGTAGAGCAAGATGCAGAACGTAACGAGTATATCGTTAAGGAAGTAATCTCTTATGTTGATGAAAGAACGGGCAGCGAAATTATCGTAATGCCTGCAGATGAGTATCAAATTACAACAATGGTAGATTTTGGTACAAAGGTTTTAGGTACGCAAAACGCTACGTTGAAAAACATGAGCGATTTTAAAAAGGATATTTCTGAAGCAAGAACTTTTAGCTTTTTGCACGAAATAGAAACTTTATTGGCTCATGGATTAATTAAAGGTGGCGATTTAAACAATGCTATTGTTTATGTTGATAAAGAAATATCAGACGAAACATTACAGCGTTTAAAAGTTGCTTTTGGCAAAGATGATATTGCTGTTAAACCAAACGGAGTTCTTGATAATTTAACTTTACACTATCCAAACGAAGCAGCTCGACATAAATTGTTAGATGTTGTTGGAGATTTAGCATTGATCGGAACGCGTATTCGTGGAAAGGTTATTGCAAACAAACCTGGACATTTTGTAAACACGCAGTTTGCTAAAAAAATGTCGAAAATCATCAAAGCAGAACGCAGAAATCAAGTTCCTGTTTTTGATCTAACGAAAGAACCGTTAATGGACATCACCAAAATTATGGCAATGCTGCCACATAGATTTCCTATGCTTTTGGTAGATCGTATTTTAGAATTGTCTGATTCTCACGTGGTAGGTATGAAAAATGTTACCATGAACGAAGAGTTTTTTCAAGGACATTTTCCAGGTGCACCAGTAATGCCGGGCGTTTTAATTATAGAGGCAATGGCACAAACAGGAGGTATTTTAGCGTTAAGCACAGTGCCGGATCCTGAAAATTATTTAACGTATTTCATGAAAATTGATAACGTACGTTTTAAACAACAGGTTTTACCGGGCGATACATTAATTTTTAAGTTAGATTTGATTACTCCAATTCGCAGAGGAATTTGTCACATGCAGGCTGTTGCTTATGCAAACGGTAAAATTGCTACCGAAGCAGAATTAATGGCACAAATAGTAAAAGCAAAATAGTAAATAAATAATTAAGTTAGAATGAATCAACCATTAGCATACGTTCATCCAGGAGCAAAAATTGCTAAAAATGTGGTAATAGAACCTTTTACAACTATTCACAATAATGTTGAAATAGGCGAGGGTACTTGGATAGGGTCAAACGTTACCATCATGGAAGGAGCACGAATCGGAAAAAATTGTCGTATTTTTCCTGGCGCAGTTATTTCTGCCGAACCACAAGATTTAAAGTTCGATGGCGAGGAAACTACTGTTGAAATTGGTGATAATACAACAATTAGAGAATGTGTTACCATTAACAGAGGTACAAAAGACAGATACCGCACGGCTATTGGTAAAAATTGTTTAATACAGGCTTACAGCCACATTGCACACGATTGTATTGTGGGCGATAACTGTATCTTTTCGAACTCAAGCACATTAGCAGGTCACGTAACAGTTGGCGACTATGTTGTTTTGGCAGGTATGGTTGCAGTGCATCAGTTCTGTACTATTGGGTCGCATTCGTTTGTAACGGGTGGTACGCTTGTTCGTAAAGATGTTCCTCCGTACATTAAAGCTGCACGTGAGCCAATTTCTTATGTAGGGATTAATTCTGTAGGTTTGAGAAGAAGAGGAATCGATTCAGAAAAAATAAAAGAAATACAAAATATTTACCGCGTATTGTATCAAAAGAATTACAATAATTCGCAAGCAATCGAAATTTTAGAAACCGAGATGGAAGCAACTCCTGAACGTGACGAAATTATTCAGTTTGTGCGTAATTCAACCCGCGGTATCATGAAAGGTTATACCGGAATTTATTAATAAATAAAAAAATAAAAGCATAATTTATGGCAAGTACATCAGACATTAGAAACGGTTTATGTATTAAATTTAACAACGATATTTATAAAATTGTAGAATTCCTGCATGTAAAACCAGGTAAAGGCCCTGCGTTTGTAAGAACAAAATTAAAAAGTGTAACTTCTGGTAAAACATTAGACAATACTTTTTCGGCAGGTCATAAAATCGATGTTGTTCGTGTAGAAACTCATACTTTTCAGTATCTGTACAACGAAGGAAACGATTATCATTTTATGAATAACGAAACGTTTGAACAAATTACGTTAGAAAAAAACATTTTAGATGCTCCGGAATTATTAAAAGAAGGAACAAACGTAATGGTTCAGATTAATGCAGAAACAGAATCTCCTTTATCTGTAGATATGCCAGCATCTATCGTTTTAGAAGTAACTTATACAGAGCCTGGTGTTAAAGGTAATACGGCAACAAACGCTACAAAACCTGCTACGGTAGAAACCGGTGCGCAAGTTAACGTACCTTTGTTTATTAACGAAGGCGATAAAATTAAAATTGATACAGCTTCAGGAAGTTATATCGAACGTATTAAAGAATAATTTGTAAATGAGATTTCCTAAAACGTATCATTTAGAAAATATAGCAGAAATAATTGGGTGTTCCTTTGTGGGGGCTCCCGATTTTCCTGTTTTAGGGATGAACGAAATTCATGTGGTACAAGCCGGTGAAATCGTTTTTGTAGATCACCCAAAGTATTACGACAAAGCATTAAATTCAAACGCAACAATTATCTTAATTAATAAAGATGTTGAATGCCCAGAAGGAAAAGCATTATTGATTTCCGATGATCCTTTTCGCGATTTTAATAAATTGTCAACCTATTTTCGTCCGTTTCAAGCTTCATCAAATGCCATAGCAGAAACAGCTCAAATAGGTGAGGGAACAATCATCCAACCAAATGTTTTTGTTGGTAACCACGTTAAAATTGGTAAAAACTGTATCATTCATGCAAATGTTGTTTTGAACGATCATACCATAATTGGTGATAATGTTGTGATTCATGCAGGGACGGTTTTAGGAGCCGATGCTTTTTACTATAAAAAAAGAGCTGATTTTTTTGATCCGTTGATTTCTTGCGGTTCTGTTGTGATTGAAGACGATGTTACGCTTGGAGCTTTATGTACGATTGATCGTGGAGTAACCGGAGAAACCCGCATTAAAAAAGGAGCTAAAATTGATAATCAGGTACACATTGGGCATGATACTGTTATTGGCGAAATGTGCTTAATTGCAGCACAATGTGGTATTGCGGGTTGTGTGGTTATAGAAAATCACGTAACTTTATGGGGACAAGTAGGTACAACAAGTGGTATAACCATAGGCGAAAAAGCTGTAATTATGGCAAAATCAGGCGTTTCTAAAAGTCTTGCAGGTAATAAAATTTATTTTGGTGCACCGGCAGAAGAAGCCCGCGAATATTATAAGCACGTTGCAAAAGTTAAAAATTTAGTAAAGTAGGTAACAATGGAAAGTGCGTTAGAAATAGTCAGAAATTTTTATGAATCGGCAGGTATCTTAAACAAAACCTATTGTTTAGAGGTTTTTCATGAAGATATTCAGCTGGAATGGCACAGCTCTAAAGGACATTTGTTTTTAGAACATACCGATCTTTTGGCACTTTCTAAAGATTTAAAGCATTCGTATTTTGATCTGCGCGCACAAATCCATGATATAATGAGTGACGACGATAAAGTAATGATTCGTTATACTTATTATGTTAGAACATTTGAAAACCCTGAAGAAGAACTTGTTTTAGCTACCTTTTTTGTAGTTTGGGAAGTTAAAGACGGCAAGCTTTTTAAAGGCGTTCAAATGAGCCAACTTTCAAATTAATAAAAAATTAAAGTAAAAAATTTTAATATTATTCATTAACCCTTATTTTTGTAAAATAATTCAAAAAACGATAATTATAAAATCATGAGTGTATTAGTAAACAAAGATTCTAAGATAATAGTTCAAGGATTTACAGGAAGCGAAGGAACGTTCCACGCCTCTCAAATGATTGAATACGGTACAAACGTTGTAGGTGGTGTTACTCCTGGTAAAGGCGGAACTATGCATTTAGATCGTCCTGTATTTAACACGGTAAAAGATGCTGTTGAAAAAGCAGGTGCAGATACATCGATTATTTTCGTACCACCAGCATTTGCTGCAGATGCGATTATGGAAGCTGCCGAGGCAGGTATTAAAGTAATTATTTGTATTACAGAAGGTATTCCTGTTGCAGAAATGGTTACTGCATACAATTATGTAAAAAACAAAGGAAATTGTCGTTTAGTTGGTCCTAACTGTCCAGGGGTGATTACTCCGGGTGAAGCTAAAGTTGGTATCATGCCAGGTTTTGTTTTCAAAAAGGGAACAGTAGGTATCGTTTCTAAATCAGGAACTTTAACATACGAAGCTGCAGACCAAGTTGTAAAACAAGGTTTAGGTATTACAACAGCTATTGGTATTGGTGGAGATCCAATTATTGGAACAACAACTAAAGAAGCGGTTGAATTATTAATGAACGATCCGGAAACAGAAGCAATCATTATGATTGGTGAAATTGGTGGACAGTTAGAAGCAGACGCTGCACGTTGGATTAAAGAAAACGGAAACAAAAAACCGGTTATTGGATTCATCGCAGGTGAAACAGCTCCTAAAGGTCGTACAATGGGTCACGCAGGTGCAATTGTTGGTGGTGCTGATGATACAGCAGAAGCTAAAAAACGCATCATGAGAGAAAGTGGTATCCACGTTGTTGATTCTCCAGCAGAAATTGGTAAAAAAGTAAAAGAAGTTTTAGGATAATTTCTTTTTCCATATAATAAAAAAGCGATGATTTATAGTCATCGCTTTTTTTGTATTTATTTAAAATATTTTCAGACCGCACAGGTTTCAAAAACCTGTGCGGTCTTATCTACAATTATAATTTTTTGTAAAGTGATTATTTCCTAACCGCCTTAGGAACCAACAAGCTGTAATCACCATTATTACGGATAAAATCGCGCACAATGCTTGAGCTGATAAACGATGTATCTACAGCTGTTAGTAAGAAAACCGTTTCAATACCCGAAACCAATCGGTTGGCATGTGCAATGGCTTTTTCAAATTCAAAATCGGCAGGGTTACGTAAACCGCGCAATAAAAAATCGGCTTTTTGTTCTTTGCAGTAATCAATGGTCAAGCCTTGGTAAAGATCAACCTTAACTTTAGGTTCGTTGGCAAAAGTTTCTTCAATAAAACGTTTGCGTTCTTCTAAACTAAACATATATTTTTTCTCGGCATTTGTACCAATGGCAATAATAATTTCATCGAACAAAGGCAAAGCTCGGGTAATAACATCTACGTGTCCGTTGGTTATGGGATCAAACGAACCTGGAAAAACAGCTTTTTTCATTAAAAATGTGTTCTGGTTAAAGCTAATTCAATAGCATTGTCAAACAATTGGTTTAACGAAATTCCTGCTTCGCGTGCCTGTTGTGGTAAAATACTTTCGGTAGTTAAACCAGGAACGGTATTCATCTCCAATAAAAATGGTTCACCGCTTACCAAGATAAATTCAGATCGAGAAAAGCCATCCATTTTTAAAATGGTGTAAATACGTTTCGCAACATCTTCAACTTTTGCTTTTTCTTCATCGGATATTCTTGCAGGAGTAATCTCGCTCGATTTTCCTTCATATTTCGCTTCGTAATCAAAAAAATCGTTTTCAGAAACAATTTCGGTTATAGGCAGAACAATTGTATCATTTTGATATTTAATCACACCAACCGAAACTTCTGTTCCTTTTAAATAACTTTCAATAATAATTTCATCGTCTTCGGCATACGCTTTTTCAATCGCAGGCAATAATTGTTCGCTGTCTTTAACCATTGAAATTCCAAAACTTGAACCTGATTTATTCGGTTTTACGAAACAAGGCAATCCAACACGCTGAATAATCTGATCTTCTGCAATAGCATCGCCTTTATTCAAATAGTACGAAATAGCCGTTTTAATTCCGTAAGGTTTTAAAACCGAAAGCATATCGCGCTTATTAAACGTAAGTGCCGACTGATAGTAATTGCAAGACGTTTGCGGAATATTCAACAGCTTTAAATAAGCCTGTATTAATCCGTCTTCGCCCGGTGTTCCGTGAATGGCATTAAAAACAACGTCGAATTGAATTTTCTGGTTGTTAACCGTTACCGAAAAATCGTTTTTATCAACAACAAAGCGGTTATTTTGTTCATCAACATAAAACCAACCTTCTGTTAAAATGTGTATTTTATATAAATTATATTTAGTGCTATCTAAATGATTATAAACAACTTCGCCGCTTTTTAAGGATATTTTATATTCGCTAGAATATCCTCCCATAATAATTGCTACGTTTTTCATTTAATAATGTATTTTTATATTTTATTTTTGTAAGCTGTATTTGGTTTACTTTAAAACAAATTTATAAAAATACACGTAACATAATTGATAACTTTACTAAAATAAATAACTCTATGGGTTTTACATCATTTATAAAAAGTAAGCAATTTATTTTCTCGTTAATTGGGGCAGTAGTAATTATTGGTTTACTAATTTTTGGTAGTTTACAGTTTTTAAATATTTATACACGTCACGGAAAAGAAATTTCGGTACCCGATTTAACCAAAATGAAGGTTGAAAAAGCTATGAACGCTGTTGCCGATAATGGTTTCGAGATTATTATTATCGATACAATTGATTACAATCCAAAGTTTCCGCCACTAACTATTTCAGAACAAGATCCCAAAGCGAATGATTTAGTTAAGCAAGGACGTAAAATTTATGTAAAGATTAATGCTAAAGGATACTCATCGGTACGTTTACCTAATTTAGACGGACGAACATTGCGCCATTCTACAGCTATTTTAGAATCGTTAGGTTTGGTTAAAGGACAAATTAAATACGAACCAGATTTTGCCAAAGATGTTGTTTTACGAATTGAACAAGATGGTAGAATTTTACGCGCAGGTGATAAAGTACTTAAAAATTCAAAAATCGATTTAATCTTAGGCGATGGTATGTTAGGATACACGCCAGAACCTGATTCTTTAGGGGAGATGTATGAAGATACTGCACCCGAAATCGATTCAATTTTTTAATGAATGACAGAAGATAACAATTTAATAGAAGACGAATTATACGAACATTATCGTTTTGAAGCTGGTAAAGGTCAGGCGCCGTTGCGTGTTGATAAATTTCTGATGAATCTGGTTGAAAATGCAACTCGAAACAAAATTCAGAAAGCAGCAGATAACGGAAATATTTTTGTGAACGATGTTCCTGTAAAATCAAATCATAAAGTAAAAGCAAACGATGTGGTACGCGTTTTAATGGAGCAGCCACCGTTTGAAAACATTATCATTCCGGAAAATATTCCGTTGGATATTGTTTATGAAGATGATGATTTGCTTGTAATAAATAAGCCTGCAGGTTTGGTGGTGCATCCCGGTCACGGAAATTACACCGGAACTTTGGTAAACGCGTTGGCGTATCATTTCGAAAATTTGCCGTTAAACAGTTCAGAACGCCCTGGTTTGGTGCATAGAATTGACAAAGATACCACTGGATTATTGGTTATTGCAAAGACCGATTGGACCATGAGCGAATTGCAAAAACAGTTTGCCGAAAAATCAACCGAACGCGAATATATTGCCATTGTTTGGGGAAATATAGAAGAAAACGAAGGTACAATAGAAAGCTATATTGGTCGCCACAAGGTAGATCGTATGCAAATGGCTTCGTTCCCAGATGATTCAACCGGAGCAAAATATGCAGTTACACATTATAAGGTTATAGAACGTTTGGGATATGTAACTTTGGTTTCGTGCAGATTAGAAACGGGTAGAACGCACCAAATTCGCGTACACATGAAAGCAATCGGGCATACGTTGTTTAATGATGAACGTTATGGTGGTGAGAAAATTTTAAAGGGAACAACCTTTACCAAATACAAACAGTTTGTAGAAAACACGTTTAAAGTATTGCCGCGACAAGCTTTGCATGCCAAAACGCTTGGGTTTATGCATCCGATTAAGAAAGAGTTCATGCGTTTTGAAACCGATTTACCAGACGATATGGTTCAGGCTATTGATCGTTGGCGAAACTATTCAAGCAACCACGAAATTGTTGAAGAAGAAGATTAATTATGACCATAATTAAATTAAGAGGAGTAAATTTAGAAAGCGATATTAGATTAAGTCAGCTTTACAATCAGTTTGATATTCTTTTAAGTGAATTAAGAAAAAGAGAATTGCCTGATGCTATTGTTGAAACAATCAACAAGGAGGTTGAAGAAATTAATACCTCAAATTCTTTAACAACTAACGATTTAAGAAAAGTAATAAAGAAAAAGCAAACGGCAATTTTAAGGTTACTGGAAAAAGAATTAAAGTTAGTTCCTAAAAATTATTACAGAACACTTTGGTTGGCACTCGGAATGACCGTTTTTGGCATGCCATTAGGTGTTCTTGCAGGCGTACTTTTAGGAAAACCTGGTTTGTTTGCTATAGGTTTACCTATTGGCGTGGCAATTGGCGTAACGGTTGGTACAGCAATGGATAAAACCGCAGCCAAAGAAAACAGACAACTGAATTTAGAAATTAAATACTAAAAGAATTATGCTGGTATTTGTTGGAAGCAATTCATCAAAATCAATCAACGAACAGTTAACCAAAGCTGTTTTAAAAGAACTGAATGTAACTCATACATTTGTTGATCTTAAAACATTAGATATTCCATTATTTAGTGAAGATTTAGAACGCGAAATTAAATCGCCAAAGGGAATTATTTCTTTAAAAGATCAAATCGATGCTTTCGAACATATTTTCATTACCACAAACGAACACAACGGCAATTTATCAGCGTTTTTTAAAAATATAATTGATTGGTTGTCACGTGCCGATAAAAGTTTTTTGCAAGGGAAAAAGGTTTTTATTTTAAGTACATCAAACGGAAAACGTGGTGGTTTAGGTGCGAACGAAAGTTTGCAAAAGATGATCGAACGTTTTGGCTGCGAATTTTACGAAAGTTATGCATTTTCATCTTTTTCAGAAAATTTCAACAAAGAAGCACAAGAAATTACAAATAAAGATTTCTTACAGGAAATCGAACAAAAACTAAACAGAATTTTAAAAAGTTAATGCAACGGTTTTCAAAAACGTATCAAGTAGAAAATATTTCCGGTTTTAAAAAGCAGATGCTTCAGTGGGCGCAACAGTTTCGCGAGGTAGTTTTTTTAGAATCGAACAATTACAAAGCCAAATACAGCACACTCCAAGCTGTTTTGGCTTTTGATGCTTTTACGCTGCTGCAAACCGATTATTTTAATGCTTTCGACAATCTAAAAGAATATCAGAACAATACCAACGATTGGCTTTTTGGTTATTTAACGTACGATTTAAAAAACGTTGTGGAACGATTAGAATCAAATAATTCTGATGGACTGAACTTTCCCGATTTATTGTTTTTTCAACCAAAGAAACTTATTTTTTTCGAAGATGATTTGGTTCGATTTGAATATTTGGGAATGTGTGATGATGAAATGGATGATGATTTCCAGCAGATAATTTCAACCGAAATAATTGAGTCGGATCAACAGGAAAAAGTCAACATAGAAAGCAAATTAACGTTTAATGAATACGAAACTGGATTTCAAAAAGTAATCAGTCACATTCAACGTGGCGATATTTATGAAGCCAATTATTGCATGGAATTTTTTGCAGAAAACGCGCAGCTGAATTCCAATGATTTGTTTTGGAAATTAAACGAAATTTCCGAACCGCCTTTTGCGTGTTTTGCTAAATTCAATAAACATTTTGTTTTAAGTGCATCGCCTGAACGATATCTTAAAAAAGAAGGTTTAAAAATAATTTCGCAACCCATTAAAGGAACTGCGAAACGCGGAATTAATGAAGAAGAAGATCTACTTTTAAAACAAAATTTAGCAGAAAATAAAAAAGAACAATCAGAAAATGTGATGATTGTAGATTTGGTTCGTAACGATTTATCTAAAACCGCAACAAAAGCATCTGTTGAAGTCGAAGAATTGTTTGGGATTTACACTTTTAAACAAGTTCATCAAATGATTTCCACCGTTGTTTCAGAAGTTTCAGCAGATCAAAAACCGGTCGATATCATCAAATCAACCTTTCCAATGGGAAGTATGACAGGCGCTCCAAAATTATCGGCAATGAAAATTATCGAAGAAGTCGAAAAAACAAAACGCGGGCTATACAGCGGTGCTATTGGTTATTTTTCGCCTGATAATAATTTCGATTTTAACGTGGTGATTCGCACAATTTTGTATAATCAGGAAAATAAATACGCATCGTTCAGTGTGGGTAGCGCCGTTACAATCAATGCAAATGCTACCGATGAATATAACGAATGTTTGTTGAAAGCACAGGCAATGCAAAAAGTTTTACAGCAATGTTAAATCAATTCAAACAACATATCGCTCAAAAATTTCCCGAGTCTTTTAGCGGAAAAACTTTGCTTGCAGTAAGCGGAGGTGTGGACAGTATGGTGTTGTTGCATTTGTATC
This sequence comes from uncultured Myroides sp., assembly GCA_913777665.1. Taxonomy (GTDB): domain Bacteria; phylum Bacteroidota; class Bacteroidia; order Flavobacteriales; family Flavobacteriaceae; genus Flavobacterium. Next base: position 15,019 of record CAJYTF010000055.1, read on the forward strand.
ATGTTTTAAAATTAAATTTTGCTGTTGCGCATTGTAATTTTCAGTTGCGTGGTTCAGAAAGTGATTTAGATGAAAAACTGGTTACAGATTTTTGTAAAAAGCATAACATTCCTTTTTTTGTAGAACGATTTGATACCATGCAGATTGTTGAAAGCAGAAAAGTCTCTATTCAAATTGCAGCTCGTGAATTACGTTACAATTGGTTTAAGCAGATTTGTGCCGATAATAATTATCAGTTTATTGCAACGGCACATCATTTAGACGATCAAGCAGAAACGTTTTTAATCAATTTTACACGCGGAACTGGAATTGACGGTTTGGTTGGAATTCCCGAAAAAAACGAAAATATTATTCGACCACTTTTGATTTTTTCTCGAGAACAGATTCTTAATTATGCGAATGAAAATGGAATAGAGTGGAGGGAAGATCAATCAAACGCTACAACGAAATATCTTCGAAACAAAATGCGTCATTTGGTGCTTCCGGTTTTAATAGAAGAAAATACAGAATTTTTAAAATCGTTTAAAAATACACTTCAACATTTAAAACAAACACAACTTTTAGCAAACGATGCAGTTACTTTTTTCGAGAATGAATGTGTGCAGATAAATGAAGATCAACTGGAAATAAATTTAGAAAAAACGCAGAATTTCAACAATAATAAACACTATTTGTTACAGGTTTTAAAGAGATATGGTTTTACTTCTGCGGATGAAATTGAAAAGATATGTTCATCAGAAGCCGGCAAAGTGTTAAAAAATGATCAATATAAGATTTTGAAAGATCGGAAAAAACTAATTGTTTTTGAAGAAAAATCTGTATCAAACAATATTTTTTACATTAAAAGCAAAGATGATGTTTTAAATATTCCTATTTTTATGAATATATCAGAAGTAGAAAAGGAAGGATTTAACTCGGATAAATGTACTATTTTCGTAAATTCGAATCTTTTAAAATGGCCTTTGAAATTAAGACGAAAACAAACGGGTGATTATTTTCAGCCTTTTGGAATGAATGGAATAAAGAAAGTATCAAAGTTTTTTAAAGACGAAAAACTATCTAAAATTCAAAAAGATAATATGTGGATTTTAGAAAATGGAGACGGAAAAATAATCTGGATTGTGGGTATGCGTGCCGATGATCGTTTTAAAATAACAAGTAACAATCAACAAAACTATAAAATAACTTTAAACCAATGAGAAATTTACTCACAGCGCTGGTTTTATTCGTAACCAGTTTGGGGTTTTCACAGGTGCAGGATCCTGTAAAATGGAAATCGAGTATCGAAAAAATTTCAGATACAGAGTATCAGCTTAAATTTGATGCTACAATTGAAGGCGAATGGCACATGTATTCGCAGTTTACGCCAGAAGGCGGACCACTTCCTTTAGAATTTATCTACAACAATGCCGAAGGAAACTACGAACCACAAGGCAAAGCAAAAGAGAGTGAATACACTAAAAAATTCAATGATATTTTTGGTGTAGATGAATATTATTTTGCGAAAGAAGCACATTTTACTCACAACATAAAAATTACAAACCCTGATGTAAAAAACATTCAGATAGAGCTTTCTTATCAAGCTTGTATTGAAATGTGTATTCAGCAAAACAAGTATTTCGTGTTCGATTTAGCAACGGTTACGTCAAAGGAAGTTCAAAATTTTGAAGATCTTGCAGCTACACCAGCAAGCAATGATACAGCTAAAGCAAAACCGGTAACAGAAAATCCATCGACCGATAAGTCAGAAAAAAAAGGTTTATGGTCGATTTTTATCATTGCATTTTTCTCGGGTTTCGCAGCATTGTTAACTCCATGTGTATTCCCAATGATTCCAATGACGGTAAGTTTTTTTACCAAACAAAGCAAATCACGTGCTAAAGGAATCAAAAATGCAGTTATTTATGGTTTATCGATCATTATTATTTATGTATTGTTAGGGTTAATTGTAACCAAAATTTTTGGTGCCGATGCGTTAAATGCATTGTCAACAAACGTTTGGTTTAATGTTATTTTCTTTACCTTATTAGTTGTTTTTGCTTCATCGTTTTTAGGAGCGTTCGAAATTATGCTTCCAAATTCATGGGCAAATAAAGTTGATAAGCAGGCTGATCGTGGAGGTATGATCGGTATTTTTTTCATGGCATTGGCATTGGCAATTGTATCATTTTCATGTACAGGTCCAATTGTTGGAACATTATTGGTAGAAGCAGCTTCTAAAGGCGGAACAGCTCCGTTAATTGGTATGTTTGGTTTTTCATTGGCATTGGCATTACCATTTATGTTGTTTGCAATGTTCCCAGGGTGGTTAAATTCTATGCCGCGTTCTGGTGGATGGATGAATACTGTAAAGGTTTCACTAGGATTTTTAGAATTAGCTTTAGCTTTCAAATTCTTATCGAATGCAGATTTGGTTTTACAGAAACATTGGATAGAGCGCGAAGTATTCTTAGCAATATGGATAGCTATTTTTGCTGCATGGGCAATTTATTTGTTCGGAAAAATTCAGTTACCACACGATTCTAAATTAGATAAAATATCGGTAGGTAGATTATTTATGGCATTGTTGGTATCAACATTTACAATTTATTTAGTTCCGGGATTATGGGGAGCGCCATTAAAATTAATCTCAGGTTTTCCACCACCAATGACTTATTCTGAAAGTCCGTATGGTGTAGGAAATTCTAAAGGAGGAACATCTTCTTTAAGTGAAATTCCAGAGGGTGCAAAAGAAGGTCCGCAGGGAATCATTACTTTTACAGATTATGACAAAGGTATGGCTTACGCAAAAGAGATCAACAAACCGGTTTTACTAGATTTTACAGGACATGCGTGTGTTAATTGTCGTAAGATGGAAGAAAACGTTTGGTCTGAAACCAATGTGTTAAATATTTTAAACAACGACTTAGTTTTAATATCTTTATACGTTGATGAGAAGAAAGAGTTGCCAGAAGCAGAACAATATGTTTCTAAAACAACGGGCAAGAAAATAAAAACAGTAGGTAATAAGTGGAGTGATTTCCAGATAGAAAAATATCAGGCAAATGCACAACCTTATTATATTGTTTTAGATAATGAAGGAAATTCGTTAAACACGCCGGTAGGTTATACGCCGGAAGTTTCAGAATACGAAGATTGGTTAAAAGAAGGAGTAACAAATTATTCAAAATAAATTTAAAAAATGAGAAAATTACTAATAGCAGCAACGTTATTTGTGGCAACACAGGTAAATGCACAAATTAAAACGCCACAGGCAAGTTTAAAATCAGAAATCGATCAAACAGTTGGTTTAACAAATGTTAGTGTAGATTATTTCCGTCCGGCTAAAAAAGGTCGTTTGGTTTTTGGAGATTTAGTTCCTTACGGAAAAATGTGGAGAACAGGTGCAAATCAGAATACTGTTATTGAAATTGATACAGATATTGAAATAAACGGTAAAAATTTACCTGCTGGAAAATATGCATTATATACCTTGCCAAAGGCAGAATCTTGGGATGTAATTATCTACAAAACAACTGATAACTGGGGATTACCTCAAAAATGGAACGATAGCGATGTAGTTGTAAAAACATCTGTAAAACCAGAAACATTAAATAAAGATGTGGAGTATTTTACAATTAATGTTACACCACAAAACAACGAGCAAGGAACTTTTGATATTTCATGGGAAAAAACAATAGTTCACGTTCCGTTTAAAGTGCCAACGCACAAAATAGCAATGGAAAGCATTAATTCGAACATTAACGAAAACTCTAAAGCTACAGATTATTATGCAGCAGGTGTTTATTTGTTTACATCGAATACCGACGTTAAAAAAGCGCTAGAATACGTTAACAAATCAATAACAATGCAAAACGGCGAAGCTCCTTTTTATATGTTGCGTCAAAAATCATTAATTCAGGCAGCAAACGGCGATAAAAAAGGTGCGGTAGAAACAGCTAAGAAATCGTTAGAAGCTTCAGAAAAAGCAGGAAACGAAGATTATGTAAAAATGAACAGAAACTCAATTTTAGAATGGAGTAGATCATAAAGAAGAAAACGTCCCAATATTGGGACGTTTTTTTATTTTTTAATAATGAAATATTGTTTTGTTTTCAATTTTCAATAGAATATTCTATAAATCTGATATGTTATATAGAAAAAACTTTCTCTCATTAAAAAGGTTAATTTTTTGTTTGTTGATTTGTATTGGCTGGTTTTTGTAGGAGATGTGTGTGCGCTAATATTAAAATCTTTTGCTATTAAAACAGCTCTTTTCATATGTAAAGGATCACTAATCAATAAAGCTTCTGTTAAATTATTTTCTATCATAATAACGCTCGCAAATTTTAGATTTTCTTGAGTGATTTTTGATTTTTCTTCAATAAAAATATCTTTAGAATTAACTCCCAGTTTTTCGGCATATTTTCTTGCAACATAAGATTCCGAAAATCTCTTACCATCTGCTTTTCCACCGGTAAAAATTATTTTCTTAATATACCCATCTTTATATAAAGCAATACTGTGATTAATTCGCTCTCTGAAAACCGGAGAAGGTTCATCGTTCCAAATTCCTGCTCCTAAAACAATACCTACATCAGCTTTTTGAGTTTCATCTTTCTTGGAATAATTAGTAATATTAAAACACGTTATAATAAAATATGTTGTTAAACATAACAGAATAGTAATGCTTACGATTTTTATCTTTTTTAAAAACATTCCCCTCAATATTTTAGTTCATTAAAAATGTTCAATATCAAATATACAAAACTTCGTCAATAATAAATATTTGATAAAGTAGTGTTATTTACTTACTAAGAGGTAATTGATATTTGTACTCTAAAACTTTCGATTTTAAATTCAAAATAAAATAAGTTTTTTTAAACTGTAAATACGCAGTATATTTGTTTCTTTAAAAAATATTGGAAATATTTATGTTAACAGAATTAAATGCTATTTCTCCGATCGATGGAAGATATAGATCAAAAACAGCTCCATTAGCAGATTATTTTTCGGAAGAAGCCCTTATAAAATATCGCGTTTTAGTAGAAATTGAATATTTTATTGCTTTGTGCGAATTGCCATTGCCGCAGGTTGCAAATGTATCTAAAGATTTGTTTTCTGAATTACGAAAAATTTATAACGATTTTTCTACAGAAGATGCACTTTGGATCAAAAACACCGAAAAAACAACAAATCACGATGTTAAGGCTGTTGAATATTTCATAAAACATAAATTTGACCAATTAGGCTTACAAGAATTTAAAGAGTTTATCCATTTTGGATTAACCTCTCAAGACATCAACAACACGGCGATACCTTTATCAACCAAACATGCGTTCGAAAAAGTGTACATGCCAACTTTTATCCAATTGGTTAACAAGTTAAAAGAGTTAAGTGTTGAATGGAAAGATATTCCAATGTTGGCACGTACACACGGACAACCAGCATCGCCAACGCGTTTAGGAAAAGAAATTTTGGTTTTTGTTGTTCGCTTAGAAGAACAGTTACGTTTGTTGAACAACATTCCGTTTGCTGCTAAATTTGGTGGAGCTACCGGAAATTTCAATGCACATAAAATTGCTTATCCACAAAACGATTGGCAGGCTTTCGGTGAAAATTTCGTTGAAGGTGTTTTAGGATTGAAACATTCGTTCCCAACCACACAAATTGAACATTACGATCATTTTGCTGCTTTCTGCGATGCTTTAAAACGCATTAACAATATTATTATTGATTTAGACCGCGATGTTTGGACGTATGTTTCAATGGAATATTTCAAACAGAAAATCAAGGCTGGCGAAGTAGGGTCATCTGCAATGCCACACAAAGTGAACCCAATCGATTTTGAAAATTCTGAAGGAAACTTAGGTATTGCAAATGCTATTTTTGAACATTTGGCGTCAAAATTACCTATTTCTCGTTTACAGCGCGATTTAACCGATAGCACAGTTTTAAGAAACATTGGCGTTCCGTTTGGTCATACAATCATTGCGTTTGAAGCTACTTTAAAAGGGTTAAACAAGCTATTGTTGAACGAAACCAAGTTTGCAGACGATTTAGAAAACAATTGGGCAGTTGTTGCAGAAGCAATTCAGACGATTTTGCGTCGCGAAGCATACCCAAATCCTTACGAAGCTTTGAAAGATTTAACCAGAACAAACGATGTAATCAATCAAAAATCGATTCACGCTTTTATCGATACATTGAATGTTTCTGTTGAGGTTAAGAACGAATTAAAACAAATAACTCCAAGCAATTATTTAGGAGTTTCAATTTAGAAAAATATGAAAAAAATTATTGTTACTTTATTTTTAGCATTGGCATTTGTTGGATGTAACGATGACGACAATCAGGTTGATGTTTTGGTAGGAAAATGGTATCCGCAAGGTGTGATTATTAATGGTGAAAGCAGACCTTATGAAGGGAATCCTCAATGCGGGAAAGATTATTTGCAATTAAACGAATTTAATTCGTTTGAAATTGTAGATTATACAGAAAGTGATACAGAAGCAAAGACAACACCGCCACCACCGTGCCAGTCACAAAAGTTTTACGGATCATATACAGTTATAAACAATGAATTGAAATTTCACGGATCTAACTTTTTTCAAGGTGGAGAAATTGTTGAAAAGTCTGCAGATCAGTTAAAACTAAAACGTATGATAGATGTAAACGGCGATGGAACAGAAGATGAAGTAATAGAAGTTTTCATGAAACATTTAGCGGAATAAATGATAAAAAAATCGAACGTAATGTTCGATTTTTTTATTCCTCTATATAATTTTCGCTTTTAGGAATTCTATTAACCAATTCAACAATGTTTTCAGGTAATGTTGTTAGCTTTCGGGTTTGTAAATCAAACCAGGCTCCATCTACATTAACCGTTGCGCTTTTGGTACCATCGGCCTTATAAACAAAATGAGTGATCGAAAAGCGATTATTTGCAATGGTATGTTTAGTCATTTCAACAGCCACAGAAATTTCTTCATCCATTTTAATTTCTCTGTGAAAAATAGTTTCTTCCCTAAAAAGAATCGGTGCAATACCGTATTTTGCACATTCGTTAACCGATAAACCTATGTGAATCATTAAATTGTTACGAGCTTGTGTGCATAAATCGCTGTAAGCAGAATGACGTAAATGTCGGTTTGCATCAATCATGCTCCATAAAACCTGACCTTTAAAGAATATGTTTTTCATTATTTATTAAAATTTATACCAAATTTACAAAAATATTAAGAGCGATACATTTTTGGCACGATTAATGAAATGAAGATTAATATAAAAGATATTTTAACATTTAACAACAATACATCATGAAAAAGATAGCACTACTTTTAACAGCATTCATAGGTTTAACAGCTTTACAAAGCTGTACTATTGAAGAGTATTATGATGAGAACTATTATGAAGGGTACTCACAGGTTTTTGAACTAACAAATGAAACTTTAAGTACTCAAGAAGACGCTTACACTTATTCTGCAACTTGGAACTTTACTACTCCTATTTTTGATAGTGATAATGTTTTAGTTTATAGATGGCAAGGTAATTCTTGGACGTTGGTGCCTGTTTCATACAATTTAGGAGGAAACGATATGGTAAAATACGATTATGACTTTACACGTTACGATGTAAAAGTATATTTTTCGGCTAATTTCCCAATAAATGATTTGACAAATGCTGAATATAACGACTTTGTTTACCGTCAAACTTTCAGAGTAGTTGTAGTACCAGGTGGTTTCCAACAAAAAATGAACTTTAGCGACTACAATGTTACAATTTCAGCATTAGGTTTAGAAAATGCCCCAATAAAAACACTACAAATAAAAAAATAATTAAATGTTTTTAAAAACACCCCCTAAAATTTAGGGGGTGTTTTTATTTTGAATCAATTTTTTATTTAATTTTGCATGGTATAACTACACAATACAAAAAATATGGCAACTTTTCGTTTCGAAGCTTTAAAAGCAGCAAGCAACCGTCCGCCGGTTGCGGTTTCTGAAATTGGTAAAAAATCAGAAATTTTTGGTAGCAATGTTTTCAATGACAAATCAATGCGCCAACACTTAACTCCAGAAGCATACAAAGCAGTGCGTTCTGCAATGGATCACGGTACAAAAATTGATCGTAGAATGGCAGATTACATTGCTTTAGGTATGAAAGAATGGGCAATGACTAAAGGTGTAACACATTACACACACTGGTTTCAGCCTTTAACAGGAACTACTGCAGAGAAACACGATGCCTTTTTTGAAACGTCTTTTGATGGTTCAGATCCGGTAGAAAAATTTGGTGGTTCGCAATTGGTTCAACAAGAGCCTGATGCATCATCTTTTCCAAACGGAGGAATCAGAAATACATTTGAAGCTCGTGGTTATACCGCTTGGGATCCAACATCACCAGCATTTATTTTTGGAACAACGTTATGTATTCCAACCGTATTTGTATCTTACACAGGTGAAGCATTAGATAACAAAGCACCTTTATTAAGAGCCTTGTCTGCAATTGATGAAGCTGCGACTGAAGTTGCTAAATTCTTCGACAAAAACGTTAAAAAAGTAACTCCGACTTTAGGTTGGGAACAAGAATATTTCTTAATTGATGATGCATTAGCAGCATCGCGCCCTGATATTTTACAAACTGGTAGAACATTATTAGGTCACGTTTCGGCTAAAGGTCAGCAATTAGAAGATCATTATTTTGGATCGATCCCAACAAGAGTTTTAAACTACATGCGCGATTTAGAAAACGAATGTATGTTGTTGGGAATTCCGGTAAAAACGCGTCATAACGAAGTTGCTCCAAATCAGTTTGAATTAGCTCCGATTTTTGAAGAAACCAATTTAGCGGTAGATCACAACTCCTTATTAATGGATGTAATGCAAAAAGTTGGCGAGCGTCACCACTTTAAAGTGTTATTCCACGAAAAACCATTTAAAGGCGTAAACGGTTCGGGTAAACACAACAACTGGTCTTTAGCTACCGATACTGGTATCAATTTATTAGCACCGGGCAAAACACCAAACAGCAACTTACAGTTTTTAACCTTCTTTATCAATACCATTAAAGCGGTTTCAACTTACGAAGAATTATTGCGCGCATCAATCGCATCGGCATCAAACGATCACCGTTTAGGAGCAAACGAAGCACCGCCTGCAATTATATCAATCTTCATTGGTCAGCAATTGACTAAAGTGTTGGAAGAATTAGAAGGTGTATCGACTGGAAAATTATCTCCTGAAGAGAAAACCGATTTAAAATTAAACGTAGTTGGTAAAATTCCAGACGTTTTGTTAGATAATACCGATCGTAACCGTACATCGCCATTCGCGTTCACAGGAAATAAATTTGAATTCCGTGCTGTTGGATCTACAGCTAACTGCGCTACTTCAATGACCACTTTAAACTCGATCGTTGCAAAACAGTTGATCGATTTTAGAAAAGAAGTGGAAGCTTTGGTGGAAAAAGACGGATTGAAAAAAGACGAAGCTATCTTCAACGTTTTACGCGAATACATCAAAGAAACCAAAGACATTTTGTTTGAAGGTGACGGATACAGCAAAGAATGGGAAGAAGAAGCGGCTCGTCGCGGATTATCGAACCACAAAACAACTCCGGCTGCATTAAAGGCAAAAGTTTCTAAAAAAGCTTTCGATTTATTTGCTGAATTAAACGTAATGAATCATACCGAAGTAGAATCGCGCTACGAAATTGAATTGGAAGATTATATCAAGAAAGTTCAAATCGAAGGTCGTGTTTTAGGTGATATCGTTCGTAACCACATTATTCCTACAGCGTTTAAATATCAAAACTTATTAATTGAAAACATTAAAGGTTTAAAAGATATTTTTGGCGACAGTTATGAAGAATTAGCTGCAGAACAAATTTTGATTTTAAAGAAAACGTCAATGCACGTGAACGAATTAAACGCAAAATTACACGCAATGATGGATGCTCGTAAAGAGGCAAATTCATTAGATTCTGTTGAGAAAATGGCACATGCTTATTGCGATAACGTAAAACCGTATTTTGACGAAATTCGTTACCACGCAGATAAATTAGAGTTAATGGTTGATAATGAATTATGGACGTTGACTAAATACCGCGAATTATTGTTTACAAGATAATTTTACGTCACTTCGTAGTGAAAAGAAGTAAGCCTTTCGTAACTGTCACATCGAGCGAAGTCGAGATGTCAAGACAGGTTTCGAGAAGTTTTCCAAATTATAAGTTCTCGACAAGCTCGAACTGACGAAAAGCTGATAAATTTTAAAGAAAAACCTCCGTTTTGAATAATCAATTCGGAGGTTTTCTCATTTATTGGATTAGATTTATTGAAATTATCTGTTGAAATTAAATACAAAGGTATTTCCGCCGCCGGTGTAGGCTCTACGTTCCCACAAACCAAACTGATCGCGGGTTAAAATGGTTCCCAAGTCTCTGCGTAACCTGCGTTCGTAATCACGTGGGCCGTAATTGTTGGCAACCATAAAATTTAACGATACTTGTAATTGAGATCTTTGTGCACGCGATAATCTTAAAAAATCGTATCGGCTCATTTCACGATCTACATGATAATGGTAATCTCTGCGGTCATCATACCTAACAACTCTTCTTTGGTTGTGACGGTAATGGCGGTCATCATCTCTGTGATGCCTATGCGTATAATGTTTTTTGTGATGTTTTTTATGTTTGTGGTGACCTCTATGATGTCCCGGCTGCGCACTTGCAATTGTTGTAATGGCTAAAAGTACTAAAGTGAATAACGTTTTCATAACAGGTTTTGTTTAAAAAGATTGATAATTGTTTTGTTAGTAAGCAATTTTCAAAGTGTGTGCCAAAAAATGTTAAGAAATAAAAAAGACGCTACTTTAACAATAGCGCCTTTAAATATTGAATTTTGAGTTGCGTTAACTCTGTTTTTTTACATATTTCGTAAGAATTACAATCTGCTGACCATCAATTTTTCCTTCGATTTGTTCGGTATTATCATGAACCAAACGAATATTTCTTACCGCAGTACCAATTTTTGCATTTAAAGTAGATCCTTTTACATCTAAATCTTTAATTAAAGTAACGGTATCGCCACCAATTAAAATATTTCCGTTGCAGTCTTTGTGTAAATCAATACTACCGTCGCCTTCATGATCTCCGGTTTGCTTTGCCCAATCTAACGTTTCATCATCTAAATACATCATATCCAATAAATCGGCAGCCCAGCTTTCGTTTCTAAAACGATTCAACATTCGCCAGCTTACAACCTGCACCGGAAGATTTTCGTTCCACATAGAAGTTGACAAACATTGCCAATGGTTTGCATTTAATTCTTCTTTCTTTTCAATTTGATTTAAACAAGTTTCGCAAGCTAATATTTCTCGATCTGATAAATTACTTGCTGTTGGCGGAACATCGTAAATTGATAAATAATTGTCTGTTGTCGCGCATAATTCGCATTGATTTCCGCTGCGTGCTGTTAATCTGTCTAATGTTTTCATGGAGTATATGTTATAAATTTTGGCAAATATATTAATTCTGTTTATTATTTTGTATAAACTGAATCAAATCAATCAATCGGGAAGAATATCCAATTTCGTTATCGTACCAGCCAACAATTTTTACCATGCGTCCTAAAACAGTCGTAAGTTGCGCATCGAACAAACAAGAATGCGTATTTCCTAAAACATCTACAGAAACAATTGGGTCTTCTGTATATTCAATGATTCCTTTTAACTGATTTTCGGCTGCTTTTTTAAAGGCTTCGTTAATTTCTTCCACCGATACATCGCGGTTTACGTAACAGGTAATATCGGTTAACGATCCATCGGGAACAGGAACACGAATACCACCACCGCCGATTTTTCCTTCAAATTCGGGAAAGATTTTGGTTAATGCTTTTGCTGCACCAGTTGTAGTTGGAATGATCGATTGTGCTGCTCCACGAGCTCTGCGTAAATCTTTATGAGGTTGATCGTGCAGACTTTGATCGGTGGTATAAGAATGAACAGTGGTGATAAAAGCTTTATCCAATCCGCACAATTCATTAATTATTTTAACCATTGGCGCTGCGTTGTTGGTAGTACAACTTGCGTTTGAAACAATTAATTCCGAACCATTCAAAATAGATTCATTTACACCTAAAACCACGGTTTTAATTTCGTTATCATCAGGTGGAACCGAAAGAATTACTCGTTTTGCTCCGTTTTTAATATGATGTTGCAGCAAAGCTGATGTTTTGTGTTTTCCGGTAGCTTCAATTACAAAATCAAGATCAAAAGGTTTCCAGTTTAGTTTTGTAATATCTTTTTCGTGCAGAAACGCAATTTTGGTATCATTTACAATTAAAAAATCATCGTTGTGAGATACATTTTCAGATAATTTCCCATGCACACTGTCATACTTTAACAAATGCACCATTGTTGCGGTATCGGCTAAATCGTTAATGGCAACAACTTCTATCTGCGGATGATGAATCAATAAACGGAAAAGGTTTCGACCAATACGACCAAATCCGTTAATAGCGATTTTTATTTTTTTTTCAGGTTTCAAGTTTCCTGGAGTTTTATGAGTTTAAAAAATCATTTGATTTTTTAGCAATAATCAATTTATATATAAGTAAAATTCCACCAATCACTTCAACAAACATACCTAATGTTAAAACATTATTGCCATTTAAAGGTCCAATTTCCATATGGGTAATCTTTAAAACAGCTCCAAATAAAATTATAAAGAAGCCTATTGCTAAAATAATTAAGGTGTGTTTTGTTTTCATAATAACAAGTGGTTTAATCGTAAATAGTTCTCGACTTCGCTCGAACTGACGTTTGATCTTCGACTTTGAGACTTTTTACTTATAAAATATGTTTTTGTGCTTTATAAGAAGATCTAACCAAGGCACCACTTTCAACATGGCGGAAACCAAGGTTTAAACCAATTTCTTCGTATTTTTTAAACTGATCTGGCGTAATGAATTCCTTTACAGGCAAATGTTTTTTACTTGGTTGTAAGTACTGCCCAATTGTTAAAACATCTAAACCAACATTGCGCAAATCGTGCATAGTTTGTATAACTTCTTCTTCCGTTTCACCCAAACCAAGCATAATGCCCGACTTCGTTCTTTTAGCTCCGTTTGCTTTCAAGTAACGTAAAACTTCCAAACTACGATCGTATTTTGCTTGAATACGAACTTCGCGAGTTAATCTGCGAACGGTTTCCATATTGTGCGAAATCACTTCAGGAGCAACTTCTAAAATACGGTCGATATTTCTTTCGATACCTTGAAAATCAGGAATTAATGTTTCCATTGTAGTTCCCGGGCTCATTCTGCGAACCGCTTTTATAGTTTCAGCCCAAATAATCGAACCGCCGTCTTTTAAATCATCACGATCAACAGAAGTTAACACCGCATGTTTAATGTTCATTAACTTAATAGAACGGGCAACTTTTTCAGGTTCATCCCAATCTACCGTTTCCGGACGACCGGTTTTTACACCACAAAATCCGCAAGAACGCGTACATATGTTTCCTAAAATCATGAAAGTAGCCGTACCTTCGCCCCAGCATTCACCCATGTTTGGGCAGCTTCCAGAGGTACAAATTGTGTGAAGTTTGTATTTATCTACTAAACCTCTTAATTCTGTATATTTTTTGCCGGTTGGTAATTTTACACGTAACCATTTTGGTTTACCAGTAGCCGGTTTGTTTGCTTCTAAAACCGATTCCATATATTGTTCAATCTAATTAGCAAAGATAATTAAAAAGAGTGGTATAAAATTGCAAAATATTCAATTTGTACGATTCTTCTTGTTTCAAAATTGTAATTCCTGTAATTTCGCCTTTTATCACTTCAAAAAGCTGTAATCATGAATTCTAAATCGACTTTATCACGAATTTTATCAAACGAAAAAGCTCCGGGAATTTTATTGATTTTATGCACGATTTTTTCTTTGATTGTAGCTAATTCTGCATTTGGCGATGGATACCATCATTTTTGGACGACCATGTTACCTTTGGGAAATATCGAGTTTTGGATTAACGATGGTTTAATGGCGATCTTTTTTCTGTTTGTAGGATTAGAGCTGAAAAAGGAAATTTACACAGGCGAATTATCTAACATAAAAGCGGCATTGTTGCCTGTTTTTGCTGCAATTGGTGGAGTTTTGGTACCGGCTGCTATCTATATGTATTTTAATCACGATACAGCAACGGCGCACGGTTGGGGAATTCCAATGGCTACCGATATTGCTTTTGCTTTGGGAATTTTATCTTTATTAGGAAGCAGAGTTCCGTTAGGATTAAAAGTTTTTTTAACCGCTTTGGCAGTGATTGATGATTTAATGGCAATCTTGGTTATCGGATTTTTTTATACATCGAATTTTGATGGTGCTAACCTACTGATTTCATTAGGAATTTTAAACGTACTTTTTGTTTTAGGAAAACGCAATGTAAATTATTTGTGGCTTTATTTGATATTGGGTGCATTTGCGTGGTATTTTATGCTGCAATCTGGCGTTCACGCAACAATAGCTGGAGTTTTACTGGCGTTTACCATTCCGTTTAGTAAAATTAAAACGCAATCTTCATTATCAACAGAATTAGAACACAGCTTGGCAAAACCGGTGTCATTCATCATATTACCATTGTTTGCATTGGCAAATACTGCGGTGCTAATTGATGCAACTTCAATTAACGGCTTGCTGCATAATAACGCATTAGGAATTTACGGCGGATTAATTGTAGGCAAACCTTTAGGTATTAACTTATTTTCATTCTTTGTAATTTCATTAGGTTGGTGCAAATTGCCAAATGCCGTTAACTGGAAACATTTGTTTGCGGTAGCCTGTTTGGGAGGTATAGGTTTTACTATGTCGATCTTTATAACAAATCTGGCATTTTCAAATCAGGAAGATATTGTAATATCAAAACTCGCTATTTTAATATCCTCTACAATTGCCGCTTTGTTAGGATATATTTTATTGCAGTTTACTTTAAAGAATAGTAAAATTGAAAAGTAGGTTTGATAAATTAATGTTTGCTTGTTTGTATACTTGTTAAAAAATGTTAATTTTATCAAAATTTTAAACTTTTAACCAATGAGAAAACTTTTACTTGTTGCTTTTTTAGCAAGTAGTCTTATGACTCTGCAAAGTTGTGGAGGAGATGATAGTGTTACCCCAAATGGTGGCGGCAATAATAACGGCGGTAACAATGGCGGAGGCGGAAATAACGGAGGTGGTGGAAATACTACAACAGCTAATTTGCCTATTTTTATTGACGGTGATTTAAATGGAGATACTACAATTGAGTATGATTCTAAAGATAGATTCAGTAAAATAACTGTCGAAAAAAATAATTCTAATGTTTCAATTACTGAATTTAAATATGATAATGATGTTTTATCAGAAATAAAAAAATCTTCTGGAACAATATCAAACCCAGTAACTGAATATCATACATTTACTTATTCAAATAACAGTGTTAGAATTAATATTAATGGTAAAGATGATTTTGAAATATCAATTGACAATCAAGGTTTGGCACTTCAGACAGCTTTAATTTCGTTGAATCCTCCTTATATTACAAGTTATTTATACGATAGTAATAAAAATGTTATATCATCAATTGCACCTCGCTATAAACAAGATATGACTTATGATAATTCAAATGGTATCTTTAAAAATGTTAATATGCCGCAATGGGCTATTTTTTATACATTAACTATGTCTGTTAATCTCATTTCATTACCTGTTAGCATTTATAATAACTTGACAGAAATATCATACGTGCCGGATCCTTATGTTTTTCAATATACTTACAATAGCGACAATTATCCAATTACTTTCGATTCAACTTATTATGGACAAAAGGGTGATATAACTTATAGTAAATAATAAAACTCTAAAAAAGGTTCCAGAATGGTCGGTGTTTTAAAGATTGATATTCTTTAATAGTTAATTATAGATACTATTTTAATATCCTCTACCATTGCCGCTTTATTAGGATGAAATATTTTGTTGCAGTTTACTTTAAAGAATAATAAAATTAAAAAGTAGGTTTTGTAAATTAATATCTACTTGTTTGTTTAGTTGTTAAAAAAGTGTAATTTTATTGAGATTTTAAACTTTAACCAATGAAGAAACTTTTACTTGTTGCTTTTTTAGCAAGTAGTCTTATGAGTCTGCAAAGTTGCGGAGGAGATGATAGTGTTACGCCAAATGGTGGAGGCAATAATAATGGCGGTAATAACGGCGGAGGCGGTAATACTACTACAGCTAATTTGCCTATAGAAATAGAATTAAATTACGGAAAACTTATTTATGAATATGATTCTACAGATCGTTTTCATAAAGTTACTTTCGAAAGCAAGGGTTCTACAGACATTATCACTGAATTTACATACAGCAATGATGTTTTGACTGAATTGAAACAAACAATAGGACCCGCTAATGATCTTAAAGTTGTAACTCATAGTTTTACTTATTCAAATAATATAGTAAATGTGACTATTGATGATGATTATTCATACAATATCAGACAAATATTCACTGATAATCAAGGAATATCTTTAAAAACCATTTATACTAGTTCTAGGTTTAATACCATTTATAATGAAGAGTACTCATATGATAATAATAAAAATATGATTTCTTTTAAGATAGATAAAACTACTCAAGGAATGAAATATGACACTTCTAATGGTATTTTTAAAAATGTAAAGATGCCTCAATGGTCACTTTTTTACAGTTTATTCCATATTAATAAAGTACTCGCGTTGACTATCAATAATAATCCAATTGAAATATCATTAGGTCCTGATCCATATATATTTCAGTATACCTATAATATTGATAATTATCCAATTACGTATAACTCTAATTACTATGGGGAAACGGCTAAAGTAATATACAGTAAATAGAAAATTATACAAACCACTTGCTTAATTGAGATGTTTTATTTTAGAAGAATACAATCAAAGTCAAAATACTACTTAAACAATTCATTAATACATATAAATCTAAAAGCTAACAAACCGTTAGCTTTTTTTTATCACATCTTATTTTATCTTTGCACAACTTATTTTTATAAAATGATTACAGTAAACGATATTGCCGTAGAATTTGGCGGAACAACACTTTTCAGCGAAGTAACTTTCGCCATTAACGAAACCGATAAAATTGCCCTTATGGGTAAAAATGGTGCGGGAAAATCTACCTTACTTAAAATTGTGGCGGGCGCAAACAAGCCAACTCGCGGTAACATTTCGGCTCCGGGCGATGCCGTTATTGCGTATTTGCCACAGCATTTATTAACCGAAGACAACTGTACGGTTCTTGAAGAAACTTCAAAAGCGTTCTCATCGGTTTTAAATATGAAGAAAGAAATCGACGATATTAACGAGCAGTTAACCGTTCGTACTGATTACGAAAGTGACGAATACATGAAATTGATCGAAAAGGTTTCAGAATTATCTGAAAAATATTATTCAATCGAAGAAGTAAATTACGAAGCCGAAGTAGAGAAAATCTTAAAAGGTCTTGGGTTTGAAAGAGAAGATTTTAATCGCCCAACCAAAGAGTTTTCAGGAGGATGGAGAATGCGTATTGAATTGGCAAAAATTTTATTGACAAAACCCGATTTGATTCTGTTAGATGAGCCAACCAACCACTTGGATATGGACAGTATTGAATGGCTTGAGGATTTCTTAATCAATCAGGCAAAAGCCGTAATGGTAATTTCGCACGATAGAGCGTTTGTTGATAACATTACCAACAGAACAATCGAGGTTACTATGGGAAGAATTTACGATTACAAAGCAAAATATTCTCATTATTTAGAATTACGAAAAGACAGAAGAATCCATCAGCAAAAAGCCTACGATGAGCAACAGAAGTTCATTGCCGACAATCAAGCGTTTATTGATCGTTTCCGTGGAACGTTCTCTAAAACAGAGCAGGTACAGTCGCGCGTGCGTATGTTAGAAAAAATTGTTCCTATCGAAGTTGATGAAATCGATAATTCTGCTTTAAAATTGAAGTTTCCACCATCGGTTCGGTCAGGACAATATCCGGTGATTGTGAAAGATCTTGAAAAATCGTACGGAGATCATTTGATTTTTAAAGATGCCAATTTGGTAATCGAGCGCGGACAGAAAGTAGCTTTCGTTGGAAAAAATGGTGAAGGCAAATCAACCATGATTAAAGCCATTATGAAAGAAATCGAAATTAATGGTGGTTCGGTCGAAGTTGGTCATAATGCTCAAATTGGATATTTTGCTCAAAACCAAGCCGCGTTGTTAGATGAAAATGCAACTATTTTTGAAACGATAGATCGTATTGCGGTTGGCGATGTTCGTACACAAATAAAAAACATATTGGGGGCGTTCATGTTCCAAGGAGATGATATCCAAAAGAAAGTAAAAGTGCTTTCGGGTGGCGAAAAAACACGTTTGGCAATGATTAAATTGTTGTTAGAACCTGTTAATTTATTGATTTTAGATGAGCCGTCGAACCACTTAGACATGAAAACCAAAGACATTATTAAAGATGCCTTACGTGATTTTGATGGAACTTTAATTCTCGTTTCGCACGACCGTGATTTCTTGGACGGATTAGCCGAAAAAGTTTTCGAGTTTGGAAACAAACGTGTAAAAGAACATTTTGAAGATATTAAAGGCTTCCTCGCAAACAAAAAAATGGAATCTTTAAAAGAGATAGAAAAATAAAAAAGGAGTGGTTTGTGTAGACTCACTTTTTTTGCTTCTCACTTGGTGTTCCTCGCCTTTTAGTGGGCGGGTCGGGCTATTCGCTACAAATCCTCGTTCGTCGTGCTTCCTCGCTGCGGGCTATCCGCTACTATCCCTAACGCGGTTTTTAGTTTAAAGTTTCAAGTTTTAAGTTGTAGGTTTTAAGTTGTAGGTTTTAAGTTGTAGGTTTTAAGTT
>CAJYTF010000056.1 GCA_913777665.1 uncultured Myroides sp.
TCCGGATTGGTGGTTGTCCCTATCAACGCATCTTTTAAATCAAAACGCGTACTCGCCCCTGCACTTGGACATACAGCCAAATTCTGTGGCGCACTGATAGTTACATAATCGAAAAATTCTACACGTACCGGATCGGATTCCATTACACAGGCGGTAACAGTTGGTATAAATGCTTTTACACTATAATCTCCTGTCTCTGTGACAACCAAATTTGGCCCGGTTTGTCCGGGAATCTTTATTCCGTCTTTAAACCATTCAAATGTAAATAGTATAGGATCTAAACCAGATTGTAAGGTATAACTATCGCCTACACACAAGCCATTACCATCGCCTATTAAAACAGGATTACCTAAATTTAAATCACCTATATCAAAACTTCCTGATTTAAAAAAAACAGCACTTGTATGACTAGGGGTACTACAGAAATCTACAATTGCTAATTTAATACGGTATTTTCTCCCAACCACTACATTTGCAGACAATGAAGTCATTTCTTTTGTATGACCAAACAGGTTAACAGGTGCTGATAAAGGAGGAAATTGATTTGGTTGTAATCCATAAGCATTCCCAAAAAATTGTGCATTAGCTGACAAAGGTCCTCCGGCAGCACAATTATTAGGATAAGTTTTATCACCATCTCTAACTGTTGCAATTGATACAGGCTGATTGGTATTCGGAACTATGGCTAAGTTTTGCCCTACACCTGTAGTCGTATCTATTAACCATGCACCAAATTGTGCAGCATTTGTACAATCTCCCCAACATCCAGGTCCATCATAACTACTACTACCAAACAAATATTCAAATGTAACTGTATTCTGCATAGGAATAAATTCAAAATCGATTGAAGCAGATCTAATATCACTCCCAGCTCCGCCACCTGTAGGCCAACCTCCAGAATCATTAATTAAATCTATCAAATCTTGATCACCGGCCCATCTAAACTGATTATTAAGCCCCGAATTTCTTCCGTCAAAGGGTCCTGGAACCAAGCTAGACCTGTCAGTACTTAATACAATACCATCTTCAAAAGGAAAATTAGATCCATTTCTTTGAAAATATCCTAAAGGATATATAGCTTTTGACCCAACACTTCCGTCACAGTATTGGTATTTCACATTCGACACCAAATCACATTTAGAGCCTACTAGAATATCCTTTACAAGTTGATCAGCAGTATATGTGTCATCAACAGCAACATAATTGTACTGCTGGCCAAACCCTAAAAAGCTGGTTACTAAAAACAGTATTAATAAATATTTGTTTCTCATAGTTAGTTAATATAAATTTTATGAGTTAATTTTTGCGTATAAACACAACTTCATTTAAAAAGCGAAATTTACATAAAATTAAGAAACTATTAAGTTTTTTTTGTAAAAATTTTTAAACAGCTTAAACTTTAACACATATAGGTTATATGCAGCTATATATATTAAGGACATAATAACAATGAAATTATTTATAAAAACGGTTTGTTTAGTGCTTTTCACTATATTTGCACCTTATTATTTTTTAAATAAATACTATTAAAATTATGTGTAAATCAGACGCGTTACACGAAGATATCGGTGACAACCATATAGGAACAAGCGATTATACGCCATTAAAAGCGGATGCTTTTTCTATTTCTGACGATGAAAAAATCGAATTGATCAAAAAAGATGTCGAAAATATGTTGAACACTTTGGGTATGGATCTAACAGACGACAGTCTAAAAGGCACTCCAAACCGTGTGGCTAAAATGTTTGTTAAGGAAATTTTTGGTGGATTGAATCCAGCTAAAAAACCTTCATCATCTACCTTTGATAATAAATATAAGTATAACGAAATGTTGGTTGAAAAAAACATCGTTGTTTATTCAACTTGTGAGCATCACTTATTACCTATAGTTGGTCGTGCACATGTGGCATATATATCAAACGGAAAAGTAGTTGGTTTATCTAAAATGAACCGTATTGTAGATTATTACGCAAAACGTCCGCAGGTTCAAGAACGTTTAACTATTCAAATTGTTGAAGAATTAAAACGTGTATTAGGAACCGAAGATGTTGCATGTGTAGTTGATGCCAAACATTTATGCGTAAATTCTCGTGGAATTCGTGATATTGAAAGCTCAACTGTAACTGCGGAGTTCAGCGGTGCTTTTAAAAATGATGTTACCCGCAGAGAATTTTTAGACTATATTAAATTAGATACTCAGTTTTAATTTAATGTTTAATCGTTGATTTTAAAATTGTTTAATTGGTTGAAATGGGCTATGTGTTTTCTTTTAAAAAACTAGAAGTTTGGCAAAATGCTAAAAACCTTACCATTTTTGTTTACGATATAACGAAGCTATTTCCGGTTAATGAACAATATGGTATTACTTCTCAAATTAAAAGAAGTACATCATCAATTGCAACTAATATAGCAGAAGGCACATCAAGAGATACACCTACTGACAAATCGCGCTTTTTAACAATTGCATATTCATCTGCAATGGAAACATTAAATCATTTAATAATAGCAAAAGAACTAAACTATTTATCAGAAGAAAATTATATTATTTGCAGACAAGAAATCGAAAAAATCTGCAATCAAATAAACAATCTGAAAAAATATTTTATCTCTCAAAACAAATAAACGGTTTAACAGTTAAACAACCTATGAAATCAAACCTAAAAATATACAATTCCTTAACGGGAGAGAAAGAGCTTTTTAAACCTTTACACGAAGACAAAGTGGGTATGTACGTTTGCGGACCTACTGTTTACAGCAACGTGCATTTGGGAAATGTGCGTACGTTTCTTTCGTTTGATTTTATTTTCAGAAGCCTTCAGTACATGGGTTTCAAGGTACGTTATGTACGAAACATTACCGATGCCGGGCATTTAACCGATGATGGAGATGTGAACAACGACCGTTTTGTGAAACAATCTCGTTTAGAGAAGTTGGAACCAATGGAAATTGTTCAGAAATATACGGTTGATTTTCATAACGTATTAAAGTTATTCAACCTGCTTCCTCCTACTATCGAACCAACCGCAACTGGGCATATTATCGAACAATTGGAACTTACTCAGAAGCTGATCGATAAAGGTTTTGCTTATGAAAGTAACGGTTCGGTTTATTTTGATGTGTTGGAATACAATAAACGTGGTTTGAATTACGGCGAACTTTCGCGCAGAAATATCGAAGAACTGTTTGAAAACACCCGCGATTTAGACGGACAAAACGAAAAGAAAAACCCGCAGGATTTTGCCTTGTGGAAAAAAGCTTCTCCGCAACATATCATGCGTTGGTCGTCTCCTTGGGGCGATGGTTTTCCGGGTTGGCATTTAGAATGTACTGCAATGAGCACAAAATATTTGGGCGATCAGTTTGATATTCACGGCGGTGGGATGGATTTAAAATTTCCGCACCATGAATGTGAAATTGCTCAAGGAAAAGCTTGCAACGGCACATCGCCTGTTAAATATTGGATGCACGCAAATATGTTAACCATGAACGGGCAACGTATGAGCAAATCTACCGGAAACTATATTTTACCAATGCAATTGATCTCTGGTGAAAATGATTTCTTTGAAAAACCTTTTACACCTGGCGTATTACGTTTCTGTTTTTTACAGGCACATTACCGCAGCGTTTTAGATATATCGAACGAAGCAATGCTGGCTTCTGAAAAAGGTTTTGATCGATTAATGGATGCTATAAAATCACTTGCCGATTTAAACACGTCGGCAACATCAACCTTTAATGTATCAGATTGGAAACAGAAATGTTTAGATGCTTTATTGGATGATTTTAATAGCCCGATTTTAATTGCAACAATTTTTGAAGCGGTTAAATTCATTAATTCAGTTAAAGAAAACAAAGCAACCATTTCGGCAGCTGATTTAGATCTTTTAAAAGAAACATTAAATAATTTGGTGTTCGATGTTTTGGGATTATACACAAGCGAAAACACCAACAACAATGCTAAATTAGAAGAAGTTGTAAATATGTTGATCAACATGCGCAATTTGGCTCGTGCAAACAAAGATTTCGCCCAGTCCGATTTAATTCGTAACCAGTTGGCAGCAATCGGTATCGAACTAAAAGACGGAAAAGACGGCACAACTTTTACTCTATAATTTTTTACAAAAAAGAGCTACTTAAACGGTAGCTTTTTTTATCTTTGATACTTATGGAACAACTCAAAAAAATCTTAATTTTTCCCTTTGTTGTACTAATACGTTTTTATCAGTTGGTAATTTCGCCGCTAACACCGCCATCGTGCAGGTTTACTCCAACATGTTCGCATTACACGTTAGAAGCGCTAAAAAAACACGGCTTGTTTAAAGGCAGCTGGTTAGGTATAAAACGCATTGCAAAATGTCATCCCTGGGGAAAATCGGGTTACGATCCTGTTCCTTAAAAAACTAAAAATATTTTATATGATCTGGAATCCTTCCGAAGGAATTACCATTGGTAGTTTTACCTTACGTTTTTACAGCTTAATGTTTGTTATTGCATTTGCATTGGGCTATTATATCATGAAAAAAGTGTATGAACGCGAAAACCGTTCGCAAGACGAATTAGACAAACTTTTCTTTTATACTTTTATTGCCACGTTGTTAGGTGCACGTTTAGGTCACGTTTTCTTTTATGATTGGGATTATTATCAGCACAACTTAAAAGAAATATTATTACCATTTAAATTTGATCCATTTGAATTCACAGGTTTTTCAGGATTAGCAAGTCATGGTGCCGCTGTTGGAATAATTGTTGCAATGATTTTCTACAGCAGAATCATTAAGAAACCGTTGTTATGGATTTTAGACCGTGTGGTTTTATCGATAACTATTGGCGGTGTTTTTGTTCGATTTGGAAACTTTTTCAATTCTGAAATTTATGGTCATATTGCTGATAAATCGTTCCCTTTCGGAGTTAAATTTATTCGTGAAGATGAATTTTGGCAATCGAACAATTTAATGGGAATTACACAAGCTGCTAACAAAAATGAAGCTTACAAACTGATAGAAACCGATCCCAGATTTTCAACAATTTTAGAAGCTATTCCATTTCGCCATCCAACCCAATTATATGAAGCATTTGGATACGTGATTTTGTTCATTATTTTAATGTTTATGTACTGGAAAACCAACGCTCGCAATTATTTAGGAAAAATCTTCGGAGTGTTTTTAGTTTTCTTATGGCTGATTCGATTTGTAGTTGAATACGTTAAAGAAAGCCAAGGCGGATTTGAATCTGCTTTAGGATTATTATCAACCGGTCAGTGGTTAAGTATTCCGTTCATCATTGCCGGAATTTACATTTGGGCAACTGCCAAAAACAGACCCGTAACAAACATATAACATAAAAACTCCTGAAAATTCAGGAGTTTTTTATTGAAATTCGTATCTTTATAGGAATTGTTAAAAAGATAAACTATGAGAAAAAGAATTTTAATTCCCGTAATTCTTTTAGGAACCATTGGTTTAACAAGTTGTGTTTCTAAAAAAAAGTATGAAGGTTTGCAGGCAAACTATACAAAACTTCAAGACGATTATAAAGGATTGGGACAACGTTTCCATCAATCTGAAGTTGATTTAAGCTCGTGCAATTCCCGTGTAAAAAGCTTAGAAGATATGTTGGCACAAGAACGTTCTTCTAACGATGCCCTAAAGAAAACGTTAGAATCTTTGCAAGGATCTTTAGACAAGAGCATCACTCAAGGTAACGTGAATATTTCTAAATTGGTAGATGAGATCAACGCAAGTAACAAGTACATTCAGCATTTGGTGAACACCAAAAACAAAAGCGACTCTTTAAATGTAGTATTAACAAACAACCTAACCCGTTCTTTAAGTCGTGAAGAATTGCGCGATGTTGATGTGCAGGTTTTAAAAGGTGTGGTTTATATTTCGTTGGCTGATAATATGTTGTATAAATCGGGTAGTTACGAAATATCCGACCGTGCAAGCGAAACGTTGAGCAAAGTTGCTAAAATTATTAACGATTATAAAGATTACGATGTGTTGATTGAAGGTAATACCGACAACGTGCCTATTAAACGTGAAAACATTCGCAACAACTGGGATTTGAGTTCCTTAAGAGCTTCATCAGTTGTACAGGCATTACAAAATCAATACGGTGTGAACCCAAAACGTTTAACAGCGGGTGGTCGCGGTGAGTTTAACCCAATTGCAGACAATAGTACCGATGCCGGTAGAACCAAAAACCGTAGAACACAGATTATCATTACTCCGAAATTAGATGAGTTTATGGATTTGATTGATCAAGCTCCAGAGAAATAAAATTTAAAAACTATTGTTGAATATATGGCACGTCACTTCGAGTAGCGTAACGGAGTAAGCGTATCGAGAAGTCTTTAAATTATAAGTTCTCGACAAGCTCGAACTGACGAAAATCTTAATTGTATTCTTGTTCGTTATAAACTTCGAAATATTAGTTTTAAATAAAAAGTCAAGTTTAAAGCTTGACTTTTTTATTTTTATTAACATTTGGTTTGATTATTTTTTTGCACATTCGTTGCATGAAAATAAAACGAAAAAAATTAATGACAGGTACGCTTTTATTAATTGGGCTTATAATTGTAGGCACTCTTATTTTTCTGCAACATCCGTTGTTCGGAAAAGAGCCATCGGGAGATCGTTTGGAACGAATTAAAAAATCAAAACACTATAAAGACGGTCAGTTTCATAATTTATCAAATACACCCGCTCTTTCAGAGGACACTAATTATTATAGTGTCATGAAAGAACTGCTGTTTTCTAAAATTGAACATACCAAACCAACCGACAGTATTCCTTGTGTAAAAACCAATTTATTAGAAAAAACCATTGACGAAGATTTTATGGTTTGGTTCGGGCATTCGTCTTACTACATGAAAATTGATGGGCAATCGTTTTTAATCGACCCGGTTTTAAGCAAAAACGCATCGCCATTGTATGGAACTAATACTGCCTTCGCTGGTGCTGATTTATTTACTTGTGAAGGACTTCCTAAAATTGATGTTTTGGTTTTAACGCACGATCATTACGATCATTTAGATTATTCTTCTTTTAAAAACATTAAAGATAAAGTAAGTAAAATTATTTGTCCGTTGGGTGTGGGCGAACATTTGGAATATTGGGGATTTCCGAAGGAAAATATTACCGAGTTAGATTGGTATGAAGATGCATCTGTAACCGATTCTATCAAGATTACCGCAACACCGGCACGACATTTTTCGGGCAGAAGTTTTAAACGAAACACCACTTTATGGGCATCGTACGTGTTGCAAACAAAAAACCTGAAGTTGTATTTAGGTGGCGATAGTGGTTACGATACGCATTTTAAAGATATTGGTACAAAATACGGCCCGTTTGATTTAGCGATTCTTGAAAACGGGCAATACGACAAAAAATGGAAATACATTCACATGATGCCCGAAGAAGTTGTCCAGGCAAGTAACGACTTACATGCAAAAAGATTTTTTCCGGTGCATAGTTCTAAATTTAAACTGGCAAACCACCCGTGGAAAGAACCTTTGGAACGTGTGAGTATCGCAAGTACAAAACAAACAGCATCACAATTAATTACTCCTAAAATTGGTGAAGTAATTTATTTAAACCAACAAGATCAGGTTTTTGAAAAATGGTGGGAACAGGTTAAGTAATATAATCTATAGTTCATTATAGAATTCCCACAGATGCACAGATTTTTATATTACTTTTAGCAAATCATAAAAATGATCACTTTTTATTGAATGCGTTGCATTCAAAATCTGTGAAAATTAATACATAGTATCATTAATTTGTAAAATTATATCTGTGCATCTGTGGTAATAAAAACAAAACAAATTACTGAATATCAATATTTTATATTTTATTTGATAATGTACTACGGGATAATATAGTAAAAAAGTCGCTTTAAAAGCGACTTTTTTTATTCATATTGTTGAACCAGTTCCATTATTTTCTTTTCTTTTTCTAATAAAACCAAACGCGTTCCTTCTAATTTGTAATGTGTAACTTTTTCTAAAGCATCGGTAAAAACCTTTTCGTTTACACCGTCGCAAAACATTTTAGTAGATGTTATGTGGTTAAACTTCATGGTATTTTGGAACATCAACAACTGTCCTTTTATAGCGTTACAAGCTGTGTTTCCAGAAAATACCGGCTCATTAATATCAATCTTAATAAAAGGTTTTTTGTAAGGATACAAATCGGCTGCCTTAATTTTTCCGACATAAATTTTATCTAAATACCAGTTCCCGTTTAAAGTTACCTTATGAAATTTCATTTCGCCGGTTTCAGACTTTAAAATCAACACATTGTTTTTCAATTCGTACGATTTCACTTGTGTCAAACCACTTTTAAAATCTTCACTCTTCACTTTATTGCACGCCATCATGGTCGAAATAAAATCGGTAGGAAAACTAATTTCCTGATTTTTCTTTAAAACCGCTTTTCCGTTAATTCTGTTACAGCCATCGTATCCGTAAACCGTTAAATTTTCGGCACTTTCAAAAGTCAGCGTTGGCAAACCCTCTTTAAAATCTTTTGCTAAATCCTTACTAAAACTCGCACCGGCAAGCTCCCAGTTTCCGTTCAACAGCGTTTGATCTTCTTTAATTTCTTTCTTTGCAGCACACGAAACAATCAATGTAGCTGCGGTTAAAAGTAAAAATATCTTTTTCATATTCATTTTAATTTGCATAAAAATAAAAAAAGCTCCGCAAAATGCGAAGCTTTTAACTATTCGTTATGTAAAAAAGCCTGTCTTTCTAATAAAAGCTCATCGCTTTCCACATGGTTATCATCAGGCACACAACAATCAACCGGACAAACGGCTGCGCATTGCGGCTCTTCGTGAAAACCTTTACACTCGGTACATTTTCCTGGAACAATGTAATAAATATCGTCTGAAATTGGTGTTTGCGCATCTTCGGCATCTACTTCCGATCCATCTGGCAAAATCACTTTTCCGCTTAATTTTGTACCGTCTTTCCAGCGCCAGTCATCGGCACCTTCATAAATTGCAGTATTTGGGCATTCTGGTTCGCACGCCCCGCAATTTATACATTCATCGGTTATTATAATTGCCATAGCAAGGATTTTATTTAATTAATGTAACTTTGTACAAAAGTACTGCATAAACAATTTACAAACAAATCTATATGATTTTAGAAGATAAAAAACACGCATTTGTACAGTTAGGTGCATTTTTAAAACAGTTTACCCAACAACCTTACCAGCAAAACCCGAGTGTATTGTTTAACGATTTGTTTTTTGAACCCTTTGTTTTACTGATAAATCAATTACACGAAAGCAACAGCTGGTTTAAACGCGAACAGTTAGAATTTGCATTTAAATCGTGGAGCGATGCTTTAACAAACGATAATTTAACCAAATGGTTGTCTGCATACAATTTAACCGAAGATAAATTAAAAACGATTGGTTTGATATTAGCAGGAAACATACCAATGGTTGGCTTTCACGATGTTTTATCGGTTTTAATGTCGGGGAACAAGGCATTGATAAAGTTATCAAGCAACGATGAACTGTTGATTCCTGTTTTGTTGAAATACCTCAGCACGGTTGAACCACAATTTAAAGATCGATTTGAAATCACAAAAGATAAATTAGAACATTTTGATGCCGTAATTGCTACAGGAAGTGACAATACGGCTCGTTATTTTGATTATTATTTTGGGAAATATCCGAACATTATCCGTAAAAACCGAAATTCGGTTGCTGTTTTAAACGGCAGTGAATCTAAAGAAGATTTAATTGCTTTGGGGGAAGATATTTTTAGGTATTACGGTTTGGGTTGCAGAAATGTATCGAAACTTTTTGTTCCGAAAGATTATAATTTTGACAATTTTTTTGGAGGAATGTTTGCTTACAAAGACATAATCGATGATGATAAATACGCCAATAATTACGATTATAACAAAGCTGTTTTTTTAATGAGTAATTTTCATTTATTAGACAACGGATTTTTAACTATTAAAGAAGATACGTCGTACACCTCGCCTATTTCATCGGTTTTTTATGAATTTTATACTGATTTAAATGAGGTTGAAGAAAGGTTAAAAACAGATACTGACAAGATTCAATGTATTGTTTCTAATAATTTAGTCGCTAACAGCTTACCCTTTGGATCTACTCAAAAACCTGAACTTTGGGATTATGCAGATAATGTTGATACAATGAAATTTTTGTTATCTTTATAAAATAAATTTAAATTTTTAGAAAAAAATGATGGATCAAATTCAGCAGATTGTAAATCAGCTAACAGAGAAAGAAGTAGTGGGCAACAACAACATTTCTAACAATTTGGCAGGCGATGTTGCTAAAGAAACAGGTAGTTCTTTAATGGAAGGATTACAAAATGCGGTATCGGGCGGTAACATGGGCGAATTAATGAATATGTTTGGCGGAAGCGATGCAAATTCGTTAACAAGCAACCCAATTGTAAAAAACATTATCGAATCGTTAACATCTAAATTAGGTGCAAATGTTGGTTTAGATGCGGGCACATCGGGCAGTTTTGCAAGCAGCATTATCCCACAAATTTTAAGCATGGTTATGGGCAAAGCTAAAAGTGGCGATTTCAATATTACCGATATTTTAGGATCGTTAACTGGTGGAAACGCAACTTCAATGTTAGACCAAAACGGTGATGGTAAATTAGGTATTGATGATGCTATAAGCGCAGTTAAAAACGGTAATCTTGGCGATCTTTTAGGCGGATTTTTTAAGAAGTAATTTTTTTAGAAAAAAGATAATAGATGAAAGATTAAAGACTTTCTTTTTTTATCTAAATTTATAATGAAAGCCCGACGTAATGTTGGGCTTTTGTTTATTTACTATTAAACTCTGCCAAAGTTTGAAACTTTGGCAGAGTTTTTTATTCAACACGCTTATACCAAGTATCGTCTGCAAATAATATAAATTCAATACCGTTTGTTTTACTATATAATATCTTATCAATGTTCCAAATTCCGTCTTTATTAGTATTTTCTAAAACCAATACATTTTGAAATTCCATACCATAAATATTTATATTTTGTAAGCTATGATCTAAATTAACATCAATTTGATTCATTATTTTTAAATAGTTTTGCGAAACTCCATCATCAAGCATAATTTGTAAGTATGGATAATGGTGTAAGGAAATTGTACCATTATAGTTTCCAACATCTATGTCTTGGTTACCATATTCTGTAGTACTATAGCTACAAGCATTCATACCTATATCACTTTGTTCTAAGTAAAATCGAGGATCCCAAAAATTCGCTGTTATTTCTACACCATTTTGATCAACATATTTAATTTCATTCATATAATTTATTAAATAAGCTTTGTCGCTACTATCAATTAAGTATCTACCACTTTCATCGTGATTACATTGACAACTTAAAATAGAAAATATTGTAATAAAATAAAAAATCTTTTTCATAAACTATATTTTAGATTGTATCAAATATACATTTTTAAAATTTTTATTACCCCGACATTTTCTCACCATCGTCTTTTTTAAGTTTGGTAAACGTTAAACTTGATAATGCTGTTAGAACCGCCAACGTTATCAAAGTTAAATGAAAAGCAGTTACTAAATCGCCATGGTAAAAATTCATTTTATCTTTATAGAAAGCTAAAATTAATGCTGCAATTGATATTCCAAAACTTATTGATAATTGCTGCATAATTGCCAGCAAACTGTTTCCGCCGCTAGCCTGATCGTCGTTTAAATCGGCTAACGAAATGGTATTCATTGCCGTCATTTGTATCGATGTAAAGGCACCGTAAGCAATCATAAGTAAAATATAATACATTAGCGGTGTATCTTTTCGCATAAAACTAAAAACAAAGATAATTACCGCTAAAAACAAGGTGTTGCTTATTAAAATGTTTCGATAGCCGAAATGCTTTACCAAACGAACAATCCATGGTTTTATGGCAATGGTTGTTAATGCCGATGGCAACAGCATCATTCCTGCTTTTGATGCCGAAAAGCCAAAGCCTACCTGCATCATTAACGGTAACAGAAACGGCAAGCCGCTTATGCCAAATCGGGTTATTAAACTACCCAATAGACCAATTCGTAACGTTCTTATTTTAAAGAGATTTAAGTCGATAATTGGTTTCGGTGTTTTTTTGAAATGTTTATAATACATTACAAATAATAAAACTGCTGCTGCAACTAATCCTAACACCAACGAATAATGATTGATACCAACGCTGCTTACCTCTAAAGCAAAGGTTACCAACACCAAAGCCGTACTAAAATAAATCAATCCTAAAACGTCAAACCTACCAACGATATTTTTAAAGTTAGGCATAATTTTAAATGCTAAAATAATTCCTAAAACGCCAACGGGTAAATTCACCAGAAAAATCCAATGCCAGGAAAAATTATCAGATAAAAATCCGCCTAAACTCGGACCTACAACCAATCCTAACAATCCCGGAATGGTTATGTAGTTCATTATTTTTAATAATTGATTTCTTGGATATTGATACAAAATTGCCAATCGAGCAATTGGTACCATCATAGATCCGCCAATTGCTTGAAGAATACGTGAAAGATTCAACGTAAGTAAATCGACAGATATCGCACAAAAGAAAGATCCTAACGTAAATAAAAACACGGCAAACATAAACATGCGTTTGGTTCCGAATTTATCAGAAAGCCAGCCCGAAAGCGGTATAAACAACGCCAACGTTAGTGTGTAACTTACAATTACCGACTGCATTTCTAAAGGCGAATAATTCATATCGGCGGCAATGCTTGGTAACGATGTGTTAAGTATGGTACCGTCTAACGACTGCATAAACATGGCAACGGCAGCAACCAACGGCAGGTATTTTTCGTAAGGCGATGAGTTTTCTTTTATCATGAATTTTGTTTGATGCTTGATGTTAGGTGTTAGCGTTTGATGTTGGGTGCTTGATGTTACTAAAAAAAAAAAAGAATTTATTTGACTCAAACTTTTCCAAACCGCATAGGATCATAGTTTATAAATGTGTTATAAGATTTCATAGATTATCTTTGATAATTTACATAATAGTTGAGCTATGTTTTATCGAAGATGAAAGCTATCTATTTCTTAAAAATATATGTTTCTATGTGGTTTATTATTTCATTGATTTTATTATCAACAATCTCAAATCACTCATTAAAAAAGTCTGCTTTTCAGCAGACTTAATTTATAAATTTACACTTGAATAACACCTAAATTAAACTGTTTTTCAATTGGTGCGTGGTTCGCTGCTTCAATTCCCATAGAAATCCATTTGCGGGTATCTAATGGATCAATAATAGCATCGGTCCATAAACGTGCTGCTGCGTAATATGGCGATACTTGCGCATCGTATTTCGCTTTAATTTTATCGAACAATTCTGCTTCTTTTTCGGGAGTTAACTCCTCGCCTTTTGCTTTTAACGACGATGCTTCGATCTGCAATAAAACTTTTGCAGCCTGCGCCCCTCCCATTACCGCTAATTCGGCACTTGGCCAAGCTAAAAAGAAACGTGGATCATAAGCTTTACCGCACATTGCGTAATTTCCTGCACCGTAAGAATTCCCCATAATAACAGTAAATTTAGGAACAACAGAATTACTTACGGCGTTCACCATTTTGGCTCCGTCTTTAATAATACCGCCATGTTCTGATTTAGATCCAACCATAAAACCGGTAACATCTTGTAAGAAAACCAACGGAATTTTCTTTTGATTACAGTTAGCAATGAAACGTGTTGCTTTATCGGCAGAATCGGAATAAATTACACCGCCAAACTGCATTTCGCTCGGTTTAGTTTTAGCCCCGGTAGTTTTCACCACTTTACGCTGATTGGCAACAATACCAACCGCCCAACCATCAATACGTGCATACCCGGTAATAATTGTTTGTCCGTAACCTGCTTTGTATTCATCGAATTCAGAATCATCAACCAAACGTTTAATGATTTCCATAGTATCATATTGTTCACCTCGAGATTTTGGTAAAATTCCGTAAATTTCGTTTGGATCTAATGCCGGTTTTTTAGTATCGATACGATTGTATCCTGCTTTATCAAAATCGCCCATTTTACCAACAATATTACGAATGGTTTCTAAACAATCTTTATCGTCTTTGGCTTTATAATCGGTAACACCAGAAATTTCGGTATGTGTTGTTGCTCCACCCAAGGTTTCATTATCGATAGATTCGCCAATTGCAGCTTTTACCAAATAAGATCCTGCTAAAAAGATCGATCCTGTTTTATCAACAATCAACGCTTCATCGCTCATAATTGGCAAATAAGCTCCACCTGCAACACAACTTCCCATTACGGCTGCAATCTGGGTAATTCCCATAGACGACATAATGGCGTTGTTACGGAAAATACGTCCGAAGTTTTCTTTATCCGGGAAAATTTCATCTTGCATTGGAAGGTAAACTCCCGCAGAATCAACCAAATAAATAATCGGCAAGCGGTTTTCAATGGCAATTTCCTGCGCACGTAAATTCTTTTTTCCTGTAATTGGAAACCACGCACCGGCTTTCACAGTAGCGTCATTCGCAACCACAATTACCTGTTTGCCGTTAACGTAGCCGATTTTCACTACAACGCCACCCGATGGACAACCGCCGTATTCTTTATACATACCTTCGCCTACGAAAGCACCAATTTCGATTGATTTTGAATCTTTATCGAACAAATAATCAATACGTTCGCGAGCAGTCATTTTTCCTTGTTCGTGCAGTTTTGCAATTCTTTTTTCGCCGCCACCCAGTTTAACTTTGGCTAATTTTTGTTTTAATTCTGATAATAGTAATTTATTATGATCTTCGTTTTTATTGAAGTTTAAATCCATTTCCTGAAAAATTTCGTTAAGTTCTTTGAATTCTGCTAAAATACAAATATTCCATCAAATTTAAAGAAACCACTTTTGAAAATATTTTGCATTAAAAAGTAAATTTAATGTTAAGTTAACATTAGAATATTACTTTCGCAGTGCGAAAAAATTAATAAACACATGTCATTAAATTCAATTTTTCAATTTTTAGTTCCAAAGGATAAAACGTTTTACCCTTTATTTGAACAAGCTGCCGGTAAAATTAAATTATTATCGGAAACATTGCACGAAGCGGTAAACTTACCTGCAAACGACAGAGAAAAATTATTACGTGAAGTAGAAGTATTAAAATCGGAAATCGAAGCGATTGCACAAACTACGCGTGTAGAATTAGGAAGAAACTTTATTACCCCTTTTGATAGAGAAGATATTAACAACTTAATGACTGCGGTTGACGAAATTGCCGATCATTTAAGTGATGCAGCATCGCGTATGCGTTTGTATCAAATTGAAAAAGTTACCAAACCTTTACGTAAACTTACCGAAGCTAATTTAGAAGCTTGTACGCAGGTAGCTCAAAGTTTACTTGATTTAAAGGATATGAAAAACCTTAAAGCAATTGCCGAAGGCTGTAAAGTTATTTTACGTTTAGAACGTAAAGCCGATAAAGTTTTTGATAAAGCGGTTGCCGATATTTTTGAAAACGAAACCAATATTATAGAAATTATCAAATACAAAGAAGTAATGGATGCTTTGGAAACAGCTACTGACAGCTGTCGCCGTGTGGCAAATGTATTGGAAACAATTACGGTTAAATACGCATAATTTTTTAGAAGATAAATTTTATGGAATTATTTGACTTATTTGCAAACCTTGATGTTAGCGGCGCCTGGCTATTACTTGTAATTATAGTTTTAGCATTAGGTTTTGACTATATTAACGGTTTTCACGATGCAGCAAACTCTATTGCTACCATTGTAACAACACGTGTTTTAACTCCGTTTCAGGCGGTTTTATGGGCTGCTGCTTTTAACTTTGCTGCTTACTTTATATCGTTGTATATTATTGGCGAATTTAAAATTGGTAACACCATAGCAAAATCGGTTAACGAACAGTTTATTACGCTCGAAGTTATTTTTGCCGGATTAATTGCTGCTATTCTTTGGAATTTGGCAACATGGAAATTAGGAATTCCATCATCATCATCACACACCTTAATTGGTGGTTTCATGGGTGCTGCTATTGCTCACGCAGGCGGTATCAATGTAAACGGAGAAGATGTTATTGTTTACGCAAAAGTAATCCCGATCTTTTTGTTTATTTTCGGAGCTCCGTTTTTAGGAATGATACTTGCCTACTTTATAACGGTTGCCATTATGTGGATTTGTAGAAAAGCGAATCCGCACCGTGCAGAAAAATGGTTTAAACGTTTACAGTTGGTATCATCAGCCTTATTTAGTTTAGGTCACGGTGGTAATGATGCACAAAAAGTAATGGGTATTATTGGTGCTGCTGTTATTAGCTTTCACATGGGCTTGCCAGAGGGTTTGAATCCTTACTTGAAAATACCTAACTCAGACCGTTTCAGTTATTTTGTTGACCATTGGGGTTGGGTTCCGTTAGCATCGTTCGTTTTTATTGGATTAGGAACCATGAGCGGTGGTTGGAAGATCGTTAAAACAATGGGATCTAAAATTACAAAGGTAACTCCGTTGGAAGGTGTTGCTGCTGAAACAGCCGGAGCCGTTGCTTTATACGTTACCGAACACATGGGAATACCGGTTTCTACCACACATACCATTACAGGATCTATTATTGGTGTAGGTATTACTAAACGTATATCGGCGGTTCGTTGGGGCGTAACTATCTCATTGTTATGGGCTTGGATTTTGACCATACCTGTATCTGCATTAGTTGCAATGGGCGTTTATCACCTAGTACATTTATTTATTTAAGATTGATATCATTACAAAATAAGAAAAGTCGCTCTAGTAGCGACTTTTTTGTTGTTTATTATTTTTTTATTTGATAATAGTTACGAATTTTATAATTAGAATCATTCAATTTATTTTACAACGCTTGTCATTCCGTGCTTGACACGGACACGAGCTTGCGAACTGGCGAAGCAATCGCATATCTATTTTGATGAGAAGCTGAATCAAGTTCAGCTTGACATTAATGAGCACAATTAAAGCTTGATATATTTCGTTTGATAAATTCTATACTTTAAATTTGAATATCCGTAATGTATCATAAATACAGTTTTCTAGTATTTTGTCATTCCGACAAAGGAGGAATCTCTCTAATATTTAGAGATTCTTCACTACACTTCGTTTCGTTCAGAATGACAAAAAGAAAATTATTACAAATAACGGATATTCAACTTTAAATTGATTCTTTTAAATTTAGATTGATCTCACCTACTGAAACTTAATCGATTTTACTGGAGAAATTTTGGTTATAAGAATTGATGGTATCAGCATAATTAAATAGCTTAAAACCACCAACGCTACATTTATTAAAATGATATAAAAAGGCGAAATATAAACCGGAGCTACTTTTACATAATATTGTGTTGGATCTAACGTAATAATTCCAAAATATTTCTGAATCAACAGCAAACCTAAACCTATTGCGTTTCCTATCAATAATCCGATTAATACTATATACGTTGCGTTGTAAACAAAAATTTTACGGATACTCCAATTACTTGCACCTAACGCTTTTAATATCCCGATCATTTGGGTTCGTTCTAAAATAAGTACCAGCAAAGCCACAATCATATTGATAACGGCAACTAAAATCATTAACCCGACAATGATGTAGATATTTAAATCGAAAACCTTTAACCAGTCAAAAATATGAAAGTATTTGGTTGTTATGGGTTCGCTGTTTAAAGTCGATGGAATGTGAC
Source organism: uncultured Myroides sp. (assembly GCA_913777665.1). Classification (GTDB taxonomy): domain Bacteria; phylum Bacteroidota; class Bacteroidia; order Flavobacteriales; family Flavobacteriaceae; genus Flavobacterium. The sequence goes on from CAJYTF010000056.1 coordinate 17,733, forward strand.
TGTACACTTTATCAGCAATAGTATCAATCTTTGTAAAATCGTTTACAAAAAGTTCAAAACCGCCAACTTCATCTTGTTGCCATTTGTTTAAACGCTGAATGTGCTTTAAATCGCCAATTACAAAAGTTTCATCGAACTGCGGAAAACCCGAATCATAAATTCCCGAAATGGTAAAAGCACGCACATTTGGCAAACCTTCACCATCGTTCTTCAAAAAATAAGTATCCAGCTTATCACCCACTTTCAATTCTAAACGATTGGCTAAATAACCCGAAACAATCACTTCATTGGTCATTCCTTCCGCTTTATATTTTGGTAATTTTCCTTGGGTCAAATAATCTTCCAGATAATTCCACTGATAATTTTTATCGACGCCTTTAAAAACAATTCCTTCAAACGATTTATCGGTTCTAACAACTCCGGCTTTAGTAGCAAACGGATGCACTGCATTAACTTCGGTTACTTCGGTAAACTTTGGATAGAAATTCTGTTGGGTAGAAATAGGTTCTAAAGTAACTTCGGACTGGTTGTTATCGAAATTAGATATCACCACATGCCCATTGAACGATGTAATTTTATCGCGTATTTTTTGCTGCAAACCCAAGCCCGTTGCAATAGAAACCAGCATCATAACAACGCTGATAGCAACCGCAGCAATGGCAATTTTTATAATTGGCGCAGAAACACTATTTTTATACTTTTTAGAAGTTGCTAAACGTTTAGCTATAAAATAAGATAAATTCAAAACAATGAAAGCTATAATTCTTTTCAAAAATACATTTTTATTTTTCTTTGTAACAGTATTTACAGGCTTAAGTTTTGTTTGTAATGCGCAAAACAAGTCGAAAGTCGAAAGTCAAAAGTCAAAAGATTATCAAACGCAAATACAAACTGGTGCAGAACAAACCGACAAATATCTTCCATTATTAAAAGATAAAAAAGTGGGAGTTTTGACCAATCAGACGGGAATTGTTTTAAAAAGAGAAGCTTTAAACATTTCAGCTGATCCAAAAGGATATACAGAAGTATTAAAAACAGACACTCTTCATATTGTAGATTATCTGATTAAAAATAAAATCAATCTGAAAAAAATCTATGCTCCCGAACATGGTTTTCGTGGAACTGCTGATGCCGGAGAACTGATTAAAGACGGAAAAGATACCAAGACCGGTTTGCCGATTATTTCTTTATACGGAAACAATAAAAAACCGACAAAAGAACAGCTTTCCGGCATTGATGTTATGATTTTTGATTTGCAAGATGTAGGCGCGCGATTTTACACCTATATCTCGTCGTTACACTATTTAATGGAAGCTTGTGCCGAAAATAATATTCCTCTGATTGTTTTGGATCGACCAAATCCGAAAGGCGCAACGGTTGACGGACCTGTTTTAGATATGAAAAACAAAAGTTTTGTAGGCATGCACCCTATCCCTGTTTTGCATGGAATGACCATTGGCGAATATGCCCAAATGATTAACGGCGAAAAATGGTTAAAGAATGGCGTTCAAGCAAAATTGACAATTATTCCCGTTAAAAATTATAATAAAAGCATGCGGTATTCATTGCCTGTAAAACCATCGCCAAACTTATCAAACGATATATCGATAAACCTCTACACAAGTTTGTGCTTTTTTGAAGGTACTAATGTAAGTATGGGGCGCGGAACCGAAAAGCAGTTTCAAATTTACGGATCGCCCTTTTTAAAGAATATGGATTTTACCTTTACACCAAAACCAAACGAAGGTGCAAAAGATCCGGTTCACAATGGTGTAAAATGTTTTGGAGAAGATTTATCGACTCATAAAACAATCGACGGTTTATCATTAGAATGGCTTTTAAAGGCGTACAAAAACACCGATAACAAAGAAAAATTCTTTAATAACTTTTTTATCAAACTTGCCGGAACCGATAAACTACAAAAACAAATCGAAAAAGGTTTAACCGAAAAAGAAATCAGATCAACCTGGAAAGCCGGTATTGAAGATTTTAAAGAAACACGTAAAAAGTACTTACTTTACACCGATTTTTAACTTCAATTTATCATTACAAACCTTACAAATCACAAGTTTTTTATTATATTTGATTAAAAGTTAAAAAAAGTAATTTGTTATGAATACAACAAACGCTATAATTGCTATCATTGATCGTTTTCAATCTCTTTATGAGTGGTTTCTTCGTATTTTAGGTCGTGTGGTTGACTTATTTGAACGATTTAAAGAGTTTATTTTAAATTTGGTTGAATACGTTATAAATAATTTTGATACAGAAGAAGACGCAAGCAATTTCTTAAAGAACTATTTAGATAACGAACATAGTTTCATATAAAACTTAAATGCCTTTATTACAAAGGCATTTTCTTTTTCATTTCTTCAACAACTGCAAACGCAGCCGGACAAATTTCAACATTCTTTAAGGTAAGGTTACTTATCTGCTGAAACTTTTTTCTATCGGTATGCGGAAATTCTCTGCAGGCTTTCGGGCGAACATCATAAATCATACAGTAATTTTCGTGATCTAAGAACGTACACGGCACACTTTGCAACACATAATCATTATCCTCATCAATTCGTAAATACTGGCTTATAAACTGTTGTGGCTTTTGGCGCAAATGCTTTGCAACACGCTCAATATCTGCTAAAGTAAATAAAGGTCCGGTAGTTTTACAGCAATTTGCACACTTTAAACAATCGGTCTTTTTAAAAACATCGTCATGAATAAGCTGCATTTTATAATCTAAATCTTTGGGTGTTTTTTTCTTTAGCTTATCAAAATACTTCTTGTTTTCTGTATGCTTATCTTTTGCTAACTTTGGTAATTGTTTTAAATACTGTTCCATTGCAATTTTAAAATGCTAAATTACAAAAAATAAATACCTACATTTAAACTTTTAACCACATAGAATTTGATTGCTTTTGTTTAATGAAAAAGATTACATAGTTATATAAAAATTCGCTATGTTTTTCATCAAAAATGAAAACTAAAAATCTATGTTACTATGTGGTTTCAGAAAAAAATAATTATATGTTTAAAGATCTTTTTGGCAAAGCAATGCTGGATTATATACAAAATAATCAGCCCGAAAATTTAATTACCGAAACAAACATCAGCGAAGCCGATGAAATGGACGTTTCTTATCTTTTCCGATCGTTTAAAGATATGCCCAAATTAGAGCAAAAGGCATTGAAACTTGCAAAAGGAAACATTCTGGATGTTGGATGTGGTGCAGGAAGTCATGCATTGTATTTACAGGAAAAAGGATTGAATGTTTTGGCGATTGATATATCGGCAAATGCTGTTGAAACCTGTAAAATTCGCGGTGTTGAAAAAGCGATACAGATTGATATTTTACAAGTTGATGATTTGGAAAAGTTCGATACGATTTTGCTTTTAATGAATGGCACGGGAATTTTTGGCAGATTGAAAAACATTGATCAATACCTATCAAAATTAAAAAGTTTACTGACTGATAACGGACAAATTTTAATTGACAGTTCAGACATTATTTATATGTTTGATGAAGACGATGACGGTGGAAAATGGATTCCTATCTATGGCGATTATTATGGCGAACTAATATTCAACGTTTCATATAAAGGCGAAAAAGAAGAACCTTTCAATTGGCTGTATTTAGATTTTAATACGCTACAAAATGCCTGTATGGCTCAAAATTTAAAGTGTGAGTTGGTTTTAGAAGGATCTAATTTTGATTATCTGGCTAGAATTACAAAGTAAATTATTAGAATCTTTTTTAATCATTTTTACCACCAATTACACAGATTCTCACAGATTGAAAAATCCTTTTAACCTTCTAATCTGTCGTTGATAAAAAAAGATAATATCAATCTAACTTGTCATTCCGACGAAGGAGGAATCTTTTCCAATAAGATTCTCCACTACATTATACTTCGTTCAGAATGACAGTTTTTAGTTTAAAATCAAAAAAAAGAGAAGCAATCGCTTCTCTTTTTACATCATATATTTCATTATAATGCCTTGTATTTCGCTTTTAAAATCTTCTGATTTTTTGCTTAAAACCGTAGCATAATTTTGCTTGATCATCATGAATTTTTTTGCCAAAGGTGTTTGGTAAAATTCAATTAAGTTTTCTACTTCACTTTGTGATAAGTTTTGTGAATAATAAGCAATTAAACTCCTTTTCTGTTTCGCAATTAAAGGTTCCATGTCCTTTTTAAAACTTTCACGATTGTTTACAGAAAGTTGTTTGGAAATTTCATCGGTAATATTATAGAATTCAGCTACTTCCCCCGATAATTCAACCAACTTCATTACATCAGCTTTATTCGCCTGTGCAAAGCCGTTTGCTGCTGTAAATAAAAACACGAACAGTACAATTTTCTTCATAACTTTTTTAAGGTAAAATTAAAATATTTTAAGGAATATCCAAATATTTATGAGTTTGTGTGGAAATCGCCCATTTAGGATTATTTTTAACATAATCAATAACCAATGGCAGCATTTCATCCTTCTTACCCCACTCTACCTGCAAATACAATTTAGCATTTTTATTCACTCTGGCTGCTTGTTCTTCGGCAAATTTAAAATCGTGGTGATTGTAAATAATGCACTTTAATTCATCGGCAGCATCGTAAACACTTTGTGTGGGCAATTTCTTTTTCTTTGGCGACAAACAGATCCAATCCCAAAAACCAGATAGTTCATAAGCTCCGGATGTTTCAATATTTGTTTGAATTCCCTTTTCTTTTAGTTTTGAAGTAAGATGGTCCAAATTCCACATTAACGGTTCACCGCCTGTAATTACAACCAGTTTTCCGTTCTCTTCGGCTTGCGAAACAATATCGCTTACCAAAACTTTAGGATGCAGGTTTTCGTCCCAGCTTTCTTTAACATCGCACCAATGGCAACCAACATCGCATCCTGCCAAACGTATAAAATACGCCGCGTGACCGGTGTAAAAACCTTCTCCTTGAATGGTGTAAAAAGCCTCCATTAAAGGTAACGATTCAACTATTGTTTCTGCTGTTGTCATTTTTTATTTTTTTGCAAAGATACGATAGTTATCCTAAAAAGTTTTCATAAAAAAGAAATGCTCAAATTGTTTAAATCATAACACTATTGATAAATTACATAGATTACAAATTCTCGTCATCAGGATTATACAATTCCCATGTAGCATCTCTTACAAGATAATACCGAGGATAACTTTGAGCTTGAAATGTACCTAAATTTTTAATTTCGACCATATCCTCGCCAATTCTCAATTCAAAATTTCCCTTTAGTTTTACTTTTTTATCTAAATAAACACTATCCCAGGTTTGTAAACTTGAAATTGCATAAACTTCATCATTACCAGACAATATAGCACCATACTTTACATTTCTTGCAGTTCCAATAACAACATTAGAATTATCAGTTTCTTTTATTGACTTACAACTTGTAATCAATAAAAAACAAATTAAAAGTTTTATTAGCAGTCTTGTTATCACAATTAAATCTATAAAAAAGAGCAACCGTTAAGTTGCTCTTTCATTATTTATTTAGCGTTTTGCACTTGCTTTCTTGCATATTCGTTACTAGAATCTAATCGTAGTACTTTTTGGAAAGAACTTGTTGCTTTTGCTTTGTTTGCAGTTTGGTTGTAATTACCAATCATGGTGTAAGCTTCAATTAACGCGTCTTTAAAAGCTGCATCGTTTGCAAATCCTTTTTGAGTTAACAAATCGATAAACCCTTCGTAGTCTTTTTCCATTTTAGCTAAAGACGTTGGCGTATTCAAGTTTCTGTTTACACGCGCACTAATCAGGTAAGCTTCAAATGTAGGAGTCTTTTTCAAAGAACTATCCAAGTTGTCTTTTGCTTTCTGTAACTGATCGTTAAACATTGGCTTATCGCTTGCCATGTATAATGCGTTTCCTTTGTAATACATATCGTACACGTAGTAAGGTGATTTTTCGTCTTTAGAAGCTAAATCAAACACAAAATAAGCTTGTTCAAAATGTTCGTCTTTAAACAAATCCATTCCCAATTCGTGTAAAGCAACTCCCAATTTAGGATTTTCTTTAACCGCTTTTGCCATTTCATCGATCGATTTTTTATAAACCACTTCGTTAAAAGTTCCGTCTTCTTTACGTGACGCTTCTAATTCTGACAATCCTTTGTATAAATAATCGATTGGCAATAATTGATCTTTTTTATCCTGAACATCAAAATACATGTTGATGTTTTCTTTAGCGTCTAAAAATTTACCGTTTTGGAAATCGGCAATTGCACGGTAACGGTACATAAAAAAGTTATCACCACGTGTGTACCATTTTGTTCTAACCAAATCTCCTAAAGCCTTGTAATCTTTATTTTTGATTAAGTATGCAGCCAATTCGTTATCAACATCCATACTTTCACCAATCATTCCGTGGTATTTGAAATAGTTTTCTACACCAGGCTGTAAAAGTGCTTTATCATCTTTAAAACGAGCGTAATCTGCATGGGTTAACGCCAACTGCTTGTAAACATCAGCATAAGCCGGATCTTTAGAAACTATGGTATCATACACTTTAATAGCATCTTCAAATTCGTTACCTGCACGTAAAACATCAGCCAATTTCATTTTAGGCAAATGACTGTTTGGAAATCTTTTCGATGTTTCATAATAAACTCGACGTGCATCAACAAAACGTTTTTCTGCAAAGTAAATATCTCCACGGGCAATGTGCGGTTCCGGAGTTTCTAAATTTACGAACAATGCTTTGTTTACAAATTCTAATGCTAAATCAAAATCAGGTTTTGGAGCGAAGGTATAAGCGTGTGCAATATCCAAATAAGTTTGATAATCTTTTGGACCAATATTTAAAGTTGCTGCATTAAATTTTGATTTCGCTTCTTTATCTTTCTGTGTAAGTAAACCTAATTTACCCAATCCAAGATTGTTAACATCAACATCTTTAACGGCTCTTAACCCTTGTTTAAAGTAATAATTTGCCGAATCTTGATTATTCTCGTTTAAATGAATTACCCCTAAACGATAAAAGTTTTTTCCTTGGTTTGGTTGTGATCTAATAAGCCTATATAATTCTTTTTTTGCAACATCGTAACGACCGTACTTAATTGCCGTATCAATATCATTAGCACTACTCTGTGCGTTCGCGCTAAAAATGAATGATAATAAAGCTAAACTTAGGGTAATTTTTTTATTCATAATTTACAATTATATTGAAAAACCTTGATTATTCTACTATGTTAATTTCACGTTTTGGTAAAGTTACCGGCATTAAACCCGATTTTAAAACAATACGCTGTCCTTTGTCTGAAGCAGCGAAACTTGCAAAACCGGTACCTAAACCTGTTTTTCCCTGAACGTCTATAATATTTATTGTTCTTATTAACGGATAAGTATTATCTGCAATGGTACTTTGCGATGGTGCATAATAATTCTTCAAAGAATCGTTATAAACCAACATAGAACGCAACTGTTTAATACCTTCTTTTATCTTTTCATCGGGTTGAAGCATCCAATTGATACCAACCACACCCACAGCATTTTTATTTTTATTAATGTATGATACAATTTCTTCGACTGTTTTTACATAATAAACATTCTTGCTTAATTCACTTACGCGGGCATCTGTTTTAATTTGATCTACAATGTTTGAATTGGCATCGTGAAATACAAATATTTTATCGGATTTTTTAGTTCCTTTAAAAATATCGATAACCTCTTTATAATTAATTAATGTATCCGTAGCGTTTTTTTGTGTGATGAACAACACTGCATCTTTTGCAATCGGTGTGATTTTAGGCACCACACGACCTTTGAAAGCTTCTAGCTCTTTTGCCGTGAACGACTTTGGCATTACTGCCAAACGACCTGAATCTTTATAAACCGAATTTAAAATTTCGTTCTGCGATAGCATTTTTAATTTTATATCGGCATTGTTGTAATAGGTTTTAAACACCTGATTAATATCTTCAACTATAGGATAAACCGACGATTCTACATACATTTCTGTTGTTCCTCTGTCGTATGCTTCTTTCACTTCTGCAACCCCATCTTTACTTTCTTTTTTACAAGAAATTAAAAGGCTTAACCCCAACACAGACCAAATTATCTGCTTCATAATTTTAGATATTAATTGATTGCTAAATCTACTAATTTTTTTTTTAATAAACTTTACAAATTTTGCATTTTTAACAAACAAAAATTATTGATGCAGTAAATATGGTTTTACCTTACGTTAAATTGCAAATAATATGTTTACAAAATACAAGAAACCCGCTTTTAAATAGCGGGTTTTATTTTAGTTATTTACTTTAACTTTAATTGGTAACGTAAAATGAGATCTTACCGTTCTGCCGTTATGTTGTGCTGCTTTCCATTTTGGCATTGACTTTAAAACGTGGATTGCTTCGTTACCCAAACCATGTTTATCTTCAACGATTTTTATATCTGTAAATGATCCGTCTTTTTCTACAACAAATTTTAGCTTAACTACCATTTCTGTTGCATTACCACCAACATCTTTAGAAAATTTTCTGATATACGATTCAAAGAATTTTTCAAAACCTTCATTTGGCATAGCTTTCTTTTGAACTAACGTAACTATTTCATTTCCTTTTGAAGTTGTGTTTCCTTCTGTACTATCACCATTGCCAGATTTTTTTCTACTTCCAGTATCAATATCACCAGATTCTCTTCCATCTTTATTTAAAGTACCGTCAGTATGTGCGTTGGTATTATTTTGACCTGAATTTATATTATCGTTAAAATCTTTTTGTGCATTTAGTTTATCGTCTATAACATCATTGTCTTTAGCCGCTGTCATTTCTACTAACTTTTTATTTTCCATGACATCTTTTACTGTTGACTTTTCGATAACTTTCTCAACTGATTTCTCTATATCTGCTGGTTTTTCTACAGGTGGTTTATCTATGGGATCTATAACAGTAGGATCCACCAATGGATCTGTTGGAAGATCAACAATTACAACTGTAGGATTACTTTTAGATGCATACAGATAAGAGCTTCCAAAAATAGAACCTAACAATCCTATACCAATAGCCAATGCTGTGAAAGTTGTTTTAGTACTTTCCTGGCGTAATTTGTATGCTCCGTAAAGCTTATTGCGGTTTTCAAATACAATATTTAACCACTCTTTTCCAAATAAATTCAAACTACTCATAATTACAATGTTTTTAAGTTAAAGCGTAAAAATCAGACCATACAAAAATATTTTAACTAAATATACAAAATATAAATACTCATTTACAGATTAACGTAAATATATTTTATTTAGTATGTATTAAAATAAAAAAGACAAGAAATTAATCTTGCCTTATGTTTATGATTCTAAAAAACCTAAAAATACTGTACACAATAAGCAGTATTCCAAAAAGTAGCCTGCGGTTGTATGATAATTCTAACGGAATGCTTTTCCAAAAAATGAACATACATCCCAATACAAAATACAGAATTAAGAACAGCAAACCAATAAAGAACAAAAATCGCTGTAAAAGCGATTTTTGTTTAAAATTATTTATAAAGTTTTTTAACATACTAGTTATTTACTCTAACTTTAATAGGTAATGTAAAACTTGAACGCACTTTTTTACCATTGTGCTCTGCTGGTTTCCATTTAGGCATTGATTTCAATACTCTAATGGCTTCTCTACCCATGTTGTGCGGATCTGCTCCTGATACTTGAACATCAGTAAAAGAACCATCTTTTTCTACAACAAATTTTAAACGAACAGAGATTTCATTTACGTTTCCACCAACATCTGGTGCGTTAAACTTACGGATAAAGCTGCTAAAGAAAGCTTGTAAACCTTCGTTAGGTGCAGCTTTTTGTTGTACAAAGCTGTGAACTTTGTTTTCGTCTTCAGAAAATTTGTCTCCAGTTCCTGTGCCTTTTGATCCCTTTTCAGCTCCTCCGGTTTGTTCACCTTTTGACTTGAAATCACCAGATTTATCAGCTTCACGGTCTTCACGTCCAGAAGTTTTGTTATCATCGATGTCTTTTTGAGTAGTTTTCTGCTCGTTTTTAACTTCGTTATCTTTTTTAACTTCTGTTTCTAAAAACTTTACTTCTTCTTGTACAGATTTAGAAGCATCTGCCTGTTCTGGTTCTGGTTCCGGTATTGGCTCATCCTTAATTTCCTCAACCGGTGGTTCTGGTTCAGGTAATTCAGGTAATTCAATTTCTGTAACAGATACTTCTTCTACATCTTTTGTTGATGAGAATTTTTCTCCGAAAACAGATTTATAAGCTACCGATCCACCAAAGGCCAAACCAATACAAACAATACCTAACAATAATGCCAGTAATGTTGTTTTAGGATTTTCCTGACGCAGTTTGTAGGCTCCGTAAGCTTTGTTACGACCTTCAAACACAATGTTTGTCCAATCCTTTCCAAATAAATTAATATTAGCCATAGTAGTTTATTTTTTATTTATGCTTACTGCATAACTGCTTTTTCTTCTTCTGTCATGTCTTGCAACGCATATACTTCTACACCTGTAATTGCCATTTCATCTAAAATATCAATCATATCAGTATAAGTAGCATCTTCTGTTGCTTTAATTAACACAACAATTCCATCTCTACCTTCATGCCCAGCTGCTCTTAAATTTGCCATTTTTTGCAAAATAACATTTCTAACTCCAGACTTTCCATAAGCTGTATCTGTTGGACCTACACCTTGGTAAGGATCATTAAACATACCCATGTAATACTTAAGCTTACGATCTTTACCAATTAAAATTGTCATGGTTTTAGATTCTTTTGCTTCTTGCTTAGGCGTGTTATCTTCCTTCTTCAATTTATCAGGCATATTCAAGTCCATAGACTGTGGTTGTGATAAAGAGGTGGTTAACATAAAGAACGTAATCAATAAGAATGCCAAATCTACCATGGCTGTTAAATCAACCCCGGCATTTTGTTTTTTACTTCTTACTTTTTTACCGCCTTTTTTGCCTTCGTTACCACCAGTATTTAATTCTGCCATTTCTTTTTAAATTTTAGTGATTAAAAGTCTTTTGATCTTAAACCTGTAACAAGGTAAAAGCGGTTTTGACGTTGTTCTTGTAAAATATTCATTATCTCTTTAATAGTACCAAACTGCTCGTTTGCATCACCTTTAATAGCTACTTTCAAGAATGATTCTTTACGTTGCCAAGATGATTCACGCGCATTACGTACCCAAGCAGACAACTGATTGTTTAAAGAATCTTTATAAGGTATTCCCTTATGAAATTCTTCTTGCATACGATCGCCTGGTGGTTTCGCCAACAAGCTCTTCATTTCACGAATATCAGCACCAAAATTTTCTAATCCTGCAAAAGCATTTTTTTCTGCTTCTGTGAACTCAATTTTATATTCCTGCCCCATTCTTGTTAAGATATCTTTACGATCTTCTTTACCTGCAATACCAATATACACGTTCTCTTGACCAACGGTTATTGATAAAATATCATCTGTAGGAATTTTAGTTTCCTTAGTAGATGCAGGCAAATCAACAGGGTGAACTTCTGGTGTTTTTGCTGTAGAGGTTAAAACGAAGAATGTTAGCAATAAGAATGATACGTCGCACATTGCGGTCATATCTATTCTTGTACTTGATTTTTTCATTTTTGCCATATTCTCTCTTCTTTTTTAACCAGATTAAATCTGGAATTATACACTATTTACGAACTACAATAAAGATTATTTATTGTGTCTTCTGTAAGATTGTGTAATTGCGAATCCAGCTTCGTCGATAAAATGTGTTAATTTATCGATTTTCGTTGTGAATACGTTATAGAAAACAATAGCTAATGTAGATGTACCAATACCTGTAGCAGTATTCATTAAGGCTTCAGAGATACCTGTTGCTAATGCAGATGAATCAGGAGAACCAGCTGTAGATAAAGCAGAGAATGCTTTAATCATACCTGTTACTGTACCTAATAAACCTACTAATGTACCAATAGATACTAATGTTGCTAAAATGATCATGTTTTTCTCTAACATTGGCATTTCTAATACAGTAGCTTCTTCGATTTCGTTTTGAATAGTTTCTGTTGCTTTATCAGCATCAAAACCTTCACGTTTAACTTCTTTTAATTTAATTAACGCTGCTTTTACAACATTCGCAACCGAACCTTTTTGTTTGTCAGAAAGTTCAATAGCTTCGTCAATTTGATTAGCATTAACTAATGATTGTACTTTAGCAACATACGCTTTCACATCTCCTGATCCAGCAGCTTTACTTACCACAATCCATCTTTCAATACCAAAAACAATAGTTGTTGTCAACAATCCAATTAATAAAGCAATTACCGGACCTCCTTTGTACATCATCCCTAACAAATCGCCTGGTAAAGGATCGCCGTTACGATCGCCATTCATGAAGTGTACCGGTGAACCTAGAACAAATCTCCAGATTATGAAACCGAATACTAAACATGCAATAATAGTAATCGCCGCAGCCACGTTTGATAATCCTGCACTACTTGGATTTTTCTCAACTGTTTGTGTCATCTTAATAAAATTTAAATTTAATGTTTACTCAATTTTTAAAATTAGTTTGCTTTCATTGAAGCAAGGCAAATTTACTTTTTTAGTTGAAATAAAAAAATAAAATTTCACCTGTAATAATTCAAGAATTTAAAATTAACTAAAAAGAAACAATTAATTTACTTTTTAATATTTTTTTATCAAATCCCTAAACATTAAACGTTTCACTTTCACTATTATTGCTTTTTAGTCCGAAATATTTCTTAACAATTACATAACCTACCGTTTTATTGCATTTTTTTAGTTGAAAGAAGTTTATATCTTTATCAAAAAAAGAATAATTGTTTAATGGATATCGAAAATTTTAAACTACAAATTAAAGAAGGCTATACTTTTAAGACCGACTTTATCACTATTGGCGGCGCAATGATTGAAAACGCACCCGTTGCAGACCTATTTATAAACATACCTTTAAAAACATTGAACCGCCACGGTTTAATTGCTGGCGCTACAGGAACCGGAAAAACCAAAACTATTCAGGTATTATCGGAACAACTTTCTAACAAAGGAATTCCTGTTTTAATGATGGATATTAAAGGTGATTTCAGCGGAATTGCACAACAAGGCGTAAAAACTGCTTTTATAGAGGAACGTCATGCGAAAATGAATTTACCTTTTGAACCAAAAGCGTTTCCTGTAGAATTGCTAACCATATCAAAACAAAACGGCGTTCGGCTACGGGCAACCATTTCTGAATTTGGTCCAGTTTTATTATCTCGTATTTTAGATTTGAACGATACGCAAAGCGGTGTAATGTCGTTAATTTTTAAATATTGCGACGATCACCATCTGCCTTTATTAGATTTGAAGGATCTTAAAAAAGTAATTCAGTTTATAACAAATGAAGGTAAAGAGGCTATCGAAAAAGAATACGGACGTGTTTCTACGGCTTCAACCGGAGCAATTTTGCGCAAACTGATTGAGCTGGAACAACAAGATGCCGATTTATTTTTCGGAGAAACATCATTCGATATTAAAGATTTAATGCGAATCGACGAAAACGGCAAAGCATACGTGAACATTTTACGTTTAAACGATATACAAGACAAACCTAAATTATTCTCGACTTTTATGTTGTGCCTTTTGGCTGAAGTTTACAATACCATGCCGGAACAAGGTGACAGCGGTCAGCCAGAACTGGTTATTTTTATCGATGAAGCTCATTTAATCTTTAAAGAAGCCAGCAAAGCACTATTAGATCAAATTGAAACCATTGTTAAATTGATACGATCTAAAGGAATTGGTCTGTATTTTATCACACAAAATCCAACCGATGTGCCCGATGGCGTTTTAGCGCAATTAGGATTGAAAATTCAGCATGCGTTGCGTGCTTTTACTGATAAAGATCGAAAAGCAATTAAACTGGCATCGGAGAATTTCCCAACAACCGAATTTTACAAAACCAGCGAAATTATTACACAGCTTGGTACGGGAGAAGCTTTAGTAACCGTTTTAAATGAAAAAGGAATACCTACACCCTTGGCTGTTTGTATGATACAAGCACCAATGAGCAGAATGGACGTTTTATCGCCTACTGAAATTGAAGGGTTGATAGAAAAATCGAACCTTAAAAACAAGTATAATAGTGTGGTTGACCGTGAAAGTGCTTACGAAATTCTGAACCGCAAGCTAATTGCTGAAAAACCGACAGAAACTACAGTTGCAAAAGAATCAAAAACCAATACTGCACCAAAGAAAAAAGAAGAAAGTTATTTTACCAAACAAGTAATTAAAGTTTTAACAAGCGCTACTTTTATACGCGGAGCTTTTGGTGTACTTACCAAAATATTTAAAAAATAATCAAAAATAAAGCAGACTAATTGTCTGCTTTATTTTTATCTAACAAATCTAAGATGTGTTTTTCAACTTCTTTTGTTTGCCAATTTTCATGAATGTCGGGTAACTGCATTACTTCTTCCATTACTTTTTTCTGCAAATCGCCAATTGCCAAAGCATCTTCGTAAGGATTTAGACTAAAAGTAACACGATCGTACAACGGCAACCATTTATCGGGATGTTGTTTGGTAAACCAAGCTTCGATCTTTTTCTGCAATAAGAAATCAACATCAGCCGTTTTGGTACTCATCTCAATAAAATTTCGATACGATAATTCGGCAATAGCATCGGCATTTGGCTTACGTATTTCTTGATATTTTTCAAAAACCGTTTCAATATCATTCGGAAATTCATCCAATAAATCACTCAAAGCAGTAATATCTTCAAAACCCGCATTCATTCCTTGTCCGTAAAAAGGAACAATTGCATGGGCCGAATCGCCAATTAACGCTACCTTATCCTTATACGTCCAAGGATAACACTGCATTGTAACCAATGAAGATGTTGGGTTTGAAAAATAATCATCTTTAAGGTTTACGATTAAATCTTTTGTATCAGAAAAATATTCATTGAAAAACGAAGTCAGTTTCTCCTCTGTATTGATTTCTTCAAAAGAATTTGCACCTTCAAAAGGCATAAACAATGTACAGGTAAACGATCCGTCGTCGTTAGACAAAGCTATCAACATAAATTCGCCACGAGGCCAGATATGAAAAGAGTTAGGATCGATTTTATGCGAACCATCTTCATTTGCAGGAATGGTCAATTCTTTATAGCCGATATTTAAGAAATACTGTGAATAATTAAACCTGTTCTGGCGTTGCATGCGGTGACGAATTCGCGAAAAAGCACCATCTGCACCAAAAACCTGATCGAACTGTCGATTTTCAAAAGGTCCGTGTTCGTTTTCACCTATATATAAGGTTGCGGTTTCTAAATTTACGTCCCATATTTTTTGATTGAATTCAAAATGCACTCCGGCTTTCTCTGCCAGATCAATCATCATTCGGTTCAAACCACCGCGCGAAATCGAATAAATAGCTTCACCGTTGATGCCATAAGGCTGAAAAGATAAAGAACCGTCTTTTAAATGAATGGCTCTTTTATCCATTGGAATGGCAATTTTTCTGATATCATCGCCAATTCCAACTTCATCTAAAGCATGCCACCCGCGAGTTGACATTGCCAAATTTATAGATCTGCCTGAAAATTTTACTTTTCGAATATCTTCACTTCGATCAAAAATGGTTACGTTGTAGTCTTTCTTTTTAAGATAGATACCCAAAAGCGTGCCTACCAAACCGGCACCTGCAATTGCAATATCTTTATTTTTTGTAAGCATGTTATAGCTTTTTGTTTACTTAAATGTATTTGGATAAAAGTACAAAATTGTGCGGTAGCCACCAAAAATTGCAAAAAAATATAAAAGTTAAAGTGGTATTAAATTATTTTTTTACTAACTTTAGGATACTAATTTTTAAAACTAGTATGCTATGAGAGATTTAATTTGGCTTATTGCCGTAGTACTGATTATTTTATGGGCTGTGGGATATTTTGGTTTCGCAGACGCCGTAGGAAGTTTTATACACGTTTTATTGGTGTTAGCAGTTATTGCTATTCTATACCGATTAATTACCGGAAACAGACCTTAAAAAAGTAAAAACTCCTAAAGAAATTTAGGAGTTTTTTTTATTTACGATTTCTCTACAACCGGAGAAGCATTAACTTTTCTGCTTAAATCTAAAGAGATTGCTGCTTTTTCCATTTTAATTTTTCCTGCCATTGTTTCTACAACCATTGTTGTTTCTGCAAGTTCAGAAATTCTTCCGTGGATACCGGCTTTAGTTACAATTTTATCGCCTACTTTTAAGCTTCCTTCAAATTCTTTTTCTTTTTTTACTCTTTGTTGCTGCGGACGTATCATTAAAAAATACATTGCCGCCATAATTAAAACAAAAGGTAAAAACTGTTGAATGTTTTCCATTTTAAATTATTCTGTTACGTTTGCTTTTACAGTTAACACTTCGCTACCAGCTTCGGTATTGGTTGTTAATGTTATGTTTTTACTTTGTAAACCTGCACTAGTTGCAGAGAAAACAACTTTCATTTTTGCCGATTTACCTGGTTTGATTGGTTCTGTTGGTTTTTCTGGAACGGTACAACCGCAAGATGCTTTAGCATCGATAATAACTAAATCTACAGTTCCTTCGTTTCTAATTTCGAATTCAACTTCACCTTTAGATCCTTTTTTTAATTCACCGAAATCATGAGTTGTTTCGTTGAATGCAATTTTAGGGAAACCTGTTTGCGTGTTTGTTGAACTTGTTGTTTCTGTAACACCATCAGTTGTGGTAGATGTTGTAGTTGTTTCAGTTGTTGTAGAAGCACCATCTTTGATAAGTGACGAAGCGTTTTCTTTTTTATTACAAGCCATTAAGCTTAATGCAGCGAAACCTGCTGCAAACATTAATTTTTTCATAATTATTCGATTAATCCTCTTCCTATTTTGTTTAATTTATTCTCTTCGCGGTATTCTTTAACTAAAGCGTCTAAAATTCCGTTGATAAATATACTGCTTTTTGGTGTTGAATATTCTTTTGCAAGTTCTAAATATTCGTTAATTGTTACTTTTACAGGAATCGATGGAAATTTTTGTAGTTCGCAAACACCTAAATTCAAAATAATAGTATCAATTTCTGCAATACGATCTAATTCCCAATTACGGGTTTTATCTTCATATTCCTTAACAAAAACATCTGCATTCAACGCTGTTTTTCTAAACAACTGCTTAGCAAACTCTTTATCTTCATCATCTTTAAAAACTTTATTCAGTTTAAAATAGCTAGTTTCGTTCTTCAATCCTTCCAACTGTTTTAAAATAGCTGTGTTTACAACCGGAATATCATCAATCCAAGAAATTTTATAATCTTCTAAAAACTCATAAATCTTTTCGTTCGGAGCAATAAAATCGGTAAATAACTTAATCAAGAAATCTTTATCTTCTTCGAAAGTATTTACACCGTTACGCATGTAATGCTTGTATAATTCGCTCGATTTAATTTCTTGCAATAACGTTTTTATGTATTGATCGTTTACATGAAACTGATTGATGTGCAATTCTTCCAACCAATTATTCAATGTTTCAGAATTACATAAAATCTGCAACGCTAAATTATTGACAAATTTTTTATTGGGATTTTTTTCTTGTGGTGTAGCTAAATGTTTTTGTGCCGATACTTCAAGAAAATCATTCTCTACTTTCTGCAATTCAATTAATGAAGATAACATTAAAAGATACAGTTCGCGGATGTTTTCTAAACTGTTGAAAAGATATTTTTCATAAACATCTAATTGATCGGATTGGTTTTGAGTCATTGCATATATTGCCTGCAATACTTTTGAACGGATATGACGTCTGTTTACCATGCTACTTAAGAACTTATTTTTATAAAGAAAGCGAAAACCTTATTTGATTTTCGCTTTGCAAAATTAAAACAAAATTTTAATTTTTATTTATTTTCTTGTTTTTTCTTTTCGATACGCTGCTCTGCCATTTTCATAGCCGCTTGGTTTGGCGTAATGTTTTGCTCTTTAGCTAAATTCAAAATATCTAATGTAGTGTTGTAGATATTTTCTGTTCTGCGGATTGCTTCGTCTGAACCATATTTAGCAATTTCACCGAAAACATTAATGATTCCACCTGCGTTGATTAAGAAATCCGGAGCATAAACAATTCCTTTTTCTTGTAACATTTTACCGTGAACTGCTTCTTCTGCCAACTGATTATTTGCAGCACCTGCAATTACTTGTGCCTTTAATTTACTGATAGAGTCGTTGTTTACCGTAGCACCCAAAGCACATGGAGCGTAAATATCAACATCTAAAGAATATAAATCTTCGCCCATGTAAATAGCCGTGTTGTATTTTTTAGCTACTTCCTCTACTCTGTCTTTGCTAATATCTGTAATGGTAACTAATGCGCCTGCGTTTACCAAGTGTTTTACCAACGTTTCACCCACGTTTCCAATTCCCTGAACCAAAACTTTTTTACCGTTTAAGTCGTCAGATCCGTATTTGAATTTCGTTGCAGCTTTTAATCCCATATAAACACCGTAAGCTGTAACTGGCGATGGATTTCCAGATCCGCCTAAGCTTTCAGAAATACCTGTTACGTGTGGTGTAATTGTATGAATTAAATCCATATCTGGTGTTGTAGTACCAACATCTTCTGCAGTAATATAACGTCCGCTTAATGAATCTACATATTTAGCAAATGCTTTAATTAATTCAGGATTTTTATCTTTTTTAGAATCACCGATAATCACCGCTTTTCCACCACCTAAATCCAATCCTGAAATTGCTGATTTATAAGTCATTCCGCGCGATAAACGTAAAACGTCATTCAAAGCTTCCCATTCAGAAGTATAATTCCACATACGCGTACCTCCTAATGCCGGACCTAATACTGTATTATGTATACCAATAATTGCTTTTAAACCAGTATCTTTGTCGTGGCAAAAAACAACTTGTTCGTGATGATCAAAGGAAATCTGACCAAAAACCGGGTCAACTTTTTTTAACTCGTCTGGAGTATATACGTTTGTTGTCATAATTTTAATAATTTGGATAGATTCAAATATAAAACAATTTATTTTATTATTATTTTTTGATTACATTATTATTAAATCAATAATCATATAATTAATTGTTAAAAAAGTTAACAAAAAACAAGTTGCGTTTTTTAATATTTAAAAGAAATAGAAGCTA
>CAJYTF010000057.1 GCA_913777665.1 uncultured Myroides sp.
TTGCACGGATTTACACGAATTTTTGTAAACATCTGGCATCCCGCAATAGGGTTGGAGCGATTGTTGGAGCTCTTTTGTTGTTCCCTGAGCCTGTCGAAGGGCAACAAAAAACGACTCGCAACAGCCCAGATTAATATCCATAAAAAAACTCCTACAAATGCAGGAGTTTTGATCATTTATGTTAATTTTGAAAGTATCACTTTACAATACCTTCAATTTCTTTTAATATTTTTTGTGCCAGATTATCGGCTGCTGTTTGTGTTGGAGCTTCTGTATAAATGCGGATAATTGGTTCGGTATTTGATTTTCTTAAATGTACCCAAGAATCTGCTAAATCAATCTTAACTCCATCAACAGTACTGATTTTTTCATTTGCATATAGCTTTTGCATTTCTTCTAAAATAGCATCTACATTAATCTCAGGAGTCAATTCAATTTTATTTTTACTCATGTAATACGCAGGATATGTTGCTCTTAAAGCAGCTACATCTAAATCTTGTTTTGCCAAATGGGTTAAGAACAGAGCTACACCAACCAAAGCATCGCGACCGTAATGAATTTCAGGATAAATAATTCCACCGTTACCTTCGCCGCCAATTATAGCATTGTTTTTCTTCATTAATTCTACCACATTCACTTCGCCAACTGCTGATGCTTCGTACATTCCCTTTTGTTTTTCCGTAACATCTCTTAACGCTCGAGAAGACGACATGTTTGAAACCGTATTACCTGGCGTTTTACTCAATACATAATCGGCAACCGCAACCAGCGTATATTCTTCACCAAACATTTCGCCGTTATTGCTGATGAACGCCAAACGATCTACATCGGGATCAACCACAATACCAAAATCGGCTTTTTCTTTTACAACTAATTCGCAGATATCGGTTAAATGTTCTTTTAAAGGCTCGGGATTGTGAGGAAAATGTCCGTTTGGTTCACAGTAAAGCTCTACCACTTCAACGCCCATTTTCTTTAATAAATCTGGAATTACAATTCCGCCCGAAGAATTTACGCCATCGACAACAACTTTAAACTTTTTACTTTTTACGGCTTCCACATCAACCAGTTTCAAATTTAAAACTTCATCGATATGTCGATCCATATAATCGGTGATTTCGGTAATAGTTCCCAACGAATCAACATCGGCAAAATCAAAACTGTCCGATTCTGCAATTTCTAAAATCAAAGCACCTTCGGCTCCGCTTAAAAATTCGCCTTTATTGTTCAATAATTTCAGTGCATTCCATTGTTTTGGATTGTGCGATGCTGTTAGAATAATTCCACCATCAGCTTTTTCCAAAGGAACAGCAACTTCAACGGTTGGTGTGGTTGACAAGCCTAAATCTATAATGTTAATTCCCAAACCAACCAACGTTTGCATAACCAACTGGTGGATCATTGGACCCGAAATGCGCGCATCACGACCAATTACAACGGTTAATTTATCTTTTTTTAAGCTGTTTTTTAGGAAAGTACCATAAGCCGATGCAAATTTTACAGCATCGATCGGAGTTAAATTTTCGCCCACGTTACCGCCAATGGTGCCGCGAATACCCGAAATTGATTTTATTAAGGTCATTTATTTACATTTTTTAACAAACAAATATAAAGAATGATTACTTTAGATAAACACAATTTACGCTATTTTTATATTATGAATTTTTTGGCGCATATTTACTTATCGGGAACAAACGAACGCATACAGATCGGCAATTTTATGGGCGATGGTATCCGTGGAAAAGACTATAAACACTATCATACCGATATACAGTTAGGTGTTTTACTGCATCGTTCTATTGATAGTTTTACAGATTTTCATCCGATATTTCGTCAGTCTAAACACCGATTGGTTCCAAAGTTCAATCATTTTTCAGGGATTATTATCGATATGTTTTATGATCATTTTCTGGCGAAAGAATGGAATATGTATCATCATGAAGATTTGGAAGTATTTACTCAACGATTTTATCGAAGTTTAGAAAATCATAAAAATGAACTCAACATAAAAACTCGTGATTTACTGCCTTATCTTGTAAATCAGAATTGGCTAGAACGCTATGCACATTTAACCGATTTACAGCAGATTTTAAAACAGATGGATCAGCGTTTTCCATTAAAATCAAACATGAATGAAGCAGTTGAAGATTTATATGCCAATTACGAAGAGTTTCAACGAGAATTTCATTTGTTTTTTAAAGATTTAATGGTGCATGCCGAAGCAGAACGATTTAGAATTGCAGAAGAACTTAAAAAATGATTGGGTTTTAATTTTAAGTAAGTTACTTTTGCATAATGGACGCAGCCAAAAACAAAAAAAACCGATTTAAAAAAACTTTTCGATACCTTGAAGGAATATTGTATTTACTAAAAACAATTATTTCCGATCGACAGTTTTTATATATTTCGTGTGTTTTGGTTGGTATTTCGTCTGCGTTGGCAGTTATTCTTTTAAAATCGTTTGCACACAGTGTTTTTAAACTGGCAACTTATTTAGATACCATTTACAAACTGCCTTTTTCAAACAGTATTTTCCCTGTAATTGGTATTTTGCTCACCGTTTTTATCATTAAAAAGTTTTTAGACGGATCTATAGAAAAAGGCACCAGCCAAATTATGATTGCGGTTGCAAAGAAATCGGGTTACATGCCCAGAAAGCAAATGTACGCGCAAATTATTACCAGTTCGTTAACGGTTGGTATGGGTGGATCTGCCGGATTAGAATCTCCGATTACCATTACAGGTGCCGCTTTTGGATCAAACTTTGCACAAAATTTTCGTTTTAATTATAAAGATCGAACGTTATTGCTCGCATGTGGTGTGGCATCGGGAATTGCAGCTGCGTTTAACGCCCCAATTGCGGGCGTATTGTTCGCTATTGAAGTAATTATTGCCGATATGAGCGTTACGGCGTTTATTCCTTTAATGATTTCATCGGCAACCGGAGCTATTGTTTCGGCAGTGGTTTTAAAAGAAAGCATCATATTAAATTTTAAAAGTCAGTTTACTTTTGATTATTCCAACATTGGCTATTATGTGTTGGTAGGCGTTGCAGCCGGTTTTTTTTCTATATATCATGCCAGAATGTTTCGCAAGGTAGAACATTTTGCATCGAACCTTCCGTTTGGCACATATCGAAAGGCCTTGATTGGTGCGAGTATGTTGGCGGTTCTTATCTTCCTTTTTCCCACACTTTTTGGAGAAGGATACGAAAGTATTAAGTCTTTGGCAAATAACAATGCAGCCGATATTCTTGAAAACTCATTATTAGAAAAATTCCGTAAAAATCCGTGGATTGTTTTGGTTTTTGTGGGTTTAACAGCATTTATTAAGAGTATCGCTACCGGTTTAACATTAGGATCGGGCGGAAACGGCGGAAATTTTGCTCCATCGCTTTTTGTTGGATCTTACTTGGGATACATGGTGGCTAAGTTCATAGAATTGATCGGACTTAAAAAATTACCTATAGAAAATTTTACCGTTGTAGGTATGGCAGCTGTTTTAAGCGGATTATTCCATGCGCCATTAACTGCCATTTTCCTGATTGCCGAAATTACCGGCGGTTACGGTTTAATGGTTCCGTTGTTGATTGTTTCATCGATTAGTTTTGCGATTTCGAAACGATACGATAATTATTCTATGGATATTTTTACAATTGCTGATAAAGGCTTGGTGTTTACATCAGACAAAGACAAAAATATTCTGAATAAGATAGAATTACACAACATTTACAGTAACGATGCCGAAGTTTTAACAACAGAAAACTCTATGTACGATGTTAAAAATCTGTTTTTAACTACTAGTCAAACGTTTATTCCTATAATTAATGAAGAAAGAAATGTGTTGGGAATTATTTATTTGAATGATGTTCGATCGATATTGTTCAACAATTACAAACTAAGTTCAACCTTTATAGAAACCGAAATGAAACCTGCTTTTTCGGTATCGCTTTCAGAAAACACAGGAAATGCACTTCAGATAATAGACGAAAACCATTTGTCTGAAATACTCGTTACCCAGCAAAACAAACTCATTGGCTACGTAACTAAAGTGAAAATTTTAGAAGTTTACCGAGAAAATTTAAAGAATTTAAGGATTGAGTAATTATGCCAAAAGTTGTTTGTCTATGTAAAGAAGTAATTAATTTAAGTGATATTCCAAGTCCTAATCAGTTATTGATGATTGAAGATGTAAAATATGATAAGTATTTTGATTCAATTAATGCTGAAGAATTATACAAAGAAATGACATTAGTTGTAAAATGTTCAAATTGTAAAAGATTATATGTTTATGAAAGTGGATTTGAAAATCAACCTTTGATATATAATTTAGAAAGACCTAACTAGATAATTACTTTTTACCAAAGCTTTAATATCTTAAAAACAAAGCAATTTGTATATTTGCACTTTGAATTTTTCTATGCAAAACCAAGATGATAATATACAGGTTTTGGGCGCTCGCGTTCACAACTTAAAAAATATAGATGTTACCATTCCGCGCGAAAAACTGGTGGTTATTACAGGTTTATCGGGGTCCGGAAAATCTTCTTTAGCCTTTGATACCATTTATGCCGAAGGGCAGCGCCGTTATATTGAAACATTTGCTTCGTATGCGCGTCAGTTTCTGGGTGGTTTGGAACGACCAGATGTTGATAAGATCGACGGATTGTCGCCGGTTATTGCCATTGAACAAAAAACGGTGAACAAAAATCCGCGATCAACCGTTGGAACCATCACCGAAATTTACGATTTCATTCGTTTACTTTTTGCCCGTGCTTCTGATGCCTATTCTTACGAAACCGGCGAAAAAATGGTCAGCTATTCCGATGAACAAATTCAACAACTTATTACCGAAAATTATTCCGGGCAGCGAATCAATATCTTATCGCCTGTAATTCGTTCGCGTAAAGGTCATTACCGTGAATTGTTTGAACAAATTGCTAAGCAAGGCTTTGTGAAAGTGCGTGTCGATGGCGAAATTCGAGATATTGTTTCGGGTATGAAGTTAGATCGATACAAAACACACGATATAGAAATTGTTATTGATCGTTTAGCGGTTGATGATTCCGAAGATACGCAGAAACGTTTGGCAGAAAGCATAAAAACGGCAATGTATCACGGGGAAGATATTATGGTAGTTTTGCCGCACGAAAGTGAAACTCCGAGATTTTTCAGTCGACATTTAATGTGTCCGAGTTCGGGAATTTCCTATCCAATTCCGGAACCAAACAGCTTTTCGTTCAATTCACCAAAAGGAGCTTGTCCGGTTTGTAATGGTTTGGGAACGATTAATGAAATCAACCTTAAAAAAATTATTCCGAACAACGAACTATCTATAAAAGCTGGTGGAATTGAACCTATTGGCGAACAAAAAAGCACTTGGATTTTTAAGCAATTAGAGATTATTGCACAACGTTACGAATTTAAATTGACCGATCCTATTAAAGACATTCCAGCCGATGCGCTAGATGTTATTTTAAACGGTGGAAAAGAAAGTTTTTCGGTTGCATCGAAAATTTTGGGAATTACCAAAGACTATAAAATTGATTTTGAAGGAATATCAAACTTTATAAAAAATCAGTTTAACGATGCACCAACAGCAGCGATAAAACGTTGGGCTGGCGATTTTATGGACGAAATTACCTGTCCCGAATGTAACGGTTCTCGCTTGCGTAAAGAATCGCTTTATTTTAAAGTGAATAACAACAATATTGCCGATCTGGCATCAATGGATTTGGATCAGTTAAGTGATTGGTTTGGGAATTTGAACCAAAATTTAAGTTCAAAACAACAAGTAATTGCTGGCGAAGTCGTTAAAGAAATTTCTACCAGATTATCATTTTTGTTAGATGTTGGTTTGAACTATCTTACTTTAAATCGATCGTCAAAAACCCTTTCTGGTGGCGAAGCGCAACGTATTCGTTTGGCAACTCAAATTGGTTCGCAATTGGTTGGTGTTTTGTATATTTTAGATGAGCCGAGTATTGGTTTGCATCAGCGCGATAACGAAAAATTAATTACTTCGTTAAAACAGTTGCGCGATGTAGGCAATTCGGTTTTAGTGGTTGAACACGATAAAGACATGATTCAAGAAGCCGATTATGTGATTGATATTGGCCCGAAAGCGGGTTTAAACGGCGGACAAATTATCAGCGCAGGTACACCGGTTGAATTGTTGAAAGAAGAAACCATTACGGCACAATATTTAAACGGAAACTTAAATATTCCTATTCCTGCAGCACGTAGAAAAGGCAACGATAAAGCACTAAAACTTTTTGGTGCAAAAGGTAATAACCTTAAAAATGTAACAGTAGAATTTCCTTTGGGAACGTTGATTTGTGTGTCGGGCGTTTCCGGTTCTGGTAAATCTACCTTAATTAATGAAACGTTGTATCCAATTTTAAACGAACATTTTTTCAATGCTGTTAAAGTTCCTCAGCCTTACGATAAAATCGAAGGATTAGAAAATATTGATAAAGTTATCGGAATAGATCAAAGTCCGATTGGTAGAACACCACGTTCAAATCCGGCGACTTATACCGAAGTATTTTCAGAAATAAGAACCTTATTTACCAAAACACCTGAAGCAAGTATTCGCGGTTACAAACCGGGGCGTTTTAGTTTTAATGTAAAAGGTGGTCGTTGCGAAACCTGCGAAGGATCGGGCTTGCGAACCATTGAAATGGGCTTTTTACCCGATGTTTATGTAGAATGTGAAACTTGTCAGGGTAAGCGTTTTAACCGCGAAACTTTAGAAATTCGTTACAAGGGAAAATCAATTGCCGATATTCTGGATATGACTATTGAAGAAAGCGTGCCGTTTTTTGAAAATATCCCTAAAATTTATCGTAAATTAAAAACCATTCAAGATGTTGGTTTGGGGTATATTACGTTGGGGCAGCAAAGTACCACTTTGTCTGGTGGCGAGGCACAGCGTATTAAATTGGCAACAGAATTGTCTAAAAAAGATACCGGAAATACGTTTTATATTTTAGATGAACCTACAACGGGTCTGCATTTTGAAGATATTCGCGTGTTGATGGAAGTTTTGCAGCAGTTGGTTGAAAAAGGCAATACCGTTTTAATTATCGAACATAATTTAGATGTTATTAAAATTGCCGATCATATTATTGATATCGGTCCTGAAGGTGGTAAAAATGGTGGCGAAGTTGTTGCTTTTGGTACACCGGAAAAAGTAGCGAAAAGCAAAAAAAGTCACACCGCACGCTTTTTAAATAAAGAATTAAAGTAATAGGTTTTATGTTGTATGTTTTAGGTTTATGTATGTTAGAGAATTTAACTTGAACTTCGAACTACTAAAACATCCCAGATAAACGATTAAACCTAAAAGAAATCAACAATTAAACAAAAAAAATATGGAAGAAAATTTTTCAGAAGAAGATATCAGAATAAAAGAAAGCTTAACGCAGAAATCGTGGAACGAAATTAAAACAAACGATTCTTGGGCAATTTTTAAAATAATGTCTGAATTTGTAAACGGATACGAAAAAATGGGACGCATTGGTCCGTGTGTATCTATTTTTGGATCGGCACGTACAAAGAACGACAATCAATATTACAAATTGGCAGAAGAAATTGCCTTTAAAATAAGTAAAGCAGGTTATGGAGTAATTTCGGGTGGTGGTCCGGGTATTATGGAAGCTGCCAATAAAGGAGCGCATTTAGGTGGTGGTGCATCGGTTGGTTTAAACATTGATCTACCATTTGAACAGCATTTTAATCCGTATATCGATCACGATAAAAACCTACAGTTCGATTATTTCTTTGTCCGTAAAGTAATGTTTGTAAAATATTCGCAAGGTTTCGTAGTTATGCCGGGTGGTTTTGGAACGTTAGACGAGTTGTTTGAAGCAATCACTTTAATTCAAACCAAGAAAATTGGTAAATTTCCTATTATATTAGTCGGTCGCGAATTTTGGTCGGGCTTGCTTGATTGGATAAAAACAGTAATGATCGAAAAATATTTTAACGCATCACCCGAAGATTTAAACCTTATTAAAGTGGTTGATACAGCCGATGAAGTGGTTACCATTATTGATACTTTCTATAAAAAATACAATTTAAGTCCGAATTTTTAAAGTAGATTATTTATTTAATTATATAGAGTGATAATTTTACTATATCATTCAATAATTGATGATGTTGAGTATTTAAGATTAAATTTTATTGTTTTATCGCTTTATATTTAAATTAGTTGTTTTATTAATTGAGTAACACAAAATTAAAGTTAACGTTTCAGAATAAATAAAGCCGTTCAAAATGAACGGCTTTATTATTTAATTAAGATTAAAACTATTTTTTCACAATTTTCACAAATTGACTATTTTCCTTAGTTTTTATATTCAGCATATAATTTCCAGAACTTAAGTTACCAAAATCTAATTGAACAGTTTGGTTATCAAAATTGCGTGATATTACTAAACGCCCATTTAAATCAAATACTTCTACATTTTTAATAACATCTGTATAAGTAATTGTTAAAAGGTCATTCACAGGATTAGGATAGTATTTCAACTTGCTTAAATCAAAGTCATTAACACCTAAAACTATTATAGCCTCAATAGGAGTTGGTAAACTTGGACATCCGTTAGCACCAATGATTACTGCATAATACGTTGTCCCATTTACTAATGGCATGTTTTGAGCAAGTGGATTAATTCCCTTCATTGCATCATCGTAAGTGATATACCAAACCACATTTGGTTGTGTCATTACCAGATTACTAATTTCTGCATAATCTGTAAATGTTTGCGGTGTTGCACCAACCGCACTACTAGGTCTGCTGTTAATAGTAATTTGCACTTGTGTACGTAATGACTCACAACCGTTTTCAATACGGGTTACAAAATAATAACCTGACTGCAATACATCTGTTAATGGTAACGGTGTAGTTGATGTATTGTTTAAATACCAATTATAAGAAGTACCTGTTGGCGAAGGCAAAATTAAATTACCTACTGTTGAACCAGCACACATTGATATCGGACTAACTGCCGGTGCGCTTGTACTTATTACACGAACAGCTACCGGTACTTTTACAGATACACAGTTTCCTACTCTTTGTGACACATAATACGTTCCGTTAACCAATGCTGTTGTAGCTGCTAATGGCGTAGTTGCTGTTGCGTTGCTATACCATTCTGCTGTTGCACCCGGTATAATTTGTGCAACCAATTGTGCTACTGTTCCGTTTCCGCAAATATTTTGAATAG
>CAJYTF010000058.1 GCA_913777665.1 uncultured Myroides sp.
GGCAAATCACGGCGGCGGTATTGCGACGGATAATTGCGGAGCGGTTACTTACACTTATTCTGTAGTAGATACAGCAGTATTGTGCGGAAAAACCAGCAAAACAACAGTTAAGTTTACTGCAACCGATGCGTGTGGAAACCATATAAGTAAAGAAGCTACCTTCACAATTACTGATACAACGGCACCGGATTTCATTACAGAGCCGGAAGATGTAACAGTAGAATGTGACGGAAACGGAAACATAAATGATTTTAACGCCTGGATAAACAGCTACGGTGGTGCAACGGCACAAGACCTATGCTCAACAGAAGTTAAATGGAGTCATAACTTCAAAGGATTGAAAACTACTTGCGGAGGTGCAGCAGCTGCAGATGTAATTTTCACGGCAACAGATGCATGCGGGAACTCAAGCAGCCGAACGGCGACTTTCACAATAGTTGATACCACCGCACCTGAATTTGTAAGCGATCTTCCTGCCAAAGAGATCTTCATCAAATGTGAGGAATTAAAAGATGCAGAAGTATTAAAAGCTACAGATAATTGCGGATCGGCAACAGTAACAGTATCAGACGAAGTAGTACCAAGCGCATGTGGTGATACCAAATACACGATATTAAGAACATGGACTGCAACCGATGATTGTGGAAACGAAACAAGCTATACCCAAACCATACATTTAGCATGTAAAATTGAAGTTTTCAATGCCGTAACGCCAAACGGCGACGGCTACAACGATGAACTGGTATTAAAAGGAATAGAGTGTTATCCTGGAAACAAGGTAGATATTTACAACCGTTGGGGTGTACTGGTTTATGAAACCAAGAACTACAATTCAAACGGCAATACGTTCAAAGGTTATGCAAATGGCCGTGTAACAGTGAACAAAGACTCAATGCTACCAACAGGTACGTACTATTATGTAATCAAATACGATTACGATTTAGGCAACGGACAGGTTTATCCTATTGAACAGGCAGGTTATCTGCATTTAGAAACAACTAAATAATACGGAATATGAAATTTTCACATATTTTCAATAAAGTATTAGCAGGAGTCTTGATAAGTTTAGGGTGTGCAGAAATGCACGCCCAACAAGACCCCCAGTACACACACTATATGTACAATACTGTAAACATCAACCCGGCGTATGCAGGAAACAGGGGAGCATTAAGTATATTTGGCTTACACCGTACACAATGGGTAGGATTGGAAGGAGCACCCACAACAAATTCATTTTCAATTAATACACCGCTACGCGACAGTAAGTTAGGATTGGGTGTAAGTTTTGTAAATGACCGTTTGGGAGTAACAGAAGAAAACACCATAAGCGTTGATTTGTCTTATACAATCGACCTAAACCGTCAAGGCGGCAGTAAATTAAGTTTTGGAGTAAAAGGATCAGCAAATATGCTTAATGTGGAATATAGCCGCTTAAAGCAAGCCACACCGGGAGATCCCTTATTAGCGGTAGATATTCATAACGAGTTTTCACCAAACATAGGAGCAGGGGTTTACTGGCATAACGAGAAAAGTTATGTAGGTTTATCGGTACCGAACTTTTTAGAGAACAAACGTTTTGAAGACAGCAGTATTTACAGTTCCATGAACCAAAGAATGCACTTCTTTTTAATGGGAGGGCATGTGTTTGAACTAAATCCAACTTTAAAGTTCAAACCGGCAGCATTGGTAAAAGCCGTTTACGGATCTCCTCTGCAGGCAGATGTTACAGCTAATTTCCTTATTCACGACAAGCTGACTTTAGGAGCAGCGTACCGTTGGGATGCAGCGTGGAGCGGCTTAATAGGCTACCAAATCACCAACGGCTTATTCATAGGTTACAGCTATGATGCAGAAACGACGAAGCTGGCACGTTACAACAACGGATCACATGAAGTGTTTATGCGTTTTGAATTGTTTAATAAATACAATCGTGTGAATACACCACGATTCTACTAAAATATAAAGAAATGAAAAAAAGATTATCAACAATAGCTTTGGTGTTTTCTTTGGTTTTAGGGAATACCGACGGATTTGCACAGGCAGGATTAAACACAGCTGAAAAAGGATACGACCGATGGGCGTATATGGATGCAATAAAGATGTACGAAAAAGTGTTTGACAGAGGTTTTTCTAATCAGGAGCTAGTTGAAAAATTAGGAAACGCCTACTATTTTAATGCACGTTACAGCGAAGCACAGAAATATTATCAAAAATTATTTTCGGAATATAGTACATCAGACATTTCACAAGAATATTTCTACCGTTACGCGCATACGCTTCAAAATATTGGCGATAACAAGGAAGCCCAGAAATATTACGATGCATTTGTAAAAAAAGCAGGTGGTGAAGCCCAGATTTCAAAGATCCGCAAAAGCGAAGAAAGCCTTAAAAAACAGATAAAGGAAAATTCAGGCAGAACCGGCGAAATTACCAATCTGGCAATCAACACCCCTTATGCCGATTACGGCACATTTGTACACGAGAACGTTTTTTATTACACCAGTGCTAAAGATACCGGTAATTTAGCCGTTAAACGCCATAGCTGGACGGGAGATGCTTTTACTAACCTTTATACCGCAGATGCAGAAACGGTAGTTTCAGACCGTAAGTCGACGCGCATTAAAGGACAGGTAAAGACGAAACTGAACGAAGCATCTGCAATCGTCACACAAGACGGACAAACCATGTACTATACCAGCAACAATATTGTAAAGGGAAAACGCCGTTTTGATTCGAACAAAAATACCAACCTTAAAATTTTCCGTGCAGAACTTAAAGATGGAAAGTGGGTAAACGTTACCGAACTTCCGTTTAACAGCGACCAGTTCAATACGGCACACCCTGCATTAAGTGCAGATGAAAAAACCTTGTATTTTTCAAGTGACCGTCCGGGCGGTTTCGGTGGCGGCGATTTGTGGAAAGTATCGGTAAACGGTGAAAGCTACGGTACGCCGGAAAATTTAGGAGAAGGTATCAATACCGAAGGCCGTGAAACATTTCCATTTGTGACTACCAACAACGAATTGTACTTTTCAAGCGATGGACGCGTAGGTCTTGGCGGATTGGATGTTTATGCTGCGCAGATCAAAGAAGCTGACAAATTTGGGGACGTACAAAATGTTGGTGCTCCGGTAAATTCGGAATTCGATGATTTTGCCTATTACCTAAACAATGAAACCAAGCAAGGTTTTTTCAGTTCCAACAGAGACGGTGGTAAGGGCAACGACGATATTTATTCGTTTACCGAATTACGACCGCTGGTATTGGACTGCAATCAGATGCTACATGTGAAGGTAAAAGACGGCAGTACCGGCGAACTGATTAATGATGCAAAAGTAACCTTGGCAGATCAGTTATATGCTGTAAAAGGAACAAGCAATCATTACAATGCGCCAACCTATAATTTTAACCATACATTTGAATGTGGAGATATCTACAATTTAAAGGGTGAGAAAGAAGGTTATATAACACAGGAAATCAAGGTCACTTTACCGAATGAAAGTGGTATTACCGAAGCGGAGATTATACTGGAACCTGCTAAAATTCCACTGAAGCCGGGTGACGATCTGTTTAAAGTATTGAATTTAAATCCTATTTACTTTGATTTAGACAAATACTACATACGCCCTGATGCGGCATTAGAGCTTGCAAAAGTATTTGCGGTGCTGGAAGAATATCCGACGATGAAGATCGACATCCGTTCGCATACCGACAGCCGACAAACGCACAGATATAACGAAACGTTATCATCTAACCGTGCAAAATCTACGGCGGAATGGTTAATTGCCAACGGCATCAACCGCAACCGTTTAACGTGGAAAGGCTACGGAGAAACCCAACTGGTAAACGGCTGTGCAGACGGTGTAAACTGTTCTGAAGCGGAACACCAGATGAACCGAAGATCGGAGTTTATCATCGTGGAGATGTAAGATCCCATAAATTTATATTTTAAAGCGTTACCTGAGGGTAGCGCTTTTTTGTTTGCAGATATATTCTGAGAACGCACTTAAAACGGCTTAATTCTAATTATACAGCGGTATAAAAGTTTTAATTGTGTATTCTGCTATATTACCCATATTAAAGCTTAAAACAGCTAAAAGATAAATGTATACGACTTTGGCACTACCAACTATGGATTTAACACGGCTTTGGTATGCAGTAAACACGGCATTGATGCGGCATTGATGCGATACTAAGGCGGGATTGAACTGGGAAAAGGGGAATGAGGGAATAGGGAGTGGGTGAAAACGAAAGGTAGTAATTTTTTTCGTATTTTAGATAGCTACGAGATAATATGGTAAAAAACACAAGAATATGGCTAAGGCAGACAATATTTTTAACATACGTGGACGTTTGGGAGATTTTATCTTTTGCCAGCGTAACGGTAAAACATACGTAAAGCGTTATTCGGGCGGGTTTACCAAGGCAGCTACACAGAACCACCCGAATATCAAAGTTGGACAAGAAAGGTTTGCGCAGGTATCCAAATATGCAAAAAGATTAAAGCAACAATTGCAACCGTATTTGTGGCGACAGAAAGACGGCACCTTCCATCACCAGCTGATGGGGACTTTTCTGCAACTAGCGAAAAACGAACCGGAAAAAGCTTTTAGCGAAATTGTAAGAGATTTAGAAAGCTACAGTACTTTGACCAACAAATCACTCAATAAAAACTCGAAAATAGATCCCAGTGGTTTGCTGTACGATGCCACTACCAACAAACTTAATTTAGGCACAATTCCATATGAACTGGCAGTAAAATACAGCGGGATGTTTTTAAAAGTAGCAACCGGATGGTATGGTGTGACTGATGGTGAGATTTCACTAAGCGAACCCTACATACAGTACGTAAAGCTTGACGGACAAAAAACGAATGAAGATTTTGTGGTGGATTTTGCCCCTGTGGACAATAACCATAAACAATTACCTATTGTAGGGTTAGCCGTGGTTTACAGTGATGATAAAGCGAGTGAATCACCGCACACAATGCATACGATTATGGCTTGTTTTTTTGAGATGAGAAATGTATAGCAATTGTTAAGAGTTTAATTGTGCTACAAATAGTATCACAGAATTGAAGAGAAGCTGTCGTAAACACACATAATTAATTCCAATTAATAAAATGTTATAATATTCTATTCTATGTTTACATTCTGAAAAATTTGATTTGTACAGCGTTTACGCAATGACAGAACAATTAGCTATGTTCTGAGAGGTCATGGTTTTGGTATATTCGGACTTAACTCAATCAACTTATAAAATCTAGCTTGACATTTATCATTGTAAACATCTTCTTCTCCCATAATCCAACTATATGTTTTTGGATAGAGAAATTCCATAATGTTGTATGATGTGAGCCAAAATGAACTTTCAAATAATTGAATATGTAAATTATTTTTACTTCGATCTACTGAGAGTAGAAAATCACCAGCTTCAATAAATTTATCTTGCTGGTATCTAGCATACATTGTGATCAAAGATTTTTTTGATTTATTACTTCTGTGTGCAATATAATTTCTGATAATATAATAATCATCAATCCTTTTACATGTATCTTTATTTAAGTTTAAAAACGGATTTTGACTGTCAATTAATATTTTTTTTGAAATTGCCTTTAGATTGCTTGCCCCTTTTAAATCAAAGTACCCAAGTCCATTCAAATATGCAATACATTCATCTGTAGTAATTTTTTTTGGTAAGTTCAATGATAATTGATTTGCTAATTTACTAGTGTCTGTTCAAAAACTTGTTGAACTTCATATCTTGAAAAAACTGTACCTGTCAATTTCATGATTTTATGTGCTAAAAAATCTGCTTGAGAAAATAATCTTGCCATATACATTAGGGTATACTGAAATCCAATAGTTTTAAATTCACCATTATTAATTAAATCTTCCACATCAGCCAAATTTTGTTTAAACATATTTTTATAATTTTTTATAGCGTTGGTGCTTGATACGTTGGCGAAAATTAAAGTGAGAAGTTCAATTAGCGACACGGAAAGCAAAAGCCAAGTGATTGAATAAATTTAATGGAAAAATAAAGTTTATTGGCTTTTTGCGACATAGAAAGATGAAACTTTCAATTATTACTTAACCCGCAATGATCAAAACCCTTGTTAGCTTTAGTGCATTATTTAACGCTCAGACTTGCCTTTAAATTATTTAATATTTCTTGAGCAATTTCAACATCTCTTATAGATAAAGTCAAGTCACTTCCGTGAATTAAACTGTTTCTAAAAGTTATTAATTCAATTAAACTATTCCTTAGTTCATAATCAATTTTTTCACCTTTATATAAAACATCTGCAAGTTTTGTTTTAGCAACTCTTTTACTTCTTGCTATTTGAATGCTGTCAATATTATTAAACATCAAGTCTGTTCCATATTTATCAAGGATATATTCGATAGTATTATATGTTTGAAGGAATGTTTCAAGACTTCCTTTATCATTCTTTTTGTCTCTCGAAGTAATTTCTTTGAGCTTATCACTTGCTATTTCTAAACTATTCGGATTCAAAATTTTTATTACAAATAAAAAGATAATTAGAAGCGTAATTACTATTGTAATTATTGTAACATTAATTAAATAATTTAAAAAAGTTAATGATTGGTTATTTTCATCAGCTATTACAAGAAAGCACATCAGAATAGATATAAAAGCAGTAATTGTTATGCTAATTATAGAATAAAAATACTCAGTTTTTAATAAAGAAATAATTTCTTCATATGTTTCATCTTTTTCAGCTTTCCTATCTAGTTCATTTCTTAAAAATATATATCCTGTTATTATAAGACCATAAATCGCTGCAATAACTTGAGATGCAGCTGAAAATATGTACAGAATTTGATTTTCATTTAAACTAAAGATAGGATAAAAATGATACAATAGAATACTCAAAATTGACATTATAAGCCAAACGGTTATAATTACAATTGAGTTTTTTTCAATTAATAATTTTTTGAAATTGTCAAGATAAGTATCCATTGATTTTAGTTATAGATTGTATTACAGCTAACGGTTCGGGGCTTAGCGAAACGGCAATAAAAAGCCAATTAATAGAATAAATTTAAGAAATAAGTAAATATAATTGGCTTTTTGCGGAATAGAAAGCCGAAACTTTAATTTTAGCCTTAACCCGCCATTGCGCCAAGCCCATATTATGTGCAGATTTAATAATCTATATCTCTATGTGCAAAATTCCATTCGTCATCATTTGGTTCTGTATAAAACGGAGAATCGTCAATTCTTATTTCTCGATTTTCATGCATAGCCATCCAATGTCCAATAGAATAATATGTCAAATTAATTCCAAGGATTTTTTCTAGTTCTGGATTGATAATTTCTTTTACGAATTGTTCATTATTTTCTAGACAAAAAGTTGGTTGAAGAATTGGAAGGTCTATTAAATATCTGCCGAGTTTTGTTATTTTAATAATATTTAATTCTACCAAAATTCTTGAAATTGGATTTATATTATCATTCAAACATGGATAAGATAATCCAGATAACCAACCTTGATGATCAACTCTGAATTCATTATAATCTTTATATTTTTCACATAAATCATTTATTTGTTTAGAAATTCTTTCTTTTTTGATTTGATCAATGTTAAAATATTTATCAAGACTTATTAATCCATTTTCAATTTCGTCATTTAAATAAGTTTTATCTGTTAATTTATCGAGATTCTGTTCTAGTTTATTAAAGAATAAAATATACCCAAAAGTACTTTTATTTATTTTCTTAGAATCTACTAACCAAAGTATATCTCGAATAATTAACCGAGCTTGTTCTTCAGTTTTAAGGATAATTCTAATATTACTTAATTGATATTTATCTATGTTTAAGCCATGAAAATCAATTCTTTCTTCTTCTCTTAGTCTATACAATTCTTTTAATTCTTCAGAAGTTTCATCGTCTCCCAATAAAACATCATCAATAGGAAAATATTTGTAATCATAATTAGGATATCTCCATTCTCTCTCATGAGTCCAATCTATTGGATATGGTAAACGATCTAATTTAAATGCGACAAATCTATATAATTCTTTTTCGTCAAATATTGCAGGTTTTAACTCTTTAATATTTCCATTATCAACAACTTTAGTTTCTAATGAAGTTCCATATATAACAGGTCTTGAACCAATTTTAAAAAGTTCTTTTTTATTAAAATTAAGCCGTAATTACTTATTTTTTGACCTTTTAGTTGTCGGTCAATGCTTGTCTTTACAAATTCTGATATTGGCATTTCTGTAAAGCAAACAGCTGGATATTTACCATAAATAGTTCTATTTTCTTTTCTGTAAGACCAAGTAGATAGAATTTGACGATTCCTTATAATTCTTCTTAAAATAAAAAAAGGGCTAATAGAGTTTTGTTCCACTATGTCACCATTCATCGCATATTCTTTAGGATGCATTTCTGATAAATTATAATCAGGATTTGATGTGTCTAAAGAACTGACAAAATGAATTAAATTATCGGATAAGTCTATTCGAGTTAAATTCATATTTAGAGCGAGTTTTTGGTAAATTTGCACATAACTGTATATAGGCGAAACAAACCTTCGTGTATACACCTAAAAAAAGGTAGATTAGCGAAGGTTTATATCGCTTTATTTCTATTTCAAATATATTGTTTTTTCTTATAAGTCATCGAACGGACTTTTTATTTGTTGGATATTTTTTGTACTCACATCAGTGTAAGTTTCGATGGTTCGGCTAATATTGCGTGCAAAAGAAATAATTTAATGCTAGTTGTGTTTATTTTTAATTCTTTTTAAAATAAACCACTTTTCTCCCAACCTTATTACCAGTTGCTACCAATCCATCATCATTAAGGTTACGCATTACACCAGCAACAGCAACGGATGTAATTTCATTTGATACTAATTTTAGTATAACTAGTTCATCTTTTATTTCAGATACAGTTTTGCCTTTAATAAGAAAATTACTTTTTACAATATGTTCTCTGATTTTAGCAGTTAAATTAACTCTTTCCAATCTATCTTTTGGTAGTTTATTTAAAGGTTTAAGGGGAATCTTAAAGTCTGTCAAAGTAGCTAGTGGGTATTGTACAGCTTTTGCATATTCTACATATAAATCTATGTCTTTAGCAGTTCCTTTCTCAACTTTTACAACTGAGCTTTTAGATATTTTGGTCATAAATATAATATCATCAATTGATAAAAAATTCTTAAGGCGATATTCTTTTAATTTGTGACCTATACTCTCTCTATATATGGAATTTCTCTTATTCATAAGATATTTTTTTAAATGCTTTTTTGTTTTTAATTAAAAAATAATTTGCATGTAAATAAAAAAGTTTTATGTTTGTATAAGCGAATTGATAATTAGCCTTTAAAAAGGCAATTAAAACGATGTTATCTCGAACTGAAACGACCAATTTTACCTCGAGAGTATCGTGAAATCGCTCCATGTCTAAAAAGTTTTGTACTTTCGTATACGGCATGGGCGGTTTTCACATATGCTTTAGTGGTAACTTTTTAACTTTTAGTTTTAAAGATGGGTTTGGTCGCCCTCAGTACTAAAGTGTGAAACCGCTCCTTGCTTTTTCTGCAAAGAATTCTTTACACTCCGGAAACATCGTTCCATAACCACATAAAATCTTAATTTATGAGAATGAAATTTGTACATACCGCCATAACGCATCCGCCTTAATAAGGTGCCAAACCTTTCCTTTTTGCTGCTTCTGCACCAAAATTTATATAACAGCAACAGGCTTACCGTGTGATAGCAGTGTGATAATCTGCTATACACAAACGCCGG
The DNA here is from genome assembly GCA_913777665.1 of uncultured Myroides sp. Classification (GTDB taxonomy): domain Bacteria; phylum Bacteroidota; class Bacteroidia; order Flavobacteriales; family Flavobacteriaceae; genus Flavobacterium. The sequence continues at coordinate 9,792 of CAJYTF010000058.1, forward strand.
CGCCTTATATAACGTACCTTATTACTTTGGCACTATATAATTAGGGCATTTTAACTTATAAACTCGCACTTTAAAAGTATTGCCTTTATTTGTATTTTCCAAATTGGAGGTTGAAATAATTTGGTAGGGGTGTAGGGGCTTTGAAAAGGGTTGGTTTTTAGGGAATGGGGAATGAGGGAATAGGGGAAGCTAGTTTATGGGTTTTGATTTAAAGGTGAGCTTATTGAAGTCAAATTCAGCTATCTTTTTTCTTTTGGTCGCAAAAGAAACAAAACTCCTGAGCGCCACTACTCGTGGTCGATTTACGATTTAATAGCGAAATCAAATAATAGCTCCCTCCGGTCGTATTTGATTTTGCGCTATTTTCATCGAATCAACGCTCACTCCGTTGTGAATGCTCAGTTTTGGATTCTGGTAAATTGTATTATTTGGGTTTTGATGTGAAATTGAAAAAGGACTACAAACTCAGCGGTATGATTTTTTAAGCGAGCGTCGAAACATTGCATGGAGCGTAAGCAGATCGGGGAGCATAGCGAAACCGAAGGTTCATGAATACATAATTATAAAATAGCAAAGAATGAATACTTTTCGATTTGGTAGCTTCAAAAGTGAATTTCGACCGATTAAAAGATCGCCGCAATAAAACCACTTTTGGTACTTTTCGTGCTTGAAAAGTAATGAAAAAGGAATTATCGAAGACAGATTGAGAGATTTAAGAAAATTCTGCTTTAACAGTAGTCTTTAACTTTTGTCTTGATACAAAAGTTACAAAAGATCAAGACTCTATTTTTTCAACGGTCAAATTAAGTCTCATTTCCTAAAAGAAATAAACTCGAACAAGTTCTCAAACAGCATTTCTTTTCACGGAAATTTTGCCTATTTGACACTCGCTGAAATAATAATGTCTGTTTTAAATCGGTAATTGTTCAGCATTAGGGTTTTGATTGAAAAAAGGATAGAGTAATTAGGAGGATTAAAGCGCCATTAGTGAAAAAACGATAGTTGAACCGACGAAGAGAGCGTAATATGATCGGGGAGAGGAGCGACGTTTCGATCAGATAGTGAACGAGGAGTAGTTCAACCGTTTTTGAACTGAGGCAAGACAAAGAAAAAAAGCACTTTTGGTACTTTTCGTGCATGAAAAGGGCAGAGAAACCTAATGTTTTAATTACGAATTATGGAGAATGAAAAGCGAAAGATATCTTTCACTCCATTTCAGACTGTTCAACATAACAAAAAAAAAGAGTAAAAAAACAGTATTAAAATAAAACCTTAAGACTAAAAACCCAATCATAATACACAAAAAGTTAGTCAAGGTACAGAGCCAGGCACATAACGACTTACAACCATAATAGCGTATTAATAGTAGTTAGTTTTAGTTAAGCCCTGAAAAAAGTTATGTGCCGAAGCTCTGATAAACACATAAACCAAAGCTTTTTTGGGCTTTGGTAAAGCCGTTTGATTTTTGACTTTTTTAAACTTAGAAATATCCTTAAATGTCTTATTGAAGTATAATTAAAAAATCACCCCATTATGCTAGAAAGAAATTTTGAATTATTAAAAAAAAGCGACCCTGCCGCGTTAGAAAAAATACATGCCCAATACTACAGAAGGATCTTTTGGCTGGGGAGAAAGATAATTGATGACGAATTTATTGTAGAGAATCTGGTACAGGATGCTTTCTTAAAATTATGGGATTACCGTGATAAACTAGAACGTCCTATGCATATCTTGTTTTTCTTACGATATGTAATGAAACAGAGCTGTTATACGCATTATTGCAAACCCAGGAATAAATTTTTCATGACAACCGTTCGGTCTTTCGAGAGTTACGAAAATTTTCATGAATATATGGCGGGCTATGATCCGGAAGATGTTGTTCAAAATTTAAAAGATCAGGAAAAGGATCAAAGATTTTTCGATTTAGTAAACAAGGCACTACCTCTGATAAGTCCGGAAAGAAGGCATCTGATCAACCTCTGTCTGAAGTATGGTTTTCAGTACAAGGAAATTGCTCGAGTGATGGGAAAGGGTATTACCGAAACGGCTAACGAAGTAAAGCGTGCTATTGAAGACATTAAGAATATTGTTGATCGGCACAATATTCTCGAGAAAAAACAAAAAGAGTCTACAGAGTTAGAAGAGAAAAAAACGATAAGCGAAAGGCAGTCTGCGGTATTAAAACTTCGGTTCGAGAAGAAACTTTCTTTTGCAGCCATTGCACAGGAACTTACCCTTACACAGAAGGAGGTACACGAAGAATTTATGAAAGCCTATAAGTTTACCAAGCAACATCAGAACCAATCACTATAATACTTTTATTCATGGAAAAAAGAACAATGAAGCTTACCCGTAAAGTACAGATAGTCGTGGACTTACCGACTTATAGGCAACGCAAAGAAGCAATTGATACGCTGTACAGGTGGTAGAACAGATGTTACAGGGCGGCAAACCTTATCGTGAGCCATTTGTATGTGCAGGAAATGATACGGGAGTTTTTTTACCTGTCAGAGGGAATCAAGTATAAACTGGCTGATGAAAAGAAAGATCCGGAGGGAATATTGCAGCGTTCAAGAATGAATACGACGTATCGGGTGGTATCAGATCGTTTTAAAGGCGAAATTCCTACAAATATACTGTCTTGCCTGAATAATGCGTTAATCTCGTCTTTTAGAAAAGACATCGACGGATATAGAAGTGGAGTGCGTTCTGTTAGGAACTTCAAAAGGAATGTGGCATTCCCTTTTGGGTTGGAGGGAATTGGAGGATTTTCATATAATGAAGAAAAGAGGGCATTCTGTTTTCGGTTGTTCTCGATTCCGTTCTATACTTATTTGGGAAAAGACTTTACCGATAAGCGAAAGTTGCTGGAACAGGTATTAAGCGGAGAAGTGAAACTTTGTACATCGCATATCAAATTACAGGACGGTAAAATATTTTGGCTTCCGGTGTTTGAAATAGAGAAAGAAACCCACTGCCTGAAAGAGGAAGTTATTGCAGAAGCTTCGCTTTCATTGGAATATCCTTTGATTGTTAAAATCGGTAAATCCAGATATACGATAGGCACTCAGGAAGAGTTCCTGTACAGAAGGCCGGCTATCCAGAAATCATTGGAGCGTGTGAAGGTTGGTTCAAAATATTGCAGGTCAGATAAAGGTCTCAGAAGGAAATTAAAGGCGACAGAAAAGCTGAAAAAGGCAGAAAGCAACTATGTAAACAACCGCCTGCACCTATACAGTAAAAAGTTGATAGATCTATGTGTGGAACATCAGGTAGGAACATTAATATTGGTAGATCAGCAGGAAAAGGCAGCGATTGCTAAAACAGAAGAATTTGTTTTAAGGAATTGGAGCTATAACAATCTGATGATAAAGATAAAATATAAAGCTGACAGGGCAGGAATAGAACTTATTATAGGATAACAATATAATTATGAGGGTGCTTGTACACCCGTAGGGTGAGTTTGGTTGGCAACACTCACTAAATGCAACAGCATATACAACGCGTGGGTCAGTGTCTTTATAAAAAAATTAAGGTAATTATAGCCAGAATAACCAGCTGTAAAAACGATATGATCCATATAAAATATGTGTATTGAAAAATTCAGAAATAAAATTTGAAAGGCTTTTTTTATTTTGGACAGTAAACTATTTTAAAACAGAAATTGCAGAGAAAAAGCATATTTACACAGCCGCAAATAATAGCAAATTAAATATACCGAGGAATATATTTCCCCGGTTTTTGTTTTTATAGATCTAGCCTAAGCAAGTAGAACTAATTCTACAAAAAATCTAAATATATACGACACAATATTCATTTTCAACATTTTAACTTTGTATCATAGAATTTTAAATAATTGTTCAACTAAAATTCTGTTAGGGCAAACAGAAGTAAAAGCGGTCTTTGATAGTTAATCAAAAATCAAACAATAGACAAAGAATTCTATATGAGTATTTAGGGAGTTGAAAAAAGGAAATAGTTATTGTTGTTAAGTTAAAGCGAGGGATTTATTCCTCGCTTTATTAATTAAGATATTATGACTTTATAAAGTAACTATAGTAATAGTTTATTCTTTTAGTTATGAATTTTAAAGAAATACATATAGGCGAATTAATTAGAAAGATAGTCAAAGAGGATCAATTAGATCCCTATAAAATATGCAGTTATTTAGAAATATCGGAAACTGAACTTACTAAAATGTATCATTCTAAAAGTTTGGATAGCGAATTGTTGTTGAAATTGAGTAAAGTGATAAAATACGATTTATTTAGGGTTTACTCACAGCATCTGCTTTTTTATGCGCCAACAAATAACAATCAGCAAACAAATAGAAAGCCCGATAGTGATATTCCGGTGTTTCGTAAAAGTATCTATACAAAAGAGATTATTGATTTTGTGTTGGAATTAATTAAAAACAAAACAAAAACACAGGCAGAGATTACCGAACTGTATGGTATTCCTAAAACTACATTACATAATTGGATTAAAAAATATAATAAATAATGAGCATTAATTACAAAAAGATATTTCAAGATATTTTAGATATAAAATTTCCTGAAAAAACAGAACTGCATACCATTGTATCAGAAAAAGAAATTAATGATTTCTATGATGTTTTAAGTCTGAACAAAATAATTTTTGGTACTGAAAATAAAGAAAATAAGCACAAATCTTATGATCCTTCAACGATAACAAAGGTTTTAAAATATCAGCAGGAAAACAATTTAAGCAATATTGAAACGGCACGTAAATTCAATTTAAGCCGTAACACAGTAAGTGCGTGGAAAAAGAAAGCAAACTTTAATAATTCTGCAATGGCATAAAAAAAGAAAAGCACCTGTCAATGAAGACAGATGCTTTTCTATAACCAAAAAAAACACTTATGAGCTACAAATGTATAAATTATTTTTGAAGTTCAAAACACAATAGGGAATAATTTTTGTTTTTTTACGATTTTTTATTTTTTGTGAATCAACCTCGTCAGCTTAATAGATAAATCGGTAAAGATCATTTTGGCGTTTCCGTTGCGTTCTATATGATAAGTTGCGTCTTCAATTTCCTGATAAATCTCTAGAATGTTGTGTTCGTTTACAAACGGTGCAAAATTTTTCAATTTAAAATTTTCAACCTTAGGTTCCATATAAACCAACTCGCTTGTGCTGTAATTCAACAGTAAAGCCTGGCGAAACAATTCCATACAATGATTCAAAAAAAGCTTTTGCTTTTCACGACCAATTGCTGCTATTTCATCACTCCACTTAATTAAATCGCTTACAACACGTGCATTTTTATTGGCACGAAACGCCGCACGAACCCAAGTAACAAACCAATCATCAAACGGATATTCGTTTGTAATATTATAACGCAGTTTCAACGCTTTGTTGTAATTTCCCTGTGCCTGTTTGGCAATGCTGTAAGCATCAACTTCATCACAGTTTTCTTTTTCAATCAATCCTTGAACTATTTCCTGTTCGTTTAAGGCATTAAAATGTAAAATCTGACAACGGGACAATATGGTTTGCAAGATTGCTTTTTCATCTTCGGCAATCAATATAAAAACCGTTTTGTCGGTAGGTTCTTCCAAGAGCTTCAAGAGCTTGTTTGCGGCTTCGGTATTCATTTTTTCTGCCATCCATATAATCATCACCTTATAACCACCTTCAAATGGCTTTAAAATGAGTTTTTTAAGGATGCTTGCTGCCTCGTGAACCGAAATGTTTCCCTGTTTTTTCTGAATTCCAATCGCTTCGTACCAATCGTTAACAGATCCATACGGAGTTTCCTTTAAAAAATCGATCCAAGAACTCATAAAATCATCACTTACAGGATTCGATTTAATGCTGTCTGTAGTAGCCACCGGATAGACAAAATGCAGATCGGGATGTTGCAAATGATCGAACTTTAAATTGCAGGCAGCAGATCCGCCTTCGTTTTCACTGCCTTTATTGTTGCAGATCATGTATTGGGCATACGCCAGCGCCATAGACAACGTACCGCTTCCTTCCGGTCCAATAAACAATTGGGCATGCGGAATTCTGCCTTTCTGAACGCTGTTTACCAAATGGTTTTTTAAGTGGTTTTGACCTACGATATCTGAAAATTTCATACTGCAAAAATAGCTTTTTTAAAGGTGGATTTGCTAACAAATATAAATGTAATTTATTTTTATGAAACCTTGTAATTCTGTATAAACAAACAAAATACAAAATTGTATATTTGCGCTTTACAAACAATTCAACTACATAAAAAAGCAATGAAAACAATAAACGATTTTAATTTCAGTAACAAAAAAGCCATTATCCGCGTAGATTTTAACGTGCCTTTAAACGATCAGTTTCAGGTAACCGACGATAACCGTATTGTAGCTGCAAAACCAACAATTGATAAAATTGTGAACGATGGTGGTGTGGCAATATTGATGTCGCATTTGGGCAGACCAAAAAACGGACCGGAAGATAAATTTTCTTTAAAGCACATCGTTTCTAAAGTAGAAGAGGTTTTGGGCAGAAAAGTAACTTTTGTAAACGATTCTGTAGGTGCTGATGTTGAAAAAGTAGTTGCCGATGCAAAAGCGGGTGACGTGATTTTATTGGAAAATCTGCGTTTTTATAAAGAAGAAGAAGCGGGCGATGAAGCTTTTGCGGAAAAATTATCGAAATTAGGAGATGTGTATGTGAACGATGCTTTTGGAACAGCTCACCGCGCACATGCTTCAACCACCATTGTTGCGAAGTTTTTTCCGAATGATAAATGTTTTGGATCGTTATTGGCTAAAGAAATCGAGAGTATTGATAAAGTATTGAATTCTACCGATAAACCAGTTACTGCTATTTTAGGAGGATCTAAAGTATCGTCGAAAATTACCATTATCGAAAATATTTTAGATAAGGTAGATCACATGATTATTGGCGGTGGAATGATGTTTACCTTCATAAAAGCACAAGGCGGAAAGATTGGTAGTTCGCTTGTTGAAGACGATAAAATGGAATTGGCTTTAGAGATTTTAGAAAAAGCAAAAGCTAAAAACGTACAGATTCATATTCCGGTTGATGTTGTTGCTGCCGATGCGTTTTCTAACGATGCAAATACGCAGATTGTTGCTGCTAACGATATTCCTGATGATTGGCAGGGATTGGATGTTGGTCCGAAAACTTTGGAACAATTCAACAAAGTAATTATGGATTCTAAAATTATCTTGTGGAACGGACCTTTGGGTGTTTTTGAAATGGAAAAATTTGCCGCTGGAACCATCACATTAGGTAATTTTATTGCAGATGCAACCGAAGCAGGTACCTTTTCGTTAGTTGGTGGCGGAGACTCTGTAGCAGCCGTAAAACAGTTTGGTTTAGACGATAAAGTAAGCTACGTTTCAACCGGTGGTGGTGCAATGTTAGAAATGCTTGAAGGACAAACCTTGCCTGGAATCGCAGCAATTTTAGATTAAGAAAGATATATCATAAGACAAAAAATCGACTTTTAAAGTCGATTTTTTTGTTTTTTAAAGAACTACGTTAATACCAACATTAGCACCAAAATTTTTAAAGATTACTTTATTCTCTCTGGTCATTTGCGATTCATCAAATTTTGTAGAAAGTTGATCGTAACTAAAGCCTAAATCAATTGCAATACTTGGTGTAATAAAATATGCTAAACCAGCTTTGGCTTTCCACTGGAAAAAATTGGTTTTGTAAGGCGCTATATTCGCTGTTTTACTGCTGTTTAAAGCATAACCAGCTCCAGCACCTACGTAAGGAAACGCTTTAGAATCGGTTTTAAAATAATAGGTTGCCGACGGTAAAACAGAAAATGTATTTGTGGTTACCTTGATTTTTTCATCAATATTAATGAATTCGTCATATTTTTTTACTTCATAACCTAAATCTAAGCCAACAGCCAAATTATCAATTACAAAATAACCAATAGCAGGTTTAATGTTAAAAGTAGTTGTTTTTTGACCATCAACAGAAACATCGCCCGATTTGTTCGTTATTTTATTGTTGTTAAAACCTAATGATGTAGCTCCGCTAACAATCCAGTTTCCTTTTTCTGTTTGGGCATTTGCTGTTCCAAAAAACGCCAATAAGACGATAAGTGCTAGTTTTTTCATGATTAAAAATTTTTTGCAAAAATACAATTTCTTTGCACAAAAGAAAAAGCAAGTTGTTACAACTTGCTTTAGCAGATAGAAAAACACCCCTCTCGTTACGTTAATAATTAACTTTTATTATTTAATGCAGTACTAAATTACTTACTGTTTTTTTGAATTGCGTAACGAAAAGGTTATTAGAACTTTAATAATTAAGGTGTTTTGTTTTTTATCGATTTTGAAGATTAAAACTTAAGCATATGTCTTTTATCTTTCGTCTATGTTCTTTCATCTGTATAAATGTTATTCTTTCTGCTTTCTGTAAGCGTAATAGAATACAACAGGTAATATTGAGAATGATAAAATTAAACACACAATTAGTCCGCCTACAATCATGATTGCGAGTGGTTTCTGTATTTCAGATCCCATTCCGGTTGATAATGCTGCAGGAAGTAATCCCATTGATCCCATTAAGGCAATCATTACGACTGGTCTAATTCTGCTTTTAACTCCGTTTGAAATAGCTTCTTTCAATTTCATTTTGTGTTTCAGATTATCGGTTATAACGCCTATCAAAACAATACCGTCAATAGTTGCCACACCAAACAGAATGATGAAACCGATACCTGCCGATATTCCAAAAACTGTTCCCGTAAGCCAAAGCGAGATAAATCCACCAATAAAAGCAAAAGGTAATGTTAACGATGCAATGGCGGTGTCTTTCATGTTGCCGAAATTTGTATAAAGTAACAGTAAAATCAACACTAACGAAACCGGTACAACCAACGCAAGCTGTTTGGTAGCGCGTTCTTTACTCTCAAATTCACCCGCCCATTCAGTATAATTTTCTTTAGGCAGTTTTACTTCTTTAGCCACAACCTGCTTGGCTTCGGCAATGGTACTGCCCAAATCGCGACCTTCAATGCTGAATCCGATTCCTATGTATCTGCTGTTACCTTCGCGGTAAATAAAAGCAGGTCCGGTTTTATAGTCAATTGTAGCGATTTCCTGTAAAGGAATGTTGTGTCCGTTGCTTGTAGGAATCAAAATGTTTGCTATTTTTTCGGGCGAATCTCTGTACGCTTCCTGAAAACGCAGAATCACATCGAACTTGCGGTCGCCTTCATAAAACTTGGTAGCTGCTTGTCCGCCAATCGTCATTTCAATCACAGCCTGAACATCGGCGGTTTGAATGCCATATCGAGCCATTTTAGAATCGTGAAGTTGAATGCGCAATTCCGGTAAACCAATGTTTTTATAAACATTAATGTCTGTAACACCGTTTACTTTTGAAATGGATGCCGCAACTTTATTGGCATATTTTTCGAGATCATACAAATCATCGCCAAAAATTTTAATTACCAGCGAACTTTTCACGCCGGCTACATATTCTTCCACGTTATCTTGAATTGGCTGACTAAAACCAAACGTGATTCCCGGATAATGGCTTAGTTTGGTTCTAAGTTCCTGAATAATATCTTCTTTTGAAACCTTTCGTTTCCAATCTGCGGCATCTTTCAATTGGATATTAAATTCTATGTTGAAAAATCCTGTTGGATCAGTACCATCGTTCGGTCTGCCGGTTTGTGTCAAAATAAAATCAATTTCCTCACAATCTTTCTGCATCAGCTGTTTCATTTCCTTTGTAAGTCGGGTAGATTCCTTCAAATTCACACTGTTTGGCAACGTGGCGCGAATGTAAATGGCACCTTCATTCAACTTCGGTAGAAACTCCGATCCATAATTCATAAACTTAAACATGCAGATTCCTAAAATCGCCAAAAAGATAATAATGGTTGCTTTTTTGAATTTGAACGCCGTTGCATAAAGTCCGAAAATGGTTTTTTGGAAGAACCTTGTGATAAAATTTTCTTTCTCTTCAATGTTTTTTGTAAACAGCAGCTTACACATTGCCGGCACGTAGGTTAAACTTAAAATTAGCGAACCTAACAACGCGTAACCCAATGTAAATGCCAGCGGAGTAAACATTTTGCCTTCTACTTTCTGGAATGAGAAAATTGGTAATAACGCTACAATTAAAATAATCAGTGCAAAAAAGATGTACGATGCCACGCTTCCTGCACTTTTTTTAATGATCCCCATTTTGCTCATTTTTGCAAAACGTTCGGCACCCACTTTATGCGACATCGTGGCGAGGGCAACGAATACGGTTTCAACAATTACGAGGGTTCCTTCGAGCAACAGACCAAAATCGAGCGATCCCATGGAGATGAGGTTGGCGGGCAGTCCCTGTATTTTAAGCATGATGATAGCAAACAGAAACGACAGCGGAATTACCGATGCTACAATTACCGTTGATTTCCAATTGTAAAGAAAAATGAAAACAATTAACGATACCAAAAGCACACCTTCAACCAAGTTTTTTGATACGGTTTTTACGGTATTGTCAACTAATTTGGTACGATCTACCACCGTTTCAATTTTTACGTTATCTGGTAAGGTACGTTCGTTTAATTCGGTAATTTTTTCTTTTAAGTTATCAATCACTTCCGATGGGTTTTCGCCACGAAGCATAATCACGATTCCTTCTACCAAATCGTCGTGTTCGTTGTATCCAACCTGTCCCAATCGTGGTTTGTGCGATACCACTACATCGGCAACATTTTTAATTAAAACAGGGGTTGATCCGTTCAATTTAATGGTAATGTTTCCAATGTCTTCAATCTTATCCAACAAACCTACACCGCGTACCACATACGCCTGATTTCCCTGTTCAATAACATCGCCCCCAACGTTCACATTCGATTTTGAAACCGCTTCGTAAACATCTAAAGGCGACAAATCAAAATTCTTCAGTTCGGTAGGGTTGATCTTAATTTCGTAGGTTTTTTCTTCGCCACCAAAACTCACCACATCGGCAACTCCCGAAACCGAAAGCAGTTCCCGTTCTATCACCCAATTTTGAATGGCGGTAACTTCTTTCAGCGGTAAATCGCTTTTAATCACATAACGGAAAATCTCACCTGTAGCACCAGATGGTGGTTCAATTTCGGCATCGGCACCTTCGGGTAAATCAACTCCGGCAAGTTTGTTCGATACATATTGTTGTGCGTAAAAATCATCGGCTCCGTCCTCGAACTGAACGGTAACAACCGAAAGTCCGAAAAGCGAGATAGACCGAATATTAGATTTATGCGGAATGCTGTTCATTACCTTTGAAATAGGCAGCGTAACCAGTTTTTCCATTTCTTCGGCACTACGTCCCGGCCATTGCGTAATAATTCGGGCACGGGTATTTGTAACGTCCGGAAACGCTTCAATGGGCGTGTGTTTTAAGGCGTAAATTCCCCCAAAAAGCAACGCCAGTACGCCAAAAAGCACAAAGGTGGTGTTTCGCAGGGAAAAGGTTACAATGTTCTGTACAAATTTTTGCATGACTGCTATTGGTTTATTTGTTCAAAAATGATGAGTGCGTTGGTGGTAATAACTTTTTCGTCTGCAGCAAATTTTTCGTTTACAAACGTGTATTCTTCGTTACTGCCCACGGGATTTATCTGTCGAACGCTCATTGAGCAGTTGTTTTTGTAAACCACCACATATTCTTTGTTGTTGCTGAAAACCTTGGCTGTATTTGGTATGGCAAACGCACTGCCTTGCGTGTTGTTTTTATCGATAATGATATCGGCACTTAAACCGGGCATCAGGTTTAAATCGTGATTTTCCAACACAACTCGAGCTTTAATTACGTGTTCGTTATCATCGAAAACATTGTAGATCTTATCAATTTTTCCGGGATAAACCTTGTCCGGATACGCAACTGTGCGAACTTTCACCACATCGTTTTTTTGAATGAACTTTAAATTGTTTGCGTAAATGTTTACCATTACCCAAACTTCTTTTAGGTTTGATATAGAAAAAAGCGCGTCCGTATCATCGTCGGTAATAGACTGACCCGTGCTCATGTTTTTTTGAACGATATAGCCATTTTTTGGTGCCAAAATTTGGAAGTATCCGTTGCCTGTTGATCTAAACATTTTTAAGGATGCGTTGATTTTGTCGGCTTCGATTCTTGCTGCGTTTAATGCAAATTCTATTTCCGAAACTTCGGGTTGCGATGCCATTCCGTCGTTCAATAATTCCTGTTTGCTTTGCAGCTGTTTTTTGTAAAGCGCAATCTGATTTTCCTGATATCTTTTCTGCTGAACCAGATCTTGAATTTCGTTCGATTTTACCACACCCAGAACCTGACCTTGTTTTACGTAGTCGCCCAATTCAAAATGTACTTTTTCAATGATTCCCTGCAGTAGACTTTTAAAGGCAACCAAATCGTTTTCGTTGTATTCTATTTTGCCCGATAACGCCAATTGTTCGCTTATGGGTTGTTCGGTAACCGCTGCCATTTTGGTGGTTTTTTTAAGCTGATCGCTTAAACAAAATGCTTGCTGGGTTTCAGACTTGTTTTCTGTTGTTTCGTTTTTGGTTTGGCAGGCTGTTAAAAGCAAGCCCGACAATAAAATTAGTAAGCTGTTTTTTTTCATCATGTTAAAAATCTTTGCCCGTTATGTATTGTAGTTCTTCAACGGTATGGTGGTAATTTTCCAATAATTCAAGATATGCCTGCTGTGCTTCGCGGTATGCTTGTGTAAAATCGATAAATTCTATTAAAGTGATCTGTTTGTTTTGCAGGTGCTTTTTGTAGTTTTCAATCATTTGCTGTTGCTCGGTTGTATTAATATTCGACCAGTTTTTTAGCGATTGATCCATTAATGCCAACTGTTCTTGCAAAACGTTGACGTTCGTTGTTAGTTCGGTTTCTAAAACCTGTTGCTGTGTTAGTTGTTGATCTATGTTGTGCTTTGCCGCCCTGATCGCACCTTTGTTGGTATTGAAAACAGGCAGATCGATACTTACACCAACGCCCACGAAATCGCGCATAATGTTACCGCCACGGTCGTAATTCACGTGAAAAGTAAGATCGGGCACACGCAATGCTTTTTCTAACTGTAACTGGCTTTGTGCCCTATTGGTTTCGTTCAATTGACGCTGCAAGCCAATATTATTATCTTTTGCCTGATCTTTAATATTCAGCGGAATTTCTTTTGATACAAACGGAAGATCAGAAAAACTGATTTCAGAAAGATCTAGCGAAGCATTCTGTGTAAGCAATCGCATTTTGTTCAGACTTTCTGTTTTCTCTTTTTCCAGTTCAATTTTTTCCTTTTGTAAACCGATCAATTCGGTCTGAATACGGTAAAATTCAGCCGTTGGAATGTTCTTCAAAGCAGCCTGGCGTTCGTACTGACTGTTCATCTGTGTAAACAAATCTACAATGCTGTTCAGCAGCATTTCTTGGGTTTGAATTCTGTTTAACGAATAATAATTCTGTCGCAGTTCTTTTTTCAATCCGCGCATTAATTCTTCAAAATCAAAAACGGCACTGTTTTTCTCCAGCTGTTTAATGGCTACTCTTTTCTTGCGTTTGCCTGCGGTTTCTACCAATTGTTCCAACTCTATTGATATTTGCTGGTTGTTGCCGTAATTCCCGAAAAGGAAAGGCTGCTCTTCAATCTGATAAGTTTTCCATAAATTAACTTCCGAAATACTTAAGGTTGGATTTGGCCACAGTTTTTCCTGCACAATTTCTGCATCGGCTTTAGCAATGTTGTATTTGCCGGCAATTAAAACGTAGTTCTTTTCTAAAAACTGTTGTTCAAGATCGGCAACGGTATAGCTTTGAGCTTTCACAAAAGTGGTAAACCCTATTAAAATTATGGACAGATATATTCTTTTCACTTCTACATACTTTTAGCGGTTCAAAAGTAGAAAGCGAAGATTAAGATGGATTGTGTTTAAAATTAGAATTGGATTAGAAAACCAGTTTTACAATTGTTCCTTTTGGTTGGTTTGCCGATAATTGCAATTTGATATTATGAAGGTTTAAAATAATATTTGCCATAGACAAACCAATGCCTTTACCTTGAAACTGCTGAGTGTTGTGCCCGCGGTAAAAGTTTTGTTTTATCTGTTGCAGATCAATTTCGGGAATACCGATGCCTTGGTCTGAAATCGACAAACATAAACGATTGTCTTCTTCGTAAAAAAGAATTTTTATCAGTTGGTTGTTAGAATATTTTATAGCATTACCCACCAGATTGTTTAACGCCAGTTCCAACATTTTTTCGTTGCCCTGCACGGTTAAAAGCGCATCGTTTGTTACCTTCAAATCAACATCAATCATGGCATTGTGGTATAAAACGGCATTTTCTATAACCTGCCAAACTACTTCATCAATACGCACAGGTTCAAACTCAAAACGTGTTTTAGCACCCGATAAAAGCATCATTTGGTCTAATGTTTCCTGTAAATCGTTGGTGTATTGTTTAAGCTGATTGATTGTTTTTTCGTGTTCTTCCAGCGTTCGTTTTTTATTGTTGGTGACTTCCAACGTGCCTAATAAGGCAGTAATGGGTGTGCGTAACTCGTGCGATACGTAGTCGATAAAATTCTTTTGTACAGTAAATGTCTGCCCGATTTTATCAATAAAATGATTATAGGTTGTTATCAGATCCTCAATTTCGGCATACGGCTTGTTCAGCGCAAGCGGCTGGTTAAAGTTGTTGGTATCGCGCTCTTTAATTTGATCGATAATTTTAATAATGGGCTGATATGCGATATAACCCAAATACTGCGAAAAAAAGTAGATAAAGATCAATCCGCCAACCGAAACTAATATTAAAATATGAAGCAGCGACTGCATTTGATCGTTAAATTCGCTTTTGGGTTCTCGGGTAATCACCACGAAATCACCTTGATTGTCGTTATAGTAAATTCCGTTGTAAAAATAGAGTTCGGTGGTAATAAAATCGTTCCTTTTTTGTCGGACACTTTCTATAAATGTCGATGAAATATTCTTGTCGAAATACATATCGCCACTGAATTTTCTGTTCGATTCATCGTAAACCACAATATTTTTGCGCGAAATGGTTTTTAACAGCTGACTTTTAATATTCTCGTGTTCCAATGCAGGCAGTTCGTCTTGTTCCAGATAATAAACTGCTGCTAAAAGTGTTTTGTTTTCCAACGATTGCAGCTCTTTTTTTTCCATTTGATTATAAAACGAAAAGTAAACTGCCGTAGAAACAATCACGATGATGATGCTGAAAATAACGATGGAATATAACGATAAACGGTGCTTTAACTTCATAACTTATAGTTTAAACATATAACCAACACCTTTTACCGTATGAATATATTTACTGTTGTTTTGTTCGATTTTATTGCGCAGGTACGAAATGTAAACATCAACAACGTTGGTATGATTGTTAAAAGTAATGCCCCAAACGGCGTTTAAAATTTGCACGCGGGTAACGGTTTTGTTTTCGTTTTCTACGAGATAATTCAGCAGTTTAAACTCGCGCGGAGAAAGTTCAACTTCCGATCCGTTTACAAAAACTTTATATTGATCCAGATCGATTTCCAGATCATCATACTTTTTTATATTCGAAGTTTTTTCAGGTGCTTTTTGCTGATTTCTGCGGGTTAATGCTTTAATTCTTGACAATAATTCATCAAAATGAAAAGGTTTGGTAATATAATCGTCTGCACCATAATCTAACGCCGAAATTTTATCCTGAACCGAATTCAAAGCACTTAGCATTAAAACCGGTGTAAAATTATTTTTAAAGCGCAGGGTTTGTACCAACTGTATTCCATCAATTCCTGACAGCATAATGTCGCAAATAATCAGATCGAACCGTATGCTTAAAAAATCGTTCAAAACATCTTCTGCCGATTTACAAAGCGTAACAATGTATCCGTTCTCTTCCAGCCCTTTAATTAAAAAGTCGCTAATTCTTTTATCGTCTTCAATAACCAGTATCTGCATCACAAAAGTTTTATCAAAAATACTATTAAAAATAGCAGAAAATATTGGGTTTAAAAAATCTAACCGACTTCTAATTTACAATTATGTTTCAATTGCAGGGATAATTTGTTTGGGTTTGCGTAATTTTACGGTAATCTATGATAGAAAATATGAAGCATACCGTTTTTTATTTGTTGATTATTGCAGGATTTATGATTGGCTGCACAAAAAAATCTGAAACCGCGACTATTAATTTGAACAAATCGTTTGGTAACCGCAACGAAATTGTTTTAGTGATCGATGACAGTTTGTGGATTGGAAAATTGGGCGATAGCATTAGGCATAAATTGGCGCAACCCGTTGCAGGAAGTACCGATACAGAGCCCCAGTTTGATCTGGTGCAGATCGATCCTAAAATATTTACAACGCGTGCAAAAAATGCGCGCAACATTGTGCTGTTTTCTACGAATACCGTGCATGAATTTCTGCTGCAAAAAAGTGTGAATGCCACCCCGCAGAATTATTTTTTTCTGCGTGCCCGCAATACCGACGATTTGCTGAAACTTTTTAATACACGTGCCGATTCTATAATTTCGGTATTCAAATCGTCTGAATTAAACGAACAGATGCATGAGGTGGTAAGAAATTCTACTCAGGATCTGCATGAATTAAAAGATTATTACGGTTGTACCTTGAAAATTCCCGATGCGTATCATTTACAGGTTAAAAACGAATTTCCTTTTTTATGGTATCAGAAGGATCTATCATCGGGCAGTTTAAATCTGGTTTTGTATGAATTTTCGATAGCAGAAATTGAAAGCGTAAGCGGATCAATTGAACAACATCTATTACAGGCAAGAAA
This sequence comes from uncultured Myroides sp., assembly GCA_913777665.1. Taxonomy (GTDB): domain Bacteria; phylum Bacteroidota; class Bacteroidia; order Flavobacteriales; family Flavobacteriaceae; genus Flavobacterium. Next base: position 26,565 of record CAJYTF010000058.1, read on the forward strand.
TTACATCGGAAAAGAATTTTTACATACCGCTAAAGATTCTGGTTATATTGTTACAGATCCTGCTAAAAATGTAAGCATAACAAAAGAAAAACTGCAGGAACTACCGGTTTATAAAATAATTGGTAGCTGGGAAACCGCCAACGATTACTTAAAAGGACCGTTTGTGTGTTATGCCATTCGCGACGATTATTACAAACGCTATCTGTTTATTGAAGGATACATTAACAATCCGTTTAAAAACAAGCGCGACCAGTTGTTAGAGATTGAAGCTATTATTAAAACCATAAACTTTAATGAACATTAAAATTAAAAAATTCGATCATTTAACCCTATCGGAACTTTATAAGATTTTAAACCTGCGAAACGAAGTTTTTGTGGTGGAACAAAATTGTGCTTATTTAGATACCGACGGAAAAGATCAATTGGCACATCACCTAATGGTTTGGGATGATGAGGTGTTAGCGGCTTATGCCCGTATTTTTGAACCGGGAATTAAATATACCGAAAGCAGTATTGGCAGAGTGGTTGTTAATTTGGCGCATCGCGAATTAAAGCTTGGTCATTTGTTAATTGAACACGCCGTAAAAGCAGTAGAAGATATTTATAAAACCGGAAACATCACCATATCGGCTCAAGCACATTTACAACGATTTTACAACAAACACGGTTTTGAAACGGTTTCAGAAGAGTATATGGAAGACGATATTCCTCATGTGGAAATGACACGTAGAAAAGAGCTTTAAGGCTCTTTGATGATCTATTCTTAATTAAAAGCTTTGTCAGGTCGAGCGTAGTCGAGACCTTATTGACTTCTCGACTACGAAGTGACGGCTTATCTAGAAAATATGTTTTAGCATAAAGTCTATACAGTCTTTTAAAAAATATTTATTCAGTAATCAGTGTGATGTTTTTGTGTTCGGCAATAATTTCAAGAATCATTTCAAAATAGGTTAAACCTGTACCGTTTTCAAGAGCGCTGATGTTTTGCTGTATGATTTTGGTTGAAAATACGTTAGGCTGTTTCAACTTTTCCTGATAAAATTCCATTGTGAAATCATAGCCGAATAATTCTTTATTATGATCGAAATTCTTCCAAGTAAGTTCAATAGGTTCATTTGCATCGATCAATCCGAAACCACCGTAAAAAAGATCGTTTAAAGCATCAAGACTTTCTCCTATTTTCCAATCTTCCTTCGCCATAAAGACTCGATTTATTTCTTGGTACAGACTTTCTTTATCAGATATATTGCTACCGTTTATACAGATTTTCTTTATCATAGAATTTTCTTTTCATTGTAAAAATAACCGAAAACTTGGTAGAAACAAAAAGAGCGGAAATTACTCCGCTCTTTCTTACAAAATGATATATGATTTTCTATTTCTTTACTAATTTTTGTACAAGACCTTCTTTGGTTTTAACAATATAGATTCCTGCCGGATATGTATCAACATTTAATGTTTGTACATTTTTACCTTGAAACATCTGGCGACCGTTCATATCATAAACCGTAACATCTGCAGCTCTGTTAAAATAAACCGTTCCGCCGTTGCTTGGGTTAGGAAAAACATTAAAGTTTTTAACTTCTACAGGTTCAAATTCATCGTTTGAAAGTTTGCCTGCGTTCACTTCATAAATAGTCAACGTACCACTTATTTCGTTAGCAATAATCACGTAACCTGTATTGTTTGGACTATCTGCTTTGTCAATATTAATAATACCTTCGGCACCAAAATCACCAGAATAAGCAGATGTGCTTCGGTTGTTTTTATAGTCTGTAAACGTAACATTGTTCGGGTCGGTTACGTTGTAAACCATTACACCACCAATACGTTCTAGGGCAATAAAGGCAAAAGTTTGTCCGTCAATTGTAGCAACCGTTACACCTTCTGGTTCCGGACCTTTAGCTCTGCTTCGTACTTTAGCTTTATTTTCTTCGTGATCAGAGTTAAAAATTGTTGGATAATGTTCTGCGGTGTACATTTCGAAATCGTCTCCACTGTCAAAAACAATTGCTTTGGTATCTGCATTGAAAATAGAGAACGAACGCGCTCCAACAGAACGAATTTTTTCGAATTTTCCGTCGTTATCCAAATCACCGTTAAGGTTTGTAGCTCTGAATCTTCCTAAGTTATGAGGTTGTTTTAATACAGAAGCATTCGGAAACAAAATTTCGTCTAACAGATAATCTGTTGCACTAACAGCCACACGCTCTTCAAAATCATCATATTCTTTTTCATCACCTTCATTTGCCGTAATCAAATAATTTGTATTGTTTGCTGTAAAGCTTGCAACAGCATCTGGAATATAGTACGATTCTACCGGCCAGTTTGCAATTAAGATCTCTCCGTTATTGTCAGATGCATCAAAACCGTTGTGAGGCAAACTCATGTCTTTTGTGCCCAATGCCCAAAGCGAAGTAATGCTTTTATTTGTAAGGTTGATTTCTGCAATGGCGTTGTTTTCCTGTAAAGTAACCCACGCTTTTTTAGAATCGTCACTTACGGTAATATATTCAGGCTCTAAATCTTGCGATAAGGTACTTGTTGATTTTGTTTTACGAACACCTTGCTGAACCAATTGTGCTTTCTGACTGTTAAACGTTGTAAAGTTTAAAGTGGTTACGTGGTTTTGTGATAAGGTATTGATACCTGCAGAAAGATCTATAATTGAAACCGATCCTTCAGGATCTACCGAATAATCTGTATTTGGTTGTCCTTCGTTTGCTGTTAATACTTTTGTTCCGTCTTTTGTAAAAACAATATTATCTGGCAATACGCCAACGGTTACCTGTTTTTTGTACACACCATCTGTATCAAAGAAAACAACTGTTCCGTTGTTCGTAGCTATGGTACTTGGCGATGCTACAGCTACAATTCCGTTTTTAACGGCAACGCTGGTAATACCTCCGTACGGACTCATATCAATCGATTTTAATTTTGAAGGAGTTGCAGGTGTTGAAAAATCAATGATATCTAAATAACCAGCAATAGCACTTGTTGCAAATAATCTTTGTGTTTGCGGATCGTGTACTACAATCTCTGTAGAACTTGAATTTGTTCCCGATGGATCAAAACTTACCAAATAATCCAGCTCAATTTCATTGGTAGGGACAGGTGCTTTACGATCATTATCTTTTATATATAAGGTAAAATACGGATCGCCTTCAATTGTTAATCCAATAGGATTTTCTAAAGCCAGTACTACATATTCAGCATGTTGTTCCTCATTTGTATCGTCAATAATCGGAATACTTATGGTTTTTGTAGCTCCTGTTAGTGAATCAATTTGTATGGTTTGTGTCTGTAACGCAAAATCATTAATATCTGCAGTACTAAATGGTGCGGTTTTAACCACCAAATCAAAAGAAGCTGTACCTGCATTTTCAACTTTAATGTCTATTGTTGCTGTACCTTCATCTTCGTTAACCGATTTAAATTTGGTTAAGAAACTTACTTTTGGCGGTATTACCGGTGTCGTACCCGGAGCATAAGCTTCTAATGTAAAGTTATCAAATCGGTTGTTTCCACCTGTTCCTCCCGGACCTTGAGAAAACTCTACTTTCAATTTAAAGTTTGGGTTATTGTCAGCGTTAGCTATACTGTTAAAATCTAATGTTTGTAAAGCAGGCGTACCATCAGGTGGGTTTATTGTTGTAAAGGTTGTATAGGTAATACCGTCTGTTGAATACGACCAAGTCTGAGTTCCTGCACCAGAGCCAGAACGACGGGTAGTAAATTTAACAAAAGGATTTTCGTATCCGGTTGTAGGTAGGCTAAATACCAAACTGCCACCAATTGGATCGTTAAAGCGAAGGTGAGTTCCGGCTACATCATTGTTTTTGTTGTTTAAATTGTTTATGTCGAAATCATTACCGGTACCTTTTGAGTAATCAAAAAATGTGGCAGCTCCCAAAGTATGAGTTAAAGAAGCTGTTGCTACCAAAGATAGGCTTGGCGTGCTGATTGTTTGAACGGAAGCTGGGTTATTAAAATTCCAATAGTGCAGCAATGTTTGCGCATAAAGGTTAAATCCTGAAAATAGGAACGTTGCAATAAAGCAGATAGGTGTAATTTTTTTCATTTTTAGTTGATTTGTGCAGCAAAGCTGAAAAAATAAACACCAAATACGATTATGCAGATACTATGAAATAATCACTAAAATGTTAGTAAAAGCCTGCTCATGTAAAGTTTAAAGAAAAGTAAATCACAACAGATAATAGAAAATGCCGCAATTAAGCGGCATTTTCTGTTATCTGTTGGCAATAACTTCAATAGTAGTTTTGTTAAACGCAGGCAGATCTTTTGGTGTACGGCTGGTAATTAGGTTTCCATCCACGACAACTTCTTTATCTTCCCAATTTGCACCGGCGTTTTTCAAATCGGCTTCAATAGCTTCAACCGATGTCATTTTTTTGTTCCGAACCGTTTCTGCATTAATCAACACTTGTGGTCCGTGGCAAATAGCGGCAACGGGTTTGTTTTCGTTAAAGAAAGCCTGAACAAACTGTATGGCATCTTTATTTGTACGCAGTTTGTCCGGATTAATTACTCCGCCCGGAATAACCAATGCATCAAATTCTGTTGATTTTGCATCGTTTAGCTGTAGGTCAACATCGTAGTCTTTTGTCCAATCGTCACCCGATTTTGCTTTTACTTTACCGTTTTTGGGCGATACAATCAACACTTCGGCACCCGCTTCTTTCAAAGCATCGCGCGGACTTGTCAATTCAATTTCTTCAAAACCGTCTTCGGTTAAAATGGCAATTTTTTTTCCTTTTAAATCATTCATAGCTTTAATTTTTAAAATAAAACTACAAGTTAGCAATAATTAGCCAGTTAAAAAACAGGTTTTTGGTCATTAAAATACATCTTATCAAAAACTTAACAGTTCCATGTCGTTTTTAACATTGCAACGACATTTTTAAAAAGTGGTAAATAAGTACCTTTGATAAAGATCATAAGAATGAATGTTTTGGAACGAATTGAAGAGAAATTAATGATTCTTGCCGATGCCGCAAAGTACGATGTAAGTTGCAGTTCAAGCGGAAGCAAGCGAAAAAATACCGGTGGAATTGGCGATGCATCTTCTTCCGGAATTTGTCATACCTATACCGAAGACGGCAGGTGTGTATCGCTGCTTAAAATTCTGCTGACAAATCATTGCATTTACGATTGTGCTTTTTGTGTAAGCCGCAAAAGTAACGATGTTAAACGGGCAGCTTTTACGGTGGAAGAAGTTGTGGATTTAACCATGAACTTTTACCGCAGAAATTATATTGAAGGCTTGTTTTTAAGTTCGGGTATTTTTAAAAATGCCGATTTTACTATGGAACGTCTGTTGCGTATCGTTAAAAAACTACGGTTAGAAGAACGTTACAACGGTTACATCCACCTAAAAACCATTCCCGGTGCCAGCGAAGAACTGATACAGGAAGCCGGTTTGTATGTTGACCGTATGAGCATTAATCTGGAAATGCCTACCGAAGCCGGATTGAAGCTCGTAGCTCCCGAAAAAGATCATGATTCGGTTCGTAAACCCTTACAGTTTGTAAATACTAAAATTCAGACGTTTCAAAACGAAAAAAAATTAATCAAACATACTCCGACATTTGTTCCTGCCGGACAAAGTACGCAAATGGTTATTGGCGCAACGCCCGAAAACGATTGGGAAATTATGAGTGTTGCCGATGAATTTTATAAGAAATACCAGCTTAAACGGGTTTATTACAGCGGATACATTCCGATAAATAACGACAATACCGCATTGCCGCAAATTGGTTCTCGACCGCCATTGATTCGTGAAAACCGACTATATCAAACCGATTGGCTGTTGCGATTTTATAATTTTTCTTTGAACGAAATTCTGAATCCGGCATTTACACAGTTAGATTTGGATATCGATCCTAAACTGGGATGGGCATTGCGAAACCTGCATTTGTTTCCGGTTGATATCAATACAGCCGATTATCAGACCATTATTCGTGTTCCGGGAATTGGCAGAGGATCTGCAATGAAAATTGTTTCAGCCAGAAAATATGGAAGGTTACGCGAATACCAGCTTAAAAAAATGGGAATCGCTTACAACCGCGCCAAACATTTTATTACTTGTGCCGATACGGTTGCGCCTTTGGGTTTTAAATACGCACCGCAATTAAAAAACATTATTTTGCAAACGGGAAACAGCAAATACAAGCAAGAAATTGCCGAAAATCAGCTAAAATTGTTTTAAAATGAATTATGTGTTCGATGGCAGTTATCAGGGATTTTTGTGTTGTGTTTTCGAGTGTTTCGAAATGAAGGAATGGCATGCCGTACCTGTTGCCGAAGGTTTGTTTCAGCCCGATATATTTTTGCCCGAAAGAACCATTTTTACCGATGTTGATAAGGCACAGCGCATCCAAAAAGGATTAAAAAGCAAATTCGGAAAATCGATCGCTGATGATATTTACAGAGCATTTTTGTCTGAAGATCCTGTAGCATGGCAAGCTGCGTATTACATTATGGTTGAATTGTTCAAAGGAAATACCGATGTATTGGAAAATTTTGGCGATACGCAAGTGCTGTATTTCCATCAAACCTTAAAAAAGGTAAGCAGGGAACGCCACCGTATGAAAGCATTTATCCGCTTCAGCAAAAGTAACGACGGATTATACTACGCAATCATTGAGCCCGATTTTAATGTTTTGCCTTTGATATTATCTTTTTTTAGAAACCGATATGCCGATATGTCTTGGATAATTTACGATGTTAAACGCAAATACGGATTTTATTATGATACCGTCGCTGTATCGGAAATTGAAATTGATACCACCGAACAGAAAAATTTGCAAAGCAGCAGTTTAACAATTGGCTTAGACGAACGCGACGAACTTTTTAAGCGTTTGTGGAAACAGTATTTTAAAAGTACCAACATAGAAGCCCGTAGAAACATAAAACTGCACGTGCAGCATGTCCCTAAACGATATTGGAAATATCTGGTTGAGAAGCAGAGATAACTTCAAAAACAAATCATCACAGTACTAATAGAATAAAAAATTAAACCACATAGATTAAATTTTTCATCGTGTAAAAAAGGTTACATAGTTCGTTTTAAACGAATGTACACATAACTATGTGTTTTGCCATTGGCAGAAACTATGTACACCTTAATCATATTTTATTCTATTGTAGCTATGTGGTAAACGGAGTATAGATCTTTAATTAACTTTATAGAGAGTCATTAATTAATTTCATACAATAAAACTTCTTTAAAATAAGTTGCATTAAGCACTTTGTCATTCCGAGGAACGAGGAATCTAAACATACATAAAGATTCTTCACTACATTTCATTTCGTTCAGAATGACAAACTACCTTTTATATGGTGATTTTGAGTATGTAAATATCTAATGACCTAATATAACATTATTTATCATGCTTTGTCCACACCAATCGCGATAAATCGTAACCCGCATTTTCGGCTTCCTTCAAAAATTTTTCTTTAACACTGTTTGGAATGGTTTTGTTTCTAGAAAGAATCCAGATGAAATCTTTTGTTTCGCCAAAAATCAAGACATTTTCATAATCGGGCTGCATTAAAACCACATTGTATCCGGCATAAAAAGGTCCAAAAAAAGAAACCTTCAATGCACCTTCGTTTGTTTTGTCAACAAAAGTTGCTTTTCCGTTGGCTTGTTCCCATTGATCTTTAACATAATTAAATCCTCTGTTTACAACCTTTATCGTACCATTGTCGTTTAACGAATAGGTCGCAGTAACATTGCTTAAATCTTTTTCGTGTTTAAAATCAAACCGTGCAATTTCGTACCAAGTACCCATGTAAGGTTCAATTTTAAAATCTTTCACTACAGTAATTCCATCCGGAACTTTAACCGATTTGCACGAATACACAAATCCGGTAACACCTGCAATTACTATAATGGCAGCTGTTAATAATACATTTCTTCTTTTCATGGCAAAATTATTTAGAACGAACATAATAATCTTTATGAATTTACGAAATTATTGTGGGAATTGGTTTGTTAGATTTTATATTTTTGAGGGTTGATTTTAATAGTATGAAAATTAGAAAAGCCACTACAAAAGATTATCCAAGAATTATGGAAATTTGGGAAAGTTCGGTTAAAGCAACACATGATTTTCTAAAACAAGAAGATTTTGAACTGTTTAAAAAATTGATTCCTAACGAATTTCTACCGCAATTGAATGTTTTTGTTATAGAAAAAGATGGAATTATTCCGGCTTTCTTTTCGGTTTCCGATGATAATTTGGAAATGTTGTTTATAGATGCCGAAAGTAGGGGCAAGGGCTTCGGTAAAATTGCCGTTGATTACATTATTAACACACTGCAGATTTATAAGGTGGATGTTAACGAACAAAATAGACAGGCGGTCGAATTTTATTTAAAGCAGGGATATCAACAGAAAGGTTACTCTGAAACCGATGGTATGGGAAAACCGTATCCGTTATTACATTTAGAATATTCAATAAATAAATAATTACTATGAAAAATTTAGTTTTAGCATTTTTTACCGTTACAACATTGGTTACTACCGGTTGTGTTTGTAAGAAAAACAAGGTGGAAACAACCGAACAAAATCAGGAAAACGTAACGGTTACGGGGAAAGTAATTTCTGTTACAAATGGCAAAGACGGCTACACGGCAGTATTACAGGGTGCCGACAAAAAAATGTACAACGCTACCATAAGCAGAATCAATCTGCAAAAATCGGGAAGTGATTATAAAAGATACCAAGAAGGCGACACCATTACCGTTACAGGATCTACCTGGGTTGATACCGAAGGTGTAACGTATATCACCGTAACAGAATTACAATAAACTTACTCTTTAGATTGCACCAAAACCCAATAACGAAAAGCCAGAACGGCTTGCTGTATCTTGCTTAATTTAGCAGGATCTTTACCTATATAGCTGGGCAGTATTTTTTTATTGATACTGTTCAGCATTTTAAAAAACGATTTTTTCATGCTTTTTTATATAAAGATATTCAATTAAAATCAAAAACCTGCAATTGTTAATTTAGCATTTATTTATAAGAAATCCGTTGTCATTTTACGATCTTTACAATAGCTATCAATCGTTAAAAGCTGTATGTATGAAAAGTATTAAAATACTGAATGTGGTTAACTTGTTCTTTTTGTGTTGTTTTGCACTGCCGTTTTCTTCGTGCGGACAAAACACTTCCAAATCGAACACTAAAGAAAATTCAACAAATAAAACTATTGCCGAAAAACAGACCGTTTCATCAGGTAAAACAGAAACTGCTACTTTTGCAGCCGGATGTTTTTGGTGTGTGGAAGAACAGTTTAAACAATTAGAAGGAGTGATTTCTGTAACATCGGGTTATACCGGCGGATCAACCGAAAATCCAACCTATGAAGAAGTTTCTGCCGGAAACACCAATCATGCAGAAGCCTGCAACATTGTGTTTGATCCTGCTGTAATTTCGTATAAAGAACTGTTGGAAGCTTTTTTTGTATCGCACGATCCTTCACAATTGAACCGACAAGGGAATGATGTAGGAACGCAGTACCGTTCTGCGGTTTTCTATCATAATCCCGAACAAAAACAACTCACCGAATTTTACATCGATCAGCTGAATAAAGAAAAGGCTTATGATAAACCGGTTGTTACGCAGGTAGCTCCGTTTAAAAAGTTTTATAAGGCAGAAGATTACCATCAGAATTATTACGAAAACAATCCCGATCAAGCTTACTGTCGTTTGGTGGTTAAACCAAAAGTTGATAAATTTAGAAAAGTATTCAGTGAAAAAGTGAAAAAGTAGTTTAATTTAAAAAGAAATCCGATGAAAAAGATTCTATATTGTTTTGGTGCGATTGTGCTGTTAAGTGCATGTACCAAAAAGACAGAAAAGATTGAAAGTAATGATCCGGTTACATCTACAGTTACCAATTCAAACCAAACCGATTTTTCGGGATTATACAGTTACCAACAAAATGGCGACACAATAACATTACAACTTACGGTTGATGGCACTAAAGCAAATGGAAATCTGTTGTATACTTTGAATGAAAAAGACCGTAATTCAGGTACATTCGTTGGTGAAATTAAAGATGTAATTTTATTGGCAAATTATACGTTTTCGTCGGAAGGTGTTTTGTCTGAAAGACAAATTGCCTTTAAACTGACAGATACTTCTGCAATTGAAGGCTATGGCGATGTGCAAGAAATCAACGGAAAAATGATGTTTAAAGATGCTGCAAATTTAGAATACGGTACAGGTTTGGTATTGACAAAGAAATAGGTTTTGCATAAAACATCAATCAAAAAAAGGACTGTTCAAAATATTGAATAGTCCTTTTGTACATAGTGTTTTCCGTATTATTTTAACTTCTAAACTTTTCAGCTAAATTATTTAAAGCAACCAGTTTAATCAATAGGTAAAATACCTATTTTTTAGAAGAATTAAGGTCAACATCTATTAATTGGTGGTTTAAACAGTACAAAATGGCGGTCATCATACTTTCAAACTGGTATTTGTTCTGAATATTTTGTTTGTGGTTATTAACAGTTTTTGGACTTATATAGAGTGCTTCGGCAATTTCCCGCGCCTTTAAACCTTCTGCTGTAAATTTAATAACCTCTAATTCGCGTTCGGTAAAATTGATCGTTTCTTCTTGAATTGTTTCTGTTTTAGTATCGTTCAAAATTTTATTAATGACCGTTGAAAGACTGTCTTCAAAATAAAAACCATCGTTTGATAAGTTCCAAATTGCATTTTCTAGTTCCTGTGGCGGCGTGTTTTTCGTAAAATATCCGTTCACGCCCATTTTTATAACCCGGTCAATAATATCGGTTTCACTCATTAGGGTAAGTATCAATATTTTCATTTCCGGATAGCATTCTTTTATGCGCTTTGCTGTTTCAAAACCATCCATTTCTGGCATCTGTAAATCCAACAGTAAAATATCTGCCGGTGTATTTTCAAGTTTTTCAAGTAATTCTAATCCATTACCGGCTTCAAGTACCACATGCATATCTGCAAAACTGTTAACCAGCATTCCCAGACTTTTCCTAAATAATGTGTGATCATCTGTTATCGTTACTCTTAACATAATTGTCTGAATTTAGAATGATTTGAAATTTATTACCATTTGAAACTGGTTGCTGTATAAATTTTGCATCGATATGTTTTATACGCGAACTGATGTTTTTTAACCCCATTCCTAAACTGCTTTGAATCTTTTGATTAAAATCGAACGAAATTCCATCATCGATTATTTCAAAAATCAGAGTATTGTGATCTAAAGTAATTGCAATAGAAATTTGTTTCGAATTCCCGTGTTTCACCATATTTGTGGTTAGTTCTTGAACAATACGGTATATTTCATAAGCTTCAGATGAAGGAATTTCTATAATATCGCTGAAATAAAGCTGTTTAATAGTAATGTTGTTCGATTTTTTTATTCGATCGAAATAACTTTTTAATGTAGGGACCAAACCGTAACTTTCTAGTAAAGGCGGCATAAGGTTGTAGCTTATGTTTTGTACGTTGGTTAGCGCATGGGTTAAAATGATAGAAACTTCCTGCAAAATTTCTTTTTTAGAAACATCTTCTTCTTTACTATTTAAAAGAGCAATAAAGTTTTTAACGGCACTTAGATCACCACTTAAACCATCGTGTAAGTCTGATGCTATGCGTTGACGTTCTCTTTTTTCGGAATTTAAAGAAGCGTTTAAAAGACTTTCAGATTTTTTTCTATTTAACCGATCTACCCTTGCTTTATAAATTACAGATATAAATATAACACCTAGTGCCAGAAAGACCATTGCTAATGTTCCAATTAAAAAAAATAATTTTATTTGAACTTCATTTTCCATGTGCCAATTGTTAACAGTATTCTTAGTATCAGTGTTGCCAATATGTTTATCCACCAGTATTCGTATAGTTCCACACCAGTATAAATAAAACTACCTAATGAAAATAACAGTACAGTGCTTGAATAATAGATAAGAATTGATGACATGAAGTAAAAATCGGGCAAATTCCAAAGGTTTTCTACTTCTGTATTTTTAACCAGATTTCTAAACCAACTAAAGCAACCAATTATTACACATAGAGTTATGAAAGATTTATTTATGGAATGAGACTGAAGATTCATTTTAATATCCCAAAAAAGGAATGAACAACTGTAAACAATTAATGAAGTAATGAGAAATAGGTTAATTGTTGCCTTATATTTTTTTTTAAAGATTCCTGAAAAATAAAAATACAATCCTACTATTTCAAGAAAAGGTAAGATTTGAAACCAATAAGATAAGGCTGAGATTATGTCAAATATTTCCGGACTTACAATTTCATAAACACTGGCAATAGCAGTTACCAATATAAACGGAACAATAGGTTCTTTAAAATTAAAAGCATTTTTCTTAAAAAGAAGAACGATAAAAGGTACAATTCCTAAATAAAGGATTATATAGATAAATACTACTTTCAAATCTATTTTTTAAATGTGTTTTTTTTGTTCGTTGAATGAAATGAACGTCACAGCATTCAATTAATACCTCAAATTTAGAAAAAATATACCACAACTTTTACCAAAAAAATAATCTTATTTTTTATGATAATGCTGCTGTACAAATACAAACGTTTCCTTAATTAAATGATGAATCTCTTTTTTGTCGGTTTTAGTAAAGCCGTGATTTCCCTTTTTAACTTTGATTAACTTGTTTGTTACTGAAAGTTTGTTGAGTGCTCTGTGCAGTTTTTTCGATTGTTTAAAAGGAACAATAAAATCTCTGTTGCCATGTAGAATTAAAATCGGAGTTTTTGGCGCAGTTTGTAAATGTTCAATAGGCGAATACTGTCTTGCTACGGCAATTGCTTCTTCTTTATGTGTATTGATATCAAACGATGTCATTGCGACGATTAATTTCTCTCTGATATCATATAATTTAGGCAAAAGCAATTTATAAGTTTTTTTGGTAAACCAGCTGGCGTTGGTTTTTAAAACTTTGTTTAGATCGGTTGGTCCAAAATTATCCAAAATAAAACGGATTGTAGGAAATTCTTTCGATTGATTTGCAGTACAGGCAACCATTAAAGACAAATGCGCACCGGCTGATTCTCCCCAAAGCCCAATGTTTTCTGTATCAAAATTATACTTCTTAGCATTATCTGCAATCCAACGAACCGCATCTTTACAATCGTTTAACTGCTCTTCAATATCAACGGTTTTACTAACCAAACGGTAATTTATTGCTACAACGGTATAGCCGTTTTCCTGCAAGGTATCTTTAATTCCCTCGGTATAATGATATTTAATTTCTTTATCGCCTTGTGCCCATGCACCACCGTGAATAAAAACCACAACCGGACTTTTCTCGTAAATGTTTTGTTTAGGCAGATGAATATCCAATTTAACGGTATCATTTTCTATAATTTTATAAGGAATATCTTTTAAGAATGTTTTTTCATTGGCACTGTTTTGTGCATGAAGCGTAAAAGAAAAGAGCGTTAAAAATAGCAGTACAACCGATTTCATTCTTAATGAATTTATATGAGTATCTAAATTACTGATTTTTTATTTCGTTGAGAAGTTTTAATACATATTTTAAAAAAATAGTAAAACATGATGATTAATTTTTTTAACACTATAGATAATCAATTATATATCAATTTAAAAAGTAATTTTATGTATTTTTATTCCGTTGGATATTATGTTGTTTTTACTAAAACTAAATAGTTAATAATTCACAAATATCTATTATTATTAAGGTTTTTTGACGTATTTTTTGATTGTCAATTTATCTACTTTATATTTAAATTCATTAATGATGTGGGGGCAGTTAATTAATACAAGTGAATATTCCGATTTAAAGTTGGTAAAACTTATAGTAGAATCTGGCAAAACCTATTTTTTTGAAACGCTATACGATCGTTATGCAACGTTTGTTTACAATAAATGTTTTTGGTTTGTAAATGAAGAGGAAGAAGCCAAAGATCTTACGCAAGATATTTTTATAAAAATTTACCTGAATTTGCCTAAATTTAAAGGAGCTTCTAAATTTTCTACATGGGTTTACGCCATTACCGTTCACACAAGCATTAATTATGTGAACCAGCGTAAAAATAAAAACAAGCCCATTTTATTAAATAATGATTTGTTGCAAAATAAGTTTCTTGAAACTAGTATAGACACTGCAGAAACTACAGATGCCGAACTGTTAGATATTAATTTAGAGCGATTGCAACTGCTTTTGAATATTTTACCGGTAAGTGACAAAATGTTACTGCTTATGAAGTATCAGGATAATTTGCCGATAAGTAAAATAGCAAAGATATTAGGAATTAAAAACAGTGCAGTAAAAATGCGTTTACTTCGTGCAAAGAAAAAAATTGTAGAATTGCATGCTAATCCTGAACTTATTTTAGAATTAGAAAAAGAACAATAAGTAGCACACGCGTAAGTAAAATTATGAACTAAAAGTGCATTTTTTTGCTTATTTGGGCAAACTTAATTGCTAAACATTATTTTTTATGAATTAATTCTTTTAATGTTTCAATATGTTCTTTTAATATGGCAATAGTTTCTTCGTAATGCTGTATTAATGAAATAGTATCATGTGGGTTATCCACGTTTTTTTCTTCCTTAACATCATTGTCCGAATAAATCTCTTTTCCAAAAATTTCTCGGGGATGAACGTTTAAAATTTCAATGATTTCACTTAATCTGTCTAATGTTAACTGGGTTTCTCCACTTTCAATTTTAGAGTAGGCTCTTAACGATATTCCAAGTTTTTCGGCAACAAATCCTTGAGTGTAATTCTTCTGTTTTCGAATGTTTTTTAGCCGAGATTTAATTTCTAACATTAATTTTTTTTTAACAAATTTATTAATATGAAAAAAAAGTTCTATTTTTACTGCAAATATGAACTTTTAATTCTTATGAATGTTAAATAAGTTCATAAAGTTTTTATACAACTTATTTACAATAATAAGACCAGAATTATTTAAAAAGTCACATTATGAACTGTTATTAATTAAATAAAACTTTACTTTATGAAAAAAATTACCTTGGTAGTCGCCTTGTTAGGCGCAACCTACTTCACAAATGCACAGGTTGGTATAGGAACTTCACAACCAGCCTTATCAAGTCAGTTAGAAATTTCTGCAACAAACAAAGGTATCTTAATACCACGTGTACAATTAACAGAAACCACAGTTTTTGCACCGATTGGCGGTAGTGCCGTAGAAAGTTTGTTGGTGTACAATACCGCAACAACAACTGGTACAAATGCCGTAATGCCAGGTTTTTATTACTGGGTTCCGGTTAATGGAGCTGTAGTTGCACATTGGGAACGAATTGTTAACCAAACTCAATTAGAAGAAGCCATTAGTAACATTACAGATTTACAGGGAGATGTAGATAAAATAATGGCATTACTTAGAGTTGCTTTTCCGGCTAATAATTTGGTAGATCCTGCGGTTACCGGAGATACTTTTGGTGGTGGTATGGTGTTTACTCCGGGTGCAACGCCGACTATAGAATATGTTTATTTTAATGGTACAAATTATACGAAAAAAGATATTACAACCGATATCATTAATATGATTAGGGGAGCAGAATCTAAAACAATGTTTATTTCTACCACCGATGGTACAAAGCAATATTATATTTCTGAAGCTTACCTAACAGCAAATGCTAATACTGCACCTACACAAGCCGCTGTTGATGCTTGGACAACAATGCCTGCCGGAGTATATCAGGTTGATATTATTGGAGGCGTTTCTAAAAACATCCAAACAATTTTAGATCAAACAGTAACAATTACCGAAGACGGAAAAACATTTACTACGGTTGAGCAATATATACAGTACATTGCATCAAAAGGCGATGCAAATGTTGGTTATACCGTAGCGGGTATAGCGGCTGCAAGTAATAACGGCGTTGCAATTCCTGCCAATTCATTCTTTTACATTAATCAAACAACAGGAAATAAAGTTGCTATTGATTTAGGATCTATAATTAAACAGAATGAAACCAAAACAAAATTAATAACTATTGGAACTAAGCAATATTATGTTTCTGAAAGTTATACGGGTACTACAGATCCAACCACAGGGACAGAAGCCGGAGTTTTCGAAATTGAAGTTATTAACGGTATTGTAAATAATTTTAACGAATTTATTACAAGTACCGTAACGGGTGGCGGAGTTAACTACACTACAGTAGAAGAATATATTGAATTTATTTCGCAAAATTCAATGCAAGATGGCGTAACTAAAATTGTTATCGATGGTGTAACAAACCAAGCGTCTTTTCAAACATGGAATGCAACCACAGAAGCATGGGTAACGGTTCCAAATACTGCTTTTTCAACAATTGTTAAAGATAATGAAACCGATACATACGTAAGAAGAAGTCAAAACGGTGCGGCTTATGCAGCTGTTACTACAGATCCTAAAGGTGCAGCAGGTTCAACGGTGGTTGCGTACGAATATAATTCAGAAGATGGAACACAGAATTATATTAATGTAACAGAAGATATTTTATATTCTGTGACAAATAATCAGGCAATTCGCAATGCTATTACTAATATTTTAAACGCAGGTGGTAGCGTTTATTTTACAAGAACAGCTATTGTGGCAGGTACACCGGCAGGACAGTTGGCAATTCCTGCAGATTCTTTTTACACGATTAATCCAGCTAACGGAGTAAGAGAAATTGTGAATATCGCACAAACTATTGTAAATGCAATTACAAACGCAACTACCGTTCAAAAACAAGAAATTAAAAACCAATTGGGTGATACGTTCAGCACTACAACAGTTACCAATACGGGCGATACCTGGATAGACGGCGGCAAAATATACGCTGGTATATATAATGCCACGGTTACAGGTAACACAGCAAATGTATCTGCAATAACACTAACACCGCCTACAGGAACCACAACAGGAAAAATAGTAAGTATTAAACTATTAAACGATACAACCAACAATATTATAAATACCTCTACAACTGACGTTGCACTAACCGGAAACAGTTTATCATTTAAAATCGGAACCGGGAATATGTACAATGTATTAAGTCCCTCAGACTTAAACGTAAAAGTAGTTGTAGAATTCTCTGCCCAATAATTTTTTTTAAACCCTAACCATCTGTTTTTTCCCCTAAACAGATGGTTCTTCTTAAAAACTTAAAGAACTATGAATAAGAAAATTATCTTTTTATCAGCTGTATTATTTAGTGCAGTAATGTCTGCACAAGTAAAAATTGGAGGCACAGACGGAACTCCAAATCCAAATGCAATGTTAGAGGTGCAGGCAACCAACAAAGGTATTTTGTTGCCACGCGTTGCGTTGACATCTACAGCAGCATTTGCACCTTTATCAGGGCATGTTCAAGGTATGACTGTTTATAACACAGCCACAATAAACGATGTTACTCCTGGACAATATTATAACGACGGTACCAAATGGAACAGAATTGCTAACACTACAGATATACCACCGGTAGCCGCTACAATTACTGCAAATAATGGTTTAACAAAAACAGGTAACAATATTACGTTAGGCGGACCATTAACAACCCCTACAACTATTAACGCAACTGCACCTAATAATTTGATATTAACAGGGCTTTCTGCTACTACGGCGGCACAGTTACCAACAGATAAAATAATTGTACAAGATGCTGCGGGCACTCTAAAAACAGCTAATGTTAGTGATTTTGCAAGGACAAGAAACACAACTGTTTTTAAAACTAAAGTTGGTAATGGGCAAGGAGTCTTGAATTTGAGTTTAATATCAGATTATCAAAACTTAAATTTTAATGTGACAGGAAGTACTGGTTTTTATAATGGAACAACTTCACCAATTTCATCAACAGGTACAGTAACAATACAGGAAAGCGGAGTATATGCAGTAGGGTTTTATTTCCGTTATGGAAGTGGGGTTAACTTAGCTCTCTTAGATTTGTTAAGTGGTGGATTCTCAGGCATAAGAATAAATAAAAACGGAGTGCCTCTAGAATCAAAAGCTTTTTCAGGAGTTAATTTATCTCTAAATGTGGTTGTTAATATTGGTATTTTAAATTTAGTAATTTCTAATTCTGAAATTAATACAATTTATCAATTCAACGCAGGGGATCAGCTTACTTTTCAGACAAGATTGGGTGGATTAGCAAGTCTTAGTCTTCTATCTGGAAGTGAGGGATCTTACTTTATGTATAAAATATCTGATTTATAGTTTGCGATTTTTCATCGTTACTAAAACGGTGTATAATTACTAAACAATAATATGTTTTACGGATTTAACCTAAAATCATGAACTATGAGAAAGATTTTTATAAATATAGGTTTGCTTTTTATTCCGATAAGCTCCGCAGTTTATGCACAGGCTTCAGAGAATATCATGGTAAATCATGGCGAACTGTATGTATTGCCAAATACGGTAGTTTCAACACAGTTTGATTTTGATAACAAAGCTTCGGGAGTAATTTTTAACGACGGTGAATTTCAGTTCTATAAAAATTACAATAACGACGGTTTGTTCACGCATTCAACCAATCAAACTACGGGGTACACGGTATTTCAGGGAAGTCAGCCACAGTTGATCGGCGGTTCACAGCCTTCAAAACACTTCGATGTTCTTTTCTATAACACCTCAACCCAGTATCCGTTTAGCCTTAACAGTGATATGATTATCGATGGTGTTGGAAATTTCAGAGAAGGAATTGTGCGTATCAATAAAAATAATGGTGGTCAGTTACTTTTCGGAAATGGGGCTTCGCAAATGAATGCCAGCGACAGAAGTTATGCCGAAGGAATGGTAGAAAAGCAAGGTAACAATGCCTTTACTTTTCCAATTGGTAAGTTAGGATATTATCGTTTGGCAGGAATTTCAGCTCCTTCAAATGTGGCAGATAACTACTTAAGCGAATATTTCAAAGAAACTACAAACCAAACCTATCCGCATAAAGACCGTACGGGAATTATTTCTGCTGTAAACGATCAGGAATATTGGACAATTACTCAGGCAGCCGGAACAACCGGTTCGGTTATGGTTACGCTTTCTTGGCACGATCAAACCACACCTGCAGAATTCCGTGGAACGCAAGATTTGCACATTGTTCGTTGGGATGCCACTCAAAACCTTTGGGTAGATGAAGGCGGAATTGTCGATGCAGGTGCAAGAACGATTACAACTCCTGTTCAGGTTGATGGTTTCGGAATTTTCACTCTGGGAAAAATCAAAGAGAAATTCTTGAATCCTGGCGATGTGGTTGTTTACAACGGGGTTTCTCCTGATGGTGACGGAATCAACGATTATTTGATGATTGATAATATCGAGCATTTTCCAGAAAATCAGGTAATCCTTTACAACCGTTGGGGTCGTAAAGTGTACGAAACCAAAAACTACAATAGTAAAAACAATGTGTTTGTTGGTGTAGCCGAAGGTAACGGTATTGTAGGTAGTGGTGAAAAACTACCTGCAGGAACGTATTATTATGTAGTGGAATATCTGTACGATTGGGATGGTCAAAGCCAATGGATCAAGAAAGTGGGATATATTCACCTTGAAAGCAACAACTAAACTAATAAGCAATGAAGAGATTAAAAATCATAGGGGCTTTGTTAGCTTTAGTAAGCTTCTCTGCCAATGCACAACAAGATCCGCAATTTACCCAATATATGTATAACACGGTAAACATAAATCCCGCGTATGCCGGTAGCCGTGGTTCGCTAAGTATTTTTGGCTTACACCGTACACAATGGGCTGGGTTAGAAGGTGCGCCGCAAACCAATGCCTTTTCGGTTAATACGCCTTTGGGCGATAGTAAATTGGGATTAGGTGTAGGTTTTATTAACGATGGATTGGGAATTATGGATGAAAACACGGTAAGTGTCGATTTATCATATACGATCGATTTAAACAGCCGTGGAAGTAAATTTTCGTTCGGTATTAAAGGATCTGGAAACATGTTGAATGTAGCCTATTCAAAATTGTTGACCTACAATCCGAACGATCCTAATTTTCAAAATGATATCAGCGGACAGTTTACGCCGAATATTGGTGCCGGAATTTACTGGCATAACGAAAAAAGTTATTTAGGTGTATCTGTTCCTAATTTCTTAGAAACAACCCGTTACGACGATAACATACAGAGTACCATGCGTACTACCATGAGTTATTATTTAATTGGTGGACATGTGTTTGAACTGAATCCAATGTTGAAATTTAAACCGGCATTTTTGGTTAAAGCAACCAATGGAGCGCCTTTACAAGCGGATATCACAGCCAATTTCTTAATCAGTAACAAATTTACCATTGGTGGTGCTTATCGTTGGGATGCAGCTTGGAGCGGTTTAATAGGTTTCCAGGCAACCGATGGTTTGTTTATAGGATATAGTTATGATGGCGAAACTACAAAGTTGGCTAATTACAACAACGGATCGCACGAGATTTTCTTAAGATTTGAATTGTTTAACAAGTACCGCCGTATGAATACGTCGCGTTTCTTCTAAAATCTACAGACATGAAAAAAGGATTATCACTATTAGCCTTGGCATCATTCTTATTTTTAGGAAATACCACGGCACAGGCACAGGCAGGTTTAAAAAAGTCAGACAAAGAATACGAAAACTGGGCGTATGTAGATGCAATGATCATCTATGAAAAAATCGTTAAAAAGGGATATGTAAGTCAAGATATTTTAGAAAAGTTAGGTAACACCTATTACTTTAATGCAAAATATGCGCAGGCACAACCGTTTTACGAGCGTTTGTTCACAGAATTTGGATCAGAAGAAATAGCGTCTGAATACTACTATCGTTATGCACAAACATTACAGCATGTAGGTAAAACTGCCGAAGCTAAAAATTATTACGATCAGTTTATAAGCAAAACAGGTTCACAAACGCAGATCGCGGCGGTTCGCAAGAACGAAAAGGAACTTCAAAAGCGGATTGTTGAGAATTCGGGTCGTTATCGTAACGTAGAAAATCTGCCAATAAATACGCAGTTTGCCGATTTTGGCAGCTATGTGCACAATGAAAGGCTTTATTTTACAAGTGCACGCGATACCGGTAGTTTTTCTAAAAAGATTCATACCTGGACAGGGGAGGCATTTACCAATTTATATGATTATCAATTGCCTAATGACAGTATCAGTAAAAAATCGAAACCTAAAAAACTAAAAGGCGATGTTAAAAGCAAGTTCAACGAATCGTCGGCAGTTTTGACACCCGATGGTCAAACCATGTATTTTACCAGAAATAATATGTTGGAAGGAACTCGTGGTTATGATGCTGATAAAAATACGAAACTAAAAATTTATCGTGCCGAATTAAAGAATGGTAAGTGGAACAATATCCAAGAACTGCCATTTAATGGGAACGATTTTAATACGGCACACCCTACGTTAAGTAAGGATGGTAGCGTACTTTATTTTGCCAGCGATCGCCCGGGTGGTTTCGGAAATTCCGATTTATGGAAGGTAACCGTAAATGGCAACGGATATGGCGTACCTCAGAATCTTGGTCCGGGAATTAATACCGAAGGCAGAGAAACATTTCCGTACATAAACAGCAACGACGAACTGTATTTTTCAAGCGATGGGAGAATTGGTTTGGGCGGATTAGATGTTTATGGTGTAAAAGTTAAGGAAGACGGTAGTTTTTACGAAGTGCAGAATATTGGTGAACCGATAAACTCTAACACCGATGATTTTGCATATTATATCGATTACAAAACCAAACAAGGCTTTTTCTCGTCAAACAGAACAGGCGGTCAAGGAAACGATGATATTTACGGTTTTGTTGAAACAAGAGCGTTAAAGCTGGGTTGTGCACAAGAACTGCTTGTTACGGTTGTAGATGCTAAAACGCGTAACATTATTCCTGATGCATTGCTGACACTTAATGATAAGCTTTATAAAGAATTGGGTACATCAAACAAATATGCAAACAACGGCTATCGTTTTAATACCGAATACGAGTGTGGTGAAACCTATCGAGTAAAAGTTTCTAAAGATGGATACATTACCAAAGAAGAAACATTGACTTTAGATAATGGATCGGGTATCAGCGAAAGAACAATCGTTCTGGAACCGAAAAAGGTAGAAGTGAAAAAGAATGATGACTTGTTCAAAGTACTGAAACTAAACCCGATTTACTTCGATTATGATAAAGATAACATCAGACCAGATGCTGCTTTAGAATTAGCAAAAGTTGTTGAGGTATTGAAAGATTATCCACGTATGAAGATCGATGTACGTTCGCATACCGATAGTCGTGGATCTGATGATTATAACCTAAAACTTTCGCAACGCAGAGCAAAATCTACCGCAGAATGGATTGCTGCACAAGGAATTGACCTGTCGCGAATTACCTATAAAGGTTACGGTGAAACGCAGTTAATTAATAAATGTATTAATGGTGCAAAATGTTCGGATACAGAACACGAAGAAAACCGCAGATCAGAGTTTATTGTTTTAGAATTATAACTATTTGCTTATGAGTAAGTTTAAGAAAATAAAAAAGCTTTTAAACAAACCGCTTCCTCCGTGTATAAAAGAGAAAGTAATGAAAATTATTAAAGAGATTAAAAGTCACGAAAGCAACGACGAAAAAATCCAAATAAAAGAAGATTAAAGAATCTCATATTCAAATTTTTTAAACAGTAGTATTTATAGAAAGAAAAACCTCCAGTTTAAAAGCTGGAGGTTTTTTGTTTTGATATAAACTTTAAATAATTGTAGTTACAAGAAGAAAATTCTTGAATAAATTGTATCATACAATTTATTGTTTCTTGTCTGCTCTGCGTTTTAACGGGATATCCAGAGGGTTCTTATTCAAAAGTAAAGGATAATATTCTATTTTAACCGAACTGTTATCTAATCCAAACGCTTTTTCTTCTGATAAACTTCGTTTGCGGATAAAGGCGTAACAATCTAAGATAAATTTTTCGTACCAAGGCAGATCATTGTCAAACGACACTACTTTTTCTATGATAATGTATTTATGATCGGCAGTAATCTGATTTTTTCTAAGCGAATGATAGGTACTTAATCGGTTAAATTCGCCACACATACTTAAATCTTCCAATACCTTTTTAAACAGCGGACTTATTTTTGGAGCGATACGGAATCCCAAATAGAAATCGACACGAATGATTTTATCTGAAAATTTCTTGATCTGATATTCCATTCCGTAAGGTTCGTCAATAACGTTTACATGCAGCATCCAATAAACATCGGCACGTTTTGGTCGTTTGTAAAGGATCGAATAAATAACCTTCGATTCAATTTCATTCTTATTGTGCGCGTTCGTCAGATAAATTAAATTATTGGCATATTGCGGAATACTTTCGTCATTGCTTAAATCTTCAATTACAGTGGTATAATCTTCTAAACGAACAAATTCGGTATAATTTTTACGGATTCGTTTCCCTAAAAACCAAATGGTCATAACAAAAGCAATGGCTCCGGCTACAATCAATGAAACGAATCCACCATGGTGAAACTTATCGATATTCGCTATAAAGAACGATACCTCAAGAACGCTGTAAACCAAAACAAACGCCAAAATAATCAACTTATTGAAACGTTTTAAGATCATGTAATAGGTAAGTAGAATACTGGTTGCAATCATACACATGATAATTGCCAAACCGTATGCAGCTTCCATATTGCTTGATTCTTTAAAGTACAAGACTACCAAAATACAGCCGATACATAAAATCCAGTTGGTAGATGGTATGTAAAGCTGCCCTTTAATAATTGATGGATACTTCACCAAAACACGCGGCCATAAGTTTAATCGCATCGCCTCGTTAATCATGGTAAACGATCCGGTAATTAAAGCCTGTGCCGCAATAACGGCAGCTAATGTAGCAATTACAATACCTATTGGTATAAACCATTCGGGCATCATTAAATAAAACGGGTTTTGAATAAACTCTATACCGTTATCAAATGTTTTAAGTTGAATATTGGTATGTGATAGCAAAAATGCACCCTGCCCAAGGTAATTTAAAGCAAGAGTGGTTTTAACAAACATCCAGCTTATACGGATGTTTTTTATACCGCAGTGACCTAAGTCGCTGTATAATGCTTCGGCTCCTGTTGTACATAAAAAAACAAATCCTAAAACATAAAAGCCTTCCGGATGCTCGGTTAATAGTAAATAGGCATAATAAGGGTTTACTGCTTTAAGAATTTCGGGTACTTCGGTGATCTGCAAAAGACCAACACCACCTAACATTAAAAACCAGATTAGCATAATAGGACCAAAGAATTTACCAATGGTTTTGGTTCCGTAGCTTTGAAAGAAAAATAAAACCAAGATGATTCCTATTACAAAAGGGATGGTCTGTAAATCGGGATAATAGATTTTGATACCTTCCAACGCCGATGAAATAGAAATGGGCGGCGTAATAAAACCGTCTGCAAGCATGGCGCTACCACCAATCAACGCCGGAACAATCAGCCACTTTTTCTTGAGTTTTTTTACCAAAGTATAAAGCGAAAAAATACCGCCTTCGCCTTTATTGTCGGCTTGTAACGTAAGCCAAACGTATTTAATGCTGGTTTGTAGCGTCAATGTCCAAAGAACGCACGAAACCGCTCCGAGCACTAAATTGGAATTAATGGGCGAGTTCCCAAAAATTGCTTTCATTACGTATAATGGCGATGTACCAATATCTCCGTAAATAATACCTAACGTTATTAATAAAGCACCTGCGGTTACCTTATTAACGCTGTGTTTTGCTTCCACTTAAAATAGGAATTGATTAAAATTATTGTTGTTTTCCATCGGTTTTCTGTCGATCTGCTATTCTAAAACGGCTTCAGCTATCAAACTGACAAAAAGTTGCCAAATGTATAAAATTTGTATATACTAAAGTAATAAAATTAAATTTTTTAAATGTAAGGTAATTGTTGTTTTTTAAGTAAGATGTTATTGTGATTATTTAATGATAAAAATTACAATTATTCAGAAGGAATTTAATCATTGGTTTGAAGCTTGTTTTTCTCAACAAACTTCTTAAAAAGCTGTTTGGCTTTTTCTTCAATTTCCTGATAAGTAAGTCGTTCTTTGGTTTGGTAAAAGAACATCATAACGTAAGGTTCTTTTAAATTGTTCAGTAGTAATTCTTTATTTAAACGGTAGCATTCACGCAAAACACGTTTAAAATAATTACGGTCAACTGCTTTTTTAAAGTATCTTTTAGAAACCGAAACACCCATTTGTAGCGGAACATCCAAATCTTTCACTGGCACGTAAACCAATCGCAACGGATATTTCGTAACCGTACGTCCTTCCGAAAAAAGCGAGTCAATGTACTTTTTCTTTTTCAATTTTTCGGTTTTGGGATACGTATAGTTCATAAATCAGTCTATGTGGCAAAAATACTGTTTTGTATCGGTTTTAAAACAATAATTAACCACAGATTCACAGATTTTACTTTTTGGCGAAAATATCAATTTTAATAAACTACGAAATATCACAATATATATCTAAAAAAAATCACCACATAGTAAATTATATTATAGACACTTTATTAGATTTCATAGTCCACCTTTGGTGGTATAGTTTTGAAAGGTCGGTACTGCTTTAAACAAAAATCTATGTGTCTATGTGGTTTAAAATACCTGTGGCAAAAACTAAAAATTATTCCTATTTTTACTAATTCATAAAAAAACAGAACAACAATGAAACTACATGCCATAGAAGCAGGTAATTTTAAGTTAGACGGCGGAGCGATGTTTGGCGTGGTTCCAAAGGTACTTTGGAATAAAACCAACCCTGCAGATGCCAATAATCAGATTGATCTTGCCGCGCGTTGCTTATTAATTGAAGACGGCAACCGATTGATTTTGATTGATACCGGTATGGGCAACAAACAGAGCGACAAGTTTTTTGGCTTTTACAACATGTGGGGCGATTTTGATTTGGAACGATCTTTAAAAGAAAAAGGTTTCAGCAAAAATGATATTACCGACGTGTTTTTAACCCATCTGCATTTTGATCATTGCGGCGGAGCGGTTTCTTGGAACGATTCACACACGGGTTACGAGCCTACCTTTAAAAATGCTACCTATTGGAGCAACGAAAGCCATTGGGATTGGGCAACAAAACCAAATCCGCGTGAAAAGGCATCGTTTTTATCAGAAAATATTTTGCCGCTGCAAGAAAGTGGTCAGCTGAAGTTTGTTCAGCCAAGTTCAAATTCCAACGAAATAATATCAGACCTTAACTTCGGCGTTTTGTTTGTAGACGGTCATACCGAAAAACAAATGATTCCGCATATAAAGTATCAAGATAAAACCATTGTTTTTTGTGCCGATTTATTGCCAACTGCCGGACACATTCCGTTGCCGTATGTAATGGGATACGACACCCGACCTTTATTAACCTTGGGCGAAAAAGAACAGTTTTTAAAGAATGCCGCAGCAAATAATTATTATCTGTATCTGGAACACGATGCGCATAACCCAATAATTACTTTGCAAGAAACCGAAAAAGGCGTGCGTTTAAACGAGGTTTTTTCTATTAACGATATTTTATGATATTGATTTGTAACATATCCGTTTTTTCAATACCAATTAATTAGAATAAAATTTAAGATTATATCAAATGAAAATCAACAAATCTATTTACTTATCAGCTTTAGCAGCTTTAGCCCTAACCAGCTGTAAAACGGCACAAACATCTTACTTACAAGATTTAAGTGCGTTAAAACCAATTGAAAGTGCAGACCAGTTACCAACAAGAAAATCAGCTTTAGCAGAAAGTAGTTTACAACGTTGGAGTCATTTAGATGTACTAAAAGATACTGTTCCGGGAATGTCGGTAGATCGTGCATACGAAGAGATCATTAAGAATAAAGCAGGTAAAAAAGTAATCGTTGCCGTGATTGATTCTGGTATAGAAGTAGATCATGCCGATTTGAAAACGCAAATGTGGGTAAACCCTAAAGAGGTTGCCAACAATGGTAAAGACGACGATAAAAATGGATACACTGACGATATTCACGGTTGGAACTTTTTAGGTGAAACCAACGAAGAGCAGTTAGAATTAACACGTATTGTTTCTCGTGGCGATGATGGATCTTCTGAATACAAGCGTGCCCTGAAGGAATTAGAAGAAAAACGTGCAGAGTTAGATCCTTTAAAAGCGCGTTTGGCATCAATGCAGGAAGTACACGATAAAGTTGCTAAATATTTAAAGAAAGAAACTTTTACGAAAGCCGATTTAGATAAGATCCCAACCGATGCACCAGCCGATATCACTAAAGCTAAAAACATGTCGTATGCATTGGTAGCTGGCGGAAAAGAAGCAAACGAATATTTAAAAGATTTCGCAAGCTACGTGAACGGTCAGTTAGATTATAACTTAAATCCTGATTTTAAAGGACGTAAAACGGGTGATGATATTTTTGACATCAACGATAAAATATACGGAAACAATGATGTAATGGGCGATCGTGACCATGCAAAACACGGAACGCACGTTGCGGGTATCATTGCACAAACGCGTCACAACAATATTGGTGGCGACGGTGTAGCATCAAACAATGTAGAAATCATGTCGGTTCGTGCGGTGCCAGATGGCGATGAGTACGATAAAGACATCGCTTTAGGTATTCGTTATGCAGCAGATAACGGTGCAAAAGTAATCAACGGAAGTTTTGGTAAATATTTTGCTCAAAACAGCCAATGGGTTATGGATGCCATTAAATATGCAGAAAAGAAAGATGTGTTAATCGTAGTAGCTGCAGGTAACGACTCTATGGATTTAAACCCAGCAACTGGTGAAGAAATTAAACGTTACCCTAACGACCGTGTAGAAGGTACTAAAACAGAAATCGCTGACAACTTTTTAGTAGTTGGTGCGTTAAACCCTTCATTCGGAGAAAAAATGGTAGCAAACTTCTCTAACTTCGGTAATGTAGATGTAGATGTATTTGCTCCGGGTGTTAAAATTTACGCAACGGTTCCTCACGGAAAATACGAATATTTACAAGGAACATCAATGGCATCTCCAAACGCGGCAGGTGTAGCAGCAATGATCCGTTCGTATTATCCAAACTTAAAAGCAGCACAGGTTAAAAAAATCATGATGGATTCTGGTGTGGCTGTTAACAAAGAAGTAATTGTTTCGGGCGATAAAGATGACAAACGTAATTTCCAGGATATTTCAACTTCAGGAAAATTCGTAAACCTTTACAACGCGTTAATTATGGCAGATAAAGTTTCTAAAGGGAAAAAATAAAATCATAATTAATTTAGTAATTTAGCTGTTCTCTTTGGGGAACAGCTTTTTTCTTTTATTGGATCGATATTGTAAAGTTCAAGAATGGATGCAAAGTTTGTCATTCCATAGGAATCTAAAAAGAAAAAAACTATTACTAATTTGCAACAAACACTTAAAATTAAAATATGAAAAAGTTTTTACTTTTACTGATTGCCGTATCAACCGTCGGATACGCACAGCATAAAAACCCAAATCCGGGTTACTGGCAGCAGCACGTTGATTATCAAATGGATGTAACCATGGATGTTGAAAAATTTCAATATTCGGGAACACAAGAATTGATTTACACCAACAATTCTAACGATACCTTAAAAAAGGTTTTTTACCATTTATATTTTAATGCTTTTCAACCGGGAAGCGAGATGGATGCTCGTTTAACTTCTATTTCCGATCCTGACAAACGTATGGTAAAATCGTTTAAAGGTCCAGACGGAAAAGAAAAAAGACAAAGCAAAATATCAGAATTAAAACCGAACGAAATTGGTTTTTTAAAGGTTGATGAATTAAAACAAAACGGCACACTTTTAAAAACAAAAGTTGTAGGAACTATTTTAGAGGTTGAATTAGCAAAGCCTTTATTGCCGAAAGATAAAGCAACCTTTACCATGAAGTTTAACGGACAAGTGCCAGTAATGGTGCGTCGTGCCGGGCGAAATTCTGAAGAAGGTGTAGCGTTATCAATGACGCAGTGGTATCCTAAAATGGCAGAATTCGATTTTGAAGGATGGCATGCCGATCCGTATATTGGTCGTGAGTTTCATGGCGTTTGGGGAAATTTCGATGTAAAGTTAACTTTAGATAAAAAATACACGGTTGGTGCATCGGGCTACTTACAAAACAAAAACGAAATTGGTCACGGATACGAAGATCAAGGCGTAAAAGTAGAGGTTCCTAAGAAACAAAAGACGCTTACCTGGCATTTTATCGCATCAAACGTGCACGATTTTGCATGGGGTGCCGATCCTGATTTTATCCACGATAAAGTTATGGGGCCAAACAATGTAGAGCTGCATTTCTTCTATAAAAACGATGCTTCGATCAAAGAAAACTGGAAAAAATTGCAGCCAGAAACGGTGAAGTTGTTAGAATTCTTCAATAAAAATATTGGCGAATATCCGTACAAACAATATTCTGTTATTCAAGGTGGTGACGGCGGTATGGAATACGCAATGTGTACCTTAATTACCGGAAAACGCAGCTTGCCGAGTTTAATCGGCGTTACGGCGCACGAAATGGCTCACATGTGGTTTCAGCATTTGCTGGCTACCAACGAAAGTAAACACGAATGGATGGACGAAGGTTTTACATCTTTTATTTCTGATTTTGCGGTAAACCAAATTATGGATAAGAAAAACCAAGAAGACGAAAATCCGTTTCAAAGTGCTTACAACGCGTATTACTATATGGTAAAAATGAATGGGCAGCAGCCGCTTAGCACCCACGCAGACCGTTACGATGATAACATGAACTACGGCATATCTGCCTACAACAAAGGTTCGGTTTTTATAACGCAGTTAGCTTATGTAATTGGGTGGGATAAAACGTTTGAAACCTTAAAGCGTTTTTATAGCGATTATCGTTTTTCGCATCCAACTCCAAACGATTTTAAACGAACTGCCGAACGTGTTTCGGGCGCTGTGTTAGATTGGTATTTGGTTGATTGGACACAAACCGTGAACACCATAGACTACGGCATTAAAAATGTTGAGGTTAAAGCTAACGAAGCAAACATCACGTTAGAAAGAATCGGGCGTATGCCAATGCCTATTGATCTGGTTGTGGTTTACAGCGATGATTCTACCGAAAGTTTCTATATTCCTAATACCTTAATGCGCTGGTCAAAAGACAATCCGTATCCAAACATTAAGCGTACTGTTTTAAAAGGTTGGGACTGGGCGTATCCAACATTCGATTTTAAATTCGATACAAAAGGTAAAAAAATAAAGGCAGTAGTAATTGATCCATCGCAATTAATGGCAGATGTAGATCCGTCAAACAATTCAAAAGAAATGTAAACAAAAACGCAGCAATTTATTCGCTGCGTTTTTTGCTTTCCATAGGTTTTATATTATTGAATTATTAAGCAAATTGGCTGGTTTTTCAAATAGTGTTACCAAATAATCATTTAAGTTTTAACTAACCGCTGAACCTTTTTTTTGTTTAGATCGATACAGTAGTTTAGCCGAAAAATTTAACTACATTACAATGAAAAATCGTCTAAGCACAGTGGCATTGTTTGCATTATTTGCAAGTACGGCTTCCTATGCACAAAACAAATTATCGGGTGTTGTTTATAATACAGCAAGTAATACGGCTTTGTCTGGAGTAGAAGTATATGTAAAAGGAACTTCAGATGGTTTTGTAACCAATCAAGATGGATCTTTTACCATAACTACCAACTTAACTCAAGGTGAAATCGAAGTTTCTTCAATGGGCTATGTATCAAAAACAATTAATTTCAACTTTGATACAGCTACCGAATTAAATCTGGGAACGATCTATTTAAATGAAAGCGCAGAATCGTTAAACGAAATAGTTGTAATGGCTCGCGGAGTTATTGATGTTGCCGAAGGGCGCAGAACACCAATTGCGGTATCAACCATAAAAGGATCGGAAATCGAAGAGAAAATTGGTTCACGCGATATTACCGGTGTAATGGTAAATACACCATCGGTTTACGTAACAAGTGAATCAAGCGGATTTGGAGATACGCAAATGTACACTCGTGGTTTCGATCAATCAAATACAGCCTTCCTTTTAAACGGTCAACCAATCAACGGAATGGAAGACGGAAACATGTACTGGTCTAACTGGTCTGGAATGGGTGATATTGCTAACGCTATTCAAATTCAACGTGGTTTGGGATCTTCAAAACTGGCAATCTCATCGGTTGGTGGAACCATTAACTTTATTACCAAAGCAACTGAAATGAAACAGGGCGGATTTTTAAAAGCCGGTTTGGGTAACGACAATTATTTTAAATCTACCGCAGGATACAGTACAGGTTTACAGGAAAATGGTTTTGGTGTAACAGCAATGTTCTCGCATTGGCAAGGTGATGGTTATAACGATATGACAGCCGGGCAAGGACAAAACTATTTTGTTTCGTTAGGATACAAAGCAAACGAAAAGCATAATTTCAACTTTTTAATTACGGGTGCACCACAATGGCACGATCAGAATTATGCAAAAAGCATAAGCAGTTATCAAACTTTTGGCTTAAAATATAACAACAACTGGGGTAATGTAAACGGAGAAGCGCTTAATGACAGAAGAAACTATTACCACAAACCTGTTTTAAACTTAAACTGGGATTGGAAAATTAACGAATTGTCTAACTTGTCAACTGTGTTATATGCATCATTCGGACGTGGAGGTGGAACAGGACCAATTGGTTCGGCAGGTCAAGCATTGCCGGATGGTACAAAAAACCTTCAAGCGGCGTATGATGCCAATGTTTTATCAGGCGAATCAAAATATGCTATCCGTGCATCTGTTAATAATCACGCTTGGTACGGAATGGTTTCCAACTTCGGACATAAATTCAATGATAATTTAACCTTTAATTTAGGTGTTGATTTACGTTCGTATCAGGGAGATCACTTCCGTCAGTTGACCAATTTAATGGGTGGGTCTTATTTAATTGATAATACTTCTACGCGTTTACGTGATCCAAATGCGCGTTTAACAGAAACATTTTCTACAAATCCTTGGAAAGTATTGTCAGGTTTTGCAAAGAATCCGGAAGATAAATATGGGTACGATTATTCTGAAACCATTAATTATGGCGGATTATTCACTCAGTTAGAATATGCAACCGATCGTTTTTCGGCGTTCTTCCAAGGGGCAGTATCAAACCAAAGTCATGTTCGTTGGGATTATTACCAATACACGCCGCAAGAAGAAAAATCCGAAAAAGTTAACAACGTTGGTTATAACGTAAAAGGAGGTTTAAGTTATAATATTGACAATAAACATACTTTTTTTGGTAATGCAGGATACTATTCTCGCCAGCCATACCACGACAATATTTATATGAGTTTTGGTAACACTGTAAATCCTTTCTCTGAAAACGAAGAAATTTTAGGGTTAGAATTAGGTTATAAGTTTGTATCAGAATTTGTATCATTCAACATTAATGCTTACAAAACAAACTGGGCAAACCGAATTGAAAGTGAAGTAGAAACAGTTGGCGATAATGATCCTGATTACCCACAATTAGCAGGTCAACAGTTGTTTACCATCAACCGTGGTTTAGAACATGATCATCAAGGTATCGAATTAGATATTCAGGCAAAACCATTGTATAATTTAGAAGTAAAAGGTTTTGCATCTATCGGTGATTGGCGTTACAAAGGAAATACGGTAACCGAAGTTAGAACCGAAGACCGCGAAATTTTAGAAACATCTACTAACGATATCGATGGTGGTAAAGTAGGTAACGCAGCACAAACATCATTTGGTTTAGGTGCTAAATACAAAATTTTACCAAACTTATCTATCGATGCAGACTACCGCTACTACCAAAATCTGTATGCTAATGTGCAACGAAAAGAAAATTTGGAATTGCCTTCTTTCGGGTTGATTGATGCCGGAGTATCTTATGCGCTAAACCTAACAGATAAAAACCGTTTAAATTTCCGTGTTAACGTAAATAACTTGTTCGATACCGAATATATTTCCCAATCAAACACCGCGAATATGTTAACAGGTGCCGAAGGTGAAACAGCCTATAAAGGCATCAATACAACCAACCAGGTTTATTTTGGCTTTGGTCGTACATGGAATGCGTCGGTTAAATTTACATTCTAATCTATCTGCTTTTAAATATTTTATTTTTAGCCACTCTGTTTTTGCGGAGTGGCTTTTGAGTATAAATTCAATTTATAGAACTATAAGTTATAATATTGTTATTAATATGATAAAAATCATATTTTGTAACTATCTTTGCAGTTAGTAAAATTAAAAACCCGAAAATCATGATAAAAGTATCAGAATCGGCTGCAAGAAGAGCTAAAATGTTGATGGAAGATGACGGATTAAACCCAGAAACAGCTTTCATTCGTGTGGGAGTGAAAAGTGGTGGTTGTTCAGGATTGGAATATGAACTAAAGTTTGATGAAAATGCTTTAGAAAACGATAAAATTTTTGAAGATAAC
Source organism: uncultured Myroides sp. (assembly GCA_913777665.1). Lineage (GTDB taxonomy): Bacteria > Bacteroidota > Bacteroidia > Flavobacteriales > Flavobacteriaceae > Flavobacterium. The sequence continues at coordinate 60,032 of CAJYTF010000058.1, forward strand.
GGTGTAAAAATCGCGGTAGATAAAAAAAGTTTTCTGTATTTAGTAGGTACAACTTTAGAATTTTCAGGCGGTTTAAACGGTAAAGGGTTTGTTTTTAACAACCCTAATGCAGCCAGAACATGTGGTTGCGGAGAGAGTTTTTCTTTGTAAAAATTAAAAGATTGAATGATTAAAAGATTGAAAAATGTCGAGTAATTTTGTCGATTTTGAAGTTTACAAAAAATCTGTACAATTAACCAAAGGCATTTACATGTTGTTAAGTAGTTCGGTTTTTATAAGAGAATCGGCATTTTCAACCCAATTAAAGCGGGCAGTTTTATCAATCACAAATAATATTGCCGAAGGTTCTGAATACAATAACAACAATCAGTTTATTCGATATTTGAAAATTGCCAAAGGAAGTTGTGCTGAGGTTAGAAATATGTTGATATTGGCAAACGAATTAAATTTCGCAAATATTGATGAATTAAAAGGATTGATAAATCTAAGTACAGAAATTTCTCAACAGCTTTCAAATTTTATAAATTATTTAGATCGAAATAGAAGTAAAGATTAAAGTATAGAATTTTAAATTATTCAATCTTTAAATCTTTAAATATTAAAAAGTAGTATGAGCAAATACACAGAAGAAGAATTAAAAAAAGAATTAGAAACAAAGGAATACGAATACGGATTTTATACTGAATTAGAATCTGAAACGTTTCCTGTGGGTCTGAATGAAGATATAGTTCGAGCGATTTCCCAAAAGAAGAACGAGCCCGAATGGATGACTGAATGGCGTTTAGATGCTTATAGAATTTGGCAAGAAATGACCGAGCCTAATTGGGCAAATGTAACTTATGAAAAACCAGATTTTCAGGCAATTTCATATTATTCGGCACCAAAAGATGTAGATCCAAACAAAACGTTAGACGATGTAGATCCTGAACTTTTGGCAATGTACAAAAAGTTGGGAATTTCTATAGAAGAGCAAAAACGAATGAACAACATTGCAATGGATATTGTGGTTGATTCTGTTTCGGTTGCTACAACTTTTAAAGAAACCTTGAACGAAAAAGGAATTATTTTCTGTTCGATTTCCGAAGCTATTAAAGAGCACCCGGAATTGGTAAAAAAATACATTGGATCTGTTGTTCCAAAAACCGATAATTATTATGCGGCATTAAATTCGGCTGTTTTTTCAGACGGATCGTTCTGTTATATACCAAAAGGCGTTCGTTGTCCAATGGAATTATCAACTTATTTCCGTATCAATCAGGCAGGTACAGGTCAGTTTGAACGTACGCTGTTAATTGCAGACGAAGGCTCGTATGTGTCTTATTTAGAAGGATGTACCGCTCCAAGTCGCGATGAAAACCAATTGCACGCTGCAGTTGTAGAGTTGATTGCAATGAACGATGCCGAGATTAAATATTCAACGGTACAAAACTGGTTTCCGGGCGATAAAGAGGGTAAAGGCGGTGTATTCAACTTTGTAACAAAACGAGCTTTGGCAGAGAAAAATGCGAAGGTTTCTTGGACGCAGGTTGAAACAGGATCGGCTGTTACATGGAAATATCCGTCTTGTATCTTAAAAGGCGATAATTCGGTGGGCGAGTTTTACTCAATTGCCGTAACCAACAATTATCAGCAGGCAGATACCGGTACAAAAATGATCCATTTAGGAAAAAATACCAAGTCGACTATTATTTCAAAAGGAATTTCGGCAGGTAAATCGCAGAATTCATACCGTGGATTGGTACAGATTGGTTCGCGTGCAGAAAATGCCCGTAACTTTTCGCAATGTGATTCTTTGTTGATGGGTAACGAATGTGGTGCACATACTTTTCCTTATATCGAATCAAAAAATTCAACAGCCAAGTTAGAGCACGAAGCTACCACAAGTAAAATTGGAGAAGATCAGATTTTCTACTGCAACCAACGCGGAATTCCAACAGAAACCGCTATTGCCTTAATCGTAAACGGATTTTCACGCGAGGTTTTAGATAAATTACCAATGGAATTTGCTGTAGAAGCCAAAAAACTATTAGAGATTTCATTAGAAGGATCGGTGGGGTAATTTTAATCGGAAATTTTGAAATTTGAGATTTGAAATTATGGGAACAATAACAAAATTCGAAGATTTAGATGTTTGGATAAAAGCGCGTGAGTTTTCTAAATATATTTTCCAGATAACATTAAATCAAGGTTTCAAAAGCGATTTCGAATTAATTAATCAAATTAGAAGATCATCAGGCTCTGTAATGGATAATATTGCAGAAGGCTTTGACAGAGAAGGAAATAAAGAATTTATTCATTTCTTATCCATTTCTAAAGGTTCGTGTGCCGAAACAAGATCACAATTATATAGAGCTTTTGACAGAAATTATATAGATGAAGCCACATTAATTCATTTGAAACAGATGAATATAGAATTAAGTAAATCAATTTCAGGTTTTATGAGTTATTTAAAAAAGTCTGAAATAAAAGGAAATAAGTTTAATAGATAATACAGATTTTTGGAATATCAAATTTCAAATATTTTTAATTTCAAATTAAAGAAATGTTAGTAATAAAAAACCTACACGCCTCTGTAGAGGACAAAGAAATATTAAAAGGAATTAATCTTGAAGTAAAAGCAGGTGAAGTTCACGCAATCATGGGACCAAACGGTGCGGGTAAATCAACCTTATCGTCTGTAATTGCTGGTAATGAAAACTTTGAAGTTACCGAAGGCGAAATTATTTTAGAAGGTGAAGATCTTGCAGATTTAGCTCCGGAAGAACGTGCGCACAAAGGAATTTTCTTGTCGTTTCAGTATCCGGTTGAAATTCCTGGAGTTTCTGTAACCAACTTTATGAAAACGGCAATCAACGAATCGCGTAAAGCAAACGGCTTGGAAGACATGCCTGCAAACGAAATGTTGAAGTTGATTAAAGAAAAGGCAGAGTTGTTGGAAATCGACCGTAAATTTTTATCTCGATCTTTAAACGAAGGTTTTTCAGGTGGAGAGAAAAAACGTAACGAGATCTTTCAAATGGCTATGTTAAATCCTAAAATCGCGATTCTGGATGAAACTGATTCTGGTTTGGATATCGATGCTTTAAGAATTGTATCAAACGGAGTAAACAAACTGAAAAACGAAAACAATGCGGTTGTTGTAATTACACACTACCAGCGTTTGTTAGATTATATCGTTCCTGATTTTGTTCACGTTTTACACGATGGAAAAATCGTTAAAACAGGTGGTAAAGAATTAGCACTTGAATTAGAAGAAAAAGGATACGATTGGTTGAAGTAAGTTGAATATTTGAGATTAGAAATTTGAAATTAATTTCAAATCTTAAATCTTAAATTTCAAATTTGAATTATGGATTTAAAAGAAAAATTATTATCATCATTTTTAGCGTTTGAACAAAAGGTAGATATAAACTCAACCTTGCACGATGTGCGTACCGATGCTTTAAAGGTGTTCGAAAATAAAGGATTTCCTACAAAAAAAGAAGAAGCTTGGAAATACACGTCGTTAAATGCTGTATTGGCAAACGATTTCAATATTCTTCCTAAAAACGAAACAGCTGTTGATTGGAAAGACGTTAAAAAGTATTTTTTAAACGATGTTGATACCTATAAAGTAGTGTTTATCAACGGCGTTTTTTCATCGCATTTGTCATCTACAACGCACGATGGTTTAGATGTTTGCTTAATGTCTTCGGCGTTGACAAAGCCTAAATACAAAATGGTTATCGATACCTATTTTAACCAGATTGCAAACAAAGAAGACAGTTTAACGAATTTGAATACGGCATATTCTTTAGAAGGAGCTTACATCAATATTCCAAAATCTACGGTAGTACAAAAACCGATCGAGATTTTGTATTTCACAACCGGAGCGTCAAACTTTGTTCAGCCAAGAAACTTGGTAATTGTAGGAGAAAATGCACATGTTCAAATCATCGAACGTCATCAGTCATTGTCTGAATTGCCAATGCTTACAAACAGTGTAACCGAAATTTATGCTGCAAAACGTGCCATTGTTGATTATTACAAATTACAGAACGATTTACTGACTGCCGATTTGGTTGATAACACGTATATCGAACAAAAACAGGAAAGTCGCGTATCGGTTCATACTTTTTCTTTTGGTGGAAATATCACCAGAAACAATTTGAATTTCTATCAGCGAGGTGAACGTATTGATTCGACTTTAAAAGGAATCACGATTATTGGCGAAAAACAACATGTGGATCATTACACGTTGGTGAATCATGAAGAACCAAACTGTGAATCGCATCAAAACTATAAAGGAATTTATGACGATCGATCTACCGGAGTTTTCAACGGAAAGATTTATGTAGATAAAATTGCACAAAAAACCGATGCTTTTCAGCAAAACAACAATATTTTACTGACAGATAAAGCTACCTTGAACACGAAACCGCAATTAGAGATTTTTGCCGATGATGTAAAATGTTCGCACGGTTGTACTATTGGTCAGTTAGATGAATCGGCTATGTTCTATATGCAGCAACGCGGTATCCCTAGAAAAGAAGCAAAAGCGTTGTTGATGTATGCGTTTACCGATGAGGTTTTATCGTCGGTTGCCATTCCGGATCTTCAATTAAAACTTCAAAAACTAATCTCAATGAAACTGGGTGTTAACATTGGGTTTGATATATAACAAAAATTAAAAAAGACTTCTTTTCAGAAGTCTTTTTTAATGCGCAGAAACAGCTTTTAGACCAATGATCGATCCAATAAGCGTTGTAATAAAAAATACACGCCAAAAAGTAGCCGGATCTTTAAAAACAACAATACCTACAATTACGGTTCCAACCGCACCAATACCTGTCCAAACCGCATAAGCCGTTCCCAGTGGCAATGTTTCGGTAGCTTTCATTAACAAGCCCATGCTTATGATCAGTGAAATTATAAAACCGGCATACCAACCGTAAGCTTCGGTTCCCGATAATTCTTTGGCTTTTCCCAAACAAGTTGTAAACAGCACTTCGAACAATCCGGCAACAATTAAAATAATCCAACTCATGATTTAAATTTTATGGGTACAAAGATCGGGCAATTTAATTTGTTTGCCTTTTACAAATGATAAAAACGAATTTTATTTATTTGAAATTAGAAAGTTCGTTTCGGTGTTTAATTTCCAATATGGTGTAAATAGTTTTTAAGTGATATTTAACCGTATTTTCAGAAATGAACAAATCAGCAGCAATTTCTTTGTTGTTTTTGCCATTTTGTACCAATTTGATAATTTCTAACTGTCGCTCGGTTAAGTTGAAAGAAGACAATTCTTTAAAAGTGCTAACATTTTCATTTGCTAAACTTTTAAGATGTTTTATTTCTTCTTGAATTCTTTTATTTTCTTCTTCAATCAAGATTTTATTCTGCTTATTCTTATTGAATAATTTTATTAGAAACACCACCGCAATTATTAATAGGATACTCAGCAGCATAAGACCAATTTGTATTTTTTGTTTCTTTTTCAGCTGATTATCAAAGTTTTCATTTTTAATTTCTTGTTCTAAAATTTCAAGTTTGCTGCTTTTGTCATTTGAATTGTACAATGCAAAAAGCGAATCACATTTTTTTTGATAAATAAAAGCCTTTGCAGTATCGTTATTGTTACTAAATACGTTTTTATAAACTTCATTCAAATAAAATTCGTATTTCAGGTTTTTATATTTTTGGGCAATTCCAATCCCAAGCTGATAAGCGTTGTCCCTTTTTTTAAATTCGTTTGTGATATTATATAATTCTATTTGCTTACCATAAACAATAGGTAATTCTTGCGGGTAATGAATTTCTGAAATTTTTACAGCATCATTTAACTTCATTTCAGCTGCAGCGTAATTCTTATTTTTAAGAAGAAAATAACCTTCTTGCGTATAAATAAAAAGTAAATATTTATTGTTTAAATTTTTATAAGCCGTTTGTTTTAATTCGTTCATTAAAAGTTTGGCTTTATCAAAATCTTGCATTTCAAAATAGATAAAAGCTTTTTCGGCTTTAATTTCTTGTATTGCCGTTACAGAATCAGATCCTTTTTTGCCTTCCTGCAATGCAAGATCCAAATACTTTAGGGCATGTTGGTACTTAAATAAATTTTTGTATATATCAGATTTTATTAGGAATGCGCTATATTTATCAATTGGAGAATTTTTTTGATCATCAATAAATTCGCTAACTAATTTTATTGATTGCTCGTACCTATCTGAATGATTATATTGAAAGACCTTTTCCTTTAATGATTCAAGTTGTCTGTTTTGTGCGTAGCTAAATGTGCTTAAAAGCAGTAGAATAAAAACCGGTAAGTTCTTCATTAAAATTTGTTTTCAACAAAAATACTAATTACAAACAAATTTATTCAGCAGTTTTTTTATTTTAATTAAATCAGCACTTAAGTCTTATGTTCTTGAAATTCAGCGTATTGTTCAGTGACCACACAGCGGGTAGTAAAAAAAAATCTTAATACTACCTTAAAACTACCTGCTTATAAATTAAAGATTTTAAAATATTTATCGAAATTCGCCCACGAATAAATACATAGTATAAAACAACATTAAGTGTATTTACTTTTTTAGAGAATTTAAGAATATAGTTTTTAATCACTTTTTAGAGGGGATGCTAAAGTTTGATTTTTAAGAAGCTTTAATCACAAAACAAAAATTACAATTAAAACTAAAAACTAACATCTTTTAGAATTGTGATTTATATATGAAGCAAACATAAGCAAGCGGATCTTTTTAGAGAAGCTTATAAAATTTGGCTGAAAACTAAAGCTGCTGTATTAAAAGTAGTTTTAGTTATTAGCCATACAAACTTTTTATATGAAAAAAATAGTACTACTGCTGGGGGGCATACTATGTAGAACGGTAATAAACGCACAAGTAGGTATAGGCACGATGAGCCCGAATAAATCTGCACAGTTATTAACATTTAAAGAAGATAACGAGCCATTAGTATCTGGTACATTTCAATTCTTTACTGATCAATTCTTATCCACATATATCAGCTTTACAACTACCATAAAAACCTGCGTTACGGTAGATTTTCCAACTGTGAAATTCATGCGTTACATCCATAACTTTGCCATTCCATATTATGCATGAATAGAAATGACGACTCTTTTATTATGAGTTCCTTCGACACAAAAATTTAAATTTTATTTTGAATCACACACTTAATTAAACATACTTTTTATGAATTGTAAAACTACGTTTATGCTGTTTGCTGCTGTAGTGAAAAATTGCAGAATGCTTTTACTTGCAATGCTTTTTTCATTTATATTGTTGCAGACAGGACATTTGCAGGCGCAAACACTTGTCACAGACAGTGCTGTTCCAGTGCTTGATGTCTGTTCGGACTACCAGCAGTTTACTGTTAAAATCGGTAGGGGAAGTACTGCTTGCCCGAACGGAAAGCTTAAAATAGAGCTTCCAACCGGATTTGAATTGGAAAGCGGCTCTGTGAAAGTTGGCGGGGTACCTGCAACTGTATCGGGCCAGACGACTCAAGAAGTTACTGTTGATGTAAATATCCCCTCAGGACCTGCTTCGCAGGAAATTGAAGTAACTTATAATGCGAAAGCACTTTGCAGTGCTATTAGTTCTACTATTACAGACCCTTCGGTAAGCTATACTTTGCAAGGATGTACAGGGGTTATTGTACCTAAAAGCAGCGAAACCATAAATATTAGATATGCTGTATTAAGGATAGATGTAACGCCAAATCCCATTATAGGAAATATAAATGACGTAGTAGAAAGAACCATTTCTATTCGAAACCAGGGAAATGGGGAATTACCCGTTTTTACATTTGAACGCATACTTGGAGGAGGACTTAGTCAGGTATCTTATGACTACTCATCACTTACATCATTAGGGTGGGTAGTTACAGTAAGTGGAAATCAGTTGATTTTCTCTGGGGCTAATGCTAATCTAAAGTTTAAAAGTGGGGAAACGCTTTCATTTAAAGAAAAAGTACAAATAGTTAGTTGTGCATTAACACCAACAAATTATGAAGTTTTTTATGGTTGCTCAACCAAATGTACGGATGCTGCTGTAAACAGTACGGCTACCCATATAATTAACCTAAATACACCGAATGCGCCACAGCTTAGTGTAACAGCTGCACAACCGGTGATTAACTGCTTTAATGGTCTAGGACAAAATTCGTGGACTGTAACCAATACAGGAAGCGCTGCGACCGGTGTTATAGAGTTTGAAATTGGAACACAGGATCTTTTGGGATATATTAGTACCAGCGGTATTACTGTAAATGGTAACCCTGCTGTATTTACTGTTACACCAGGTACAAATCCAAAGACTGTTAAAATACAGCTTCCTGCTATTGCTGGCGGTGCAAATGCAGTGGTTAGTTTTTTCCAATATTACGGGGCTCCAACCGGAACGCCAGCTTCATGTTTGTCTGCACCGGAACAATTCGGCACCGGACAAAATTACTTTAATGCTTCTTACACATATACGGGTGCATGTGCACCTATTACTACGGGGAGAGTTGTAAGCAGTGAAGTTTCGTACAGTTATGGAGGAATGCACATAGGGGAGGTAGATATTGTAGCAGGGCAGGCATATACAGCTGATTACCTGTTTATGAATACGGTAATTCCATCAACTCAACTGAAGATTGGGGATAAATTTGTAATCACCGTAGAACTGGCCGCAGACCTTAATACTGCAGGATTCTCATTTAATGGTGTAACTGCAGTAAACATAGCAGGTACAAAAAAATATACCGTTACATTTACTTATGGCTCTGCCCCTTGGGTTTCGGGCAGCCTAAACTTATCTTTTTTACGCATGCAGTTTCCGCTGAGTTTCAGTTGTCCTGCAAATCTTGACAATTTATGGTACCGTGTAGGTGGCGAAATTATAAAGGTTAACAACGGTGTTGACTGTACATCTGTAGTTTTTCGCTGCAATCAAACCGATCTTAAAGGTTATTGCGATGGAGGTCCCTGCCCTGACGGTATGCAGAACGGACCTGCGGGCATTAAAAGACTAACAGTTGGTCATGCTGTTAGCGTATCTGGTGTACCTGCAGTTGGTACTCCCAGTGTTGCAGGAGATTTCAGAACTTTTTACAAAGGTGACATTCTTGAAGTTTATCAGGATGCAACTATTGTAAATACAACGGCAAACAGTTTTAATACGGTTCGTTTTGTTGTAGAAAAAGATCCAAGCGTAAATGCAGTATTGGTTACTGGATCAGGAAAAGTAGTTAGAAACGGCGTAAATCTTACATCGAATGCGACAGTTACTGAAACGGCTACTAGTTATGTAATGCAGTTTGTTTTGCCGGCAGGCTCGTTTTTAAATAATGATAATATACGAATGTCCATACAGATTAAGGCCGGAAATTCGGGAACCGGTTTAAAACAGTTCCCTGCAAAATCTTATCTGGTTGATGGTACAGGAGAAGGTATACTATGCGGTAGAACATATACTGCTACAGGATTTTACGTAACAACTAATTATAGTTTTAGAGGCGCTTCTGCAAATTTTGTTAATTGCAGCAATAATACAAATACAGTCATTTTTACTGCGGGTATCTTGGGATTTAACAATCAGGATGCCATTTTCCAACAGGAATATCGCAGAATTTTTGCACCAACAAATGCTGTTTTCCAAGTACCGGCATATATAACGCTTACAAATATTAGGGTAACAGTTGCAAACCAGCCTTGGATGGGGAGTAATAATTTTGTTGATGTACCTGTTACAAATGTAACAAACGGAAACTATACATTGAATCTTACGCAAGCATTAACTGATATTACAGAAAAGACTTTAGGCGTAGGTAACGGCATAGCTTATTTAGATGAAGGTTTTGAATTGAGATTGACACCTACAGTATCTGTTTCTGCATGTGAACCAGTAAATACCGGTGCGGTGCAAAACGTTCAAGTTGTTATGAACGGGAACATTGTAGATGGTGCGGGCTTAACAACGCCTTATTCTAATTCGCAGAATCTGACATACAATACAGGTATAGGTTCGTTGACTCTGCAGACATCTAACAACAGTCTTTTAGGAACTTTAAGCCCAGACGGTACACAAGTTTCTTGGGTGGTACGAGTAGGTGCTTCAGGTACAAGAGACTTTAATAGTGTATGGTTTGCTAAAAAAACAGGTGTACTTGCTATATCTTCCGTAGAACTAGTTTCAGGATATGGAGCAGTTTCAGGGAGTGCAGTTACACCTGTGGGAAATATTTATCAATTAGGTGATTTCAGTGCTAACAGTGCTAAGTTTTATTTAATAAAAGCTTCTGTTGTTGGATGTACGGTGAATAGTCTAACACTTACTGCAGGATATAATTGCGTTTCAAATGCATATCCTGCAACTATTAATTCATCGGTATGTACATTACCAGACAAGGTTCTTACACATAAAACAATAGCAAATGTACTGCAGACAGAACTTTTTGATCAGTTTAATGGAAATTCTACGGTTAAGCCAGACCTTTGCGGTAGAATTTGGTATACGGTAAGATTACATAATGGTGGAGATACCCAGCTTGGAAACCTGAAAATAAAAATTCCACTGAACACGGCTCCAGGACTTGTATTCGATGATTCATTTGAATATAGTGCAGTATTTAACGCAAACGGCGGCACTGCTTCTGGATTTACTACCATTAATGGCAGTAATACAGCCATTAATGGTAGTAATGAATTGGAAATTACGCTTCCTAATACGGTACTGTTAAACTCTGCTCAAAGAGTAAGTGTGCGTATTTACTTCAGGGTGAACAGTTGTGACTTTAAAAGTGGTAGTAAGCATACTGCTACACCATCGGCAACTAACAGTTGCGGTACAGCGGTAACTAATATAACTCCGGCAACAACCAGAAGGTTGATTATAGCGGGCGGTTCTGACTCATTCCCAGAATTAAGGGAAGTAGGCACAAGCAGTGTTGTATTAGATCCTGTTCTTACAACCGGGGGTGTTTTAAGATCTGTCTATAATGCGGAAATTGTGAACTCAGGTCAATTTAATGTGAATGACGCTGTAACTTCCGATTATAATGTTGCTCTTAAACTACCTGCTGGTTGGAGTATTGTAGGAAATCCTGCGACTTACCTGCTTCCTGCAGGAAAGGTAGATTACATTGGCTTGGATCCGAACAGAGGATACGTTTATAAAATTAAGACTGGTCAGACTATCGCAGTGTCGCAGTCTCTTAAATTTGAAAATGTTCCGTTAAAATATACTTTAAATAATCAAACAGCATTACAGTGTGACCATAATTTTGGAGATATCACAATTTCTGTTTACCAGAATATTGCGGTAGCTGCATGTACACCTATCCCAAATTGTTCTAATACAGGGATTGATCAGGTGCTTTTTGAGAATACGACGATTATGCAATTACCTGTGGATTCTGCATTGGCGATCGTGCCTGCGAATCAGTCACCGGTAATTTGTAATCCGACGGTAAGTGGAGGTGTACCAACTGTGGCAGACATTCCTTTTGCAGCTACTACAAATGTATTTCATATAGACTGGTATGAAAATTTACAGGAAGCAACATCAGATCTTCCGGCAAACCGCATACCTTTAAATACACCGTTAGTAAATGGAAGAACGTACTACGCTGTAAACAGGTTTATCGTAGACGGTACGTGTAAAAGTAATATCGGTACCATTACGGTAACACTAAAAGCCAACAGCTTGTCTGGTTCGGTTACAACGTTATGTGCGGTTAATAACCAGACGTATCAGGTAAGGGTAACTCTAAATGGAACTGCACCCTATGCGGTTACTGGTACAGGTGCTCCGGGCACCTTCGCAGGAAACGTATGGACATCGGCACCATTAACGGCAGCAACGCCTTTTGGTTCCGGTACGCCATATAATGTGACTTTTACCGATGCTAATAATTGTACTCCGTTAAATGTTACAGGTGTTGCACCTATGTGCTGTGAACTTGTAATTACTTGCCCGGCAACTGTTACGGTTGATTGTGGTGAAAGTTTATTACCAGCAAGAACTGGTCAACCAACGATAGTAAGGTCTTGTGGTAACACAACATATACCTATGTTGATACGACTATTTCTACCTGCAGTAACGACGGTTTAGGAAATTATACACGATCTTTTACACGAACCTTTACAGTAACTGATGAGCAGGGAAACAAAAAGACCTGCACACAGGTTATTAACATACGTGATAACGCAAACCCAGTCTTTAACGGTGCGCTTCCTCAAAGTATAACCGTTTCATGTGCTTCGGCAGTACCACCAGTGGCTCAGATGAGCGCTACAGACAATTGTGGTACCGCTACAGTTACTTTTAATGAAGCCAGACAGAACGGATCGTGTTCAAACCGTTACACTCTTACAAGAGTTTGGACAGCAACGGATGGTTGTGGTAGAACAACTACCCATACGCAGGTAATTACAGTAAATGATAATATTGCTCCTGTTTTTGTAGGTACATTACCTGCGAACATAACAGTTAGCTGTGACAATGTTCCTGTAGCCGCAACTTTAACGGCTACTGATAATTGTGGTACGCCGACTGTTGTGATGAACCAGACAAGAACAGACGGTTCTTGTCCGAACAATTACACGCTTACCAGAGTATGGACTGCTACTGATGTTTGTGGAAACACAAGTTCACATACACAGATTATAACGGTTACAGATACTGTAAAACCTACATTTAACGGTACTTTACCTGCAGATATAACTATATCTTGTTCGGCAGCGCTGCCAACTGTACCAACTGTAACTGCTACAGATAACTGTGGTAGCGCAACAGTTGTGTTTAACGAAACCACTGTTGCCGGAAATTGTATGAGCAGCTATGTTCGTACAAGAACATGGACTGCGACGGATGCTTGTGGAAATACGGCTAGTCACATACAGAAGATTACGGTAGCAGATACAGAAAAACCTGTATTCACGGGAACTTTACCTGCGAATGTAACGGTTTCATGCCCATCGGAGATTCCTGCTACGGCAGTACTTGCCGCAACAGACAACTGCACGGCATCCGGCAGCATCAGCATCACTGTAA
>CAJYTF010000059.1 GCA_913777665.1 uncultured Myroides sp.
GGCCGGGCTCAACCCCGGCGCCAGCGGCACGCCCGCGCCGGTGCGGGTGCGCATCTACGAGTTGAAGAACTTTATCAACCAAAGCAGCTTCAGCTCCAAAAACCGAAGAAGGTCCGCCCGATAAAATAATTCCTGTAGGATTGTGTTTCTTAATTTCGGCAATTGGAGTATTGAAGGGAATAATTTCGGTGTAAACTCCAAATTCTCGAATTCGGCGTGCAATTAACTGATTGTATTGCGAACCAAAATCTAAAATAATAATACCTTGTGTCATTGTGTTGTGTATCTTTGTGCAAAAATACGCTAAATCTTGCATTTTTAAAATATATCCTCTGTTTTTTAGCCTAATTTTTTTTTGATTTGCTAATAATTGGAACTATTTTTGTTAAGTACATGATAAATTCAATTAAAAACAAACAGCTATGAAATGGGGTATTAAAACATTACAAGTGCTAACTATTGTGCTTTTTTTTACAGCCTGTAAAAAAGATAATAAGGCAGTTGTTGTGATAGAACAGCCACTTTTAGACACTATTTTCTGCAATACTTTTGAAGGAATTATTCCTTGTCCCGATTGTCCCGGTATTGAAAGTTCTATTAGAATTTACAAGGACAGTACCATTTCACGAACCGTTTATTATCAGGATAAAAACGAACTTCCAACAACTAAAGTAGGAACTTGGAAGTTAAAAGACAGTGTTTTTACAGCGACATTTGATCGTGAAAAGTTGTTTTTTAGAATAAAAGATTACGATAAAATTTTGCGTGTAGGCAGTGATTTAAAAGAAGTTACAGGCGAATTTGCAAATGATTATATCTTACACAAGAAAACAAAATTTAAACATCAATCTATCGAAGGAACTTACACTGTTGGCGACACGATTAATTTATACAATAAGTTAAAAATTAAACATTTAAAAAACGAGAAGTATAATTTAGAATTCACTCTTTTCAATAAGTTAGATTCTTTAACCAACTGCAAAACAAACTTAAACGCTAATTTAGATAAAGGAAACCAGCTGAATGCAACTTTAAACAACGATGGAAATTTGAGGATTATTTTCACTAAAAAAGAAGCCCACGTTTTGTTTGAAAACATTTCTAAAGACTCGATAAAGTTTAAATGTAACGATAGTTTGCGATTTGTTCCTTTTCAAGGATCGTATAAAAAAATAAAAAGCACTTTGTAATAAAGTGCTTTTGTTATTTGAATACTAAACTATTTCTCAGATTTAATTTTCTGCTTGATTTCTGCTACAATTTTATCCTTATTCTTAATCCAATCCAACGTCCAAATTCTATAAATATTCCAGCCTAAACCCTCTAAAACATTCGGAATTAACAATTCGCGATCGTTGGTAGTTTGTGTTTGCACATAATTTTCGCCATCTACCAAAATACCTAAAACGTATTGATCTTTATTTTCCGGATCAACAATTCCGATGTCTAATCGGTAAGCCGATGTACCAATATTTGTTTTCACTTCTAATCCGTTTTCATTCAAATATTTAGAAATGCTTTCAATTAAATTCTGCTTTTGTATGTTGTTTGCTGCATTAAAATTTGTTGGCAACAAACCTTTTTCTGCAAAATTTAAAAAGCCTTTTAATCCTTTTACACCTTCGGCCTGCGTTCTGTTCAAATCGATCTGATCTGCTTTTAAAGACGAAAAAACTTTCATTTCATAACGCGCACGTGTAACGGCAACGTTCAATCTTCGCCAGCCTCCTTCCCTATTTAAAGGTCCAAAATTCATTGATAATTTACCATCTTTATCAGCACCATATCCAATAGAGAATAAAATAATATCACGTTCGTCACCTTGAACATTTTCTAAATTCTTAATAAAAATAGGTTCTTCTGCCTGCAAAGCTTTTTCTTCTAAAAATGGATTCTCTTGATATAGTTTTTGTAGCAGATCTTCAATTAAAACCTGCTGCGTCTGGCTAAAAGTAACCACACCAACAGATTCTTTTTTACCCGACTGCAAATGATTTTTAATGTACAGAACAATCGCTTCGGCTTCTTGCTTGTTGGTTCGCGTGTTGCCTTTATCATAATGCCCGGCAATGTATTCAAACGTAACTTTTTTGTATAAATCGTCGGCAGACGGAAAAGTAAGCAGTTTGTTTTCATAGAAATTAGCGTTGCTAAAGGCAATCAAACTCTCGTGTTTACTGCGGTAATGGCGCAACAAATATTTAGACGGAATGGAAATTGCCAAGGTATCGTCTAAAATACTTTCCAAATCTTCTAATTCCATGTTTTCTTCGTCGATTTTAGTGGATGCAAAAAAACTTGTAGGAGGCATCTGTTTCGGATCTCCAACAATAATTGCCTGTTTTGCACGCGCCAAAGCACTAATGGCTTCTGATGTTGGTAATTGCGAAGCTTCATCAAAAATAACCAGGTCAAAATGGTTGGTATCAACATCGAAATACTGCGCCACAGAAATAGGACTCATTAACATGCACGGTTTTAAACGTGGAAGCAGTGTTGGAATCTGGTCGAAAAGTTTACGGATTGATACACCGCGTGCCTTGTTACGAATTGCCTTTTGTAAAATTCCAATTTCAGAACTTGAAACGGCTTCCTGCGTTAAATTCGGAATATTATTGCTCAGCTGAAACTGCAACTGGTTCTTTGTAATTTCGGTAAATTCCTGATATGTTTTTTTGTATTGATCGATCAATGCTTCGTAAACATTCGCATCAAACGTGTTTAAAACAGCCGATGAATTTAAGGTTTGCACAAACAAATTCAAATGAATCAAATCTTCAAATTGTTTTGCCAAACGGTCTTTTTCGATCTTATTTTGCTCTAATAAATCAACAAACCACTTCAAATTTAAATCAATCGCTTTTTGTTTGTAATGGTTGTAGGTAATCCAATCTTCTAACAAATGCAGATTATTTTTTACAGTTGATACAATGGAACTGTCTGCATTTACATTCAAGTAAAACTGAATATTTTTATGAGCTTTTTGGTACGATTTTAATTGTTGAACAGCATCATTAATGCCTGATTTTAAGAACGAATTATCAAAATACTGCTTTAACCACGATTGAAAATCTGTTAGATTTAAACTTTCTGCGGTTTGCTTTAAATAACCTAACTGCTTAATGTGTTGCTGTAACAAATCAACATCAATACGTTGATATTTAAGATATTGATTTGTACTGTAAACACATTGATATTGAGGTTCGTTCAGATTTCGTTTTAATGAACTGTAAACAGACAAATCACTGAAAATGTTATCAATCTGAAAAGCATCACTTATTTTATTTTTAGAAAATCCGTTTAAAAATTGTTTAACTTTTCGTTGTTTCAACCACTTTGGCAAGAACCAGGTGTGTTTTGACTGATTCCAGATTTGTTCGAATTCTGAAGCATTTGCAGTTAAAATATTTGGATTGAAGTTTACAATAATCTGATCTTCTTTTGCTTGAAATTGTGTTTGTAGTTCCAACCAATTATTCAGAATATTCAGTTGCGAAGCATTAAAAAACACATCAATAACAGATTGATCTGCATTGAAATTCTGCAAATTTTCCAACAATTCAATAATCTCTGAAACCTGATGATTGTAAGGCTCGGTAAACGGAAAATTATAATCAGAATTCAATTTATCAATTTCATGCGTACTTTTCTCAAATTCTGAAATAGATTCTTGAATATTGTTTTTGTGAGAAAAATTCTGTTCTTGCAACGAAATAAATCGCAATGGATGTTTTGAAGGATGATCGTTCATTTTTCCGGTTAATCCTTCCATCTGAACACTCCAATCCTTCCAATTGTTCCAGGTAGAAGCATCAATCAACAATAAATTTTCCTTTAAAATCAGTTCTTGATTAACTTCCATCTCATTTATATCCAAATACGAAATGGTATCGTACAAAGTCCAACCAATTGTCAACGGTTTGTGCAACAGATTAATATATTGACTTAATTCGGTTTTTCGCTGATCGATTCTGTTAGCTTCTTCGTTAAAATTAATCTGATTGGTATCTTTAGGCACCGCTAATGATTGCGCCAACTGCACCAAAACATCGCTTTTTTTAGATTTGTTAGAATGCAGTTCCAAACAAAAAGCACCCAAACCAATTTTATCCAATCGCGTATGCACCACATCTAAAGCGGCTTTTTTTGCAGCAACGAACAACACTTTTTTATTATTTGCCAAAGCATCGGCAATAATATTTGTTATGGTTTGCGATTTTCCTGTTCCAGGAGGTCCGTGCAGCACAAAACTTTTATTGGCATTAGCATTTAAAACGGCTTCTAATTGTGAATGATCTGTAGCAATGGGCAATGTTAACCAGTTTGCAGGCAGTCTTTCCAGATCGATATTTAGTGTATCGGTATTCAAACTTTCGTGTAACTTTCCGTCGATCAAACTCTTAACAATCGTACTTTTTTGAATTTCTTTTGAAAATTTGGAAATATCCTGCCATAAAATCAATTTATTGAAAGAAAACGTGCCCAAAACGGTTTGTTCTAAAATATCCCAACCTTTAAGATTCAAAATTTCCTTTCTAAACAGCGTCAGTACTTTTTTAACATCCACTCCGGCATCATCCATCGGCAAATTTTCCAATCCAGACAAATCCAACTGATATTCCTGCCTTAAATATTCCAGCAACGTAATGTTAATCATGGTATCTTCTTCGCGGCTTCTCAAAGTAAAAGTAGCATTGACCGATTTTCGGCTTAATTCAACCGGAATCAACAACAACGGAGCCAAGCGCGGAATGTCTTTATTTTTTGGTTCGATCCATTTTAACAAACCAACACCCAAATAAAGCGTACTTTTCCCGTTTTCTTCTTCGGCAAGTTTAGCATTTCTAAACAAATGCGTTAAAACAGCATCGAGTTCAATTTGATGGTAATGTGTATATAAACGGTTGTATTTGAATTCTGAATCGGCGAATTGATACAGCGGATCGCTTACATGCAACGGTTCGGTGTACAAATTGTATTTACCGGCAATTGGCTGGCTGTTGTTGGGTTGAAGCGTAAACGATTTGCCATTTGCCAAATGATCTTCCAGCAAATTTATGTTTAAATCTACCAATTGCAACATGCTTTTTGTAAAACGAATGTTAAGTAGATTGTTGCGTAACGACAAATCTAAAAGCTTGCGTTTCCAAATTTTTTGTTTGGTTAGATTTTGTGATTCGCCTAAATCGAGATCGTCGTAAATTGCACCAATTTCGAATTTTTTATCAATTTTATGAGAGGTTATGTTCGATTTAATATCATCGTTCGATATTTCTTCTGCTACATAAACAGGCAACGGACGAATACCTTTTGATCGTGCATTTTTAATATCAATCGCCATTGAAAAATTGTTGATCTGCAACATTTGCGCTTCGGCTGAAACCATTGCATCTTTAAATTTCAACAGATTTCCTTTGCATAAACTTGTAGCTTCAACAAGAGCGATTTCCTTGATTCCCAAGGCAATTCGCTTGGTTAAGGCAGTAGCATCGTAAGTAACGGTATCGTTAAATCGCTGATCGTCTAACCAAACACCAACGAAGGCGTGTCCGCGGGTAATTACCAAAATTGGGTTTAAATCAACAGCTTCTAAACACGCCGCAAAAAGCAGAGAAATATCAATACAGTTTCCAAATTTTGTTTCTAAAACCTGATCTATCAACCGAATTCGTTGTCCTTCTGTTTCAAAACTTGCCGGCATGGCGCTGTAAACCAACTGAAAATTAACTATTGCCTGATACAAAGCCGAAACCATTTGCAACACGCGTTCTTTATTTTGCGACTGATATCCTTCAAAAGAAGGTGTTAATTTATTTTTTTCGAGAATTGTGACCGCATCTGATTTTATCTGATAAATTAACGGATGATTCGCTAAAACATAACTTGATAAAAGTTCGGGATACGCGTTTAATCCACCAAAATAATCAACGGGAAGAACAGGTAAATTAAATGTTGTTTGAAAAACCAATTCATTATTACTGAATATTTTAAACGAAATAACATCTATATCGCGTTCAACCAGCTGTTTTAAAAACGATATATCATAGTTGAATTTTATATTTTGTAAGGAATGATTTCCAACTGGCATTGTATCATGATGCTCTTCAAAAACATCAAACAAGCCCAATTGCGAAGTAATTTCAATTCGAATGTTTTCTAAAGATTTGCCTTCTAACTGCCATACAACACTTTCTAAAAAAGAATAGTTGTTTACACAAAAGCTATAATTAAAATACGGTTGTTTGTTTATATTGATAAGTGTAATCTCTGTAAATTCGCCCATGTTTTTTCTGAATTTTAAAGCTATAAATATAGAAAAAAAAGTTTTAGCAAATTTGCGAAACTAACGCAATAAAAAACGCCCGAATTGATCGGGCGTTTTTCTATATTATAACTTCAAGAATTATTGCGCTTCCATGTCAACAGTAGTTTCGGCAGCAATCTTTTTGTACGTTCCATCAACTAATTTGCCACGAATAGCTTCAAAAGCTGCTAACGTTTGATCAATATCATCAAAAGTATGCGATGCTGTTGGAATTACACGTAATAAAATAATTCCTTTCGGGATTACTGGATACACTACAATTGATAAAAAGATTCCGTAATTTTCACGTAAATCATTTACCATAATCATCGCTTCTGGGATCGATCCTTCCAAATAAACCGGAGTTACACATGTGTTGGTATCACCAATATTAAATCCGCGATCTTTTAAACCATTTTGTAGACGGTTTACGTTATCCCACAATGTATCTTTTAAACTTGGATTTTCTCTTAACAACTGTAAACGTTTTAAAGCTCCTTTCACCAAAATCATCGGCAATGCTTTAGCAAACATTTGCGAACGTAAGTTGTATTTTAAGTAATCGATAATATCTTGATCTGCAGCAATAAATGCCCCGATTGATGCCATTGATTTTGCGAATGTTGAAAAGTACACATCGATACCATCTTGACATTCCTGCTCCTCTCCTGCTCCTGCTCCTGTTTTTCCTAATGTTCCAAAACCATGTGCATCATCAACCAATAAACGGAAATTGTATTTTTCTTTTAAAGCAACAATTTCTTTCAATTTACCTTGCTGACCGCGCATACCAAAAACACCTTCGGTAATAACCAAAATACCTCCGTTTTGCTCGGCTGCCATTTTAGTTGCACGCTGTAAATTCTTTTCTAAAGACTCTACATCGTTGTGTTTGTAGGTAAAACGTTTACCCATGTGCAAACGAACACCATCGATAATACAAGCATGCGAATCAACATCGTAAACAATTACGTCGTTTTTAGTAACCAAAGCATCAATGGTAGAAACCATTCCTTGGTAACCAAAATTCAACAAATAAGCAGCTTCTTTATGTACAAAAGCAGCTAATTCGTTTTGCAATTTTTCGTGCCAATCTGTGTGTCCAGACATCATACGTGCACCCATTGGATAAGCTGCACCAAATTCTGCCGCTGCATCAGCATCTGCTTTCATTACTTCAGGGTGCGTAGCCAAACCTAAATAGTCGTTAATAGACCAGTTTAAAACTTCTTTTCCTTGAAACTGCATTCTTGGTCCTAACTTTCCTTCTAATTTAGGAAATACAAAGTAACCTTCTGCCTGTGAAGCCCATTTTCCTAATGGACCTTTATTATCGTGAATTCTTTCAAATAAATCTTTAACCATTTTATTTGTTTTTTAAAACCGTGCAAAGTTAGTGAATTTTTTAATGTAATCTATTTAATTTAATCTGGTTGCAACAATTAAAATTTTAAATAATGCACAACCGTAATACCAACCACCAAATAACTGTAAATTAAAATAAGTAAGATGATATAGGCTGATTTTTGTTCTTTTATGTTTGATGATTTTAATGCAGCTGCCAAATGATTAAATTTATAAATACAGTAAACCGTAAGCGATACAAACAAAATATATGTTATGAGCAACGCAATTTGGAAACCTATGGAATGGCGCAGTGCAAAAGCATCGTTCCCTTTAAAGACTTTCATTTTATCTTTTGATGGATGCTGATACAGATTGATCGCTTTTTTATTGATGAGTTTATTTAAACTGCGACTGTGGATATAATCCAGCTCATTTTCAATTGTTTTTTTGTTGAACAACGGTTCAAAACCTAATATAGCATAATGCTTGATTTCTTCGTTTTTTGCTTGAGCTTTTCCGAATTCATCAATATAATTTACGGTAATATTTGTGTATTCTTTCTCTAAAAAATTAAAGGGTGTAGATACTTTTTGAGTAACCGATTTTTCTACCGAAACAATCTCGAGTTTTTCCCAGCGTGGATGCGATATTTTAAACTCAACCGATCTGAAAAAAGGCGAAAAAGTATAACATAGTGTAAAAATCGACGTAAAAGTTAAGAACAGATTTAAAAATTGTGTGTCGGATCTTTTGCGTGTTCCAAAAAAAGCACGGTCGATAATCACAATTATAAAACTGATTACAAAACCGTAAATAAATAAGCGCACGCTGTTTAGCAATACAAAAACTAAAAACAGCACCCAGATTATAATTTTAAACGGATTGTATTTCATTATACATTAATAATTTATCAAATATAAAAAAAAGCACCTAAATAAGGTGCTTTAAATAATAGAAACTATTTATGATATTTTAAAAAATAAAAGATTAATAATTAGTCTTTCATCTTTCATCTATTTTCTTTATTCTTTAATATAAACTTGGATATTTTTTTGGATTTGCTTCACCCATAATTGCATACACTTTTTCAAAAACATCTTCTGCCGATGGTTTAGAAAAGTAATCACCATCTGTACCGTATGACGGTCTGTGTGGTTTTGCAGCCAATGTTTCAGGTTTACTATCCAAGAATTTGTATCCTTCCTGAACATCTACAATCTGCTGTAAGATATAAGCCGATGCACCACCTGGCACATCTTCATCTACCACCAACAAACGGTTTGTTTTTTGAAGCGATTTTACACAATCGTGGTTTTTATCGAAAGGTAATAAAGATTGCGCATCGATAATTTCTACATCAATACCAATTTCCATCAATTCTTTAGCAGCTTGTTCTACAATTCTTAAGGTAGATCCGTAAGAAACAATTGTTAAATCGGTTCCTTGTTTTATGGTTTCAACCACACCAATTGGCGTAGTAAATTCACCAATATTGTTAGGCATTTTTTCTTTTAAACGGTAACCATTTAAACATTCAATAACCAACGCTGGCTCATCGCCTTTCAACAAGGTATTGTAAAAACCGGCAGCTTTTGTCATACTTCTTGGAACCAAAACGTGCATACCGCGAATGGCATTGATAATCATACCCATTGGCGACCCCGAATGCCAGATACCTTCTAATCTGTGACCACGCGTACGAACAATAAGCGGTGCTTTTTGCTTGCCGGCAGTTCTGTACTGAACCGTTGCTAAATCGTCGCTCATGATTTGTAAAGCGTACAATAAATAATCTAAATACTGGATTTCTGCAATTGGTCGTAAACCGCGCATTGCCATACCAATACCTTGACCTAAAATACTTGCTTCGCGAATACCTGCATCGGAAACACGTGCTTCGCCGTATTTTTCCTGTAAACCTTCTAAACCTTGATTCACATCACCGATATTTCCAGAATCTTCTCCGAAAATTAATGTTTCAGGATAGGTTTCAAATATCTTATCGAAGTTGTTACGAATGATTAAACGTGCGTCAACCATTTCTGAATTTTCATCGTAAACAGGTAAAATCTCTTCTATATTTTCTGCTTTGCTTGATGATTGCGACATTAAGTGCGAACTGAATTTTGGCTGAATTTCGTTTGTATAATTCTTAATCCACGTTGCTAAAGCACTTTGACCAGATTCGCCAATAACCATACGCAAAATTTTACGTGCAGTAGTTAAATTATCTTTGCGGATTGGTTCTTTGATGCTGTTTAAATCGGCAATCATTTTTTCGATAAACACTTTGTTTGCCGATGATGATGCTACCGAATTTAAAACTTCAACCAATGCGGTTCTTTCTTCTTTGATAGGGTTCAAATACGCTTCCCAAGCTGCCTTTTTACCCGCTAAAACCTCTTTTTTCAATTCGGCATCTAACGTATCTAATTCTTCGCTTGTAGCAATATTATTGTCGATCATCCAAGAACGCATTTTAACCACACAGTCAAAATCGCCTTCCCACTGTAAACGGTCTGCAGATTTGTAACGTTCGTGCGAACCAGAAGTTGAGTGACCTTGCGGCTGTGTTAATTCTTTTACGTGAATTAAAACTGGAATATGATTTGCGCGTGCAATTTGTGCTGCTTTTGCATAGGTATCAACCAACGCAGGATAATCCCAACCCAAAACGGTTAAAACTTCGTATCCGTTTGTATCTTCTTCTTTTTGGAAACCTTTTAAAATTTCCGAAATACTTTCTTTTGTGGTTTGATGACGTGCGTGAACCGAAATTCCGTACATATCGTCCCAAACACTCATTACCATTGGCACTTGCAATACACCTGCTGCGTTGATCGTTTCAAAAAACAATCCTTCAGAAGTTGATGCGTTACCAATTGTTCCCCAAGCAACTTCGTTTCCGTTTACAGAAAATTTTTGATCTTTATCTGCATTCGGGAATTCACGGTAGATTTTTGATGCTTGCGCCAAACCTAACAAACGAGGCATTTGACCAGCAGTTGGAGAAATATCTGAACTTGAATTTTTTTGTTGTGTAAGATTTTTCCACTCGCCGTTTTCGTCTAAACTGTGTGTAGCAAAATGCCCACCCATTTGGCGACCACCCGACATTGGATCTTGGGTAATATCGGCATGACCGTACAATCCTGCAAAAAACTGCTGGCTGTTCAATGCGCCAATAGCCATCATAAAGGTTTGATCGCGGTAGTAACCCGAACGGAAATCTCCGTTTTTAAAAGCCTTTGCCATTGCCAGCTGCGGGACTTCTTTTCCATCGCCAAAAATACCAAACTTTGCCTTTCCGGTTAAAACCTCTTTACGACCTAACAAACTACATTCACGAGAAATACGTGCTGTTTTGTAATCGTTTAAAACCTCTTTTTTAAAGTCTTCAAAAGTTAAAGCTTCTTTTGTAGTTGCCTGATTCATATATAGAAACTGTTTGAAACAAAATGTAATAATTTACGAAATTACGAAAACAATCGCTAAAAAACTAATTTTGTTTAAACTTATAATAACCAAACACGCTTTTAGATAGTATTTTATTAAAATAAAAAAGCCACTCTTTCGAGCGGCTTTAGTATATATTAAACAAAAATTATTCTGTTTCTTGAGAATTTTCTTGTTTTGCTTGTAATGCAGCTGCACGTTCGCGCTCTGCAGAACCTTTAATGGTATCAACCAAAATTGGAGTTGAAATAAATAACGATGAATACGTACCTACACCAATACCTAATAACATTGCAAATACAAACCCGCGGATTGATTCACCACCAAAAATAAACATGATTAATAATACCACGATTACTGTTGCAGATGTGTTGAATGTTCTTGATAATGTAGTGTTGATTGATTTATTTACCACTTCTTCGAATGATCCTTCGGCATCACCTTTAATGTACTCACGAACACGGTCGAATACAATTACGGTATCGTTCAAAGAGTAACCAATTACCGTAAGCAATGCTGCTACTAATGATTGATCTACCTCCATATTAAACGGTGCAAATTTGTAGAAGAACGAATAAACTCCTAAAACAAACAATGCATCGTGTGCTACGGCTGCAACCGCACCTAATGAATACTGCCATCTGCGGAAAGATAGTGCCAAGTAAACAAATACAATTAACAATGCACCACCAACTGCCCAATAAGCATCGGTCTTAACGTCTTTTGCTACGGTTGGACCAACTTTAGAAGCCTGTACAATACCTAAACCATTTTCGCTTGGTTTTGTAAACTGCTCATAAGTTAACGGAGTTTTAAAGAAAGGTTTCAAGTTTTCGTACATTACTTGATTAACTTCCTGATCAACTTTAGTACCTTGTTCGTCTACTCTATATTTTGTAGTGATTTTTAATTTATCACGATCTCCAAAAATCTTTGCTTCTACATTACTATCGAACTCTTTCGATAATTTGTTTGATACTGCCGATGCATCTACTTCGTTATCAAACTGAACCTGGAATGTTCTACCACCGGTAAAATCGGTTCCATAATTCAATCCGTTAAAGAATAAAGTAGCAATACATAACAACATAACAACTGAAGTTATAAAATATGCAATTTTCTTTTTCCCAATGAAATCGAAATTCATATTTGTGAACCAGTTACGCGTAAGTTTGGTACTGAAAGCCAATTTAGCATCTTTAGCCGCCGCAGTATCAACCAAAATTCTGGTAATAACAATGGCAGTAAATAACGATGTTACGATACCAATTAATAAAGTAACAGCAAATCCTTTAATAGGTCCTGATCCAAAAATTACCAAAACAATACCTGTTAAAGCAGTGGTAACGTTAGCATCTACAATTGCAGACATAGCACCACTCCATGAGAAGGAATGTTTGATAGCTTCTTTAGGTGTATGACCTTCGCGAAGCGATTCTTTAGCCCTTTCGTAAATAAGTATATTAGTATCTACCGCTGTACCAATTGTTAATACGATACCTGCAATACCCGGTAATGTTAATACAAAACCAAATGCAGTAAATACGGCAAATAAGAATAATAAGTTAACTGCCAATGCAATATTTGCGAACCAACCTGCTTTTCCGTAGAAGAAAACCATCCACGCTGCAATGATAAACAAACCTACTAATGACGACATAATACCGGCATCAATCGCTGCCTGACCTAATGATGGCCCTACAATTTCAGATGAAACAATATCTGCAGAAGCCGGTAATTTACCTGCTTTTAAAATATTAGCTAAATCTTTAGTTTCTTGAACAGTAAAATCGCCCGAAATACTTGAACTACCACCTGCAATTGGTCCTGTAGTTACACCCGGAGCCGAATAAACAACGTTATCTAAAACAATAGCAATGTTAGATTGTTGGCTGTAAGCTTTTCCTGTTAATGCTTCCCAAGCTTTTGCTCCGTTGGCATTCATTTGCATTGACACAACCGGTTTTCCTGTAATTTGATCGTAATCATCACGAGCCTCGGTTACAACAGATCCAGACAAAGGCGGAATATTTTGAGAATTACCTTTTAAAGCGTATAATTCAACCATTGTTGAATTCTTTTTAGGTTTTCCCCACGCAAATCTCACATGACGCAATTCACCGCTTAATAAACTTCTTACCTGCGGATCTTTTAAATACGTATTAATTTGTGCGGTATCTTTCGTTGCAAAGAATGCAATAATAGGCGAACCTTGGTAACCCGGTGCCTGTATTAAAGATAAAATTGGGCCTGCATCTTGTGTTTTAGCTGCCGCTGTATCTTTAGAAACTCCTGTTAATAATTTATCAACATCGTTTTTAGGTTCTGCTTTTGCAACAGTATCGTTAGTTGCAGCTACTGGTTTTGTAGCTTTTTCTTTTAAAACGTTGTTAGCAGCCATAATAAACTGCCCAACTTCGTCTCCTTTATAAGTTTCCCAAAACTCTAATTGTGCAGTTGACTGTAGTAAGTTTTTAATACGATCGATATCTTTTGCACCAGGTAATTCAACCAAAATTCTGCCCGATTCACCAACCATTTGAATTGTAGGCGAAACCACACCAAATTGGTCAATACGCTCACCAATTACTTTGTAGGCACTTTCAATTGATTCTTTTACCTTTCTGTTTAAAATTGTTTTTACTTGGGCATCAGTCATTGAAGTGTTAATCTCCTGCAAATTTCTGTTTGAGAAAATTTCAGAAGAAGCCAATTTTACTTTGCCTGCCGAAATTTTTTCGAAAGATTCATAGAACGATTCTAAAAATGTTTGATTTCCATCGCGGTTCTTCTCTGCTTCTGCTAAAGCTTGGTTGAACACTGCATTTTTTGAGTCGTTAGACAATCCTTTCAAGATGTC
Source organism: uncultured Myroides sp. (assembly GCA_913777665.1). GTDB lineage: Bacteria > Bacteroidota > Bacteroidia > Flavobacteriales > Flavobacteriaceae > Flavobacterium. Next base: position 13,968 of record CAJYTF010000059.1, read on the forward strand.
TTTAACAGAAATTTGAAGCATCACATTGATACCTCCTTCTAAATCTAAACCTTTTTGAATTTGCTTTGAACGCACTTCAGCAAAAGTTTGACCTAAATAAACCTTTTCGTTTGAAATAGAATCTAAATAACGAGCTTCTTTGGTTAAATCACCATTAGCAAATTCTTTTGCCTTACTCTCGTAATGATTCGTTACAAACGTAAAGGACAATTGGTAAATACTTACCAACGCAAAAACAATCGCAATAAACTTAACGAGTCCTTTATTCTGCATTTTTAAAAAATTAATAGTTTTTAAATGATTTTGTTTGATACAATTTATCGCCGAAAAAACGAAAAAATTATATAAAACGGACAAATATATAACTTCACAAAAGATTTAACAATAAAAAAAGGTGTTTATTTGAACATCTTTTTATGATGTTATTAACAATTTTGGGTATAAAAAAACCAGCTTTTAGCTGGTTTTAAATTATTTTGATTAAGCATCGATTTTTGCGTAAACGGCATTTTTTTCGATAAATTCTCTACGTGGCGGTACTTCATCACCCATTAACATGGAGAATACTCGGTCTGCTTCTGCCAAATTATCAAGATTGATCTGACGAAGCGTTCTAAATTCAGGATTCATTGTAGTTTCCCACAACTGCTCTGCATTCATCTCCCCTAAACCTTTGTATCGTTGTACCGATGAACCTTGTCCCATTTGTTCCATTAACGCAATACGTTCGTCATCGTTCCAAGCATATTGTTTTTTAGTTCCTTTTTTAACCATGTATAATGGCGGAGTTGCAATATAAACGTATCCTTTTTCAATTAATTCGCGCATGTAACGGAATAAGAATGTTAAAATTAAAGTAGCAATGTGGCTACCGTCAACATCGGCATCACACATAATTACTACTTTATGGTAACGTAATTTAGATAAGTTTAATGCTTTACTGTCTTCTTCGGTACCAATAGTTACACCTAAAGCAGTGAAAATATTACGAATTTCTTCGTTTTCAAAAACTTTGTGTCCCATTGCTTTTTCAACATTCAAGATCTTACCACGCAATGGCATAATTGCTTGAAAGTTACGGTCACGACCTTGTTTTGCAGTTCCACCTGCCGAATCTCCCTCGACAAAGAAAATCTCACATTTTTCAGGATCTTGCTCAGAACAGTCAGAAAGTTTACCGGGTAAACCACCACCGCTCATAACCGTTTTACGCTGCACCATTTCGCGGGCTTTTTTAGCTGCGTGACGTGCCTGTGCTGCTAAAATAACTTTCTGAATAATGATTTTTGCATCTTGCGGATTCTCTTCTAAGTAAGCTTCTAACATATCTGCAACTGCTTGCGATACAGGCGAAACTACTTCGCGGTTTCCTAATTTTGTTTTTGTTTGCCCTTCGAACTGTGGTTCCATTACTTTAACAGAAATAATTGCTGTTAAACCTTCGCGGAAATCATCCCCTGCAATTTCGAATTTCAATTTATCTAACAAACCAGAAGCATCGGCATATTTTTTCAATGTACGCGTTAATCCCATACGGAAACCTTGCAAATGCGTTCCACCTTCGTGCGTATTAATATTATTTACGTACGAATAAATGTTTTCTGAATAACTATCGTTATAAATTAAAGCAACTTCTACGGGAATCTCTCCTTTCTCGTTTTCCATATTGATCACATGACCAATAATTGGTGTACGGTTACCATCTAAAAAGCGAACGTATTCTTTTAAACCTTCTTTAGAATGAAAGGTTTCATTATGTGCTTCACCTTTTTCATCTACATTACGTAAATCGGTCAATGTAATGGTAATACCCTTATTTAAGAACGATAATTCGCGTAAACGTGCTGCTAATGTATCGTAAGAATATTCTAAAGATTGAGTAAAAATGGTACCATCGGGCTTAAAAGTAACTTTTGTACCTGTAATATTGGTTTCGCCAATTGGGCGTGCCGGATACATTGCTTTACCACGCTCATACTCTTGTTCCCAAATTTTACCGTCGCGGTGAACTTCGGCACGTAAATGATCAGATAAAGCGTTTACACACGATACACCTACCCCGTGTAATCCACCAGAAACTTTATAAGAATCTTTATCGAATTTACCACCTGCACCAATTTTTGTCATAACAACCTCTAACGCAGATACACCTTCTTTTTTGTGCATATCTACAGGGATTCCACGACCATTATCTTGAACTGTAACTGAATTGTCTTGATTAATGATAACCTGAATAGAATCGCAGTAACCTGCCAAAGCTTCGTCAATCGAGTTATCTACAACTTCGTAAACCAAATGGTGTAAACCGCGAACGCCTACATCGCCAATATACATTGACGGACGCATACGTACGTGCTCCATACCTTCTAATGCCTGAATACTATCGGCAGAATACGAATTTTTCTTTATTTCTTCACTCATAATAAATAGGTGTACTAAATAATAAACTTAACTACAAATATACGAAATTTTAGGGAATTTCTTATATCTAATAGCATTTATTCTTCTTGTAGTTATGAACACTTAAACTATATAAAAGTTGATTTATGGCTTGATTTCGTTAGATTAACTAAATTGATGTTTTAAAAAGATATTAAATGTAGTTAATTAAAATATTTCTTAAACAACTCAAAATCAATTAGGTTTAATTCTTTTTTTCGGTTTTCATTTAAAATGTAATATTCAAAAAACGGATTTACAGATTCAATGCTGTTACCAATTAAATGTTTTTTAGATAAAATACCAACGCCCCAATCTGTATCAATACAACACGAATTCACAGCTATATTACATCGCCACTTTAAAAACGCCTTCCAAGTTGTACCGTTCCAATATTTATGTGCAGGCGTGTTATGATAATCGTAGTTTTCTCTTGCATGCCATTCAGTAGGTGGATTGCAATCGTGTAAAACTACAAAACCATCTTCGTGCAAATATTCAAATGCATTGAAAATATCTTTATTTGTTTGTTCTGCAAGATGCAAGCCATCAATAAAAATCACATCGAATTTTATATCTTTTGATAAAATTTCACCTGATGATAATTTCTTAAAAAAATCATCACTTGTCATTTTAAAATCGACGGGATTAGATTCGAATTCTACACCTGGATCTACACTGTATTTGGTATTTGAATTGATTAAATCAAAATTATGTGCAGGATTACGAACACCAATTTCTAAATAATTTGTAGGATTTGATCTTAATGATAAAAGAAAATTTAAAATTTCTGTTCTTGTAACTTTTTTCGAAATTTCACGGTTGGTTTTATTTTCAGTATCAATATAAAATCGATCATTATAAAACTTTTTCCCTTGTGCGTAAAATTTAATGGCTTTTATATTTTTTAATATTTTTTTTATCATGATGTTGGTCGCAATAATTTCCGTGTTTTTTATGTAGATTTCATGGGCAATTTTACGGAAATTAATCGAAATATTTAATTTAAATCGACTTAAATGTGAAGCAAGAAATTATTTAGTTGATGAATTTCTAATAGATTTCAACTATTTTGTGCGATATATTATTAAACGTAACCTCTGCCCCAACTTCTTTATTTAATAAATGTTGAATTAAAGGCGCATGAACCGATACACAAAAAACCTGTGTATTTTTATAGTGAACCGATTGAATTGGAACGCTTAAATAAAAAACAGCTTTATTGGTTTTAACGATTGATCCTAACACCACTTTTTCCACCGTTTTGTTTTCTGATAATTTTAAAGCGATCTGCTGCATATCTAAAAACTCCGTTAACTTGGTGTTTAATTTTTCTTGTTCTAAATGCATCATAGCCAAACCTGTTTCGTGTTTATCGCCGGCAGAACTTTTAGCATCGTTTTGGGCATCTTCTGATAAAGATGAAATTTGATTTTGTATAGCTTCAATCTGATTATTTAAAGCATTTAAAACCAATTGTTTTAATTCTTTTCTGTCCATAAAAAATAAAAAGCCCTTTTCAGAGCTTTTTGTGTTATTGTTATTTATGCTTTTACTAAAAGTCGAATTTATACATGGCACCGCCTAAAACCTGCAATCCTTGAACCTGATATTGGTTAAAACGGAAATAATTTTCGTTTGCCAAATTCATTCCTTTCACAAAAACAGTCCATTCAGCAGTTGGTCTATAACCTACCGTAAGATTCAAATCGTAATAATCGCCTAACTTTATATCGTTTGGTCTTGGAAACGTATTTACCCCGCTGAATTCATAACGCTGACCAACGTATCCTAAATTAGCATCGGCAAACCAATGCTTCGTGAAATTATACAATACATTTACATTGACTTTTCCTTGTGGCAAATGGAAAGCATTATTGTAATATTCTACGCTGTAATTGTTGTACTCGCCCGAAAGTGCAATCTTCGCTTTGTCTGAAAAATCAAAATTCAATTCCCCAAACAAACTCAACGTATTTACTTTATCGTAAATTAAACCAAACGAATTTCCGTATTGATACCCTTGTTTATTTTGCAGGTTGATATCGTACGGATTGATCGTAAACATGGCTTTATCATCTTCAACTTTATAGTTTGCACGCACGTTGTACGATAAATTATGATACAGTTTTCCTTTTAAACCTGCATAAAAATCGTAATTTGTTTTGGTTGGTTTTAGTGCCATTGTAGATCCTCCAGGTGCAATGAAAGGATTTTCTTCAGCTAGATCGGCATACGAGTTTTGTTTCACTCCACCCACTGCGCCAAAATATGCCTGAACAATGTTTGGAACCAAGTTGAAATTAGCCTTCACCATTGGATAAACAACCAGTGAATTATCTTCTACACCTCGCTCTTTTCCTAAAACATACGTTAAACCTGCACCGACTTCAACTGAATAATTCGCATCGAAAAACTTAATACTTGAGTTAACTGAAAGGTTTAAGTAATTATATTTATCTACCGCATTATCAACACCATTATTTGCAAACTGCGTATTTAAATAATCAGCTTCTAAATTAACATGAACCGTATTATTTGGCAATTCGATATTAAACTTCGGAGCGAAAATAAATCGACTTTCTTTACTGTCGAACTCGTCCCAGAAATATTTGTAGGAAACATCGGCTTTCTCAAATGCGCCAATATAACTTTCGTAAGATCCGCCAATATGAACATCATTATATTTCTGTAAAGGATCAACCAAATCGAAATTAAAATTCGATACATAAAAATCAGACGGCGTTCCATACCAGTTGTATTTCGATGTCATTGCACCAAATTGAGTACTCCACTGACTGTTTTCATTTCGCTGACCCAACGTAAAATCTAAATTCGATTTACTGAAAGAATCATCTAACTCAACTCCGTCAATTCCGCCACCAGAAGAAATATGCTTTAAGAAACCGCCCGCATACATATTGTTCGATCCAATTTTTTCTACAATACCCAACTCACCACGAATGGTATTAAAATTACCGTAGCCAAACAACGCATAATTGTTGTAAAAATTTGCAAGTGAATCATTATCAACCTTCGCAGCTTCGCCTTTAGCAGGAGAAAAAGTTGATGCAACCGGAACCGAAAATATCGTATATTTTACATCTTTTTTCTGATTGATGTCTTCATCTTCAATCAACGGATTATCGTTAATCTTAAAAGCATCGTTCAACGTTGCCTGATATTCTGATGTTACGTTAACAACCTCTGTTCCTACCGTGTTGTTTTTCTTGTCTTTATCGACTTGGGCATTTGCTTTATTTGCCAATAATGCCGCTACTATAGTGATACTAAATAAGTACTTTTTCATATGAAAATATGTATTTTTTTTTTGATCATATGGAATCGCTTTATCTTCATTGGTGTTTGTTTGCAACAAACAATTTGATAATGGCGATTTCATAACAAATTATTTTACCGATGAATTACGTTTCGCCTCTTCTGACTTAATTTTTGCCAACTCTGTTTTAGCTTCTGTAACAACATCTGCAAATTCGGTTGCATTTGTAACTACGCTTTCTAAAATGTAAGTTGCCTGGTAACTGTCTTTTAACTGATAGAAGTTCTTCGCCAGTAAAACCAGTCCTTTAGCGTTGTAATACTTGTAAGCCGCATATTCTTTCACCAATTTTTCTACTGTTTTGTTAGAAGCATCGTACTTTTTTTCGGCATTTTTAAAATAAGCATCGTAATATAATGCCTCGGCTTTTAATTCACCTGTACCAATGGTATTTAACTGTTCGTACAATTTACGAGCGGTTGCGGTATCGTTGTTTTTAATGGCAACTCGGGCGCTTATTGCAGTAGCATCGGCTTTAATACGTTTGTCAACTTTAGAATTTGCAGCTAAAATATTTGCATATTTTGCAGCAGTTGCTATATCGCCTTCATCGAAAGCAGCTTTCATTAAGTTAGCTTGTGCAAACAATTTGTTGGTATCGTTACTTGCATCGGCCTCTAACTGCGTTAAAATACGTTTTGCATTTGCCTTGTCTTTTTCGGTTAGATACATGTTGGCCAAACGTACCAAACTTTGCTCGGTATATTCCGATTTCCCTCGCTTGATTACATTTTCGTAACTGCTTTTTGCATCGCTTACATTATTTTTTGCGTAATTAATTTCGGCAATATTAAAGTGTGCTTTGGTTGCATGTAAACCATTTGGATAATTCGCGATATAATCCTTCAGGCTTTTTAAAGCGGCATCGTTATTATTTTGTGCCATTTGATTTTCTGCCGAAGTATATACATCATTTTCCAATTCGGCTGTAGAAATATCAACAAAATCTAAACCTTTCACCCAAGCAGCAAATTCATTCGATCTGCCTGTATCCAAATACGCAATTCGGGCATTTTGAACCGCTTCAATGGCATCTTGCGATCCCGGATAATCGTTCACAACTTTCTTAAATCGTTCAATAGCCTTGTCTTCATCGTTCGCGTTAATGTACACAACACCCTGGCGTAAAATGGCTTTTGATGCCAAATTCGACTTTGGATAATTCGTCAATAACTGATTGAATGTTTCAATAGCCTTGCTGGTTTGATTACTGTTGGCATACGTGCTTCCCAATTCGTAGTAAGCATCATCTACCAAACTTGATGATTTATAGTTTGATATAAATTTCTGTAATTCTTCTATTTTCGTCGGATTCTTATCGACAAATCCATAAGAAACCGCCTTTTGAAACGCTGCATAATCTTTGTAAGACGAGTTGCTGTTTAGTATGGAATTATACATTTCCATAGCCGGCCAATATTGCTTTGTAACAAAATAACCATCTGCCAAACGAAGCGTTGCATCGGTTTTCTTGGCGTCGTCTTTAACAACACTTAAATAGCTTTTAAAATGCGTATTAGCGTTGCTGTAATTTTTTAATTTATAAGCTGCGTAACCCAAATTGTATTCGGCACTTTTAAATTCCGGCGTGTTTTGAGCTTGTGGCAATTGCTTAAACGTAGTAAATGTTTGGTACGCATCGCTAAAACGATTTAACGCATATTCGCTTTCACCTCGCCAGTACGTTGCACGCGCCACATATTTGTTATCTTGACGTTCGGCAATCGATTTATTGAACATTCCGTTTGCTAAACTGAATTTACCTTCATTAAAATATTCTACACCTCGATAAAAAGTAACTTTTTGATACGCTGCTTTGTTCAAAGGCGTTCTGTTCGATTCTAAAACTTCTAATGCTGCTTGATAATTTTTTGTTGATATATAAGAATCTACCAATAAATCGTTCAATTCAGCTTTGTAAGGAGTTTCGGGATATTTTACCAAAAAATCGGTTATAACTTCAGGGACACTTTTGTATGGATTTCCGATATCGTAACTTAACTTGGCATAATTTGCAAAAGCATCTTCTTGAATTTTTGCAGAAAAAGTCATTTCAGAAGCATTCTTAAAAGCATTCAAAGCCTGTGTTTTTTGACCTAATTTCAGATAACTTTCACCTAAGTGATAATAAGCGTTTTGAGCCACAGCATCTTTCCCTCCAATAATTTTATTGAATTCAGAAACAGCTTTATCATAATCTTTCTGCTGATAATACGAATATCCCAATTGATAAAAATCTACGTTGCTTAATTTGCCGTTTTTACCTTCGTAAGCCAATAAATATGGTAACGCTTTATCGTATTGTTTTAGGTTGAAATAACTTTCACCGATGATTTTAGATAATTCTGATTTTTCTGCTTCGGTTGACTTAGGCATTTGCGCCAAACCTTCTTCTACAGCTTTATCAAAATTTCCGCTTTTAAACTGCATATCGGCTTTGTAATAGCCCATGCGTTCCTGGTATTTTTCTACCGATTCTACATTTGCAAAATATTCGTTTGCTTGTGTATAATCGTTATTTGCATAAGAAATGTATCCTAAATAATATTTTGCCTGATTGCCATAAGTTCCTTCTAAATCAACTTTTTCAAGATAATTTTTGGCTTTATTGTTTTCCTTTTTGCTGAAATACGCGTATCCTTTTTGAAAATTGATACGGTCTTTATCAGCCGGACTTAAAATATCTTCATTGATTTTTTCGGCATAACGCAATGCTTGATCGTAATCACCTTGAGAAAAATAGAAATTACTTACATCGATATACGCTTGTGCCTGCTTGCTGCTTGTAGGATAATCATAAATAAACTGACTGATTTTTTGTTCGGCTCCCGGTTGACCTAATCTAATAGCACAATTTGCACTGTAATAAGCACTTTCTGCCTGAATTTCGTCGTTATTATTTTTGATTTTGGTTTTATCGAACAAAATTTGTGCTACGGCATATTGTTGTTCGTTGTAAAGATTTACGGCGTCGTAAAAATCTTTATTTTCTTGAGTGTAATTGTATGATTGCTGTGCCTGTACAGATAACCCGCCCAACAAAAACGATAAATATAGAAAATGATTCGCTTTTCGCATTTCAACTATTTTTTTAAGTACCAAATATATTAAAATATCATAATATTATTGTAACGCTTTATATGAATATTAATTGTTTAAATGGCTTATTTTATAAATATTAGGAGAAATGAAAAAGCAACCACGAAATTTGGTTGCTTTTTTTGTTTTATGCTTTAGAGAATTATTTGATTAAACCATTTTCTAAAGCATACGCAGTAATCATAATTGCAAGATCATCCATGCTTAAAGACATATTCTTCCTTGAATTAGAACCTGAAATTTCGTAAACCTTGTCATTATTAAACAACAATTGGTTATTAACTGTTTTATAGGTTTTACCTGCAAAATTTACATTTGATTTTAAACTGTGCCAAACGCCAACTATATTGTGTTTTAAGTTCTGATCGATATTATAAATTTCGTACAAATAATTTACACCGTTATCATCGGTTTTTCTTTTGAAAGATCCAATAATCTTACGGTCTTTTAAGATATTACCTTCTTTATCAAAGTCTAATCTGGCATCTTTAAACAATGTTATTAAACGCTCTTTTTCTTTATTAACGTCTGCCGCACTATTTTTAAGTTCTTCTTTAACATTAAGATTAGTATCTAACATTGTAGCTACAACTGAAGTGTCAACTCCCTCTGGTGTAAATAATTTATATTCCCCTAAAGTAAAATCAATTAAAAACTTTTTTTCTAATGAAAGCGGACTCTTCTTGCTTTTTATTGTATAAAGAAACCGATTTTGATTCATCTGCAGAAAATACTTCATAGTAAACCTTTCTACTATTTTCATTAATCACATGAATATTAGGTTCAATTTTTACGATAACATTTCCGTTTAGATCTGATATCGTGTAGAGCCTTTTCTTTTCTTCAAATTTTGCTATTTCTTTATTATCGAATAGAATTTTATCTTTTTTAGTTTTGATATCCTATGCATAAATACTAACACTTAATAGAGTAAGCACAATTAAAATAAAGTTTTTCATTTTTAATTTTGATTTAATAAATTCTACACAAAACTATTTTTTTGATTTATAATCAACTCATTGAATTAATTCTACATTTTTAAGGTAATCATAAAAAAGCAATCATTTTCTTGGTTACTTTTTGCTTTTAGAAACCTTTCCAAAGTTTTAAACTTTGAAAAGGTTTTCTTTACATTTTGTTCTTAAATAATATCAAAATAACTATATGTATAACATACACTTGTAAATTATTTTAAAAAATAAAAAAATCCTTTTCGGTATGAAAAGGATTTTTTTGTTACATAATTATTTATGCATTCTTTTTAGCTTTTTTCTCTTTCATTAAATCAATTGCCCCACCTGTAGCCCAGTATAAAACAAAGCTGATAAGGAAAATCATTAACCAAAAACCCATGGTCATAATTGTTAAACCAATGATAAAAGCTATAAATTGTTGAAATTCAAACATGATTCCGGAATTTTGTGTGTATACAGTTACAAAGATAGAACGAAACTTTAACAACCCAAACAAAATTCATAATAAATTCTAAAAATTCCATCATAAACCAAATAAGCAAGTATTTTTTTATACCTTTATTTATATTAATTATAAATAACAACAAATGGAATATAGAATTGAAACCGATACTATGGGCGAAGTAAAAGTACCTGCCGATAAATATTGGGGCGCGCAAACAGAACGCTCACGCAACAACTTTAAAATTGGCAATGCCGCTTCAATGCCTTTAGAAATTATAAAAGGTTTTGCTTATTTAAAAAAAGCAGCGGCTTACGCCAATTATGATTTAGGCGTTTTACCGATTGAAAAAAGAGAGGCGATTGCCACTGTATGCGATGAAATTTTAGCCAATAAATTAAACGATCAGTTTCCTTTGGTTATATGGCAAACAGGTTCGGGCACGCAATCAAACATGAACCTTAACGAAGTTATCGCCAATCGAGCACAAGTTTTAGCAGGATTTAAAATTGGAGAAGGCGAATCGGTTTTAAAAGCAAACGATGATGTAAACAAATCGCAATCATCAAATGACACTTATCCAACAGGCATGCACATTGCAGCTTACAAAGCCGTTGTTGAAGTAACAATTCCGGGTGTTGAACAATTACGCGATACGTTAGCTAAAAAAGCATCCGAATTTATGAATGTCGTTAAAATTGGTCGTACCCATTTAATGGATGCTACTCCGCTAACATTAGGTCAGGAAATATCGGGCTATGTGGCACAATTAAATTACGGTATAAAAGCGGTAAAAAACACATTGAGCCATTTATCAGAAATTGCTTTAGGCGGAACCGCAGTTGGGACAGGTTTAAACACTCCGGCTGGTTACGATGTTTTGGTAGCGAAATATATTGCCGAATTTACAGGACATCCGTTCGTAACTGCCGAAAATAAATTTGAAGCTTTGGCAGCACACGATGCTATTGTAGAAACACACGGCGCTTTAAAGCAATTGGCTGTTTCATTAAATAAAATTGCAAACGATATCCGTATGTTAGCATCAGGTCCGCGTTCGGGAATCGGCGAAATATTAATTCCTGAAAACGAACCGGGATCATCAATCATGCCTGGAAAAGTCAACCCTACGCAATGTGAAGCATTAACTATGGTTGCCGCTCAAGTTATGGGCAACGACGTTGCCATTACTATTGGCGGCACTCAAGGTCATTATGAATTAAACGTTTTTAAACCTTTAATGGCTGCAAACTTTTTGCAATCGGCTCGATTATTAGGCGATGCTTGTATATCTTTTGATGAACATTGTGCTCAGGGAATTGAACCAAATTATGATCGAATTAAAGAATTGGTAGATAATTCACTGATGTTAGTTACAGCTTTAAACACAAAAATTGGCTATTACAAAGCAGCCGAAATTGCTCAAACGGCACATAAAAATAATTCTACTTTAAAAGAAACAGCAATTGCTTTAGGTTATGTAACTGCCCAAGAATTTGACGAATGGGTAAAACCGGAAGAAATGGTGGGTAGTTTGAAGTAATTCAAATCGATCTATAAAATAAAAAACAGTTCTTAATCATTATTAAGGACTGTTTTCTTTTTAAGATGATGCGATCTTTAATTGTATCAAAAAATAGTTTTAAATTTGCATCAATCAGTAAAAAGTCAACTAACGACTTTATTTTTTATGGAAATATTTGAACTTTATTCTATATACAATCAATGTAACGGCGTAAGTACCGATACACGAAACATCAACGAAAACAGTCTTTTTTTCGCATTGAAAGGAGCTAATTTCAACGCAAACGATTTTGCAATGCAAGCCTTAGAAAATGGAGCTGCATTCGCTGTGGTTGACGATAAAAACTTAAAGAAACTAGACAACAACAAACTAATTGTTGTAGACGATGTTCTTAAAACCCTACAAGATTTAGCCGCTTTTCATAGATTTCACATAGGTTTACCGGTAATTGCGCTAACAGGAAGCAACGGAAAAACAACCAGCAAAGAATTATTGCACGCTGTTTTAAGTACAAAATATAATACGATTGCAACAATCGGAAATTTAAATAATCACATTGGAGTTCCGCTGACTTTATTACGTTTAACAGAAGAAACCGATTTGGCAATTATCGAAATGGGTGCCAATCATCAGAAAGAAATTGAACTTTTATGTACAATTGCACAACCCGATTTTGGTTTCATTACAAATTTTGGCCGTGCACACTTAGAAGGTTTCGGCGGAATTGAAGGTGTTATTAAAGGCAAAAGCGAAATGTATGATTACTTACAAAATAACAACAAAACAATTTTCGTAAATTTTGATGATGCTATTCAAACAGATAAAACTTCAAACAGTACTCGTTTTGGATTTTCAATAGAAAATAACTCGTTGGCAAACATTCAAATTACAAATGCGAATGCACAACCAATGGCAACAGTTGAAGTAAATGGTATTGAAATAAAATCTAACCTTACCGGATTATACAACATTCCAAACATCGCTTTTGCAGTCACAATCGGTCAATATTTTAATATTTCTTTAGAAAATATAAAAGAAGCTATAGAAAATTATACTCCACAAAATAATCGTTCGCAGTGGACAAAAATAAACGATAAAAATATTTTATTAGACGCCTACAATGCAAACCCAAGCAGTATGCAGGTTGCCATCGAAAATTTCAGACAACTAAATAATCCTTCTAAATTAATGATCTTAGGAGATATGTTTGAACTAGGAAATGAGTCAGATAACGAACATTTGCAAACAATAAATCAGGTAATAGAAACAAAGATCCCAACGATATTTATTGGTGAACATTTCTTTAAGGCTCAGTTAAAAAATGATAATGTTCAATATTTTGAAAATATACAAGATTTATTTACTCAGTTAAAAGAAGCTCAAGTTACTCAAGAATTACTTTTAATAAAAGGATCTCGTGGAATGGCTTTGGAACGTATTCTTGAAAAATTATAAAATACTTTTATTTAAAAAATTTATTATAAAAAATCTTCGAAAAGTATATAAACTATCGAAGGTTTTTATTACCCTTATTTCCCTAACTTATAATTATCATAACACTCATTCACAGCTGTAAAAATTTGGTAATCGTTTGCGGTGTAAATGAATCGTTCGGAATGATTACAGCGTTGCAGCATTTTTACAATATCTTCTTTTGAAATATTTAATAAAGCAGAAACCATTTCACGATCGTATTTTTTCTTCATTACTTCAATAAGTTCCACTTCTTTACGAATCTGGTTAATCTTTTTAGTTTCGCGCGAATTTCGTTTCATGGCGTTGTAAATACCATTTATCGGGTTTAGTCCGCTGTTGTAACTTGTAGAAAAACCTGTAGCCGAAAAATCGCGATAATACGGGTAATCAGCTAAAGCAATAAGTTTGGTATCAACAGATAAAATTCCGGTCAGTTTCAAGGTATTAATCACAACCTCATCTAAAACGGTAGAAAGATCTTTAATATAGATATTCATCTTTCCTTCTTTATACCAATCGTTGGTAACTTTTATTTTTAAGGAACGAAATCCTTCTGAAGAAATATGTAAGGTATCGTTAACGTTTGCAAGAATTGTAAAAGTTCCGTCGGTTTCGGTTTGTGCAACTTTCAACGAATTCAAATTCACAATATTTGCCTTGCTTTCGGGTGCATAACTTAATTCGCTATAAACTATTCCTTTAATATTTTTTTCCTGTGCAAAAACTGATATTGAAAATAGTGTAAAAAGTAAAACTGCAAAATATCTCATATGGTTTTTAGTATGCACCAAAAATAATGGATATTTTGCAGTTTTAGTTATTTATTTTGTAAATATTAACAACTAATGCTAGTATTAGTTTGATCTGCGCGGGCGATCGCCACGTACTGATCTTCTTTCGTTGCGAGCAGGTCTGTCATCATCACGATTACGTCCGAATCTGCTTTCTGTTCTGCGATCTCCAAAACGATCACCACCAGATGATCTTCTGTCTGATGAAGAACGGTCGCTACGGAAACCACCACTTCTTTCGCCACGGAAACCGCCACCGCTTCTACCACGTCCGTTGTGATCTCTTCTTGATGAAGATGAACCACCACCGCTTGTAGAAATTTCAACGTTTACCTGACGACCTTCGTGATGCATGTTGTTCAAAATCTCCATAATACGCTCGCTATGTGCTGCATCGGTATTAAAGAAAGAGAAACCTTCTTTTACATCTACTTTAAATAAATCATCTCTTCCTAAATCTAAAGTATCGCGTAAGAAATCTTTCAAACTCATCCAATCGAAATTGTCACGAGCTCCTAAATTCAAGAAATATCGAACCGAACCATCAGAATTTACAGTAGCTTCGCCTTTTTCACGAGATTTTGGAGAATCAATTGTATTTTGTTTTTTGTAGTATTCGATAAAACGATTGAATTCTACCGAAAACATTTTTTTGATTAACTCTTCCTTCGTTAAATCGCCTAATAATTCTTCAATTTTTGGAAGATATTTATCAATTTCTGCGTCAACCTCAACCCCTTTAACTTTGTTTGCTAAGTGAATTAACTGCACTTCGCAAATTTCCATTCCGGTTGGAATTGGTTTTTGAACGAATTTTGTTTTAATGATTCGTTCAATCATCTGAATTTTTTTGAACTCAGATTTTGTTACAATAACGATTGATGTACCTGTTTTACCTGCACGCCCGGTACGACCTGAACGGTGGTTGTAGGTTTCAATTTCGTCTGGTAACTGATAGTTAATAACGTGTGTAATATCGTCAACATCAATACCACGAGCAGCAACATCGGTAGCAACCAACATTTGAATCTGGCGACCGCGGAATGCTTTCATTACACCATCGCGTTGTGCTTGCGATAAATCGCCGTGTAAAGCTGCTGCGTTGTATCCATCTTCAATTAACTTTTCTGCAACTGCTTGTGTATCACGTTTTGTTCTACAGAAAACAACCGAGAAAATATCTGGGTTCATATCTGCCAAACGTTTTAAAACCGGATAACGATCACGTGCACCAACCAAATAATATTCGTGCGATACGTTTACCGATCCTTGATTTTTATGCCCCACCGTAATTTCTTGCGGACGTTTCATAAATTCTTTAGCAATTCGTGCAACTTCTTGTGGCATAGTTGCAGAGAAAAGCCATGTATTTTTTTCTTCTGGTGTATCAGATAAAATTGATGTAATGTCTTCATAGAATCCCATGTTCAACATTTCATCTGCCTCATCTAAAATACAAATTTGTATGTTTTTAATGTTAACATAGTTTCTGTTAATCATATCTTGCATACGACCTGGTGTTGCAACAATAATTTGTGCACCACGCTTAACTTCTTTTGCCTGCTCTGTAATGCTGGCACCACCATAAACCGCAACTGTATGTAAGCCCTTTACATATTTTGAATATTGCTTAATTTCGTTGGTGATTTGTAAACACAATTCTCTGGTAGGCGATAGGATTAATGCCTGTGTGCTTCTGTTCTCTGGATCAATTTTTTGAATCAGAGGAAACCCGAAAGCAGCTGTTTTCCCAGTACCCGTTTGCGCCAGTGCAACGATATCTGTATCTTGTTGCAACAATAAGGGAATAGCTTTTTCCTGAACCTCTGAAGGGTTTTCAAAACCTAAGTCCTGAATTGCTTTTAAAAGCAATTCGTTCAATCCTAATTCTTGGAATTTATTCATATAATTTTTAAAATAGCTGCAAAGGTAGAGATTTTTTTGCGGATATTTGTATTAATGATAGGTTAAATTATTTATTTTGTAATTTTCCTAAAAACTCAACTAACTTTTCTACTGCTCTTCCGCGATGGCTTAATTTATTTTTTTCATCAATTGTCATTTCGGCAAAGGTTTTACCCAAATTTTCAGGTTCAAAAATAGGATCATAACCAAAACCATTGGTTCCCGTTTTTTCATTTCTGATTTCACCTTCAACGATCCCGGTAAATAAATGTTGTTGATTATTGATGTTTAGAGCAATCACAGTTTTAAACTGCGCTTTTCGGTTGGTTGAAGTTCCTAATTTCTGCAAAACCAAATCAATGTTTTTGTCAGCATTTTTATCTTCGCCTGCATATCGAGCCGAATAAACTCCTGGTTCGCCATTTAAAGCATCAATCTCTAAACCGGTATCGTCTGCAAAACAAGGCAAACCGTATTTTTCTGTAACATAATTGGCTTTAATTATCGCATTTTCTTCTAACGTTTTACCTGTTTCGGCAATTTCTTCGGTACAACCTATTTCCTCTAAAGTGACAATTTGGATAGATGTCGGCACTTGATTTTGAATTTCTTGTACCTTATTTTTATTGTTTGATGCAAATATGATTTTCATACGTTAACTTATATAGTTCCAAATATTGTTTTTTCTTGCCAGCATTTCAAACACAAATTTTAATGCTTGATGTTCCGGTTTTTCAAGATTGATATCTTCTTTTAATAATTCGATTGCTTTTGTTCGAGCCAACTTTAATATGTCTTGATCTTTAACCAAATCGGCAATTTGTAAATTAAGCACACCACTTTGCTGTGTACCCATGATATCGCCCGGTCCACGGAGTTTTAAATCGATTTCGGATATTTCAAAACCATCATTTGTTCGGCACATGGCATCCATCCTGACTTTTGTATCGGCACTTAATTTATTTCCCGTCATTAAAACGCAATAACTTTGTTCGGCGCCACGCCCTACCCTACCTCTTAATTGATGCAGTTGACTCAACCCAAAACGTTCGGCACTTTCTATAATCATTACCGATGCGTTAGGTACATTTACACCAACTTCAATAACTGTTGTCGCAATCATTATATGGGTTTCACCTTTTACAAATCGATCCATTTCGGCATCTTTATCTTTAGAATGCATTTGTCCGTGAACAATACTGATTCTGTATTCGGGAAAAGGAAAATCGCGCGAAATTGCTTCGTATCCTTCCATTAAATTCTTGTAATCTAACTTTTCGCTTTCTTGAATCAACGGATATACAATATAAATTTGTCTGCCTTTTGCAATTTCTTCCTTAATAAAATGCCAAACCTGCAAGCGTTTACTTTCAAAAAAATGGAGTGTTTTTATAGGTTTTCGTCCTGGTGGTAATTCATCAATAACCGAGACATCCAAATCGCCATACAAACTCATAGCTAAAGTACGCGGAATGGGAGTTGCCGTCATAACCAAAACGTGAGGAGGCAACGAATTTTTCTTCCACATTTTTGATCGCTGTTCTACACCAAAACGATGCTGTTCATCAATAATCGACAAGCCTAAATTTTTAAATTGAACCTTATCTTCTAACAACGCATGTGTTCCAATTAAAATATGAATGGTTCCGTTTTCTAAATCTTCATGAATTTGATTGCGTTCTTTATTCTTGGTAGATCCGGTAAGCAAAGCCACCTTCACATTAATTTTATCTGCCAATTCTTTAATTCCTGCAAAATGCTGATTCGCCAAAATTTCGGTCGGAGCCATTAAACACGCCTGAAAACCGTTGTCTAACGCCAACAACATACTCATAAAACCGACAATGGTTTTGCCGGCACCAACATCGCCCTGTAACAAACGATTCATTTGAGCTTCGTGTGCCATATCAATTCTGATCTCTTTCAACACACGCTTTTGGGCATTGGTCAACGGAAAAGGTAAATGATCGTGGTAAAAACCATTAAAATAATCGCCAACAACATTAAAAGCAAATCCTTTAATTTTATGTTTACGAACCAGATTTTTAGAAAGCAACTGTAATTGGATAAAAAACAATTCCTCGAATTTTAAACGAAATTGCGCACGATTCAACAAATCGGTATTTTTAGGAAAATGAATATTAAAAAACGATTCGTTTTTTGGCAGCAATCGTAATTCGTCAATTAGATTTTCAGGAAAAACTTCTTTAAATAAATGATGCGTTTCTATAAAAACCTGCTGCATCATTTTGGTAATACTTCGATTTGAAATATTTTTCTGATTTAATTTTTCGTTCGATGGATAAACCGGTTGCAACGCAGATTGCATACTTTTTTTATGTTCTTCAATCGTTTCCATTTCGGGGTGCGGCATCGAAAACAATCCGTTGAAATGATTGATCTTTCCAAAAATCACATACGGAATATTCAACTGTAAATTTTCCTTGATCCATTTGTGTCCTTGAAACCAGATCAATTCCATTTCGGCAGTTCCATCAGTAAAAACAGCAACTAATCTACTACCGCGTTTTTGTTCTACCGTTTTCAATCGAACAATTTTACCTACAAGCTGTACTTCTGCATTAATTCCGGAATTTAATTCACTGATTTTGTAATACTTAGTTCGATCTAAATATTTGTACGGATAAAAATTGATTAAATCTTTATAAGTAAAAATCTGAAGTTCCTTTTTTAGTACAACAGCCCTTTGAGGTCCAACGCCTTTAAGGTATTCAATAGGTGTATCTAAAATATCCTGCTGCATTTTTACTTTTTTGTAAAGTTAAATGTAATTGTTTAATTTTTCAAAAAGTAAAAATAGTTTACCCAAACAAATAACTTTATTTTATATTTACAAATAATTAACAACATTATAAATGAAAAAACTTATAACCTTATTATTACTATCATCATTTACACTTATTTCTTGTAAAGACGATGAAAAGACAAACACTGACCCTACAAAAACAACTGTAAAAACTTTTGATAATGTGAAAGTTGCTTTTGGCGAAGGTTTGTCGCAAAGTGCCGAAGGTACTTTTACTTTTCCTACAAATTCAGAAAATATCAAAACCATTAAAATGTTTATTAAAGATATTTGCCCCAACAAAGAATGTGACGAATGGGACAGATATGCAAATATTTACGCAAAAGATAAAACTACTGGCGAATGGTATGAATTAGGTAGATTTATTAACCCGTATTGGGTTGGGAACGAGAAATTAGAACGTGGTTATGAAGTTGATGTAACCGATTTTAAATCGATTTTAAATGGATCTACTGAACTAAAAATCTACACCGAAACATGGTTGGCGAAAGGAAGAAAATATACAGTTGAGTTTGATTTTGAATTTGGAACACCAGATTATAAATATTCTGCCGTTGTACCTGTAATTCAATACAACAAATCATCTATTGATGGTGTGCCTTATGGAACTAGTTTTGATACAAATGTATTTGATTTAACTAAACAAATCAATATACCATCTAGTGCAGAAGTTGCATATTTAAGAACTATTATTTCTGGTTGGGGGCATGCAACACCAAACGATGCCGGTGGTCGCGGTTGTGCAGAATGGTGCTATCGTACCCATAATATAAACATTAATGGCACACAAACTTTTGCACATGATTTAAAAGCTCTTGGCTGTGCACAAAATCCTATTGACAATCAGGCACCGGGTAACTGGAAACCAGATCGCGCTGGTTGGTGCCCTGGAATGGTGGTTCCTGTGCGTTTTGATAATATTCAGAAAAGTTTGTTTGGATCAAACTTTAATTTTGAATACAAATTTGAAGATTGGACAAACAATAATGGAAATGGAAACGCATTTTACGCCATTTCAACCTTTGTAGTTGTTAAAAGTAATTCGCCAATTAATAAACCAACAATATCAAATTAACAAAAAAGAGTTCCAAATTAGGAACTCTTTTTATTTTAATATCTGAGTTGCGTGTTCTTTCGTTTTTACTTTTTCTATAATATCTTCTATAAAACCATCTTCGTTGATAATAAAAGTAGTTCGGTGAATACCATCAAATTCACGCCCCATAAATTTCTTTGGTCCCCAAACGCCATAAGCATTAATAACTACTTTATCTTCATCGGCAATTAACGGATATTGCAAATTATTTTTAATTGCAAAATTTAATTGTCGTTTTTGCGAATCGGCACTAACACCAATTACTTGATAATTTTTTGCTACAAAACGGTCAATATTATTTTGAAGATCGCAAGCTTCGGCAGTACACCCTGGTGTTGATGCTTTTGGGTAGAAAAACAAAACAACTTTTTTGCCTTTAAAATCCTTTAACTGAACGGTTGATCCGTTTTGATCTATTCCCGAAAAATCAGGAGCCTTATCGCCTATTTTTAGTGTGGTCATAATTTACTATTTTTGTAAAATTACAAATCATTTACACATTAAAATGACCAAAAAAGAAAAAGTTCAGTTTGTAATTGATACTTTAGAGCAACTTTATCCCGAAGTTCCTATTCCGTTAGATCATAAAGATCCATATACCTTATTAATTGCAGTGTTGCTTTCTGCACAATGTACCGATGTGCGAGTTAATCAGATCACACCAAAACTTTTTGCTATTGCAGATAATCCGTATGATATGGTTAAACTTTCGGTAGAAGAAATTGCAGATATTATTCGTCCGTGTGGTTTGTCGCCAATGAAATCTAAGGGAATTTACGGTTTAAGTAAAATTTTGATCGATCAATACGATGGCGAAGTTCCTGCAGATATAAATATTTTGGAGACCTTACCTGCAGTTGGTCATAAAACGGCATCGGTTGTAATGTCACAAGCTTTTAATGTGCCGGCTTTTCCTGTTGATACACATATTCATCGTTTAATGTATCGTTGGAATTTAAGTTCGGGTAAGAATGTGGTTGAAACCGAAAAAGATGCTAAAGCTATTTTCCCTATTGATACATGGAATAAACTGCATTTACAGATGATTTGGTACGGACGTGAGTATTCGCCTGCCCGTGGATGGAAACTAGAAAAAGACATCATAACCCAAAAAATCGGAAAGAAATCATTGATTAATGAACTACTTAAGCTGAATAAAACTAAGCTATAATTCAATAATATCTTATGAAAAAATTCAAACTTTTATTATTTATCCTTTTTCCATTAATTTCTTTTGCACAAACATCAAAAAATAAATATCTTGATTTTGATGGTAAAGAAATAAGCTACAGTTGGTTTAAAGAAGTTCAAAGCAAAGGTATTTTGGTTGGGCAAAATGATGATGGAACTATTTACAGATTAATTAAAGAACGAGAAAAATCAGGAAAAATTAATGATTATAAAGAATTGATTAATAATTTGAATAGTTCTTTATCAACTGATTTGGATTTTAAAAAACCATTATTCATTTATTATTATCCCGGACCTGATGCTACAAATATTTCTAAAAACCCTAATCCAGATGGTTCAAAAATTTTCAGAAACGATACCGATATTTTTGAAAAAAAATTCCAAAAAGAAATAAATGGGCAAACACTATTTTTGTACAAAAAGGAGTCGAAAAACGTTTATAGTAATCATGAATACATGCCATGGAAAAAAGATCCAAACAACGAAATAGAAAAAAGATTTTTTAATGAATACCATTATCAATACGCAAGTTTCGTCATCATTTTTCCAAACGGAGAATATAATGTGTATTTTGGAGAGTTTTCATACGATTACGTATTTGATTATGTAAAAAGTTGGAAGAAAAAGAATAAATAAAAAAGTGAACTCAAATTGAGTTCACTTTTTTATTATAACGTATTGTTATTTTTACTTTTTGTGTGTTTCAGCAACCAGTCATATAATTCCATGTGGCGGTATAAATCTTCCACACTGCCGTGATTTCCGCCCTTTACAACCTGCAATTCAATTGGAGCTTTTTTATTACATTTTTTAACTGCGTTTACAATTTTTTCCGATTCAGACAATGGTACAATAAAATCTTTATCGCCATGAATTACTTTTATTGGAACTTGAGCCAGATTACACGCATCGTTTACATCGCCACCACCACAAATAGATATCGCTGCTGCCACCCTATTTGGATATTCGCCTACATATTTCATTGTTCCGTACGATCCTAAACTCATTCCCGTTATATAAATTCTATCTTCATCAATATTGTAGGTTTTAATCATATAGTCAACAATTTCATCTACTTTAACAGCACTCCAAGGTCCCGATGGTAATTGTGGCGCAACCAAGTAAGCCGGAATATCCAACCCTTTTTCAACTCCTTTTAAAGCTCCATAACGTTTTACGCGGTCTATGTTTGTGCCCGACAAACTTTTACCGTGCAAAAACACAATTAATGGCATTTTATCTGTAGGTTGGCTTGGTTCGTTCAACCAAAAATTATAAGTAGTTTTGTTTAAAACCGCTTTGGGTTGGGCAAATATATTGATGCTTAAAAACAGAAATAAGACTTTAAAAATGGATTTCATTGACAATTTTTAAAGCAAATATAATATTATTTATCCTAAACGGAATGATGTCATTGATAACGATCCGCCAACATATTCATCGTTAAAAATAGAAACATCGTCTTTATCATTCATTAAAGCCAACGCATATAACACAGGATAATAATGATCGGGTGTTGGAATTGCAAGTCTTGCAGATTCACCCAATCGATCATATTCAATTAAATCTTTATGATCTTTCGATAGGATTTTCTTCTTAAAAGTTTCATTCAAACTCTTAGCCCATTCAAATCCAAAACCTGGTTCTGCCATATTATTCCAATCAATCATTCGTAAATTGTGAATCATATTTCCGCTGCCAATTACTAGAACGCCCCGCTTACGCAAATCATAAAGTTCTTTTGCCAAATTATAATGATAAGCTGCTGGTTTGTTATAATCGATACTCAATTGCAAAACAGGAACATTGGCATCGGGAAACATGTGTCTGACCACAGTCCAAGTTCCATGATCCAATCCCCAATCATGATCCAATCCAACATTGGTTGATGTGATTAATTTCGCAGTTTCTTCTGCTAAAAACGGACTTCCAGGCGCGGGATATTGAACATTGAACAATTCTTGAGGAAATCCGCCAAAATCGTGAATTGTTTTGGGTTCGCTCATTGCCGTTACTACGGTTCCTTTGGTTAACCAATGTGCCGAAACTACCAAAACTGCGCAAGGCAAATCAATCGATTTACCAATTTCCTGCCATTTTTTAGAGAATATATTTTGTTCGATTCCGTTCATTGGCGATCCGTGACCTATAAAAAAAACAGGTTGTAACTTTTCGTGTACTTTGAATTGATCGGTATAATTTTTAAAATTGTTCATAAATAACATTTATCTTATACAAATTTCGACACTTCTTTCAATTATATTCTTAATTTAGATTAATATGTTACCAATAAAATCAGAATTAATCTAATGAGAAAATTTTTCACAATCATCATACTTTTTGTTTCAAATTTAATTACAGCACAGAATTTTGCAAACGAAATTATTATTGTACAAAATGATATAAGCAAAATCATTACAAAGGAAAATGATCGGATTAATTTAAAGAAACAACCGTTTACGATTCAGTTTCAAAGTAAATTTCACAATTCTAAAAGAGAAAATTTTAACGGATTAAAGGTAACTATTGTAAAAAACGAATCTGATTTACCAGTTATTGAAGAAGGAAATCCCATAAATTTGATTCCATTTTTTGAAGAAGTTTCTGCGGTATTGCCAGATAGCGACGGTTTTTATTCATCGGCGGTTATTAGCGATTATGTACATCACTATTTATTTTATGAAAACGATACAAACAAAAGTATTCAACTAATTTCTAAGAAGAATGAAATTGGCTTGTTTGAATGGACTATTGATCGATTTTATTTAGAAGAAAAAGAATTTCCTATTGAGAGTCTGAAAGAAAGCAAACTCACTTTTATTCTTCTGAACGATTTCAATTCAAACAAAATAATTGATGCTGACGAATTACGTATCGTGAGAGTACAATTTGAATAATTTTAGAAATTACGGAGCTAAACGTTCTATTTTCCAATCGCCCCATTCAAACAAAGTATAACGAATACGGTCGTGTAAACGATTTGCACGTCCCTGCCAAAATTCGATAGATATTGGTTTTACTAATACACCGCCCCAATTTTCAGGTTTTGGAACTTCGATATTTTTATATTCAGCTTCTAAACTCTTTAATTTTTCATCTAAAAATTCTCTGTTAGGAATAACCGTGCTTTGTAGGGAAACAACTGTTCCGATCTGACTTCCTTTTGGTCGAGAATGAAAATATCCTTCCGAATAAGCTTCACTCTGTTTTTCTGCAATTCCTTTTATGATAACCTGACGTTCTACCGATGGCCAGAAAAAAGACAAACAAACCTGTGGGTTTTGCAACAACGCTTTTCCTTTTTCAGAATCGTAATTGGTAACAAAAGTAAATCCGTATTCATCGTATTTTTTTAGCAATACAATGCGCGATTTTGGAAATCCGTCCAATCCAATCGTTGAAACGGTCATGGCGTTCACCTCTTCTACTCCACCAAATTCTTCGGTTTCATAAAACCATTTCTGAAACTGCATCATTGGGTTTTCATCAATCATTGATTCCAACAATTCGCTTTTTTCGTACGATTTTCTATAATTACTTAAATCACTCATCATTTCTAAAATTTAAAAACCAAACCATCGTCCGCTAAAAACGTAGGTTCAAACACCGTATCAGCTTCTTTTTTAAACAAATTAATATCGGAATATCTTGTGGAATAATGTCCTAAAATTAAATTTTTAACATTAGCTTTCTTTGCAATAGTTGCAGCCTGAATGGCAGTTGAATGACCGGTTGGAATACATTTTTCAATATCCTGTTCCAAAAAAGTACTTTCGTGATACAGAACATCAACGTTTTCAATCAGCGGAATAATTTCTTCATTATAAACCGTATCCGAACAAAAAGCGTACGATTGTGTTGGTAGCGGATCAAAAGTTACGGTTTCATTTTTAATAACAGTTCCATCTTCCTGCTTTAAATTGCTGCCTTGTTTCAGCTTGTTAAAATAACAAACATCAATGTTTTTCTCAGTTGCAGCATCAATATTTATACGTCGTAAACCAGGTTTTTCCTTAAACAAATAACCGTTTGTGTACACGCGATGTTTTAACGGAATGGTATAAACTGCAATTTTATCGTCTTCAAAAATCAGTTCCGATTCATTGGATTCCAATTCATGAAAAAACAGATTATATTTCGTGTACGATTTACTTAATTTTATCTGTAGTAGAATGATTTCTTTTATACCTTTTGGTCCGTAAATATGCAGATCATTTGGGCGGTTTAAAAGAGAAAATGTTGATATCAATCCGATCAATCCAAAGAAATGATCGCCATGCAAATGAGAAATAAAAATTTGATTAATGCGTGAAAATTTAATTTTATGCTTTCGCAATTGTACCTGCGTTCCTTCTCCACAATCGATCAAATACATTTGATTGTTGATTTCTAATACTTGCGATGTTGGATTGGTTATGGTGCGCGGAGTTGCCGAATAGCAGCCTAAAATACTTACTTTCATTTACTTTTAATGCTAAAAAAAGATTTAGTTTAAAACCCTAAATCCCTTTTAATGGTTAACCCCTTATTTTTAAACAGTTTAACATTTATTGCCTTCATAAATACCCCGATGTTTCCCCCAAACTTAATAATTTTATTTGAATTGCAAAAACTTGTAATAACTTATAAAGGCTTATTTAAAGAATAAACTTCTTTAAACTCATCTTTAAATTGTGTTCATAACTGCTTTTTAAATTCGGCATTTTTAGAATCGAATCAATCGCATTTTTGAAATTGTAGAAAGTTTTTGTTGCGCCTTCAAAGTGAACTTTTTTAATGATGTTATTACGTTCCCATACTATTATATTGCCCGATGATGTGCCAACCAAATCGGCTAATGATTTACGGTCTATTAAATGAGGTGCTTGAACCCTATCATCAACATTTACTTTTTCTGAAACTTTCATTTCTGTCAATTTTCTGTTTATGATGTTTTCTATCAAATCACCAAATGTTTCAACACCATATTTATATTGAATATATTCGTTTAAATCATCACCATATAATTCAAATTTCATCTTTTCTTTATTGTTGTATTCCTTCATTTATAACTTTTTATAACTTTTATATGTTTATTCTTTAAAAAGTTGTTGGTGAGGTTGTAAAAACTTATAAAAACACCAAATAAAAACACCTCAAATCACTGCAAATAGTGAGGTTTAAGGCATTAAAATTTTTTGTAATAAAATGTTATGGTGTGGCTTAAATAGTGGCTTAAAAGGCTTTATTTGATGGATTTAATGTATTCTATATTGTCGTTTAATAGTTTCATATTATCTAATTTGATTAGTGTGCTATCAGACACATAAAACACATTTAATAAGCTGTCAATGTGTTCGTTATTTAATTTGATATTGATTAAAAAAAAGTAATTTAAAAGAGTATCAAAAAAGTGTTTTTGATGATTTATATTAGAGTTGTCAAAGTGATAAGTTCTTATTCTAGTAGTAACATTATTATTGGCATCATAATATTCCCAAACGTATGTATTTATTATTTTTGACGTAACAAACAGTGATTTATCATATTGCTTGTTAAAATTCAAAGAATTACAATCGACATAAATTGTTTTCAAATTATCCTTGAATATTTTCTGTAATACTTTTCTTTGATTGTTCATTATTATTTCAAGTTCCTTCATTTCATTATTTACTTTTTATACACTATATATTAAAAATGAACACTGCCTTTTTAATATATACTATGTGTCTTTTTCGTTTTTGACACAATCATTTGGAAGATTATTTTGTAAAAGAAAACCAGCATTTATTGCTGGTTTTTTATTTGTCTTAAATATTGAATATTATCATTCAAGTTCAAATACTGATGAATGTGCTGGAACTGATATTGTTGCCTTATCAAATAAGAATAAATATAATCAACAACTATTCTTTTTTTAATTACAATATCAATCAATGCCATTGCCAAATCATCAACAAAATAATAAAACACTTCATCATAGTATGCAAACGGAATTTCTTCATAAACATATCTATCACAATCATCTTCAAATTCATCTTGTTCAACTTCAAATATTTTACCACCGTGCATTTTATCGCTGGTTTTTAATAGAATGAAATAATCGTTTTTGTTGCTTGTTATATAATGCAACAGCGCAATGTTATGTGCTGATTTATCATTAATGATTTCCAATAAGTAAGCGACAATTTTGTGTTTTTCGGGTGTCAAAATTTAGTAGTAATTTTACTTATATATTATTATTTGGCTATGGAAACGAAGAACAATTATCTTACACCGTATCAGATTGATTTAGGAACGAAAATATTTAAATACATAAATATCTATACTTTAGATAATGCAAGTATATGGAATAAGGGCAATGAAATTCGATTTGACACACCTTACAAAGTATTAGACAAAAAGGGCAATTGTATCGGGCTTTTCATGGATTTTAATCATTTAGGAAGCGAAACCATGAAAAAGATATATGAAAGAATACATGTGTTAGATTTTGAATTTTTCATGTATTATTTCAAAGACCGTGTTCGCATCGGTTGGCGAATAGATTCAAAAATTGGTATAAAATAAAAGATGCACAAATCCCCTGATAAGTGCATCTTTATAACTTAAAAACAATAGTTCATTAAACTATTATTTATCTAATATAATGATAGTTTTTGTTTTACCAAAATTGATGTTAAATAGAATCTGAATCATTCATCTTATTTTTTAAAAAATCAATATTGATTTTAATATTTTCAATTCGCTTTTTTTCAATTTCAATTTCTTCATCAAGATTGATATTTAAATTATGATATGCTTTCTTTATAGATTTTATTATTTCTGCAAAAGACCAAATTGGACTATCAACACAAACTGATAAACAATATGTTTTCCAATTTTTTCTATCATTTAATTGAATATTTAAAACGTTTTCATCATCATTTTCTAGTATTGGAAATTCAATTGAAACGTAATTTACATCTTTAAAATGGTTAGTAATTTCTGTTTTTATTTCTTCTTTTAGTTCGTTCATATTAGTTAGTGTTTTTTAAAAATTCATTCTTTAAATCATCAATTGTAATTTCTGCATCAATTTTAAATGCTCTTTTATATTGCTTTTTATTTTTAAAATCAACTCTAAATCTTATTTCTGTTTCAAGTATTACATATTGAAATTCAAATTTATCATCAAATTCAGATTGTAAAAATTCATAAAATTCTTTTATTAAAATATCTTTTTTGTGTTTTTTAAGTTCTTGTTGTTTTTCTTTTCGTTGTTTTAAAAATTCAAAAATTATTACTGCTATTGTTGCTAATAATAGTATTGTTAAGATTGTTGCTAAAATCATAGTTATATTATTTTTTATACACTATATATTAAATACAAAAACACCCTTTGTGTGGGGTGTTTAAAGTGCCATTGTTTTTAAAAATAAAAAATAATTAATATATGAATACAAAAGTTTTATAATAAAGAATAATAAATAAGAAATGAAAAAATAAACAATGGCTGTTTCTTTATTATATAGTATATATAAAGTTTTGTTTGTTCCCTATAATAAAAAAAGCACCTTTGAGGGTGCTTTTAATTTTGCCAGCTTTTAAAAAAAATAACGCTATATGTTTGTATCACTACTTATACAATCAACAATAGTTGCTGGCTTAACAATCATTAATTATATAATGTATATATAAAGTTTTGGTTGTTCCCTTTTGTAATATTCTGACGACTTATGAACAAAATTTGTTCATAATTAATTTTAATGAAATTTTTGAATGATAAAGAATGTTTACTATATTTATCAGTAAAGAATTTGTGAAATTAAACTCAATTGTAAGCCTATGATAAAAAATTAAAAGATATGAACACCAATTCAAATTCCGAAACCGTTAAACAATCAAAGATTGTAGGTTTCATAAGCAGAGTTGCTTCATCATTAGTCGCAAGACTAATAATGAAAGCAATTGAAGATTATATGTAACGATTATTCTTCGACTTAAAATAAAAGGGTTGCAAAGCAACTTAATTTTATTCCCTTTGTTGGCGCAAAGGGTCTTTTTATTTTATAATGTGAAATTAGTAATTATTGTTTTATGTAGGTACATTTTAACAATATTTTAACATTTAGGTTTGGTTAACTAAATGTTTGAAGAGAAATACAAATATAAACTAAAAATGTGCTATTGGTGCAAAGGGGTCAACCAATTTATTATATATACTATAACAATTTGTTAGTGGTTGTTGTGTGTGTAATTGTTTTATCAACTAACATTAATATCATTCTTTTTTAGGATGATATTTTTTTTGTTGAATCGAACTTAAACCAAACCAAACATAATGAAGATAGATAGATAGATAGATATTGATATATGTTGTCTGAAATAGGCACTTTTTGATATAATATGTCTGTAATAGGATATTTTTAAGAAAATATAAAATGAATGCCTATTTCAGACAAAGGAAGGGGTTAATAAATAATATATACTATATAAAATTTATTACACACAAATGAGCAACAAAAAGCTAATAACCAAACAATTAAATTTATCTTCAATTGATGATGTACAAATAGAATACAACAAAATGTTTATGATATTGCCAACACCAATTGTTGACAAATTAATGAACTTAAATAATTATTCAAATTTCAAATGGTTCACAAATATTAAAAAATCATCTGTTGATGATAATCACATTAAAACCCTAAACCGAATCAATAAACTTATAATCATACTTAAATCAATTTATGATAAAAATAAGGCAAATGATGCTGGCAAATACATTTACAATTTCCAATATAAGAAAACCGACTTTAGAAAATTATTTAGTGCTGATGCTTGCGATACTTATATGTCTTTTTTAGCTGATATTGGTTTAGTGAACAAATGTGAAGATTCAAATTATTCGGCTGGCAAATTTGCCTATACTTACAGAATGTCAAAAGAATTGTTTGAAGGTCAAACTTATTCGATGATTTTCAATCTTCAAAAAAGTTATAATGTTGAAGATGAAAATGAAGTGATTTATACTTATTACAATAGTGATGTTAAGATTGACAACAGAATGAAATTAACACTTGATGTTGTTAAGATTAATAAAGCTGATGCAATAAGTGATGAAATTAGATATTACTTAAAAAGTAACAATGATAATATTGAATCATTGGCACATAGAATAAATAACATTTTAAGTTTTGGTTCAAAGAAATACTTAACAATTGGTAAAAAAGTTAATCGCCTATATCATCATATTACGAATTTATCAAGCATTGCAAGAAAACATTTAAACATTAAATTCAACTTTGTTGATATAACTAATTGTCAACCATTATTATTAGCCTATACAATGAAATCGAACAATTATGAAGTTGATGCAGAATATATCAATGATGTTGAATCGGGTTCGTTGTATGAACGATTTATGGATTTACACGCTAATAGAAATCAAACAAAGGTTGCAATCTATAAGAACTTATTTTTTGGGTTTAATGCAAACAATGATACAAACAAATTATTTAAAAAATTATATCCTTTGGTTTGGGAATATCTTAATCAAGTAAACAAAAACAAAGAAAATTCGGGTCAAACATTAGCATCAATTTTACAGAATATTGAAACTGAAATCTTCGCTGATGTT
>CAJYTF010000060.1 GCA_913777665.1 uncultured Myroides sp.
AACTGATAATTAGGACTTTTAAATATTTTAATTTATATTTATAAAAAGCTTTTTATTATGCGGGAAGATTTTTTACATTATGTGTGGAGATTCAAAAAGCTTAACAATACTTCACTCAAAACAGTTCAAAATAATGAGGTTGTTATAAAAGATTTTGGTTTGTATTTAGGAACAGAAGGGCCGGATTTTTTTAACGCACAAGTTTATATCGATGGGCAATTATGGGCAGGAAATGTAGAAATGCACATAAATGCTTCCGATTGGTATGCGCATCATCATGAGATCGATCCGGCGTATCAAAACGTAATTCTGCATGTGGTTTGGAATAACGATTTATCTGTTGTTCGATCTAACGGAACCGAAATTCCTACCATTGTTTTAAAAGAGTATGTTTCTGAAAATGTATTTAATGCCTACCATCAGTTCAAATTAAATCCGCAGTACATTTTTTGCGAAGATTACATCAAACAGTTTAATTCGTTCGATTGGCTTTTATGGAAAGAAAAGTTAATGATTGAACGTTTAGAACAGTTTACCAACCGAATTGTAAAAGAACTAAAGCAAACAAATAATAATTGGGAAGAAGCTTTTTATCGCATTCTATTACGAAATTTTGGTTTGAATATTAATGGCGAAGTTTTTTACGAAGTTGCCAAAAATCTTCCGCTGAAAATCATTCGTAAAGAACAGGCACATTTAGTACATTTAGAAGCGTTGTTTTTAGGAACTGCAAATTTGTTGCAATCAGAAAGTGAAGATTATTATCTTAAAACACTTCAGAAAACGTATGGCTATTTAAAACAGAAATACAACTTAAAGCAAACCGTAAATACGCCGAGTTACTACCAGTTGCGACCAGATAATTTCCCAACAATTCGTTTAATTCAGTTTGCGTCTTTTATTTACAACCAACCTTTTTTATTTGATCTGATCAGAAATCCCGAAAGTGTTTCTCGGAACAATTATTTGTTAGGAGCAACGGTTTCCGATTATTGGCAAACGCATTATGTTTTTGGTAAGGAACATAAAATTCGTAAGAAAACGGTTTCACAATCGTTTTATAATTTGTTGCTTATAAATACCATTTTGCCTTTTCAATATGTGTATCATCAGCAGTTGGGGAAAGATATTATCGATGAAGTTTTACAGCATTATCAATCTATCGATTTGGAAAAAAACAGCACCACCGAAATGTTTCAAAAATTACAGGTTCCGGTAAAATCATCGTTAGACAGTCAATCGGTTTTATTCTTAAAGAAAAATTATTGCGATTTAAGAAGATGTTTAAATTGTGAAATCGGTATAAAATTAATGAACAGATGAAAACGCAGCTTCCGTATTTTAGCAATAAACAACGCAGAGCTCTTGTGGTTTTTGTTGTGATTATCGTGCTTTTACAAGTTGTGATATTAGTCGTAAAAGATAAATCGTTTGCTAAAGAAACTACCGGTTATAAAATCGACACAAAAACGCAATTGCAAATTGATAGTCTAAAGCAGTTGGCATTGAAGAAATACGATCTTCAATCGTTTAATCCGAATTTCATCACAGATTACAATGGATTCAAATTAGGAATGACTACTGCCGAGATTGATAAATTACTGAAATTTAGATCAACAGGAAAATATGTAAATTCCGCAGCCGAATTTCAACAAGTTACGGGCGTTTCAAAAGAAACACTCGATAAAATCTCACCATACTTTAAATTTCCGGAATGGACTCAGAACAAAAAATCGAATACTTATACAGAAAACAATGAACCTGTTGCTTTTAAAAATATCGATGTAAACAAAGCAACCATTGAAGACTTGGTTGCAATAAAAGGAATTGGCGATTATTTTGCCAATGCGGTAATCAACGAACGCGAAAAATTAGGCGGTTTTGTATCGATCCATCAAATCGATTTTATCAAAGGTTTACGTCCCGAAGCAATCAAAATTCTCAAACAAAATACGGTGGTTAAGAATTCTACTGCTATTAAAAAAGTAAATGTAAATACTGCTACAAAAGAAGAATTGGCTCAAATTCCGTACATTAACAATTACATTGCCCGGCAAATTGTGGTGCAACGCAGCAAACAAGAAAATCCGTTAAAAATTGAAGATTTAGAAAAAATTAATAATTTTCCACTTGACAAATTAAAGATAATTAGGTTATATTTGGCTTTTTAGAAAAATAAGCAAAAAACAACGATAAAATACAGTACAATGAATTTTGAATACAACGAAACACAAGCAATGATTGCACAGTCAATCAGAGAGTTTGCTGAAAAAGAAATCAGACCATATATAATGGAGTGGGATGAAGCGCAAATTTTTCCTGTAGAATTATTTAAAAAATTAGGAGAAATGGGCTTTATGGGAGTTTTAGTTCCTGAAGAATTAGGTGGATCTGGTTTAGGTTATCACGAATACATTACCGTTGTTGAAGAGATTTCTAAAGTAGATTCTTCGATTGGTTTGTCAGTTGCGGCTCACAATTCATTATGTACAAATCATATTTTAACATTTGCAAACGACGAGCAAAAGAAAAAATGGATTCCTAAATTAGCAACAGGTGAGTGGATTGGTGCTTGGGGATTAACAGAGCATAACACAGGATCTGATGCCGGTGGTATGGCAACAACAGCAGTTAAAGACGGTAACGACTGGATCATTAACGGAGCTAAAAACTTTATTACACACGCAATTTCTGGTGATGTTGCTGTTGTAATTGTTCGTACAGGCGAAAAAGGTGATTCTCGTGGAATGACTGCTTTTGTAATTGAAAAAGGAACTCCAGGTTTTTCATCAGGTAAAAAAGAAAATAAATTGGGAATGCGTGCTTCTGAAACAGCAGAATTAATTTTTGATAACTGTCGTGTTTCTGATGCAAACCGTTTAGGTGAAGTTGGCGAAGGATTTATCCAGGCTATGAAAATTTTAGATGGTGGTCGTATCTCAATTGGCGCATTGTCTTTAGGAATTGCAAAAGGTGCATATGAAGCAGCTTTGAAATATTCAAAAGAACGTGTGCAGTTTGGTAAACCAATTTCAGAATTTCAGGCAATTGGATTTAAATTAGCAGATATGGCAACCGAAATTGAGTGTTCAGAATTGTTATTACACAAAGCTGCATACTTAAAAAACAACCACAAACCAATGACAACAGCAGGTGCAATGGCAAAAATGTATGCGTCTGAAGTTTGTGTGAAAGTTTCTACCGAAGCAATTCAAATTCACGGTGGTTACGGTTACACAAAAGATTTCCCGGTAGAGAAATTCTTCCGCGATTCTAAATTATGTACCATTGGCGAAGGAACAACCGAAATTCAAAAATTGGTTATTTCAAGAAACCTTTTAAAAGACTAATTTCTTTTTAGAGAATAGAAAATAGATGATAGATAAAAGAGGAAAGGCTGTAATGGTTTTTCCTTTTTTTGTTTTTATAATTTTGTAAAATGTCAGTTTTATAATAGTAAAAAGTTTTTTTGTAAATTTGAATGATGTAAAAGATTGAAAGATGGATATTCAAACAAGAAAAATAGAGTTTATACAAGAATTTTTAAAACTTCAAAACGAAGAATTAATTTCTCGTCTTGAAAATCTTTTGCGTGCAGGTAAATCAAAGAATTATGATTTTAAGCAAATGACAATCGGTGAATTAAATAGTCGTATTGATCAATCTATGAACGATTCAAAAAACGACAGATTAACAAATTCTGATGATTTAATTGCTGAAATTGAAAAATGGAGCTAAAGGTTTTTTGGACAGATTTTGCAAAAAGTGAGCTTAAAAATATTTTTGATTATCATAAAGAAAAAGTAAGCGTTAAAATAGCTCAGCAGATTGTAGAACAAATTGTTCTTACGGCAAATGAATTAAAAAGTTTTCCTGAAATTGGCGCGGTTGAAGAACTTTTGAAAAATAGACCTGAAAGCTTTAGATATATTATAAGTACAAACTATAAAGTTATTTATTGGATCAATAGAGACAAAGAACGAATTGAAATTGTAGATGTATTTGATACAAGACAAAGTCCAATAAAAATTACAAGAAAAAAATAATTCAAAAGGAAAGACTGTAATGGTTTTTCCTTTTTTTTGTTTTAGATTTTATATATTTAGCTGTTTTTAAATAATCAAATTAAAGTGTTTTTGAAAAAGATATATAAGTTTAAGTTATACTTAATACTTTTTACATTATGTAGTTGTGGAAGTATTAGTGATTCTTTTAAATCGCATATTGATGGTGAATATATTCCAAAAAATCTTAATGATGCTATTTCTGAACTTGATAAAAATATTAGCGATTCAAGTAAGATGTTAATTCAAAAAATGTCTGAGGAAGATTTTTTGGTTGAATCTCATTTTGGAAGAGGTAAAGCGATTAGGAATAATTGGAATCTATGGGGTAAATCAAGATTAAGGCGTTATTTTAAAACAAAAGGTATTTCTCATCCCGACGATATGTCTTCAATAATTCTCAAAAGTTATTATCGAAAAATTAATAATCAAGAGATAAAACTTAAGGAGCAAGTAAAATATTATAAAAACTATTGGAAAGAGGTTAAGAAAGGGACTAGATTAATAAAGTTGCCGAAAGAAAAAAAGCATCCGGAGCAAAATTTAGAGTTTAAATATATAAAACATTACGGAAGTTATACAGAAGACAAAAAGTGGGCAGAAGTACATATTCAAACAAATTCCACTACTGGCTTTCACTGGATATACGATTATCATTATGGTTGGAAGAAGATAGATGATGAGACAAAAAAAATGTTAGAGAGTATTCCTATTCAAGAAACGGAAAAATTAATGAATCAGATATTTAATAAATAATTCCAAATTCATAATTCGTAATTCAAAAATTATTTCTACTTTTGCACCCATAATGAAAGGAGGTGTATAAATTATGTTGATCATTCCAATTAAAGACGGAGAAAATATTGATAGAGCGTTAAAACGTTACAAAAGAAAATTTGACAAAACAGGAACGTTACGTCAGTTAAGATCTCGTAAAAACTTTACGAAACCTTCTATAACAAAACGCGCGCAATTACAAAAAGCACAATACGTTCAAGGCTTAAGAGATGCTGTAGAAATCTAATAAGTTTTTGAAATAATATTTTAAAAATCGCTAATTAAAGGTAACTTTGGTTAGCGATTTTTTTATGGAAAAATTTATTAAACCTTATTACGACTATCTTTTAAAAGAAAAACATTTTTCGTTGCATACCGTAAACGCCTATGTGAACGATGTAGAAGCGTTTTTAAATTTTACTGCAAAAGATGTTTCTGCTGTTAATGAGATTGTTTATCAAAACATCAGAAACTGGATTGTGTCCTTATCATCACAAAGAATGAGCAACAATTCTATAAACCGTAAAATAGCATCGCTAAAAAGTTACTTTAAATTTTTATACATAACCAAAACAATAAATAGTTATCCGTTACAAGCACATAAAGCTTTAAGAATTAAAAAAGTATTGCAGGTGCCTTTTTCTGAAGATGAAATGAAGAAAATAGAGCGTGCCGATTTCGATGATGATTATTTCGGATTACAAAACTATGTAATTATTGTGCTTTTTTATACGTTAGGTGTCCGTAAAAGCGAACTGATCAATCTACAGTTGCATGATATTGATCTAAATAAACGAGAAATTAAAGTTTTGGGTAAAAGATCAAAAGAGCGCATTGTACCAATATTACCTTCGGTAGCAGTTATTTTAACTGAATTTATCGAAAAGCGCAAGCAGCAGTTTGGTAGTGGTTACAGCAAGAATATCTTTTTGTTAAAAAACACGCAAAATTTAAATCAAACATTTGTATATCGTTTAATAAATAATTATTTTAGGGGTGTAACTTCTAAAGGAAAAAAAAGCCCGCACGTGTTACGCCATACATTTGCTACACATATGCTAAACGCAGGTGCTAATTTAAATACGGTTAAAGAATTGCTTGGTCATTCAAGTTTATCGTCAACCCAAATTTATACGCATACCAGTTTGGCAGAATTAAAAAAAATGTATAGTAAAACACACCCGCGTTTTAATGCCGAAGAAGAAGATTTATTATGAACCTTTAAAATATAATTTTTATGAAAGTAAATGTTCAAGCGGTTAATTTTAATATTGATCGAAAATTGGTAGATTTTATAAACATTCGTTTAGAAAAATTACAGCAGTTTTATGATAAAATTGTTGGAATTGATGTATCTTTGCATACAGAAAATACAAGTGACAAAGAAAACAAGTCAGTAGATATTATTGTACGAATTCCGGGCGATGATTTAGTGGTGAAAAAAACAGCTAAATCGTTTGAGGAAGCAGCCGATATGGGTGCCGATGCCTTAGAGCGTTTGCTTGTTAAACGCAAAGAGAAAGTTAAAGCACATTAAAAAAGTAAAAAAACATAAAAAAGTTTTTATTTTTTTAAATAAGTATATATATTTGCAGTCCGTTAGAAATAGCGGACTTTTTTTAAGTTGCCTTTGTAGCTCAGCTGGCTAGAGCAGCTGATTTGTAATCAGCAGGTCGTGGGTTCGAGTCCCTCCAAAGGCTCTTCAACAAAACAAGTTGTAAAAATAATAGGTCAGGGGAGATACTCAAGCGGCCAACGAGGACGGACTGTAAATCCGTTGGGAAACCTTCGCAGGTTCGAATCCTGCTCTCCCCACAATAATCTTTTTTGCCGGCGTAGCTCAGGGGTAGAGTGCTTCCTTGGTAAGGAAGAGGTCACGGGTTCAAATCCCGTCGTTGGCTCAAAGGTGATTAAAGTTGAACACTAATTATATAACTAAGATTAAATTAATTAAATCATGGCAAAAGAAAGTTTTGATCGTTCGAAACCCCATTTAAACATCGGTACTATCGGACACGTAGATCACGGTAAAACAACGTTGACAGCTGCTATCACTAAAGTATTGGCAGATGCAGGTTTATCAGAAGCAAAATCATTTGATCAAATTGATAATGCTCCAGAAGAAAAAGAAAGAGGTATTACTATTAATACATCTCACGTAGAATACGCTACAGCTAACCGTCACTACGCTCACGTTGACTGTCCAGGTCACGCGGATTACGTTAAGAACATGGTTACTGGTGCTGCACAAATGGACGGTGCTATCTTAGTAGTTGCTGCTACAGATGGTCCTATGCCACAAACTCGTGAGCACATCTTATTAGGTCGCCAGGTTGGTATTCCTCGTATGGTTGTATTCATGAACAAAGTTGACATGGTTGACGATGCTGAATTATTAGAGTTAGTAGAAATGGAAATCCGTGACTTATTATCTTTCTATCAATATGATGGTGATAATGGTCCAGTTATCCAAGGATCTGCTTTAGGTGCATTAAACGGTGAGCCAAAATGGGTTGAAACAGTAATGAGCTTAATGGCTGCAGTAGATGAGTGGATCGAAGAGCCAGTACGTGATACTGAAAAACCATTCTTAATGCCAGTTGAAGACGTATTTACAATTACAGGTCGTGGAACTGTTGCTACAGGTCGTATCGAAACTGGTATTGCTAATACAGGTGATGCTGTTGAAATCATTGGTATGGGTGCAGATAAATTAACTTCTACTATTACAGGGGTTGAGATGTTCCGTAAAATCTTAGACCGTGGTGAAGCAGGTGATAACGTAGGTTTATTATTACGTGGTATCGATAAAGCTGATATCCGTCGTGGTATGGTTATCGTTAAGCCAGGTTCAGTTAAACCACACGCTAAATTCAAAGCAGAGGTTTATATCTTGAAAAAAGAAGAAGGTGGACGTCACACTCCATTCCACAATAACTACCGTCCTCAGTTCTACGTTCGTACAACTGACGTAACAGGAACTATCATGTTACCAGAAGGAACGGATATGGTTATGCCAGGTGATAACTTAACTATCAATGTTGATTTATTACAACCAATCGCATTATCAGTAGGTTTACGTTTCGCTATCCGCGAAGGTGGTCGTACAGTTGGTGCTGGTCAGGTAACTGAAATTTTAGACTAATTATAGTTTATAAATAATTTTTAAGTTGGCAGATATTCTGCCAACTTTTTAACAAACGGGTGTAGTTCAAGGGTAGAATAGCGGTCTCCAAAACCGTTGATGGGGGTTCGAATCCCTCCACCCGTGCAAAAAATAATATTATGGCAAAAGTAGTTAATTATATATCTGATGCGTTTACCGAATTAAAATCTAATGTTACATGGACACCATGGGCAGAGGTACAACGCTACACAATTATTGTTGCTATCTTTACAGTAGTACTTTCATTAGCTACATGGGGCGTAGATACATTGTTTTCTGAAGCTCTTGCTGGTTTCTTCAACCTTTTAAATTCGTAAATTTAAAAGAGCATGACAGAAGGTAGTATTAAAAAATGGTATGTAGTTAGAGCGGTAAGCGGTCAAGAGAATAAAGTAAAAGGTTACATAGAAAGCGAAATTGTGCGTTTGGGTATGGAAGATTACCTTTCGCAGGTTTTAGTACCAACTGAAAAAGTTGTTTCGCAACGCGACGGAAAAAAAGTTACAAAAGAGCGTATTTATTTTCCGGGCTATGTAATGATTGAAGCAAACCTTACCGGCGAATTACCACACATAATAAAATCTATTGCCGGTGTAATTGGTTTCTTAGGTGAAACCCGTGGCGGTGATCCTGTGCCATTAAGATTGGCAGAAGTTAACCGCATGTTAGGTAAGGTAGATGAATTGGCTGTGTCTGTTGATAATGGATTAATTCCTTACGAAATAGGCGAAACAGTAAAAGTTGTCGATGGTCCTTTTAATGGTTTCAACGGAACTATAGAAAAAGTGAACGAAGACAAACGCAAGCTTGAAGTAATGGTGAAAATTTTCGGAAGAAAAACACCTTTAGAATTAAGCTTCACACAAGTAGAAAAAATATAATTGTTACATACACATCAATCGCTTCCAATTGAAAGATGTGCTAAATTTTTTTAAAAATGGCAAAAGAAATTAGTAAAGTAGTTAAACTACAAGTTAAGGGAGGTGCAGCGAACCCATCGCCACCGGTTGGACCTGCTTTGGGGGCTGCTGGTGTTAACATCATGGAATTCTGTAAGCAATTTAATGCTAGAACGCAGGATAAACCAGGAAAAGTTTTACCAGTACAAATTACAGTTTACAAAGACAAATCTTTTGACTTTGTAGTTAAAACGCCACCTGCTGCTGTTCAATTATTAGAAGCTGCAAAATTAAAATCAGGTTCTGGGCAACCAAACCGTAAAAAAGTTGCTTCTATTACATGGGATCAAGTTAAAGCAATCGCTGAAGACAAAATGGCCGATTTGAATGCATTTACAATCGAAAAAGCTATGTCTATGGTTGCTGGAACTGCACGTTCTATGGGAATCACGGTAACAGGAAACGCTCCTTTTTAATCTTAAAGAAAAGAAGAAATGGCAAAATTAACAAAAAAGCAAAAAGAGGCTGCAGCAAAGATTGAGAAGAACAAATTATACTCTTTAAAAGATGCATCTGCATTAATTAAAGAAGTTGCTTCTGCAAAATTTGATGAGTCTGTTGATATTGCAGTACGTTTAGGAGTTGATCCGCGTAAAGCAAATCAAATGGTACGTGGGGTTGTAACATTACCACACGGTACAGGTAAAGATGTAAGAGTATTAGCATTAGTTACTCCAGACAAAGAAGCAGAAGCTAAAGCTGCTGGTGCAGACCACGTAGGTTTAGATGACTATCTACAAAAAATTAAAGATGGTTGGACTGATATCGATGTTATTATTACTATGCCTGCAGTTATGGGTAAATTAGGTCCATTAGGTCGTGTTTTAGGACCTCGTGGTTTAATGCCTAACCCAAAAACAGGTACAGTAACTATGGATGTTGCTAAAGCTGTACAAGAAGTGAAATCTGGTAAAATCGACTTTAAAGTTGATAAAACAGGTATCGTTCACGCTGGTATTGGTAGAGTATCTTTCGGTGCTGATCAAATTACAGAGAACGCAGCTGAAATAATTCAAACATTAATTAAATTAAAACCAACTGCAGCTAAAGGTACTTATATTAAGTCTATTCATATATCAAGTACAATGAGCCCTGCTATTGCTTTAGATCCAAAAGCAGTATAATTGGTAGTTAAAAATTTTTAGTATGACTAGAGAAGACAAATCAATTGCGATTCAAGATTTAACTGCACAGTTAGCTGACACTAAAGTTATTTACGTTGCAGATATTTCTGGATTAAATGCAGCAACTACTTCAGATTTACGTAGAGCTTGTTTTAAAGCAGGTATCAAGTTAGAAGTAGTTAAGAACACATTGCTTGCAAAAGCAATGGAGGCATCAGAAAACGAGTATGGTGATTTACCTTCGATCTTAAAAGGAAACAGTGCTATTATGATTGCAGAGGCTGCAAACGGTCCTGCAAAAATCATAAAAGAATTCCGTAAAAAAGGTACAAAACCAGAATTAAAAGGAGCTTACATCAACGAAGAAGTTTACATTGGCGATAACCAATTAGATTCTTTAGTTGCAATTAAGTCTAGAGAAGAGATGATTGGTGAAATCATTGGATTATTACAATCTCCTGCTCAAAGAGTTATTTCTGCTCTTAAAAACCAATTTAAAGACGAAGAATAGTAGTTATCTACAACCGTTTTTAAATGTTCAACAGAACGCACATTAATAAATTATATTATTACAAATTCAAATTAAAAGATAGAAAAAATGGCAGATTTGAAACAATTCGCAGAGCAATTAGTTAACTTAACAGTTAAAGAAGTTAACGAATTAGCAACTATATTAAAAGATGAGTATGGTATCGAACCAGCTGCTGCTGCAGTTGTAGTATCAGGTGGTGGTGAAGCTGCTGCTGCTGAAGAGCAAACTGAATTTACAGTTGTATTAAAAGAAGCTGGTGCTTCTAAATTAGCTGTAGTTAAAGCTGTTAAAGAATTAACAGGTTTAGGATTAAAAGAAGCTAAAGATTTAGTAGACGGTACTCCAGCAAACGTTAAAGAAGGTATTTCTAAAGACGAAGCTGAAGGATTGAAAAAGGCATTAGAAGAAGCTGGTGCTGTGGTTGAGTTAAAATAATCTCACACATATAAATTTTTACGGTTTAGGCCTTGGAAGTTATTCCAATGGCCTAAACCATTTTGCATATAAAAAATAATCAATAACGAAGAAAAGGACAAGTAATTTTCCTGGCTTGTTTTTAAGATGTGTTGATTGTTTAAAATTAGGAAGTATTAAATAGCTGTGTTTTTACACAAAAAAATTACTTTTTTAAACCAAAATTTTGTTCATTAATGATTACAAATCATACTGAAAGGTTAAATTTTGCCTCTACAAAAAATATTCCTGCATATCCGGACTTTCTTGATATTCAGGTAAAATCATTTAAAGATTTTTTTCAATTAGAAACAAAATCTGATGAAAGAGGTAACGAAGGTTTATATAAAACCTTCATGGAAAACTTTCCAATTACGGATACACGCAACCAATTCGTTTTGGAATTTTTAGACTATTTCGTTGATCCTCCACGTTATTCAATCGAAGAATGTATAGACAGAGGTTTAACTTATAGCGTACCTCTTAAAGCTCGTTTAAAATTATATTGTACAGACCCAGAACACGAAGATTTTGAAACTATCGTTCAAGATGTGTATTTAGGTACTATACCATATATGACACCAAGCGGAACTTTTGTAATTAATGGTGCGGAACGTGTTGTTGTTTCGCAATTACACAGATCACCTGGTGTATTCTTTGGTCAGTCATTCCACGCTAACGGTACTAAGTTGTATTCTGCACGTATTATTCCTTTCAAGGGTTCTTGGATCGAATTTGCTACAGATATCAACAGTGTTATGTATGCGTACATCGACCGTAAGAAAAAATTACCTGTAACTACTTTATTCCGTGCAATTGGTTTTGAAAGAGATAAGGATATCTTAGAGATCTTTGACCTTGCAGAAGAAGTAAAAGTATCTAAAACAGGATTAAAAAAATACATTGGTCGTCGTTTGGCTGCACGTGTATTAAATGTTTGGCATGAGGATTTCGTTGATGAGGATACAGGTGAGGTTGTAACGATACCACGTACCGAAATTATTTTAGATCGTGATATTGTTCTTGATAAAGACAATGTTGAGGAAATTATAGAGGCAGACGTTAAAACAATTCTTTTACACAAAGAAGACAGTAACCTTGCCGATTATACAATTATTCACAACACGCTTCAGAAAGATCCAACAAACTCTGAAAAAGAAGCTGTAGAATATATTTACCGTCAATTAAGAAACGCATTACCTCCTGATGAAGAAACAGCAAGAGGTATCATAGATAAATTATTCTTCTCTGACCAACGTTACAATTTAGGTGATGTAGGTCGTTACAGAATGAATAAAAAATTGAACTTAAATACGCCGATCGACAAACAGGTTTTAACAAAAGAAGATATCATTACGATTGTTAAATATTTGATCGAGCTTATTAATTCAAAAGCAGAGATCGATGATATCGATCACTTGTCAAACCGTCGTGTACGTACAGTTGGCGAGCAGTTATCGGCACAATTTGGTGTTGGTTTAGCACGTATGGCGCGTACAATTCGCGAACGCATGAATGTTCGTGATAACGAGGTGTTTACGCCAATCGATTTGATCAATGCAAAAACATTATCATCGGTTATCAACTCATTCTTCGGAACAAACCAGTTATCTCAGTTTATGGATCAAACCAATCCATTGGCAGAGATCACGCACAAGCGTCGTTTATCGGCTTTAGGACCAGGTGGTCTTTCTCGTGAAAGAGCAGGATTCGAGGTTCGTGACGTTCACTATACGCACTACGGTCGTTTATGTCCGATTGAAACTCCAGAGGGACCAAACATTGGTTTGATTTCATCTTTGGCAGTTTATGCGAAAGTAAACAACATGGGATTCATTGAAACACCTTACCGTAAAGTTGATAATGGTGTGTTGAATTTAACTGAAGCTCCGGTTTATTTATCGGCAGAAGAAGAAGAAGAAAAATTAATCGCACAAGCAACCATTAATGTTGCTAAAGACGGAACTATTGAAGACGAAAGAGTAGTTGCAAAACAAGATGCCGATTTTCCAGTAGTTGAACCAAAAGAGTTAAACTATGCCGACGTTGCGCCTAACCAAATTGCATCTATTTCGGCTTCGTTAATTCCTTTCTTGGAGCACGATGATGCGAACCGTGCATTGATGGGATCAAACATGATGCGTCAGGCAGTACCTTTATTACGTCCGGAAT
This sequence comes from uncultured Myroides sp., assembly GCA_913777665.1. Classification (GTDB taxonomy): domain Bacteria; phylum Bacteroidota; class Bacteroidia; order Flavobacteriales; family Flavobacteriaceae; genus Flavobacterium. The sequence continues at coordinate 13,248 of CAJYTF010000060.1, forward strand.
CTCCAATTGTTGGTACCGGATTAGAAAAACAGGTTGCTACCGATTCTCGTGTATTGATTAATGCCGAAGGCGAAGGTGAAGTTGTTTATGTAGATGCACAGAAAATTACTATTAAATACGACCGTACAGATGACGAGCGTTTAGTAAGTTTCGATGCTGACGAGAAAACATACAACTTAATCAAGTTCCGTAAAACCAACCAAAGTACATCTATCAACCTAAAACCAATTGTTCGCACAGGTGACCGTGTTACCAAAGGGCAGGTTTTATGTGAAGGATATGCTACACAAAACGGTGAATTGGCTTTAGGACGTAACTTACAGGTAGCGTTCATGCCATGGAAAGGTTATAACTTTGAGGATGCAATTGTAATTTCAGAGCGTGTAGTACGTGACGATATTTTTACATCGATCCATATCGATGATTATACGTTAGAAGTTCGTGATACTAAATTAGGATCAGAAGAATTAACGAATGACATTCCAAACGTTTCAGAAGAAGCTACTAAAGATTTAGATGAAAACGGAATGATCCGTATTGGTGCAGAAGTAAAACCTGGTGATATCTTAATTGGTAAAATCACACCAAAAGGAGAATCAGATCCAACACCGGAAGAAAAATTATTACGCGCAATTTTTGGTGATAAAGCTGGTGATGTTAAAGATGCATCGTTAAAAGCTTCTCCATCGTTACGCGGTGTAGTTTTAGATAAAAAATTATTTGCCCGTGCGGTAAAAGATAAGCGCAAACGTTCTAAAGACAAAGAAGATATTGCTTTGTTAGATACACAGTTCGAAGTGAAATTCAATGAGTTGAAAGAGCGTTTAGTAGACAAGTTGTTCCACTTGGTAAATGGTAAAACATCGCAAGGTGTAATGAACGATTTAGGTGAAGAAGTATTGCCAAAAGGTAAAAAATTCACTTTGAAAATGTTACACGCTGTAGAAGATTTTACACACTTAACAAAAGGACAGTGGGCTACAGACGATTATACTAATGAAATGATCACTGATTTAATTCACAACTATAAAATTAAATTAAACGATATTCAAGGTGTATTGCGTCGTGAGAAATTTATGATTACGGTTGGTGATGAATTACCATCAGGTATCTTAAAATTAGCTAAAGTTTACATTGCCAAAAAACGTAAATTACGTGTGGGTGATAAAATGGCGGGTCGTCACGGAAATAAAGGTATCGTTGCAAAAATCGTTCGCGATGAAGACATGCCTTTCTTAGAAGACGGAACTCCGGTTGATATCGTATTAAACCCACTTGGTGTACCATCTCGTATGAACATCGGTCAGATTTACGAAACCGTTTTAGGATGGGCAGGTAAAAAATTAGGTAAAAAATACGCAACCCCAATTTTCGATGGTGCTTCATTAGAAGAAATCAATGCATTAACAGACGAAGCAGGTGTACCACGTTTTGGTCACACGTATTTGTATGATGGTGGAACAGGTGAGCGTTTTGATCAAAAAGCAACAGTGGGTGTAATTTACATGTTGAAATTAGGACACATGGTAGATGATAAAATGCACGCACGTTCTATTGGTCCGTACTCTTTAATTACGCAACAACCTTTAGGAGGTAAAGCGTTATTTGGAGGTCAGCGTTTTGGAGAGATGGAGGTTTGGGCTCTTGAAGCTTACGGTGCATCGGCTACATTACGTGAGATATTAACTGTAAAATCGGATGACGTTATTGGTAGAGCTAAAACGTACGAGGCAATCGTAAAAGGTGAACCAATGCCAGAACCAGGCTTACCTGAATCGTTCAATGTATTAATGCACGAATTAAAAGGTCTTGGTTTAGATATCAGATTAGAAGAATAACAAAACCATATAGTATTCAGTTTTTAGGTAGATCGCCCAAAAAACTGAATACTTAATTTCAATAAGTTTTTAAGATTTATACCCGTAAACCGTTCCGATTTTTTATAACACAGTTTATAATTAGCACTTCACGATAGGCATCTGAAGTTTAGAGAAGTAATCCGAGGTAGTGTTTTGAATGCCATAAGCCTTAAGCTATAAAGCCGTAAGAACATACGTAAAGCTTACAGCATAGTGCATATAGCTTCAAATAAGAATCAATTTTTAATTGCAAATAAATCAATAGTAAAAACTATGATGAATAACAGAAACAACAGTAAAGATAAAAATACTGTAAAAAGGTTTAATAAAATTTCGATAGGTTTAGCATCTCCTGAATCGATCTTAGCAGAATCGAGAGGTGAAGTTTTAAAACCTGAAACTATTAACTATCGTACGCACAAACCAGAGCGCGATGGTTTATTCTGTGAGCGTATCTTCGGACCTGTTAAAGATTACGAATGTGCTTGTGGAAAATATAAAAGAATCCGTTACAAAGGTATCGTTTGCGACCGTTGTGGGGTTGAAGTTACAGAGAAAAAAGTTCGTCGTGACAGGGTAGGGCATATCAACCTTGTTGTGCCTATCGCTCATATTTGGTATTTCCGTTCGTTACCAAACAAAATTGGTTACATTTTAGGATTGCCATCTAAAAAGTTAGATGAGATTATTTATTACGAAAAATATGTTGTGATCCAAACAGGTGTTGCAAAACGCCCAGATGGTGAAGAACTAAAACGTTTGGATTTCCTTACTGAGAATGAGTATTTAGATATTTTAGATACCCTTCCAATGGAAAACCAATATTTAGATGATCAAGATCCAAATAAATTCATCGCTAAAATGGGTGCTGAATGTATTATGGATTTATTAGAGCGTACCGATTTAGATGCATTGTCTTACCAATTGCGTCACGCGGCTAATAACGAAACATCTAAACAACGTAAAACCGAAGCGTTAAAACGTTTACAGGTTGTTGAAGCATTCCGTGAATCAAACGAAAACCGCGAAAACCGTCCGGAGTGGATGATTTTAAAAGTGGTTCCTGTGATCCCGCCAGAATTACGTCCGTTGGTGCCGTTAGATGGTGGTCGTTTCGCAACGTCAGATTTGAACGATTTATACCGTCGCGTAATTATCCGTAACAATCGTTTAAAACGATTAATGGAAATTAAAGCTCCTGAAGTTATCTTACGTAACGAAAAACGTATGTTACAGGAAGCGGTAGATTCATTGTTCGATAATACACGTAAAGCTACGGCTGTTAAAACAGAATCTCAACGTCCGTTAAAATCGTTATCAGATTCGTTAAAAGGTAAACAAGGTCGTTTCCGTCAAAACTTATTAGGTAAACGTGTAGATTACTCGGCTCGTTCGGTAATTGTCGTTGGACCTGAATTAAAATTATACGAATGTGGTCTTCCTAAAGATATGGCTGCAGAATTATACAAACCATTCGTAATCCGTAAGTTGATTGAGCGTGGAATTGTAAAAACTGTGAAGTCTGCTAAAAAGATCATCGATAAAAAAGAACCAGTTGTTTGGGATATTTTAGAAAACGTAATTAAAGGTCACCCGGTATTATTAAACCGTGCCCCTACGCTTCACCGTTTAGGTATTCAGGCATTCCAGCCTAAATTAATCGAAGGAAAAGCAATTCGTTTACACCCGTTAGTATGTACGGCATTCAACGCCGATTTCGATGGGGATCAAATGGCGGTGCATTTACCATTAGGACCAGAGGCTATTTTAGAAGCTCAGTTGTTAATGTTAGCATCGCACAACATCTTAAACCCGGCGAATGGTGCTCCTATCACAGTACCTTCTCAGGATATGGTTTTGGGTCTTTATTATATGACCAAAATCCGCAGATCTACACCAGATCATATCGTGAAAGGTGAAGGTTTAACATTCTATTCGGTAGAAGAAGTGCATATTGCGATTAACGAAGGACGTTTAGATTTGAACGCACCGGTTAAAGTACGTGCAAAAGATTTTAATGCAGAAGGTGAATTGGTTTACCAAATTATTGAAACATCGGCAGGTCGTATCTTGTTTAACGAGGTAGTTCCGGAAGCTGCAGGTTACATTAATGAGGTATTAACTAAAAAATCTTTAAGAGATATTATCGGAAAAATTTTAGCGGTAACAGATGTTCCTACTACAGCTAAATTCTTAGACGATATGAAAGATATGGGTTATGGATACGCATTTAGAGGTGGATTATCATTCTCTTTAGGTGATATCAAAATCCCGGATCAAAAACAAGGAATGATTGATGATGCTAACAACCAGGTAGAAGGTATCACCATGAACTATAACATGGGTCTTATTACCAACAACGAGCGTTACAATCAGGTAATTGATATTTGGACTTCAACAAATGCGGCGTTAACAGAGTTAGCAATGAAGAACATTCGTGAAGACCAACAAGGATTTAACTCGGTATTCATGATGCTTGATTCTGGAGCGCGTGGATCTAAAGAGCAAATCCGTCAGTTAACAGGTATGCGTGGATTGATGGCAAAACCTAAAAAATCGACAGCTTCAGGTGGAGATATTATCGAAAACCCTATCCTTTCGAACTTTAAGGAAGGTTTATCGATCTTAGAATACTTTATTTCAACGCACGGTGCACGTAAAGGTCTTGCCGATACCGCATTAAAAACAGCCGATGCCGGATACTTAACTCGTCGTTTACACGATGTTGCTCAAGATGTTATCGTTAATTCAGAAGATTGCGGTACATTAAGAGGTATTGAGTTTGAAGCGTTGAAGAAAAATGAAGAAATTGTTGAATCTTTAGGAGAACGCGTTTTAGGACGTATCACTTTAGATGATATCATTAACCCGTTAACAAACGAAGTTATTGTTCCTGCTGGTGAAATGGTTAACGAAGCACACGTTGCTAAAATTAACGCATCGCCATTAGAGAAGTTAGAAGTTCGTTCTGCATTAACTTGTGAGGCTGACCACGGAATTTGTGTGAAATGTTACGGACGTAACTTGGCATCAAACCGTATGGCACAGTTAGGTGAAGCAGTTGGTGTTATCGCAGCACAGTCAATTGGTGAACCAGGTACACAGTTAACGTTACGTACGTTCCACGTTGGGGGTACGGCAGGTAACATTTCTGAAGTTTCAACTATTACAACCAAATTCAAAGGTCGTTTAGAGATCGAAGATTTAAAAGTTGTAAAAGGCGAAGATGCTGATGGAAAAGAAATCGATATTGTAATTTCTCGTTCAACAGAATTAAAATTAGTAGATTTAAATACAGGTATCGTTCTAAATACACATTACATTCCTTACGGATCAACAATTTATGTTAAAGATAAAGAAGTTGTAGAAGAAGGAACAGTAATCTGTAAGTGGGACCCTTATAACGGTGTTATTATTTCTGAATTTACAGGTAAGGTTGCTTACGAAGACATTGAACAAAACCAAACGTTTATGGTGGAGATCGATGAGCAGACAGGTTTCCAAGAAAAAGTAATTACAGAATCTAGAAACAAAAAATTAGTTCCTACCTTATTAATTTATAATAAAGATGGCGAATTAATCCGTTCTTACAACTTACCGGTTGGAGCTCACTTAATGGTTAACGACGGAGAAAAAATTAAAGCTGGTAAAGTTTTAGTTAAAATTCCACGTAAATCATCAAAAACGGGAGATATTACCGGAGGTTTACCTCGTATTACCGAGTTGTTAGAAGCGCGTAACCCATCAAACCCAGCAGTTGTTGCAGAGATTGACGGTGTTGTTTCTTTCGGAAAAATCAAACGTGGTAACCGTGAAATCATTGTTACACCAAAAACGGGTGAAGATGATCAACGTAAGTACTTAGTGAAATTATCGAACCAGATTTTAGTTCAAGAAAACGATTTCGTCAAAGCCGGAACTTCATTATCAGACGGTGCAATTACACCAGACGATATTTTAAGAATTCAAGGACCGTCATCGGTACAGCAATATTTGGTAAACGAAATTCAAGAAGTTTACCGTTTACAAGGGGTGAAAATTTCAGACAAACACTTTGAAGTTGTAATCCGCCAAATGATGCGTAAAGTACAGATTCAAGATTCAGGTGATACCTTATTCTTAGAAGAACAATTAATTCACAAAGACGATTTCATTCGCGAGAACGATCGTTTATTCGGAATGAAAGTTGTTGAAGATGCAGGTGATTCTGTAACTTTAAAAGAAGGTCAGATTATTTCTGTTCGTGATTTACGCGATGAAAACTCGATTTTACGTAGAGAAGATAAAAATTTAGTAGTAGCACGCGATGTAATTACTGCCACAGCAACACCAGTTTTACAAGGTATTACAAGAGCATCGTTACAAACTAAATCGTTTATTTCTGCGGCATCGTTCCAAGAAACAACAAAAGTATTAAACGAAGCAGCAGTAGCAGGTAAGGTTGATAATTTATCAGGCTTAAAAGAAAACGTTATTGTTGGTCATAGAATACCAGCCGGAACCGGTATGCGTCAATATGATAACATACTTGTTGGAACAGCAGAAACAAAACAAGAAATCGATTTAAATTTTTAATGATTTTTCAGTAAAAATTTAATTTCAATTAATAATTAATATAAAAGCCACTTGATTTCAGGTGGCTTTTATTGTTTATTTATTAAAAAGTGAAATTAATTTTAAAACAACTATGTTAAAAGTTAAAAAAAGTATAATTTAATATTAAAGAATTAAAAAAAAATAATTA
>CAJYTF010000061.1 GCA_913777665.1 uncultured Myroides sp.
TAAAAATAAATAAAATGAAAAAAAAGTTAACCTTTCAAAAGAAGATTATTGCAAATCTTAATCATGATCAAATGAGCAGTGTAAACGGTGGAGATGCTAGTGGTGGAATGATGTGTATCGATCCTCCAAAGCAAACTGAAGGCGGATTATCTTGTGATGTACAATCAAATGCGACACTATGTAAATCTGTTAATTTTTGTCATAGTAAACAATGGTGTGTCGGTTTCGAATAGATTACCAATAGTTTACATAAAATAATTATAAAGTTAGAGGTAAGTCTTTTTGGAAAGACTTACCTCTATTTAATTCACTATACATGAAATCTAAATTAATTACTATTTATAAAATTATCCTTTTCTTTTATTGCATAACAACATTTGCTCAGCAACCTGCAAATTTTGGTTTTGAAGTTCTTTCTTCAACAGACGCAATGCCGCAGTATTGGCTGCCAATGGGAACAGATTATAAAGTTTTTCCAGATTCCATTCATAAATTGTCAGGAAAGTATTCTGTATCTGTAAAATATGCGTCAAATGAAGGTAAATTTGGAAGCATTATCAATCAGTTTCCAAATAAATACAACGGAAAGAAGATCACTTTGGAAGGGTATATAAAAACCAAAGAGATAAAAGACATTACTGCCGGACTTTTTATCCGTTTAAACAAAGGGCAAAAAATGGTTGCTGTGGATACCATGGCCGGACGTGAAGTTAAAGGAACAACCGATTGGCAAAAATATTCAACAACTATTGATCTTAAAGAGGCTGATTATATTTACGTTGCTGGTTTTGTAAAAGGGCAAGGTCAGGCCTGGTTTGATGATTTTAGGGTTTTAATCGACAATGAACCGCTTCTTGATTTTGAGTCGATGCCCAAAGAATCGTTTAAAGCAAATGCAGATCATGAGTTTGACGAAAGTTCTAAGTTTAGTATTGAAAATTTAAGCACTAAAGAAATAGATAATCTATACGAATTGGGCAAAGCATGGGGGCAATTAAAGTACACCAATACCAAAGTAGCTAAAGGGGAATACAATTGGGATTACGAATTATTCCGAGCATTTCACATGATTCAAGAAAAAGATTTTAATAACAAATTAAATGACTGGGTTGTGCGTTACGGTGAAAACCAAAACAGCATTCCTCAAAATAACTACTATCTAGATTTTTATCCAAACGTAGGCAATCCTATTTTTCAAAATGAAAAGGAATATAAAGAAATGAATTTTTCCGACGATGGTTACCGTCTTTTGGCTTTGTTTAGGTATTGGAATATGATTGAATACTTTTTCCCGTATAAACACCTGATTAAAAAAGACTGGGATCAGGTTTTAAAACAGTACATCCCTGAAATATTAGAAGCAAACGACGAACTTTCTTATCAGTTAACGCTGATGAAACTACTGGCAGAAGTTGAGGACTCTCATGCCGGAATTTATAATCCATCTAAGGTTTCATTAAAAGAAAGAGGAAGAAAAGTACCTCCTTTACAAATTAAATTTATTGAAAACAAAGCCGTTGTCGTTAAAATTGCCGATTCGTTTCCGCAATTATCAAACATAAAGACAGGCGATGAAATAATTGCAATTGATGGTAAAGAGACTGAAGAACGCATAGATGAAATTGAAAAATATATTTCGGCATCCAATTTTCCAACAAAACTTAGAGATATCACATACCGACTCTTGGCAACTAATAAGGAGGAATTAAAACTTACTTTGTCAAATGAAAAGGGACAATATGAAATGAGCATACCTACTATTTTTGCAAATGACGTGTACAATTTGTTTACTACAGACCAACCTTCACATAAGGAACTGGATAAGAATATAGGGTACATTTATCCCGGAACTTTAAAGGAAGGAGAAATAAAAGAAATTATGACTTCTTTTATGAATAAAAAAGGTATTGTTGTGGATTTGCGTTGCTATCCTTCAGATTTCATTGTATTTAGTATGGGAAATTTCTTAATGCCAAAACCAACTTCTTTTGTAAAATTTAAAAATCACAATCAAAAAAAATTAGAAGGTTTTTACATGAGCGAACCTTTACAAGTCGGAATTGATTTTCAGGATTATTACAAAGGTAAAATTGCAATTCTGGTGAATGAAGAAACACAAAGTAATGCCGAATATACAGCAATGGCATTTCAGGTAGCACCAAAAGCAAGGGTATTTGGTAGTCAAACAGCTGGAGCGGATGGCAATGTTTCTGAAATTGTTTTGCCTGGCGGATTTAAAACCTATATGACAGGAATAGGTGTTTATTATCCGGACGGTACAGAAACCCAACAGATTGGAATCAGAATAGATGAACCTATCAAACCAAATATTCAGTCTGTTAGAGAAGGAAGAGATTTAGTACTTGAAAAAGCATTGGAATATTTGAAGTAACGATGATGGATAATAGTATAGATAATTTAAACTCGACTTTGAGGAATATCTACAATTCCTTAAATAATAAAGTTAATGAGAATAATGATATAGGGATTTTGACAGGAACAAGTGGTATAGCTTTATTTTACTTTAAATATTCTGAGTATATAAATTCTTCTGAATCCTTCGACAAGGGCATAGAACTGATTGAAAAAAATATTGACTTAATAAATCATGGATATAGCATGCCAACATACTGCACAGGACTTGCTGGTTATGGGTGGTTAATGAATTTTTTAAAAGAACAGCAATATATTGACGTAGATAATAGTGATTTATTTGATAAAACAGATGAATTATTATATGAAAAGATGATAGCAGACATTAAAGATAATAATTATGACTTTTTACATGGTTCTATAGGATACGCTTTGCATTTTTTACAACAATTTGAGAACAGTATTTCTATAGACAAGAAAAATAAGTATAAAGAATATATATTAGAGTTTTTGTACTATTTAAAACACTATTCCGTTAAATTTTCAAATGGAATTAAATGGAAATCCTATACAAACCAACAGAAAGAAGATTTCGAATATAATATTAGCCTATCTCATGGTATCTCTAGTATTATTAATTTTTTATCCAGACTATACCCTTATAGTTGCTTTAAAAATGAAACAAAGGACATGCTCCAAAATGCTGTGAGTTTTGTAGTATCTTATAAAGGGAAAGATAAGAAATCGATTTCATTATTCCCAAACAAGATAAATAGCAAAGGAGATGTTTCATGGAATAGTAGATTGGCATGGTGTTATGGAGATCTAGGAGTTGCTTTGTCTCTATGGAATTATTCGAAAGTGATGAATGATGTGACATTACAAAAAGAGGTTATTGATATCGTTAAATTCTCGGCAAAGAGAAGAAGTAGAGAAAGTACACTAGTATTTGATTCCACTATCTGTCATGGGGCTTTTGGGAATGCCCAAATATTTAACCATTTTTATAACGAAACTAAAATTCCTGAATTTCTTGAAACTGCAAATTTTTGGATTAATGATGGTATGTCCAGAGTTGTTAATAGTAAAGACTATGCCGGCTTCAGAAAATGGGAATCACCAAACAAATGGACTGGCGATTTATCATTACTTGAAGGAATTAGTGGAATAGGATTAAGTATTCTAAGTCATATAACAAGGGATAATTCTTGGGATAAAAGCCTAATGATCAGTTTATAAATTAATGGAATATGGGTGTGTGAAAATTGACAAAGAGGGTAGTTCAACTACCCTCTTTGTCAATTTTCATGTGTTATATTTGTGAGTATTGGGGTTCTATTAAGAGAGCTATTACCGTAATTAATTGCATTTATATAGATTCCTTTTTTACTAAAACATTACTAAAATACAAATGTCATCAATTTTACCTTTTTCAAATTTCGTTATCCGTACACCTCTTTATCCAATAAACACGGTATTGGAAGATTTAGATATTGATAAATTAAGAATTCTTTGTAAAAACTCAATAATTCAGGAAGCTATTTATTTAGCATCTAAACCGCTGTTTTCAGAAATGATAAAGTTTTGTGAAGATGATGACTTTAAAGATGAAAAGGTTATTATATCTCTATTAAAATATATAACCCGATTAAGTACTAGATGTACGCCTTTCGGATTATTTAGCGGATGTACTATTGGCAGTTTATCAAATGAAACTCGATTAGACAGAATTCCTTTAAGTTTCCAGAGAAAAACCACAATTGATAATTTATTATTAGGTGAATTGATAATGAAATACGAAGCTGGGAACAAGAATAAAATACTCTATTTTCCTAATAATTCAAAGTATCTAGTGGGGGACCAACTGAGATATACGGAATATCGTTATGAAAGTAATTCAAAACTACATTTTTTATCAGCAGTTGAAAGTACGGATGTATTAAATAGTGTTTTTGATTTTTGTCGTGATGGGAGAAATATGGATGAAATTATTGAATTTATTTATCAGATGATAAAAGATGATGAAGAAGACGAAGTAACTAAAGAAGATGTTGAAAACTATGTTTCTGAACTAATTAATAATCAAATATTAGTTTCTAATCTGTCGCCAATTGTAGTGGGTAAAAAAAACACGTTAGAACATTTAATTGAAGAAATTAATACTGGGACATTTCGTAATCTATTAGACGAAATTAAAACCTCTTTAAATAAAATAGACGTCTGTTTAAACGAGAAAGAACAGATGCATCATTACACATCTTTAGAAGATAAGATAAAGAGTTACGAGAAAACAGATAAAAATAGGAATTATACTTTTCAATCAGATATATTAATTGATTTTGATAATGCAACAATAGAATATGAAGAGTATCGCGCAAACCTTTCAGACGCATTAAAGATTCTAAATAAACTATCTAATGTTTATACAGTTGATAAGATGAAATCTTTTAAAGAGCGTTTCTATCAAAAATATGAAGATAAAATGGTTCCATTAGCTATGGCTTTAGATACCGAAAATGGAATCAAATATTCAGAAGGAAAAGATTATGACTTGTCAAGTTTTTTGGATGATATAAAAGGTTTTGTTGGCTATAGGTCTTACAATGCGGATGAGATAAGATTAAATAAAGCTGAGCGCCTTTTGCTTAGAAAGATATTTAACAGCGATTCTCATGTTGTAGAAATAGAGTTAAAAGATGTAGAGAGTTTTTCTGAAAACTGGGATAATGTAGCAGATACTTTTTCAATAATGTGCAGCATGCACAATGATGTTGTGAGTTTGAACTCTGTTGGAGGAAACTCTGCCAGTTCTCTGCTAGGTAGATTTGGTTATTTGGATAGTAGGATAGAAAATCTGATCAATGAAATTTATTCAAAAGAAGAAAAGACTGATAGAATTACCGCTGAGATTGTTCATTTACCTGAAGACAGGACTGGAAATATTCTTTACAGATATAATACCCGAAAGTATGAAATTCCTTATTTGGGATTGAGTTCTAAAAATCCAGAAAATCAGATATTGATAGATGATTTATTGATTTATGTTGAAAATGATGAATTAAAAATAAGATCGAAAAAATTAAATAAAGAGATTATACCTAAGTTATCAAACGCACATAATTTTTCTTCCCCGCAATCAGTACCAGTCTATCAGTTTTTATGCGATTTACAAATGCATAAAGTAAAAATTGGTATGTCTTTGAATACCTCTACTATATTGGGCTTCTTGAGATATACGCCTAGAATTCAGTATAAGAATATTATTCTAGCAGAACAACAATGGCTTCTCGATAAAAAAGAAATAATTGAGTTAACTAAGAAAAATAATTTTCATGATTTTTTAGAAAGCAAAAATATTAAGAAGAATTTTTATTTGGCAGATAGTGATAACATACTTTATGTGAATATTAGTAATGAGTTATCTGTTAAAATGTTTATACAAACCGTAAAAAACAGAGAGCATATAATTTTAAAAGAATCATTATACGACGAGTTTTCAAGTAAGGTTGTGGATGATAACGAATGTTATTATGCGAATGAAGTGATTTTATCATATTATAAAACCAAAGATGGAGGAAAAGGAACTAAATAGAAGTTTTTATATAGGAAGTGAATGGCTGTACTATAAAATATACATAGGTAATAATACAGCAAATACTTTTTTAAGAGCGTTCAACAGATTAATAACACCTTTATTAGATGAAAAAATTGTAGAAAATTTCTTTTTTATCAGATATGCGGATCCTGATTCTCATTTACGTATTCGTTTTAAAGTGCGAAAAATGGAACATTTATCGGTCATTATTAAAATGATGTATGAGTTAACCACTCCATTTTTCAATAATCACTCTATATATAAGATCCAGACAGATATCTATAATAGAGAAATTGAGCGGTACGGTAAAAATACGATGGAAGATTCCGAAAAGCTTTTTTATATCGACAGCAAAATTATTATAGCACAGTTAAGTGACAATGAAGATATTAATGAAATCGATATTTGGTTCAAAGCTTTAAAAATCATTGATATGTATTTAGATGTATTTGATTTTTCTTTAGAACAAAAGGCCTTGTTTATAAAAAAACTAGCCGATGGATTTAGCAAGGAATTTCCAACAAATCGCCTTGGAAAAAAGCAGTTGGCGTTAAAATATAGAACAAATCGATTAAAAATTGAACAAGTTCTCAAGGAAAAATTAGATGATATTTTAATTCAAAACAGAGATACGATGAAGCTTGTTGCACAAAAGTTAATGGAAAAGACAAATTTTGAAAGAGGGATCATTGAAAGCTTATTGAGCAGCTACTTACATATGCATTGTAATAGATTTTTTTCTAATAAACAAAGAATGAATGAATGGTTGTTATACGATTTTTTATCCATTTATTACAAAAGCGAAATTTCAAGATTAAAGACAAAAACAGGTAATAATGAATAAGATTTTAAACAATAGTATCACATTATTTTTCACAATGTGTTTTGTGTTGAACACTAATTCTTCTTTTTCACAAGAATTAACAAAAGAAGATAATGCTTTATTATTTAGCGATATAGCACAAAAGCAAATTGTTGCTTTAGGCGACGCTACACATACCGATTATACGGCAAGTAAATTTAGGGTAGATCTCATAAAAGAGTTGGTTGAAAAGCATAATTTCAGCATCATCTGTATTGAATCAAACCTTTTTGAAGTGTATAAAGCTTTTGAAGATTTTAAAACTACAGGAAATATAGTATTTATGAATAGTTCATTATATCCTGTTGTAAAAAATAATGAACTGGACAAATTATTCTTTTTTCTTAAAGAACAGAATGAAAAAGGGAATAACGTAAAGGTTTATGGTTTTGATCCAAATTTTTCGGGAGTCAATACACATGAAACGTTTACGAAGGCAATTCAGGCGAATTTGAATAATACTGAAATAGAATGTAAAGACATATCACCTGAAGATTTTTCAAAACATTTGAAAAAACTAAGGCCTACCAATCTAAAAGCTTTATTGCGTACTAAAAAAGATTACAGAATAGTTCATGATTATTTAACTTGTTATTTAGATAACGTTTTAGCTACTAATGAAAACGAATATTTTAACAACTATTTATTCAATATCAAAACATCATTAGGAAAAAAATTAGAAGGAAAAAAATCTAAACTTAAAAACTCTCATATAATTAGAGACTCCGTAATGTTTGAAAATATCGTTTACTTAAAAAATAAGTATCCTTACGAGAAAATGATTCTCTTTGGATCATCTTCTCACTTCATTAAAAGTCCAAAAGCAATCAACTCAAAATTTATGCAAAATAGTGGTTGGAAATCTTTAGGAGAAAGATTATCTAATAAATTCCACGACGATTACTTTTTTATTGCCTATACAGGAGTATCCGGAAACACAAGAGGTTTTTATGGTAAAAAACAAAAATTGAAAGAATTAACACCTAATTCTATTGAAAATACGGTTAATAAAAAGTACCCCTCAAATATCGAAATTATGTATTTAAGTGTAAATAGAGATAAACTCATTTTAGACGAAGCCGTTTATTCTCGTTTTTTAGGAAATACTTTTTATAAAATAAATCTTACTAAGACCGTCGACGGTTTATTTTTTATAAGAAATAATAATATGGAATAACCTACTTAAAATTATTATTTGACGTATAACATTAATAAAAGAGGAAGCCGAAAATCTTACAGAGTAGGCAAATATTAATAATGTTTTATTATGAAAAAATTAAAATTAAAAAAATCGGTAATCTCTGCATTATCTTCTACCGAACAAGAAAGGATTATTGGTGGAGACGGAACAATCAAGGACACAGTTGTAATCGATAATCCTGCATTAACAGGTAGTAGGCTACTTTATTGTGGTTCAAAACCTCCATGCACTCATAGTTGTGATGCAACAGTTTGTATTCCAACAGTAATTTGTTAGTAGAAATTTAATTAAGCCTTTGCTACATATAGCAAAGGCTTATAAATCATATTTTTTATGAATTTAGGAATTTTAAATTTAGGTATAATATCGTTATACAAGGAAAAATCAGTCGATGTTATAAATACTACATTTCAAAACGTAATAACCGCAGAAAAGTTAGGTTTTAATAGATATTGGTTCGCAGAACATCATGCACCTGATACAGCTTGGAGAAACACTTCATTAATGGTAATATTATCTGCGGGATACACGGATACTATTAAAGTAGGCACAGCAGGCGTTACATTAAAGGTAAACAACCCATATAGAATTGCCAATGATTTTAGACTAGCATCGTCTTTATACGAAGATAGAATAGATTTAGGTATTTCCAGAGGTACAGTTAGTGAAAAATTTTTAGAACATCTTTTTTATGATAAATCAAATGGAATAGACGGTATTGATGAAAGATATGATGATTTAATTAAATTTATTCATAATAAACACGACATCATTTCTGTACCTCCATATGATATAAAACCACCTAATATGATAGCTTTAGGAGCTAGTTATTATAGTATGAGTTATTCAATTAAATACAATATAGATTTATGTATATCTATTTTCCATGGTACACCTTTTAGTGCACGAATGATTGAAAATATAAAATTTTATAGAGATGAATTTTTTAAACTAAACAAAAGAGTTCCTAACATCTCTATCTGTTTTTCTGGAGTTTGTGCAAATAATGAAGACTTAGCTAAAAAAAGACTGGAAGAATTCCTTCCTGATAATTCCACATGGGACGTAAACGTAGTAGGTACTCCTGAAAAAGTAAAAAAATTCATTTATGATATATCGTCTTCAACGGGTATTGAAGACTTTATTTATTGTGATTTGTCTCAATCAATATATCATGAAGAACATCTACACTCTCTGATTACTGTTTTAAAATAAAAAAGGAATGATATATCACAATTTAATTAAAGATAATGATTTTTTTGAAGGCTATAGAATCTTGAGCAACTTGCCATATGTTTCATTAATAGCAAATTATAATATTAAAGAAGCAGAAAAAATACTTAATAGTTTCTTTACAGAATTAGAAAATGCAGATTACATTCCCGTAAATTTATACGGACTATCAGGTATTGGTTTAATTTTAAACTATTTAAGCAAGTTTAGTGGCTCTTTTATAGAAATAGAGAAGGATTTTAAGAACGATTATTCTGAGTTGATTTTAATGAATTCTAAAGAAATGTTTCACACAAAGAACTTTGACACTTTTGAAGGAATTATTTCTTGTTTAAATTATTTTATATGTATTAAAGATATCAATGCTACACGAGAATTAACGGATAAGTTGTTCTTACTAGCAAATAGATTGGTTGAAGATAATATAAATGACTTAGGACAAGCGCATGGCTTATCGGGAATTATATCTTCTTTAAGTAAAAGTATACTTTTTCTAAAAGAAGAAAATAACAACATTTATGTAGATTACTTGACTTCATTTGTAAAATACCTGGCAAATACAAAGAAACCTAATAGTGATAATTTATTGTATAGAAATAACAAAAGCGGAATAACTTCGCGATTAGCTTGGTGTTATGGTGATTTGTCTATAGCTACAGCCTTTACTTGGTATTACAAAGTAACAAAAAATGAAGAGTTTCTTGAAAAAGTAAAGGAAATTATCTATAATTCAATTCAACATGATCCGAAAGATTGTTTTGTTTTTTATAACGAAAAAGAAAGCTATTACGATTTAGGAATATGCCATGGCTTATCAGGTATCGTATTGGTTTTAAAAAGAATCAATTCTATTATAAAATGTAATAAAATCACCGAATATATTAACGACTTATTAAATACTATAAGCAGTACATTATCTTTAATTGGTGACAATGAAGTAAAATTTCCAAATGTAGCGGCTGATAAGACTGTAATCTGGACAAAGAATACTTCTTTTTTAGAAGGTACAATAGGTGTATATTTCGTACTCTCAGATCATGAATTGAAAGAAGGCTGGGATAATTTTTTATTAACGGATTTAGGTTCAGAGGAATAAATGACTCAGTTAAATTAAATACGGCATTAACAGGTAATAGGTTTATTTATTGTGAAGCAAAATGGCGGATTGCAAAAGGCTTTGTAAAGGTACAATTTGCACTCACCTCTATCATTGTGGTAGAAATTTAATTAAGTCCTTGTTTTATATAGCAAAGACTCATAATTATAGTGTTTTATGAATTTAGGTATTTTAGATTTAGGATTAATATCGTTACATAAAGAAAAATCAGTCGAAATTATAAATACTACATTTCAAAATGTAGTAACCGCAGAAGAGTTAGGTTTCAACAGATATTGGTTCGCAGAACATCATGTACATAATGCAGTTTGGAGAAATACTTCCTTAATGGTACTATTAGCTGCCGGATACACAGATACTATTAAAGTTGGTGCAGCGGGTGTTATATTGAAAGTAAACAATCCTTATAGAATTGCAAATGATTTTAGATTAGCATCGGCTTTACATGAAGATAGAATAGAACTAGGTATTTCTAGTGGTTCAGTTCCTAATGATTATTTAGAACATGTTTTTTATAATAACTATACAGAAATTGATGATTTTAATGAAAAATATGACGATTTAATAAAATTCATACATAATAAACACGACATCATTTCTGTACCTCCATATGATATATATCCTCCAACTGTAATAGCTTTAGGAGCAAGTTCTAACAGCATGAATTACTCAATTAAATACAATTCAGATTTATGTATATCTATTTTTCATGGAAGACCATTTGATAACCAGATGATTGAAAGTATAAAGATATATCAGGATGATTTTTTTAAAATTAATAAAAGAATTCCTAATATATCTCTTTGTTTTTCCGGAGTTTGTGCAAATAATGAAGGCTTAGCTAAAAAAAGACTGAAAGAATTTGTTCACGATAATTCAACATGGGACGTAAACATCGTAGGTAAACCTGATAAAGTAAAAGATTATATTTATAATATATCCTCTTCGACCGGTATCGAAGACTTTATTTATTTTGATTTGTCTCCGTCAATGTACAAAGAAGAACATCTGCACTCTATAATTACTGTTTTAAAATAAAAAGGAATGATAAACTATAATTTGATAAAAGATAAAGATTTCTTTCAAGGATATAGGATCTTTAATAACTTACCCTATGTTTCGTTACTAGCAAACTATAACACTAAAGAAGCAGAAGAACTACTTAACGGTTTCTTTGCAGAATTGGAAAACGCAGATTATATTCCCGCAAATCTATATGGACTATCGGGTGTTGGGCTAACTTTAAATTATTTAAGCAAGCATAGCAATTCTTTTAAATATATAGAGGATAATTTTAAAGAAGATTATTCTGAATTAATTTTAACAAATTCTCAAGAAATGTTTCGCATAAAAAACTATGACACTTTTGAAGGAATTATTTCTTGTTTAAATTATTTTATATGTATTAAAGATATCAAAGCTACATGCGAATTAACGGATAAGTTGTTCTTATTAGCAAATAGGTTGATTAAAGATAATATAGATGACTTGGGGCAAGCACATGGTTTGTCGGGTATCATTTCTTGTTTAAGTAAAAGTATCCTTTTTCTAAAAGAAGAAAACAACAGTATTTATGTAGATTACTTGACTTCATTTGTAAAATACCTAGCAAATACAAAAAAAACTAATAGTGATAATTTATTGTATAGAAATAACAAAAGCGATGTAAGATCAAGATTGGCTTGGTGTTATGGTGATTTGTCTATAGCTACAGCCTTTACTTGGTATTATAAAGTAACAAAAAATGAGGAGTTTCTTGAAAAAGTAAAGGAAATTATCTATAATTCAATTCAATATGATCCTAAAGATTGTTTAGTCTTTTACAACGAAAAAGACAGTTATTACGATTTAGGAATATGCCATGGCTTATCAGGTATCGTATTGGTTTTAAAGCGAATCAATTCCATTATAAAATGCAATAAAATCACCGACTACATTGACGATTTATTAAATACTATAAAAAGTACATTGTCTTTAATCGGTGACAATCAAATAGAATTTCCAAATTCAACTGCTGATAAAAGTATAATTTGGGCAAAGAATACTTCTTTTTTAGAAGGTACAATAGGTGTATATTTCGTACTCGCAGATGATGAATTGAAACGAGGCTGGGATAGTTTTTTATTAACAGACTTAGATTCGGATGAAATTGATGTTGAAATACAAAATGATTAAATTATAAAAATGTATAAATTCCCCAGCTTTATACAAGCAGATTCAAAAGATTGTGGACCTACCTGTTTAAAAATCATAGCCAAACATTATAAAAAAAGTCTTAATATACAACAATTAAGAGAACTTGCAGAAACCACCCGTTCAGGAAGTTCATTGCTGGGTATAAGCGAAGCGGCAGAGCATTTAGGGTTTAGAACATTAGGGGTTAAATTATCTTTAAATAGTCTATTAGAGGCTTCGTTACCTTGTATTTTACATTGGAACAAAAATCATTATGTTGTACTTTACAAAATAAAAAGCAAAAAATCCAAGATTGAAAAGCTATACATTTCTGATCCTGCGTTTGGCTTATTGGAATACACAAAAGAAGAATTTTTGAAATTTTGGATAGGTAATAATGCGGATGAAAAAACAGAAGAAGGTATTGCTTTATTGCTAGAAACAACACCTGCATTTTATGAACAGGAATCTTATGACGAAGACAAGAAAGGATATAATATAAGTTATCTGTCAAAATATCTGATACGTTATAAATCTTTTATTGTACAATTGGCTATTGGTCTGTTAGCAGGAAGTATTCTGCAATTAATCTTTCCGTTTTTAACACAGAGCATTGTTGATGTGGGAATTCAGAACCAAAATATTCACTTTATTTGGTTAGTGCTTATTGCACAGCTTTTTTTATTTCTTGGAAAAACAGCCCTAGAGTTTATACGAAGCTGGATTATGTTGCATCTTTCAACACGAATAAACATTTCATTAATTTCAGATTTCTTTATTAAATTAATGAACCTTCCAATTTCATTTTTTGATGTGCGAATGACAGGAGATATTATGCAACGGATTAATGATCACAATAGAATTGAAAGGATTTTGACTACTTCGTCCTTAAATGTTTTGTTTTCATTTGTGAATATGCTCATCATGGGAGGAATTCTGGCATATTATAATTTGCAAATATTTACTGTTTTTTTTATCGGAAGTTTCTTGTATTTTGGTTGGATACTTATTTTTCTTAAACGCAGGGAGACATTGGATTATAAGCGATTCTCTGAAATAAGTCAGGAACAAAGCAAAGTAATGGAGCTGATCAACGGAATGCAGGAAATTAAGCTTCATAATGCAGAAAAACAGAAACGCTGGGGTTGGGAATATGTACAGGCACGATTGTTTAAAGTTTCTATGCAAGGATTGGTTTTGGAGCAAACCCAAAGTATAGGTTCTAATTTCATAAATGAATTAAAAAACATAGTCATTGTTTTTCTGTCAGCAAAACTAGTTATAGATGGTGAAATTACCTTAGGGATGATGATGGCAATCTCATCTATTGTAGGAAACCTGAACGGTCCAATAATTCAATTGATTGAATTTGTAAGAGAATTACAAGATGCTAAAATATCGTTAGCTCGTTTAGAAGAGATTCACGACAAAGAAGATGAAGTACAAAACGAAGATGAAACAATTAAAGACATTCCTAAAAAAGCAAACATTACTCTTAAAAATATTTTTTTTCGATACACCGGTTCAGATCAAATTGTATTAGAAGACTTGAATTTAACCATTCCTGCGAACAAAATTACAGCAATTGTAGGTACTAGTGGTAGTGGAAAAACTACTCTTATGAAAATGCTCTTAAAATTTTATGAACCTATTCAAGGAATTATTAATTATGACTCAATAGACTTAAAAAATATTTCGCAAAAAACTTGGCGGGCTCACATTGGTTCGGTAATGCAAGAGGGCTATATATTTAACGATACTCTGGCAAATAATATTGCTATTGGTGTAGATATAATTGATAAAGAACGATTACTATATGCTTCAGATGTAGCCAATATAAAAAGCTACGTAGACAGTCTTCCTTTAGGTTTTAATACAAAAATTGGAATGGAGGGAACAGGAATGAGTACCGGGCAAAAGCAACGTCTTTTAATTGCAAGAGCAGTTTATAAAAACCCTGAAATGTTATTTTTTGACGAAGCAACCAGTGCTTTAGATGCCAATAACGAAAAAGAAATTATGGAAAAACTAAATGTTTTTTATAAAAACAAAACGGTTGTGGTAATTGCACACAGATTAAGTACGGTAATGAATGCAGATCAAATTGTTGTATTAGATAAAGGGAAAATAATAGAACAGGGAACCCACACAGAATTAATAGCTTTAAAAGGAATTTATTACGAATTGGTTAAAAATCAATTACAATTGGGAAATTAATATGTCAGACGAAAGAGAAATAGAGTTAAGAAGCGAGGAGGTACAAGATATATTAACCCGTATGCCGCATTGGATGATTCGCTGGGGAAATGCTATTATTCTTATTATAATAGTACTTGTCTTGTTTTTTTCGTGGTTTCTTAAATATCCCGAAATTGTTACAACACAAATAACCATAACAACACAAATTCCTCCGGAAAAATTAGTAGCGAAAAGTTCCGGAAAAATTGAAAAAATATTGGTTAAGGACAGAAGTATTGTTACTGCAGATACGCCTTTAGCTGTAATAGAGAATCCCGCAGATTACACTGATGTTTTTTTGTTGAAATCAGTTATTGATAATATCAAAACCAATCAGGAGGATTTCAATTTTCCATTAGAAAAACTGCCTGTCTTAAATCTTGGAAATATTGAGACTGCTTATGCTTTGTTTGAAAAGGATTATCTAGCATATAAACTCAATAAAGATCTTGAACCTTATCAAATAGACATTCGTGCTCAAAATACCGAAACTTCCCAACAACACGAAAGGTTAAAGTTGCTCATTGAACAGAAAGAAATTGGAAGAAGAGAACTTCAATACAAAAAACAAGAACTGGAACGAAACAGAAAACTCCACGAAAAAGGGGTCATCTCAACACAGGAATGGGAACAGAAAAATGTAGAATACCTTCAACATGAAAAAAATAGCAACAGTCTGGAGTCACAAATTTCGCAGTTACGCTCTTCGTTAAATGATTTAAACAGAGACAAAAGAACAACTACCGTGAATCAATCACGTGATGGCATTAATTTATTGAGAAATGCGATTCTTTCTTTTAACCAGCTAAAAAAAGCTATTACAGAGTGGGAATTAACTTATGTACTACGCTCTTCCATTTCAGGGCAGGTCTCATTTATGCAGATTTGGACAGAAAACCAAACGATAAACGCAGGAGAAAATACTTTTGTTATTATACCACAAGCTCAATCGGATTTAATTGGAAAAATAAAAGCTCCATTACTTAATTCAGGAAAGATAAAAACAGGACAGGAAGTAAATATTCGTTTAACAAATTATCCGGATAGGGAATTTGGAATTCTAAAAGGTACAATAAAATCTATTTCACTTACACCCGATAAAGATAACAATCTACTTATAGATGTATCCTTACCCAATGGTTTAGAGACTTCATACCATAAAAAAATTGTATTTCAGCAGGAAATGTCAGGAACAGCTGATATTATTACAGAGGATTTACGATTGATAGAACGTTTATTGTATCAATTCCGAGACTTATTTAATAGAACAACCACAGCAAAATAATAAAATTCGCATAGAAACTGGCATTGTAATTATAGGGATTTTAAATAAAATCTTCTTTTAACTTTTAATCGCCCATTATTAACCAAAGATTAAAAATGCACATTAAATTAACGAAAAATAAAAAACCTGTTTATTGTGTAAACAGGTTTTTTTATTTCCAAATCTATTATATTACCACAATTGTAGATTTATGCAAAACAATCTAACTTATTTAGTTATCGTTATTAATTTGTTTAATTGAGTTTAAAGTTGTAACCAACTCCCACTGCTATTGGCAACAACTCGGTTTCTATTGTAACGCGGTAATCGTTTTTAATGGCATCGTAATTATCCATAAACTTCTGAGATCTAAAAGGTACAAACAGTCCTGTACTCTTGTAAATCGTCAGCAAAAAGTAGACATTTTATAAAAGAAACTAAAGGAGTGTTTTCATAAAAAAATGTAACTTTAATTATGGCAACACCAAAAAAGAAATCAGCAGAGAATTTTGTAAAAGACATCCGTAAAAACACACGACGTATTTTTACAGCCGAACAAAAGATCTTAATTGTAATGGAAGCTTTGCGTGCAGAAACTTCTGTAGCAGAGTTGTGCAGAAAGCACAGTATAGCCCAATCACAATTTTATGCATGGAACAAAGAATTTTTAGAAGCCGGTAAATAGCGGTTGTCAGGAGATATAACACGTGAAGCTACCAGCGACGAGGTATTGGATTTAAAGAAAGAAAACACCCGCTTAAAAGAAATGGTTGCGGATCTAGTTTTACGCTACGATATTGTAAAAAAAAGCTTGGAGATGCTCGATTAATCAAACAGTATAAAAGCTATATGAGATTATCGGCATCAGAGAAATATGAAATAATTCAGCAGGTTACACGCAGCGAGTTAGGTGTAAAACGAACACTTGATGAATTTGGAGTACCACGAAGTACGTTTTACAAATGGTATAACAATTATCTTAAAGCAGGTTTTGATGGATTAAAACCAACTAAAAGGCTAACTAACAATCAATGGAACAGTATACCGGAAGATCAGAAAAATCTGGTAGTTGCATTAGCCTTGGAACATACAGAATTGTCCGCACGTGAACTGGCATATAAAATCACCGACGAGCAAGGAATTTATATTTCTGAATCAAGCGTGTACCGCATCCTAAAGCAACGAGGGTTAATTGCAGCGCCAAATCATATTTTAATTGCTGCATCAAATGAATTTAAGGATAAAACCCAATTTGTTTACCAAATGTGGCAGACCGATTTTACTTATTTTAAAATCATAGGCTGGGGCTGGTATTATTTAAGTACTATTTTAGATGATTACAGCAGATACATTATTCACTGGGAGTTATGTGATTCCATGAAGGCTGATGATGTAAAAAGAACCGTGGATACTGCAATTGCAAAAGCACGTTTAAAAACAAAGCGAAAACCAAAACTCTTATCAGACAACGGACCTTGTTATGTATCGAACGATTTAAAAAAATATCTTAAAGAAGAGCTGGATATGAAACAAGTTCACGGAAAACCCATGCATCCGCAAACTCAAGGTAAAATTGAACGCTATCACAGAACAATGAAAAATGTGGTAAAGCTTAATTATTTTTATCATCCAGAAGAATTAATCGATGCTTTAAATGATTTTGTTAATCATTACAATAACGACAGGTATCACGAATCGCTAAAAAATCTGACTCCCGCAGATGTATATCATGGAAGATCTGATAAAATATTAGAAAAAAGAAATGAAATAAAAAATAGCACAATTCAAAGACAATTGTACAACCAACAAAAATTAATAAATTAAACACTAAATTAGTTTTTATATTTAACTGTCTAATTTACTTTGAAGACTTACAGTACAATAACAAAAAAACCTGAATTTACATTCAGGATTTTGTACTCAAGGCGGGACTTGAACCCGCACGAGCATTACTGCTCACTGGATTTTAAGTCCAGCGTGTCTACCAATTCCACCACTCGAGCAGATAAATAGATTTTAGAGCGAAAAACGGGGTTCGAACCCGCGACCTCAACCTTGGCAAGGTTGCGCTCTACCAACTGAGCTATTTTCGCAAATAATAAAAAAAAACGTTAGTACTCAAGGCGGGACTTGAACCCGCACGAACATTACTGTTCACTGGATTTTAAGTCCAGCGTGTCTACCAATTCCACCACTCGAGCAATTGTAACAACGTTGAGCGAAAAACGGGGTTCGAACCCGCGACCTCAACCTTGGCAAGGTTGCGCTCTACCAACTGAGCTATTTTCGCATATTATTTTTATGTAAAGAACATAGTTTGCAAATTTAAAAACATTTTCAATATCTGCAAATAAAAAGTACTCAAGGCGGGACTTGAACCCGCACGAACATTACTGCTCACTGGATTTTAAGTCCAGCGTGTCTACCAATTCCACCACTCGAGCGAATCAAAACAAACCGTAAGTCTGTATTGCGACTGCAAATATAGAACGTTTATTTTATTTTACAAGGGTTTTAAAAAACTAATTTGTAATTATTTTTTAAAGTTTTGATAATGTTTAAAATAGCTTTTGTTTTTTTATTATGCTATTGCAAATTTATCTTGTAAATACTGCTTAATAAGCAAAAAAGCATTGCTATTGCAATGCTTTTTGTTAACGTAATGGTCTGTTTAAAACCAAATCTATGTATAAGTTTACTCTGTTTTTCAACTGTTTTCTATGAACTACAAAATCTAAAAAACCGTGTTCTAATAAAAATTCTGATGTTTGGAAACCATCCGGTAAATCTTTACCTGTTGTATCTTTTACAATACGTGGACCTGCAAAGCCAATTAAAGCACCAGGTTCTGCAATATTAATATCGCCCAACATTGCGTAAGAAGCCGTTGTTCCACCTGTTGTTGGATCGGTACATAAAGATATGTAAGGAATTTTAGCATCTGCCAACTGCGCTAATTTTGCCGATGTTTTTGCCATTTGCATTAACGAATATGCAGCTTCCATCATACGTGCACCGCCCGATTTTGAAATCATCATGAACGGGATGTTGTTTTTGATAGAATAATCAATTCCTCGTGCAATTTTTTCACCTACAACAGAACCCATAGATCCACCAATAAAAGCAAAATCCATACAGGCAACAACTAAATCTGCTCCTTTAGATTTTCCAACCGCAACGCGTACCGCATCTTTTAAATTGGTTTTGTCTTTAGCTTCTTTTAAACGTTCGCTGTACTTTTTGGTATCAACAAATTTTAAAGGGTCTTTCGCCGTGATAGAACCAAATAATTCTTTGAACTTATTGTCGTCAAATAAAATTTCAAAATATTCTTTACTTCCAATTCTAACGTGGTAATCATCTTCCGGAGAAATCCACAAATTTTTAGCCAGTTCTTCCGATTCTATAATTTTCCCGGTTGGTGTTTTGTACCATAAACCTTTGGGCGTATCTTTTTTATCTTCGGTTGGGGTTGTAATTCCTTTTTCTTTTCTTTTAAACCAAGCCATGTTATTTAGTTTAAGGTTTTAAGTTTAAGGTTTTCTTAAACGTAATTAATTATAATGTTTTAACGTTGTTTAAATCGGCAAAAGCTTGTTCTAAACGTTTGTTGAATGTTAATTCGCCTTCGCGTAACCATTTACGTGGATCGTAATATTTTTTGTTTGGAACTTCTTCGCCTTCCGGATTTCCAATTTGCGTCATTAAATAATCTTTTTTAGATAAGATGTAATCACGAGCGCCTTCGGTAAAAGCAAACTGTAAATCGGTATCGATATTCATTTTAATTACACCGTAAGATATTGCTTCGCGAATTTCTTCTAAAGTTGATCCTGATCCGCCGTGGAAAACGAAATCTACCGGATTGCTTTTTGTGCTGAATTTATCTTGAACGTATTTTTGTGAATTATCTAAAATTTTCGGAGTTAATTTTACGTTTCCTGGTTTGTAAACTCCGTGTACGTTACCAAAAGCTGCTGCAATGGTGAAACGAGGCGATACTTTCATTAATTCTTCGTAAGCGTAAGCTACTTCTTTTGGTTGTGTGTATAGTTTTGATGAATCTACGTGTGAATTATCTACGCCGTCTTCTTCACCACCCGTAATACCTAATTCAATTTCTAAAGTCATACCCATTTTGCTCATACGCTCAAGATATTTTTTAGAAATTTCGATGTTTTCTTCGATTGGTTCTTCCGATAAATCAATCATGTGCGAAGAAAACAATGGTTTGCCGTTTTCTTTATAGAATTTTTCGCTGGCATCTAACAAACCATCAATCCAAGGCAATAATTTTTTAGCACAGTGATCGGTATGTAAAATAACAGTTGCACCGTATAATTCTGCCAATTCGTGTACTTGTTTTGCACCCGCGATAGATCCTGCAATAGCTGCACGTTCGTTATCGTTGTTTAAACCTTTTCCTGCCATAAACAAACCGCCACCGTTAGAAAACTGAATGATTACCGGTGCGTTTAATTTAGCAGCTGTTTCTAAAACACCGTTAATAGTGCTAGATGTTGTTACGTTTATAGCCGGTAAAGCAAAGCCTTTTTCTTTTGCGTAGTTAAATATTTCCTGAACTTGATCGCCGGTAGCAACACCCGGCTTAATGTTATGTGCCATATTTATAGGTTGTATGTTTTATTTTTAATTTTAGTTTAGCTTACAAAAGTAGTAATTTTATTAAAACGGATAATTAATTCCGACATTTAAAACGGTTTTACTTAAATTCCACTCTTTAAACCACTTTCGGTTGGCTTCGTTTGCGGGATTGTATGTTTTAAAACCTAAATCTAAACGAATAACAAAGAAGTTAAAATCATACCGAATACCCAAACCTGTACCCAATGCCAAATCTTTTAAAGATTTTAATCCGTTAAAGGTCATTTCTTCGTCGGTAATATTATCTAAAGCATTCCAAATGTTTCCAGCATCGGCAAATAATGCCATATTCCAAGGTCCGCTGACATTAAAACGATATTCTGCATTAAAGGCTAACTTCATATTTGCTTCGTTAAAATCTAAAACTCCGCCACTGCGACCTGGTCCTAAACGATAAGACTGCCATGCACGGTTATCGTTAGATCCACCTGCAAAATAACTTCGCGAAAACGGAATGTTGTCGCTGTTGCCATACGGAATGGCGATACCACCAAAAGCCCGCAATGCAATTACGTTTTTATTTCCTAAATCAAAATACTTTATAAAATCTACTTCGCCTTTAATGTATTGCGAATACGCTACATCTAAAACGGTGTGTTTACCATTGTCATTGGTTTTACTGTTTGATTTTGCTATGGCATTTAAAATATTTCCTGCTGATTCGATTTTAGTTCTAAAAGTAAAAAAATCCTGATCTTTAATACTGAATCGGTTAGAGTAGGTGTACACCACGTTACTCGCCAAAATTAGGTTGTTTTCTGTTAAACGCTGTTTTCTTTCGGCAATACTTAAAACAGTTTGGGTGTCTTGTTCGTTAGCGTTTGTATTTCCATTATAAACATCATTCATAAAGCGATCGGCACCGCCACCTTCAATTGTTAAGTTTCCGTTTTCGTCTAAATAGTCAGGGTTAACATCAGTTCTATCCGCAATTACATTCAACGTATTGTAAGAAGATCGATATACCTTAAAATAGTTCCCCGGATTCATGTTGCGGACAAATTGCAGGTTAAAAAGATCAAAACTAATGGTGTTTCTGCGTTTGTACGACCAAGAGTAGTTGTAAATTCCTGTAAGATTCTGTTTATCTAAACCAATATTCTGCTGGTTGAAAAATCCGACACTTAACGAAGTATTTGGAAACGATGTTCGATCTACCAATTTATCTATAATATTTGGAAAGAATAAAAATCTTGGAAAGGTCAGTTTTACATCGGCACCATATTCCAAAATATCAAAAAAGGTATTTTGTTCGTTACGATACCTGGATGCTGACGAACCGATGTTTCCTCTGAATCCAATGTCTAAAATTTCTGCACCTTTAAATACATTCCTAAAAACAAAACCTATATTTCCCTGAATACCGAAATCTTGAATGTTTGAGTGATTTAAATCGATCGAAGGATTAAAAATAATACGTTTTTTAGGATTCAATGTGATATTTGCAATCAACGATTTACCCAAACTATCGCGCGTATCGGGAACGTATTCAATGGTTGGATAATTAAAAACCTTTAAATTGCTTAATGAACGCGAAGTAATTAAACGACGCATATCTGAAAAATAACTGTCTTCATCGATAAAAACCGCATTGCGCAACACTTTTGGCTTGTAACTTAACGGACCTTTACTGTAAATGTTTAAATTTTTGTATTGAACAGAATCGGTAATGGTTTCGTATTCTGCCGATGTGTTACTTGTATAAAGATTTACCTTGCTGATTTTGTAAAGTTTAAAAGGCTCGGTAACCAACGTATCACCTTGCTTGATGTTTTTATTGTCGATATTCAGATAAATATCCGTTGTATGGTTGTTTTTTAACGTATCGGCTTCGTAATTAATATAGGTTTTCTGAAAATCGTATGCACCGTTGTTTCTAAAAAAAGTAGTAATACGTTCGCGTTCTTCATCTAATTTTGCAGCATTGTACTGATCGCCTTTTTTTACAACACTTGCACGTGTATTGGTTTTGTAAAGAGAATCTAATTCGGGCGATTTTACAATTACCGCAATACTATCGTAAACATAAGGTTTTCCTGTATTAATTGTGTAATGCGCACTGACTTTTTTAGGTTTTAAACTGTCTAATCCGTACGAAATTTTAGTGTTGAAATATCCTTCATTAAAATAATGGTTTTTTAAACGAATCACCGATTTTTTAGTTCTTTCGCCATCATAAATAACAGGCGCTTCGCCTAAATCTTTTAAAGTTCTGCCCATACCCGAAACAAAAAACGATGTTCCCAAACGATCTACCTGTTTTGCAGATAAAAGTTTTGCTAGAAAACGTTCGGTATTCGGATGTTTATCTAACCACGCCTGATAGGTAGAATCGGGATTTACCTTTGCCATATTGTACATGTGCAAACGCAAACGGTAACCCAAAAAGTTGCTGTTAGGCTGCTGATACAACTGTTTAACAATAACTTCGCTGGTTTCTTTCTTATTGTTTACCAAAATTTCATTTTCCGTTAGCAGTCGTTCATCAGCAGGTACGCGCTTTGTTAACGAACAAGCCAAAAAAATGCTTGAAATTACAGTAATAAACACTAATTTTGATAAAATATTTCTCAAGGACATAACAATTTCAATTGGTAAAATTACAACTTTTCACGAATGCTTACTAAAAACCAAATCAAATATATAACGCAATTAAAGCAAAAAAAATTCCGCGATTTAAATAAAGTTTTTGTTGCCGAAGGATTTAAGGTAATTAACGAACTGCTAAACTCTACGTTGCAGTTAGAACATATCTATACAACCAAGCAGTTAAATTTTAATGTTTCGAAGGAATTTGTAACAGAAATTAGTGAAGCCGACCTTAAGAAAATATCGTCTTTAACAACACCGAACGATTGTTTGGCTGTTTTTAAAATGAAAGATGATACATTGCCACAGCCCAACGGATTGAAAATTGCTTTAGACAATGTACGAGATCCCGGAAATTTAGGAACTATTATTCGTTTGTGTGATTGGTTTGGTGTTGCCGATTTAATTTGCAGTAACGAAACGGTTGATGTTTACAACACTAAAGTGGTACAAGCAACTATGGGGTCGTTAACGCGAGTAAATATTTTTTATACCAATTTAGTTGATTATTTAAAGGATACCAACGAGCCTGTTTTTGGAACTTTTATGGATGGAACCAATATTTACAAAACTGATTTACCAACCGATGGAATTATTGTAATGGGTAACGAAGCTAACGGAATATCAAAAGAAATTGAAGCTTTGGTAACTGCTAAAATTGCTATTCCACGTTTTGGCGATTTACAACAAACCGAAAGTTTAAACGTAGCAACCGCAACCGCTATTATTTTGAGTGAGTTTAAGAGAAATGATTGATTTTTCTCTTCAGTGAAAAAAATATAGTGATCAATTTTTTAGAAAATTTTTCAAGAAAGTATTTTAATATTTTTCAAAATTACATAAGTAATGTTTTAATATTTATTCGTATTTAAAGTTTGAATTTAAAAAAAAATACTAATTGAATAAAATTTGTTAAAACTAATGTTATATTTGTTAAAATTCACTACATTTTATGAAACATTTATATTTCCTGATTTTACTGTTGTTTACAACCAACAGTTTTGCCCAATACTACACCCAACATTATATTGCACCGGCACCTTGGCAATATTGGAACGATGCTAATGAAATTGTAATTGGTACCGTGGAACCTGGCACTACTGTTACAGTTGATATTAGTAAAAGTGACGGAACGTTTATTACCACTTTAACCGTTACAGAAAACAATCCGGTATCATATCGTTTTACCGGAGCTATTGCTACCTCTCCCAAAAACGCATTAAATCTTATTGAGAATGACAAAGGTTTGATAATAGAAGCAAGCCACCCAGTAATGGTTAATTTACGAAATATAGCGTCGGATACTGCAGGTAGTACAGTTGCTAACATTAAAGGGAATGCATCTTTAGTTAGTTTTGGTCGTGAAGGATTAGGAATAGAATTTCGAGTAGGTTATTATCGTACTTCAGTTCAAGGGTTAGATACTGGTTCACCAGTTTATTCGGTTATGGCTACAGAAGACAATACCACAGTAACTTTACCGGCTGCTACTATAACCTTAGATAGGGGACAAAGTTATTTGTTTAATGCACCAATAGGTTCGTTGGTTTCTGCAGATAAGCGTGTGGTTATGAATACAGGTAGTTATGGAGATATTCCGCAAACATGTGGTGGAAATGGTGAAGACGGAACGTTTGATCAGATAGCTCCTCTACAATCATTGGGTATCAGATACTTGGTGGTTAGGGGCGAAGGTACACCGGCTACTCCACAACAGGCACAACAAGGGTTCGGGTCAGAACAAACTACTATTGTAACAACAAGAGACAATACAATTATAAACGTTCAAAACTTCAAC
>CAJYTF010000062.1 GCA_913777665.1 uncultured Myroides sp.
TATTGGCTATTTTTAAGATTTTCCAATGTTAATTTTTTTAATAAAAATAAAATTTAACATTCAATAACTACAAATTTTTAGGTTTTTATAGGTTTTTATTGATTCGACTTTCAAAACCCTAAATCTCTTTCAATTTCTTCCATTTCAATGATATCGAAACCTTCTTGAAGTGTTGGTACAACGATTATTTCTTCTGATACTTCGTCAAAATCAATATCGGCAACAATTACAAACGACTTTTTTTGTTTTTTCTGAAGCACCGCTAATGATTCAAAAGGTATAATTCCAGATGGACGTAATGCTATCTCTTCTAAATCTATAATGATGTTTTTATCTTTAAATACGTTTGGCTGATCGATTATTTTTTCAGCAAAATCACTAAGATCTTCGCTACTTTTTTTAAATACAACAACGTTATTTTTCTCTTTTACTTTCATATGTAAATATATATTTTTTATTGGTCATATGGAATCGCTATATCTTTATATGTGTTTGTTTGCAACAAACAATTCATTAATGGCGATTTCATATTTTCTTTTAAAAATACAATTATTTTATTTTAGATGCAAGCAAATAAATAACTGCCATACGTACTGCCACACCGTTTTCTACCTGATCTAAAATTACAGATTGTTGCGAATCGGCAACATCAGACGTAATTTCAACACCACGGTTAATTGGTCCAGGGTGCATAATCACGATTTCTTTGTTTAAAGAATCTAACAATGCTTTGTCAACACCGTATTGTTGGGCATATTCTCGAGTTGATGGGAAATAATTCACATCTAACCGTTCGTTTTGTACACGCAGCATATTTGCAACATCGCACCATTCTAAAGCTTTACGCAAATTTGGTTCGTACTTTACACCTAAATCGGTAATATAACGTGGAATCAAGGTTTTTGGTCCGCAAACCATCACTTCGGCTCCTTGCATTTGCAAAGCAAAAATATTCGATAATGCTACACGCGAATGCAAAACATCGCCCACAATAACAACTTTTTTACCTGCAACTTCGCCCAAACGTTCGCGAATTGAAAAACTGTCTAACAAAGCCTGTGTTGGATGTTCGTGCGCGCCATCACCAGCATTTACAATACTTGCCTTTACATTGCGCGATAAAAAGTGAGCCGCACCCGGGTTGCTGTGACGCATTACAACCATATCAACCTTCATTGAAAGGATGTTGTTAACGGTATCAATCAGCGTTTCGCCTTTTTTAACAGAAGACTGTGCTGCCGAAAAACTGATAACATCTGCAGACAAACGTTTCTGTGCCAATTCAAAAGATAATTTGGTTCGGGTACTGTTCTCGAAAAAAATGTTGGCAATTGTTATATCTCTTAACGACGGAACCTTTTTTATAGGACGATTAATTACTTCTTTGAAATGATCTGCTGTTTCAAAAATTAAATCAATATCATTTTTGTTGATGTATTTAATACCTAATAAATGGTTAACGCTTAATTCTTTCATTTTGAATTTGCTGTTGTGTTGTTTTAAATTATGAAGGATTAGATATCAGATAAACTTCGTCTGCCGGCGCATCTTCGTTTTTCCACTGAACTTTTACTTTTTCGTTGTTAAAGGCATCAACCTGGCGACCACGATAATCGGGCTGAATTGGTAAATGTCTGCTAAAACGGCGATCTATCAATACCATTAATTCTATTTCATTTGGTCTGCCAAACGATTGAATTGCAGTTAAAGCTGCACGAATGCTTCTGCCTGTATGCAATACATCATCTATAAAAACCACGTTTTTATCTTCAACCAAAAAATCAATCTGCGTTTTATTTGCCTCCAAAGGCTTATCATTCCTACGGAAATCGTCTCTGAAAAAAGTGATATCTAAAAAGCCTAAATCAACTGATGGAATTCCGTATTCATTTTTCAAAATAGTTGAAATACGCTCTGCCAAAAATTTGCCGCGCGGCTGAATACCTATTAATACCGTGTTAGAAAAATCGTTGTGTTTTTCTATTAACTGGCACGCTAAACGATGTAAGATGATATCAACTTCTTTGGAAGTTAATAGTATTTTTGAACTCATAGCGAAGTGTTGTTTGGCTGTAAAATTACTATTTTATAATTATTTTAGCTATTATTTGATTGGATTTTTCTGGATTGATTCCATAAAAAAATCTAACTTTTTAAAAAGTTAGATTTTTTTATTATTTGTCGTCATCGTCATCTTCCTCGTCGTCAAAATCTTCATCATCCTCATCATCGAAATCGTCATCATCAAAATCATCATCTTCGTCGTCGCTTTCATCATCTGAATCCTCATCTTCGTCGTCATCAGCTTTCTTTTTCTTTTCAGACTTCTTTTTCGATGCTTTTTTTGATTTTTGATCGTCTTCGTCTTCGTCCATATCCAAATCTTTTACATTGATAGAATCAACCGAAGAAATATCTTCTTCATCAAAATTTTCAATTCTGTCTTGCAACTTGGTACTTACTTTTACTAAATAAATAGTATCGTCGGTTTTTACTTCAACAGCTTCAATAAGTTCACCTTTAGCATTGGTAAATTGGATGACGTCGGCATCATCATATCCGTCGGGAAATCTTTCGACTAACAAGCTTAAAATTTCGTTTGTTAATTTTGCGTAATCAACAATTATTCTCTTCATTATTGTGGTAGTTATTGTGTTTCAAAAATACAATAGCTGTGTTGTATTATGCAAATTATTTGAAACTTTTTTTGTTAATTTTTTATTGTCCTAAGATATAAGCAAATACCAACGGTGCAACAATAGTAGCATCAGATTCGATCATAAATTTAGGTGTATCAATATCTAATTTACCCCAAGTAATTTTCTCGTTTGGAACTGCACCAGAATAAGAACCGTAAGATGTAGTTGAATCAGAAATCTGACAGAAATATGACCAAAAAGGCACATCTTCCCACTCTAAATCCTGATACATCATTGGTACAACACAAATTGGAAAATCACCCGAAATACCACCAGCAATCTGGAAGAAACCTACACCTTTACCACCAGAATTAGCACGATACCATTCTGTTAAGTAAATCATGTATTCGATACCCGATTTTACTGTTGATGCCTGTAAATTTCCTTTAATTACGTTTGATGCAAAGATGTTTCCTGTTGTAGAATCTTCCCAACCCGGACAAACAATCGGCAGGTTTTTCTTTGCTGCTTCAACAATCCAAGAATCTTTTGGATCGATCTCATAATACTGCTCTAAAACTCCAGAGTTAACTACCTGATATAAAAATTCGTGCGGTAAATAACGTTCTCCTTTAGCTTCTGCAGCATACCAAACATCCTCTAAATGTTGTTGCAAACGGCGGAATGCTTCTTCTTCGGGAATACACGTATCTGTAACACGGTTAAAGTGCGTATCTAATAATTCGCGTTCTTGTTCCGGCGTTAAATCTCTCCAATTCGGAATTCTTTTGTAGTGCGAATGTGCCACCAAGTTCATTACATCTTCTTCTAAATTGGCACCTGTACAAGAAATAATATGCACTTTATCCTGACGGATCATTTCTGCCAACGAAACACCTAATTCTGCAGTTGACATTGCGCCACCTAACGAAATAAGCATTTTACCGCCTTCTAATAAATGTTGTTCGTAACCTTTTGCGGCATCAACTAAAGCTGCTGCGTTGAAATGACGGTAATTATGTTCGATAAATTGCGAAATTGGTCCTTTCATAATTCTATTATTTTTCTTTATTATTTTGTTTGTTTATTATTTGAATATCCTAATATTTTTAAAACGTCGTCTGCGGTTTGCTGTTCAGAGAAAACTTCGGTTGCCAGAATTCCGTTTTCGTCACGATCTATTAAAATATGTTTTGGTTGCGGAATTAAACAGTGGTGAATGCCACCTTGTCCGCCAATTGTTTCCTGATAAGCACCTGTATTAAAGAAACCTATATACAACGGCTTTTCTTTGTTGAATTTAGGCAGATAAATAGCATTCCAGTTTTGTTCTGAATTGTAATAATCATCAGAATCACAAGTTAATCCACCTAAAAGAACGCGCTCGTATGATTCATTCCAACGGTTTACAGCCAACATAATGAATCGCTTATTGATTGCCCAAGTATCAGGCAATGTTGTAATGAAAGATGAATCGATCATATTCCATTTTTCACGATCGTTTTGTTGTTTTTGATACAAAACTTTATAGATTGCTCCACCCGATTCACCTACCGTAAACGATCCAAATTCAGTAAAAATATTCGGCATATCTACATCAGCTTCCTCACACGCCATTTTGATTTGATTGACAATTTCATCAACCATATAGGCGTAATCGTAATCAAAATTCAACGAGTTTTTAATTGGGAAACCGCCGCCTATATTTAAACCGGTTAATGTTGGGCATTCTTTTTTAAGACTTGTGTAAACTTTTAAACATTTACCCAATTCATTCCAATAATACGCCGTATCTCGAATACCGGTATTAATAAAGAAATGAAGCATTTTAAGTTCAACATTCGTATTTTCGGCAACAGTTTTTCTGTAAAAAGGAAGAATGTTTTTGTAGCCGATACCCAAACGCGAAGTATAAAATTCGAATTTTGGTTCTTCTTCTGATGCAATACGGATTCCGATTTGAAATTTTCCTTTGATACGTTCTTGCAACAAATCCAATTCTTCGTAATTATCAATAATCGGAATGGTATTTTTATGTCCGCCGTTAATTAAACGTGCAATATTTTCAACATATTGATCGCGTTTAAATCCATTGCAAATCACAATCGTTTTTTTATTGATTTTACCGTTCGCTAATAAATTTTCTACAATATTAATATCAAAAGCCGACGACGTTTCCACATGGATATCGTTCTTAAAAGCTTCGTTCATAACATATTCAAAATGCGAGCTTTTAGTACAATAGCAATAGTAATAATTACCTTCGTACTTATGTTTTTCCATTGCTTGTCTAAACCAGCCTTTTGCCTTGTTTATATTGTTAGAAATTTGTGGAAGATAGGTAAATTTCAAAGGTGTTCCATATTGTTCTACCAATTTCATTAAATCGATATTATGGAACATTAAATTGTCTTTATTTAATGTAAACTCTTCTTGCGGAAAGTAAAATGTTTGGTTTATTAAGTCGAAATATTTTGTATTCATAAAAAATCTGCTTTAAAAAATTATTAATTAGTTAAGTGTATTTGATATAAATACGATTTTCAAACCCTTAGATTGGCAAAAGCAATCGATAATTTTTGATTGTAGATTTTACTTACAATTACAGCCTTTAAAGGTTTATTTAAAGTAACCAATAAACCCAACTGTTTTACAACCCGACTGATTTTTTTAACCAACGGATTAAAAACATTTTTTATAAGAAGGTTATAACTTTTGTTCACTTACAAAATTTAGTAACGTTAATAGTAAATTAATTGCACAAATAATCGTTAAAAGCTTCGATAATCAATTCACTTTCAACAACTTCATTAATAACACCCTTACCAATACCGTTTAACAAGGTAAACTGCACAATACCGTTTACATTCTTTTTATCGTGTATTAGTAAATGGGTACAAATTTCAATATCATTTTCGGTAAAAACAATACTTTCAAACATCAAATTTAAAGTTTCTTTTATTTCTAAATATGAATTTTTTGTTAACAAGTCTTTTTTGTACGAAATAAAAGCTTCTAAAATCATGCCTATGGCAATTGCTTCGCCATGTAACAAAGGTTGAATGCCCTTACCTGAATGACTATACGTTTCGATTACATGACCCAATGTGTGTCCGAAATTTAATAATTTTCGAACATTTTCTTCGAATGGATCCTGTAAAACAATTTCATTTTTAATAGAAACCGAATGATAAATCAGCAATAACAAATCTTCGGTTGTTAATTCTCCTAAATTTTTAAGCTGATTCCAATAAGATGCATCGGCAATTAATCCGTGTTTAAACATTTCTGCCAAACCAGAACGCATTTGATTTCCAGGTAATGTTTCTAAAAAAGTAGTATCAATCAAAACCATTTGCGGTTGCGAAAAACTACCCACCATGTTTTTTAATCCGCCTAAATTCACGCCGGTTTTTGTTCCAACCGAAGCATCAACCATTGCCAGCAAACTTGTTGGTATGTTTACAAAATCGATTCCTCTTTTATAAGTTGCTGCAACAAATCCGCCTAAATCACAAACCATTCCGCCACCTACATTGATAAGGAGTGCTCTTCTGTCGACATTCATCTCCACCATAGTTTCCCAAACAGACGTACAAGTTTCAATGGTTTTGTTCTCTTCGCCTTGTTCAATTTCAATAATTTCAAAAGCAACATCAACAGCCAGCCACTGCATTACATAATTTAAGCAATGTTGTGCTGTATTTTCATCAACCAATAATACAACCTTGCTGTAATTTTTATCGTTAATCAACTGTGAAAGAGCCGCATAATAGTCAACTCCGAAACCAATAATGTAATCTGCTGCCTGTATTTGCATGCTTAAAAAAAATTTGATGTAAAAATAAAGCAATTTTTATAACTATTGTATCTTTGCAACACAACTTTAAACCTAATGGAAAAGATATTTGACAATACCGAGGTTGCTTTTGCTTTAAAAAACAACACCGAACTAAACAAAGCATACTACTTGTTTAAATTAATAAGCAGTAATGCATTAGTTAAAATAGGTACATCGTTAACCAATTTTGCCATATCAACAAATTTGCCTGTAAAAGGATTGATAAAATCTACCGTTTTTGATCATTTTTGCGGCGGTGTTACCGAACAAGACTGCTTAAAAGTGGTTGATAAAATGTACACAAAAGGCGTTTCATCGGTTTTAGATTATTCTGTTGAAGGAAAAGAAACCCAGGAGCAGTTTGATAATGCGTTGCAAATGACCTTAAGAACGATTGATTTTGCTAAAGAAAAAGAAGCTATTCCGTTTGCTGTTTTTAAACCTACAGGTGTTGGTAGGTTTTTCTTATTTGAAAAGAAGGGAGAAAATTTACCTTTTACTGATGCCGAACAACAAGAATGGAACCGAATTGTTGAGCGTTTTGATATTATTTGCAGAACAGCATACGAAAAAGATGTTTTATTATTGATTGATGCAGAAGAAAGTTGGATGCAGGATGCTGCCGATGATTTGGTTTTGGATATGATGCGCAAGTATAATAAAGATAAATGTATTGTTTTTAACACAGCTCAAACCTATCGTTGGGATCGTTTTGATTTTGTTAAAAATACACATGCCATTGGTTTACGTGAAGGTTTTCATGTTGGTTTTAAAGTGGTTCGTGGTGCTTATATGGAAAAAGAGCGTGCACGTGCCGAAGAAAAAGGGTACCCCTCGCCCATTTGTGCTACCAAGGCTCAAACCGATGCTACTTTTAACAAAACGGTTACATACATGGTAGAAAATCTGGATAATAAAATTGCATTGTTTGCAGGAACACATAACGAAGACAGCAGTTATATGTTAATGGAATTAATGACTAAAAACAATATTCCTCACACAGATAAACGTATTTGGTTTGGACAATTGTACGGTATGAGCGATAATATTAGCTACAACCTTTCTCACCACAATTACAACGTTGCGAAATATTTGCCATTTGGACCTGTTTATGATGTTGTTCCTTATTTGATACGTCGTGCGAATGAAAATACATCGGTTGCCGGACAAACTAATCGCGAATTAGATTTGTTGGATAAAGAATTAAAACGAAGAAGATCGAAATAAGTTTTCGATCCTTTAAAATACAAAACCCTGTAAGATTAAAATTTTACAGGGTTCTTTTATTATTTTAAGTTCAACTTACTATTAAATCGCGAATAACTAAAGTAGATCAGTAATCCTATAATTAACCATATGCTGAAATACAACCAGTTCCAAATTGTTAATTCTGCCATCATATAAATACAGCAAATTAAACCTAACATTGGTATTAATGATAAATTCTTTTTAAAACTCCAAATACACAAGAAAATCATCGCTACTAAAAATAACCACATTGGTATTTTATGTTTGAATAAATCAAAACCTGTTTCGAATTTTAATTGTTGATCTACCGGAGCTTTTTCAATCATTACCACATATTGATCTTCTGATTTTTCTTTTACCGATGAAAGCATCGCTTCTAAATCATTATTAAAATCAATCGATTTCACTTGATAGGTATTTTCTACATAAGAAGACATTTTTGTAGCATCATCTTTAGAAAGTTGTGTTACAAAATTGGTAGGTTCGTAAACTTGTGGAGTGTTGTAAACAAAAGACTCTAATCCGTTTTTATTCCACATGAAGATCGAAATCAATCCTAAAATAAATCCGACAGGTAAAATGTATTTTCCGTTTAAATACGGAATTCGGAATTTTCCACGCGGGATATCTTTATCCTGTAAAACCAAAACTCCGGCACAAACCAATGAAAAAGCAAACAACGTTCCTATACTGCATAAATCGGTCACCATTGTTAAATTCATAAACAAAGCGGGCACTGCCACAACAAAACCAGTTACAATGGTAGCAAACGATGGTGTTCTGTATTTTGGATGCACTTTAGAAAACTTTTTAGGTAATAATCCGTCGCGGCTCATACTCATCCAGATTCTCGGTTGTCCCATTTGGAAAACTAAAAGTACACTCGCCATAGCAACCACGGCACTTACAGCTACAATTCCGGCAAACCATTTCAAGTTCACTTGGTCAAAAACATACGCCAACGGATCGCCTACATTCAACTGTTTATAATTAACCATACCGGTTAAAACCAACGCAATGGCAATGTATAAAATAGTACAGATAACGATAGACCAAATCATGCTTCGAGGTAAATCGCGCTGAGGGTTTTTACATTCTTCTGCTGTTGTAGAAATCGCATCAAAACCAATATAGGCAAAGAAAACTGCCGATACACCTTTTAAAACGCCCGATAAACCGTTGGGTGCAAAAGGATCAAAATTATCGGTATCCACATAAAAAATTCCGACAATTAAAACCAACGCAATTACCGCTAACTTAACGTAAACCATGATGTTACTTGCGTTACGCGATTCTTTCATTCCGCGATAAACCAACCACGTAATCAATACAATAATTGCCAAAGCAGGAATATCAGCCACAAAATGAAAGCTGCCAATTTGCGGAGCGGTTGTCCAAGCAGTATGTGCCAATTGTAGATTATTTGGTAGGTTATCAAACGATTTTCCGTTAGCCATTAAAGCCACTGCATCGTTAAAACCTTTGTTTGCCGATAGGTAATCCATCTGAATCCACTGCGGTAAATGAATGCCCATATTACTTAACAATCCCGTAAAATAATCGCTCCATGAAATTGCCAGCGTAATGTTTCCTACAGCATATTCCATAATTAACGACCATCCAATGATCCAGGCAATTACTTCGCCAAAAGCCACATAACTATAGGTATAAGCACTACCCGAAACCGGAACCATCGACGCAAATTCGGCATACGCCATAGCAGCAAATCCACAGGCTAAAGCAGTAAACATAAACAGAAAAATCACTGCCGGACCACCATCAAAACTTGCCTGTCCAATGGTACTGAACACACCAGCACCAACAATTGCGGCAATTCCAAAAAAGATTAAATCTTTCTGACTTAAAAATTTTCCTAAACTTTCTTTTTTACCCTCATTCGCCTGTAATTCGGCTAAAATATCGGTCACATTTTTTTTACGAAATATATTCATCTACTATAAAAAAGTATGATAATTGTTATTTTTTGTTTTGGTAAATCTAACTAAATTTACAGAAATATTACTACATCATTTAAAATTCATTTACTATAATCAAAATTTATTGTTTGATAAATATTAACGATAAATTATTTATGGCAACTGGTAAAAATGAATGTACCTTTGTGTAAGAAAATTAAGAATTATAAATAAATTAAAATAAAAATTATGGCTTTAGTAGGAAAACAATTCCCAAACATTACCGTTGACGCAATCTCTGAAATGGGTGACGATTTAAGAATTAACGTTTTAGAAGAAGCAACAAAAAACAACAAAAAAGTATTATTATTCTGGTATCCAAAAGATTTTACTTTTGTTTGCCCTACAGAATTACACGCATTCCAAGCTGCTTTACCTGAATTCGAAAAAAGAAATACAATCGTT
>CAJYTF010000063.1 GCA_913777665.1 uncultured Myroides sp.
TTTTTAATAAAGCTTAAAGTCCAAACTTATATTTAAAATCTGTTAATTTATTACACAATAACACATAAAAGTTAATTTTTAGAATATAATTATTATTTTTTACTTAAAAATACGATTATTACACTAAAATTTCACAAAATGTACATTTTTGCCCCAATACGTATTTATGTAAACATTTAGGGTAATACTGTATAAACTCACAACTTGTACACCCTTATGTCACTTTTCACAACCGTGGCATTATGTTTGAATTTATTTTTATAACCCTCTTATTAACCAACAGTTACATCTCTTCTTTCAAAATTTATCAAATACAATTAATGACCTAATATTTTAACCGAGGCATTGCCTCACAAAACTATAAATTATGAAAGACGTTTTATTAAAAAGCAGTGGAACCTTACTGATTGGTTTCCTTGCATTAATCTTTACGGGATGTAAAGACCAACGAAACACCAATGATGATTATCGCGAAACCTACCCACCGGCAGGCGGCACGGAACAGCGAATGGATGAATCTTACGATAGTAATGATACCTTATATCCTAACGATGGCATGGATGATACACAACAAAACAATCAATCGGGAAATAGTCCATCAAGGAATCATTCCGGTAACAGATAATCAGGCAGCGTACCCGATGACGGCACGGGTGTAAATCCAACAACACCGGATAACAGA
Source organism: uncultured Myroides sp. (assembly GCA_913777665.1). Lineage (GTDB taxonomy): Bacteria > Bacteroidota > Bacteroidia > Flavobacteriales > Flavobacteriaceae > Flavobacterium. The sequence goes on from CAJYTF010000063.1 coordinate 683, forward strand.
CCAGCAAACAACTAATACAGAATTAACCCAAACCTATAAATTATGAAAAAATTCATTTTAAGTGTGGCATTACTGCTTGCTACCACAACTGCATTCGCACAAAGAACAGAAACTGCTAAAACGCAAACACAACAAACAGCACAAAAAGGAACCGAGCAGGATCGATTATTTGTGATGAAGGCTTTAGAGGGCGGAAATGCCGAAATTAAAAAAGGTGCTTTAGCCCGATCTAAAAGTAAAAACACAGAAATTGTCAAATATGGCGATATGATGGAAAATGACCATCATTCTGTAAACGGGAAACTTAAGCAAGCAGCACAACAGCGCGGCTATAAAGTTTCGGATCAGCTTACGGCAGAAGCTCAAAAAATGTACAGCACCTTAGATAAAATGGAAGGTGAAGCTTTTGACAGGGAATTTGTAAACCAAATGATTGCAGACCACCGCCAGGCAATTGAACTTTTTAAGCAACAAGCTGCAAACGGTACAGATCAGGAATTAAAAACTTTAGCTACAAATGCCTTGCCAACACTTGAAACACATCTTAGGGAAATAGAACGTTTACAAGCTACTATGAACAACAGAAAAAATTAAACGGCATTTAATAAAAAAGTATTAAAACAACACACTAATTTTTTCGGTAATGCTTATCTCAACGGTAAGCATTACCTCTTTAATAATGCTAATACACAGCTAAACACAAGATAAAATCATGAGAAGAGAAAGAAAATTAAGCGACTACCGGCTAGCTATCATACTAATTGTTACCGGCACCGTATGCCTTGTACTGTATGCCAACGGATTTTAATTATAACTAAAAGTATCAATACTCAATTAAACTGTATAACATACAAGTATTTTATTTATGAATGAAGAACTCATACGTATTTCGGAAGAACTGCCTGCATGGTTATGGAATATACTGCTTATACTATGTTCCGCATTGTTAGGTATTGCCATTAAAATTGTACTAATTCCGCTAGTTAGAAAAGAAGCAATTGCACAGTCGTCTTATTCCCTATTCCGGTCGTTCATACGGCGATTCAACAGATTGCTAAGCATACTTATTCCACTGCTGGTTTTTAACAGCTTGTTGCCGATAACTCGTTTTAATGTGCAAACCTTGCAAATTACAGGAAAGATTACCGAGGTTTTACTTATTGTATGTTTTGCATTGGTTTTTATTAAATCGATCAATGTATTAGAAGATTATCTGTACCACCGGTTTGATATCAATAAGGAAAATAACCTGCGGGAACGAAAGATACAGACACAGATTGTATTTATACGCAAACTGTTGGTAGCCGTGATCATTGTATTTTCTATTGCGATCATCCTATTAAGTTTCGATAATATGCGGAAGATCGGTGCCGGACTGTTAACAGGTGTAGGAATCGGTTGGATCATTATAGGATTTGCCGCCCAGAAATCATTGGGAAACCTCCTTGCGGGCTTTCAGATTGCTTTTACACAACCAATTCGCTTAGACGACGTTCTTATTGTTGAAGGTGAATGGGGAAAAGTTGAAGAAATAAACCTTACCTACGTAGTAGTAAACATTTGGGATAAACGCAGACTGGTACTGCCGATACAATATTTTATAGATAAACCTTTTCAGAATTGGACACGCACAACAGCTGAAATTTTAGGTACTGTTTTTATTTATACCGATTTTACCGTACCTGTACAGAAGTTACAAGATAAACTGACCTTATTACTTAACGGACATCCGTTATGGGACGGGCAGGTAGCCGTTTTACAAGTTACCGATCTTAAAGAGCGTACAATGGAACTACGGTGTTTGATTAGTTGCAGAAATGCTGGTCAGGCTTTTGATCTGCGCTGCTATATACGCGAACAGATGATTGAGTACATACGCACCACTTTTCCAGAAAGCCTATGCTAAAACACGCGTAGAAATTGATAAAGAAATTCACAATGAACTTTAATTATTTTAACCGTTAAAATATTTTATTATGTTTAGAGGAAAAAGCACAGTAAATAAAACACTGATAGCTATTATCATTATTGTGCTATTAGGCATTGCCTTATTGTTATATTCTTATGGATTGTAATGAAAATCTACAAAAAATAATTACGATTATAATTACTATTGTTAAATTAAATTAGTATCCTTATACCTAAAGACCTAATTGACAATGTTTACAGAAGCAGAATTAATTGTGATTCGAGAGTATTTGCTACATAAAGTAAACGACAACATTAAAAAATTTCATGGTAAAACTGAAAATGATGTAAAGAGTTTAAGAATTGTATCAAAAATTAATTTGTTTTTGGGCGCACAACAAGTTTATTAATTATCTCACAAGGAAAATCCGGTATATAAGATATACTGGATTTTTTTTAGCAAATAAAAACCTCAAATCAATATCTGCAACTTTTATGATCTATAACCAATTCCATCATATAAATTTTAGTTTATTAATATATCAATATTGAATATTTTTGGGATATAAAAGTATTTTTACTTACCTTTACAAATAACAATTGGGTTAGTGAGATGCTCAATTGTTCTTATATATTTGACCACCCTTTTTTGGGTGGTCTTTAATTTAGAGACAAACCAATTATAAACCACATATATAAGCAGAACAACACGAAATAAATTGGAATATGCTACATTTAATAGCTTCTGTTAACATGATAGATGTTATTTAAATAAGTTATCCTGACGCCTGCATATTAATAAACTTATCTAAAAATTCTGCAAATAGCTTATCGAGTTCTTTTACCCTGTTATGCATATATTTCATAGAACGAAAATATACTATAGAATCAGCCGTGTGAATATATCTGCCATCTACAAACATCAAAGTATCCATTGGATATTCTTTATGTACATATTCCGCACAAAACAACTTCAATTCGTTTTCTTTTCTATGATCTTCGTCAAATCTGTTCCTCTGAAATTCTCCTGAAACTGCTGCAAAAACTTCTCAAATTCTACTACTTTACCGCATACGATCTTTTCTAATTCTGCATATATATGATCCATATTAAATTGATTTAATTTATAAATCTAAACTTTTCAATTTTTGCTGCCGATTTACACCACTTTCACGATTACGCTTCTTATAAAAATCCATCTGAAAACCAGACCGGAACTTAAAAATTAATTGCTATTCTATAACCAGATAATTTAATATTTCTAAATTGTATTGCGCTACAGTTATTATTACGCTTGCCATTCTTTTTGTGTAAGCCATATCATTATTCTGAGTATTCACTTTCATGACCTGAATATCTATAGTACAAGAATTTTTACAAAAAACGACAAATCCTATTTAAAAAAGCTTAATAATTTCCTTGACAGCTATTTTATAATTAATTTACCAGTCATTCAACTTCTACCTGGTTTTAAAATATTAAAGCATATTACAGCACTACTTTTTAGTTGTAGCATCAACAAATTCTGATTTTAGTGCTGCTGCAAATTTATCCTTTTTTGCTGCTACAATAGAAAATTCAAAAACGGGTCTTCCCCCAATTCCTTCGTAATTTGTGATCTGGGTAGCACCGAACCTTTCTGCAGTATTCAGTAAACCATCAATACCTTTTTTATTGTTTAGTGTTACCACAACTTTAGATAACTCTTCGTTCATAACTCAATTTGTTTTATTCCTTAGTCTAAATTTACAACTTTAACCTTATTTAAATTACATCCGTATCAGCATCGTTTTATTAAGGGGTACGATATTTCTTGTTGTAATGATAACAATGTAGTTACATAGCATCTATTTTAAATCTATATCATTGCGGTTTATTTAACTTTAATGAAATTAAACCATTACGTAAGTTATTTTACCTTGAAGACAGTGTGCAGTCTTTTGCAGCAGCAAGCCATCTTTGGCATTTATCGCATATTTTCAAAACGCTTGACTTCAAAATAAACGATGAATACAGAAATTCATTGGTAGGTAAAGGATCTTTCAGATCAGCATTGCAACCATCGGTTGATAATAGATTCGGTATAATTGTTTCTGATAGTGACCAGATAAGAGCGCAGAAGCTTACAGAATTAATCAGTTTTGTATTATATGACCGCTACCCCAATATTAAAATAAGCTTTAAATACTTAGAACAAAATACCTTGTTAAGCTTTTAAAAAAAATGACTCATTACGAAGCATAAAAATCAAAGATATAATTGATAGGTTTAAATAACTAAAGGCATCAATACATTTTTAAAACATTGATGCCCCTAATTACTAAAATAAAAAAGATTTATATTCAAAGATACTAACTACCCGGTAAAAAGGCAGTTAAAGAAATTATAAAAGAAAATTGTTGACAATTTATTTACAGGTAATGCGCCATCGATTATTGTTTCTGCAGACAAATTAGGTAAGGTAACATGAATGTTAAACTAACTTACACCCCACCAATAACGTACATGTTTTGCAAAGTTGGCGATTCTACCCCACCTGCTTTTTCAAGAGTTATGGCAAAATTTTGCGCAGACTGTATGGTTGAAAGCACTATTTCGGTATCTTTCTCGGGAGAATATATACCTGCACTGACCGGCTTGCCGTTTTCTATAGCCCACAACTGATACTGCATTCCCTTAGGTGGCTGTGGTAGATTTACAGAATGTAAGTATACATTTTTTGTGGACTTATTCCAGAAAACAATAGCTTTGGATCCGGGATGCTTTTCCACCCCATTTAACTGTATGGTTTGAACATCAGAATTTGATACCAGTTCCCATTTTTTTTGAACCTGCTCTAATTTATTTCCTTGATCTGACAATTGTACTGCAAGGAGATTTAGTTCGTTGTGTGTATGGTTTTGCTGCTGCCACCAAAAAATATTTGACGCCAAACCAACCACAAAAAGTACAGATGCTGCAACAGCCCAGTTTTTCCATTTACCAGGACTTGCTTTAGCAAGGAGATGTTTGACTTCGACAGACTTTTGTTCGGAAGAATTAATGTTTGAAACCAAAGGTTCAGATGCAGTCTGCTGTTTAATTTTATCCCATACCTTTGCCTTTAAGTCAACGGGCGGAGCTACGGCCTGGGCAGCAGCAAGTTCTTCCATTATCCTTTGAGCTTCTAAATATGCAGCCTTAACCTCTGCATTATTTTTCATAATACATTCGAAAATAGCCGCCTCTTCCCCGGTAGCAATACCAAGTACATAAGATTCTATTATTCCTGACGATATGTATTCTTTCGTGTTCACTTTTATTGATATTCTTTTAGTAAATCTCTTAATTTTAACAAAGCACTCCTCATTTTTGTCTTTACGGTACCAAGGGGGATCTTTAATTTTTCTGAAATTTCAACTTGTGTATATCCCTGATAATATGCTAGTACGATAAGCTGCCTTTTATCGGTTTCGAGCTTATCGAGCACCTTTGAAAAACCGATAAAATCTGATTCGTTTATTTGCGATTCCTCCTTTATAGCATATACGAAATCTGAAACAGACTGGTTTTTTAACTGGTTTTGAAAGGATTTTGATTTAAGGTAATCTATGGCGGTATTGCGAGCGATATTGATCATCCATGTGTAAAGGCGGCCTTTGGATTCATCATATTGCGATATGCCGTTCCATATTTTCACAAAAACATCCTGAATAACTTCTTCGGTATATTCTTTAGAAGATACAATGCGCAAAACCACACCGTACAATGCACCGCTATAGTGATCGTACAGGTAGTTGAAAGCTGTTTCGTTCTTCTGTTTCAACAAAACGATAAGATCTTCTTCTGAATAAACTGTTCTGATAGCCTTTCTTTTTGTTTATAAAAGTAAACATTTTATGTTAACCCCAACATCTGCATCTTAAAATATATCGTAAATAATTTAAAAAATTCATCCATTATCTCACTAAATACTGAAAATTATGAAAAAAACCATTAACATAGCCCTAACCTGTTTAAGCTTTATTTTTTTTATACAACCAGCTATAGCTCAACCAAATAAGTTTAAAGCAGACAATCCCTATTATTCGCGAACAGACACCAAAGCTTTAAACGTATCTAATGAAATATGGAAAAAAATACTTTCTAAAGAACTGTATCAGGTAGCACGCGAAGGCGCAACCGAACGGGCGTTCACAGGATCGTTATACCGGAATGAAACCAAGGGTACCTACTACTGTGCGGTATGTGGCAACGGTCTGTTTTTATCGACAGCAAAATTTGCATCTGCGTGTGGCTGGCCGTCTTTTTACGAACCATTGCGGGCTAAAAGCGTGCTCTATAAAAAAGATTCTTCGCATAACATGGTACGGACCGAAGTAGTTTGCGGAAGATGCGGATCGCATCTTGGGCATATTTTTGACGACGGACCGGAACCTACCGGGAAGAGATTCTGCATGAATTCTGTAAGTCTTGATTTTGAACCTTCGGTAACACCAAAGAAAATAGGCTCTTTTTAACTAAAAATAAAAATTTATTAAAAAAAACTAAAAATTTTACGATTAATTTAAATCCAAAAAAAAAGTATCATCGTAAATGAATCTATAAACAATTAACAATTTAAAAAAAAATAGACATGAAAATTAAAACAAAAATTACAGCATTTGCTTTAGCAGCTTTAACATTTGCCTTCACTGAAACGGCATCTGCCCAGACAAAAGAAAAAACGGTAATGGTTGGCGGTGCAGCGATGTATCCTTCTAAAAACATTATTGAAAACGCCGTAAATTCAAAGGATCACAAAACGCTTGTAGCAGCAGTTAAGGCGGCGGGACTGGTAGAAACACTGCAAGGTAAAGGTCCGTTTACCGTGTTTGCACCAACCAACAAAGCATTTGAAAAATTACCTAAAGGTACTGTTGAAGAATTAGTAAAACCTGAAAACAAGGCGATGCTTACCAAAATACTTACTTACCACGTGCTTGCGGGCAACTACAGTGCAAAGGACGTTTGGGATGCTGTTAAAGCCGGAAAAGGTAAAGCAACAATGGCTACCGTAGCAGGTGCACCGCTTACTTTCTGGACGAAAGGAGACGATTTATATGTAACCGACGTAAAAGGTACTAACGCAAAAGTAACCATTGCCGATGTAAACCAGTCGAACGGAGTAATTCACGTTATTGATACTGTTTTAATGCCGTAAACCAATATCTATAAAATTTAAGCATTATGAAAAAAGGAATTATCAGTGTATCCAACGCGCAAACCACGCTGGATACCGGAAGAAGAGATTTTCTAAAGCTGAGCGGTGTGACACTTGCCCTTGCAGGACTTACATTGGTTGGTTGTGAAGACGAACCTATTATGCAACCTTCCACTGTGTTTGATTTAGGTAAAGGCGACGTAGGTATATTGAATTATGCCTATGCACTGGAACAGTTGGAAGCAGATTTTTATACAAAGGTGGTAAACAATTTCTATTCGGGTATTTCTACCAAAGAAAGAGAACTATTTACCGACTTGTACCACCATGAAGTAATTCACAGAGATTTTTTTAAGGCAGCTATAAGTGGTGCAACTACAAATGTATTGCCGACACTTGAATTCCACTATCCGAATGTAAACTTCAATGACCGCAATTCGGTACTTGCTACCGCAAAAGCGTTGGAAGATACCGGTGTTGCAGCATACAACGGCGCAGGAAAATATATTTCGAATCCGGATTACCTGGTTATTGCAGGAAAGATCGTTTCGGTTGAAGCACGCCATGCGGCTGCGATACGCGACCTGATCAATCCTGGATCGGCTGATTTTTCAGGAGACGACGTAATTGATGCCAACGGTTTGGATCTGGCGAAAGAACCCAAAGAAATAGCAGCTACTGCCGCAGGTTTCATAAAGACACCTTTTACCTGGAAAGAGTTAGGAATTCAATAATTTAAAGACATTATACTATGAATTTACTTAAGATATTAGAAAAGCTTTCTGACGATAAATTTTACAGCAGGGAAGCAACAAGGTTGGATGCACTTACAGGTGTTACCCATTTTGGAACCAAGGCAACCATAGCAGCAATTCCTTTAGGGCTGGGCAGTTTGCTTTCTACAAGAGCCAGTGCCGGAACGAACAAAGTATTGGGCAGTACTGCGCTAGATACAGGTGCACTCACAGACGCACTGCAACTTGCCCTTACGCTGGAATATCTGGAAGACGAATATTACCGAATGGGCTTGAGTGCCGGCGGGCTGATACCGTCTGCAGACCGAACGGTATTTATGCAGATTGCAAAGCACGAAACTGCCCATGTAGCTTTTTTAAAGGCCGCTTTAACATCGCTTGGTGAAACGCCGGTGGCAAAACCAACATTTGATTTTACGGCAGGAAATAATTTTACTCCTTTTAGCGATTACAACCAGTTCCTGATACTGGCACAGGCATTTGAAGACACAGGTGTACGTGCCTACAAAGGTCAGGCAGGGAACGTAATGGGCAACAGACAGATATTACAGGCTGCTTTGCAGATACATTCGGTTGAGGCAAGACACGCATCGCAAGTTCGAAGAATACGCAGCAACAAAGGCTGGATTGAATTGGACAATGGCGGAAATATGCCGGCTGCAACAAACGCCGTTTATGCCGGTGAAGAAAATGTGAACCAGGCAGGGTTCAATACTGCAAATGCATTCGGTGCGGCAGCAGGATCGGCTGCATACGATGAGATTCTAAGCGGATCTGACGCAGCTGCTATTGCAGGGCTATTCATTGTTTAGCATATATATAAATATTAAAATATCTTTCATAATTTTTTTTGGTTTATGGTGAGGATTGAAGATTGCGGTACTGAATATAAGGATATAATAATTGGGTAAGCAGCTTTTTAGTTGGTTCTATCTTTAGATATTGTACAGCACTTTAATCGTGAGACACGCTGCAAATGCAGCGTGTCTTTTTATTGAACATCTTCATCAATTATTTTTTATATAAGTTTTTATTAAGATAGTTAGTTGTTTCTACATACAAATACTAAACTTCTGTAAGATTCGCTATATAATAGCATAACTTTATCAAAAATAAAAAAAGCGATTCAAATTCTGAATCGCTATAGCTGTTTTGGGTGAAAGACGGGTCTCGAACCCGCGACCTTCGGAACCACAATCCGACGCTCTAACCAACTGAGCTACAATCACCGTATAGGAGTTTTATTTTAAAAGCCAACTCTGAGCTTTTGGGTGAAAGACGGGTCTCGAACCCGCGACCTTCGGAACCACAATCCGACGCTCTAACCAACTGAGCTACAATCACCGTGTTTGTTTAACGAGTGCAAATATACAGATATTTCAACGCTTCGCAAACATTTTTTAGTTTTTTATTTCAAATCTCCTAAGCTATTGACTGCCACATATCTTTCTGCCGTAAAACCTTCGGCATAATCTGCAAAAATCAATCTTCCTAAATCTTTTGCTCGATATTCTACACTTTCGGTAAAGTTTTTTGTTGCAATTGGTGAAACCGGTTCTTTGGAATTCGGGTCGTAAAACTGCGAACTGTATGCCATAACAGCATCTATTTTTTTCTGCATAAATTCAGAAACATCAACAACAAAATCAGGTTCAATATTTTTCCACTGTATGTAGTGATACACTAATTTTGGTCGCCATTCGGTTTGGTTAATTCCATCCATAGAAGTTTCAATTCTTCGTAATCCCGATAAAAAACAAGCATCAGACACTAATTTACTTCCTTTACCATGATCAATATGTCTGTCATCAATGGCGTTACACAAAACAATTTCTGGCTGATATTTTCTAATCATTTTAATGATTTCTAACTGATGCACTTCATCATTCAAAAAGAAACCATCTCTAAAATTAAGGTTTTCTCTGACCGATACTCCTAAAATTTCAGCTGCCTTAGCCGCTTCTTCATCTCGTATTTCAGCCGATCCACGCGTTCCCAATTCGCCTCGGGTTAAATCTACGATTCCTACTCTCTTCCCTAGCGAAATTTCTTTTGCAATTGTTGCACCGCATCCTAATTCAACATCATCCGGATGTGCTCCAAATGCCAATATATCTAATTTCATAAAATACTTTTAACGGTTTTGCTTTTATTCACTGTTTCGTAATATTCACTTTCCGGATCACTGTCTTTGTTCACACCGCCACCCAAAAACAAATAAGCTTTAGATTTCTCAATCTTCATGCAGCGCAAATTTACGAACAGATTACTGTTATCAGAATAATCTAGATTATTAAATTTCCATTCGCCCAAATATCCTCCATAGAATTCTCTGTTATAACCTTCATTCTCCACAATAAAATCATGAGCCGCATTTTTGGAAAAACCACACAATGCCGGAGTTGGATGCAAGGCCTTTACGACCTTATAAGCATTTTCTTTGTTTGATAATCCTGCCTGAATATCGGTTTTTATATGAATAAGAGGTCCGGCCTTAAAAGTATAAGGCTCCGTTTTTTGTAAATTTTCTGTGAAAGGTTGTAAAGCATCAACAATAAATTCAGTTACAATTTGTTGTTCTTTAATTTCTTTATCGCCCCAAACAACATCGTTTAAATCAGAACCAGAATCAACCATTGTGCCTGCCAAAGCAACAGTTTTCACTTCATTATGTTCGATTTTTACTAATTGTTCAGGTGTTGCACCCATCCACATACCAACTTGGGGATGATAAAACCAATATACAAAAGCGGTAGGATACTTTTTGAGGAAGCGCTTAAAGTAAATTTCGTAAGAATTTTCATTGATCGAAACTTCTTCCTTTCTTGAAAGAACAACTTTTTCAATTGATCCATTTTTGATAGCCTTGATTCCTTTTGATACTAATTGAATATGGAAAGATTTATCAACGTTTGAGTTTTCCATCGATAATTCCTCTTCAAAAAAATCAATATCGAAATTTTGAGTATCTTGAACCAACTGACATTCATCAGGATAAAAAACAACTTTTTCTTCACCAGAAAACGGCGCAAAAACAAAACAACTTTTTGTCAATTCATTTACATTATTTAATTGATTATCTCTTTGAAACCAACCAAAGCGAATTACTTCATTAGGCTTTCGATAAACTACAAACGGAAGATTTTCAGATAATGCCTTTACTAATAAATCGTTCATAATTATTTAGGTAAAATCATATTAGTTAATTTGCAAAGCGAAATTAGGTTGTCGTCTTCATCAGTTATTCTGATTTGCCATAAATGCAACCTACTTCCTTTATGAATAATCTTAGCTGTAGCAAAAACTACTCCTTCGCGCTTACTTTTTAAATGATTTGCCGAAATTTCAATACCACGAACTTCAAATTTATCTAAATCTACAAAAATCATAGATGCTGCACTACCAACGCTTTCTGCTAAGGCTACCGATGCACCACCATGCAATAAACCCATTGGTTGATGCACTTTTAAATTTACTGGCATTTTTGCAATTAAATAATCATCTCCGACATCAATATATTCAATATCTAAAGTTTGCATTAACGTGTTTTTAGAAATATGGTTGCACATTTCTAAAATCTTGATTTTATCCATCTCTTTTAAAATAAAACCACAATTTACAACCATTATTGCAAAAAAACCACAGTAAAAGATATTATAACATATAATATTATTTAGGCAATCCCTTGCGCTATCGCTACAGGTCAGGCTCTCGCGAGTCGCTTTTGTTTTTTACCCTTAGCCTGCCGAAGGGCAACAATCGCTCCATCCCTATTGCGGCAACGTGCTTAATACTTGGTGCTTTTGGTGCTCATTGCTGAATGTTTCCAAAATCCGTGTAAGTAAATCCGTACCGTACCAACTCTGGTTAATCCAAATCTATTTAAAACAAAAAATCCTTTACATTTACTTCGTCAGTTCGCTGCGCTCGTGTCTGTAAAGGACTTCTAAAAAAGAAACCCCGATCTTTTCAGATCGGGGTTTTTAAAAAAAGGCGGCGACATACTCTCCCACATTAAGATG
>CAJYTF010000064.1 GCA_913777665.1 uncultured Myroides sp.
GCGGAGAGACAGGGACTCGAACCCTGGCGACAGTCACCCGTCGACAGATTAGCAATCTGCTCCGTTACCACTCCGGCACCTCTCCTACTAAACTAACATTAATCAGTTAAGCGGTTGCAAATGTATAACCAGATTTAAGATTTTGCAAGTGTTTATCTAATTTTTTTATTCCACAATCTGGATCAAAACACTATATCATTAATAATCAACCATATAAAAACACAGTTTTTTTTACATTAATTTAACCTATTCATAGCAATACAATTCAATTATAAAATTTTGTTGTAAAAAACAATAATATTTTAGTAAATTCGCACTAAACTAAACATATATTATTTTATGAATAAGAAAGTAGTAATTGTATCTGCTGCAAGAACTCCAATTGGAAGTTTCATGGGCGCATTATCTACAGTTTCTGCTCCAAAATTAGGTGCAGCAGCGATTAAAGGTGCTTTAGAAAAAATCAATTTAGATCCAAATAAAGTTGACGAAGTTTTAATGGGGAATGTAGTTCAGGCTGGTGTAGGTCAGGCTCCTGCTCGTCAAGCTGCATTATTAGCAGGTTTATCTAACAATGTTGCTTGTACTACGGTAAATAAAGTGTGTGCTTCTGGTATGAAAGCAATTATGCAAGGTGCACAAGCTATTGCCAATGGAGATGCTGAAATTGTTGTAGCCGGAGGTATGGAAAACATGAGCATGATTCCACATTACGCTAATTTAAGAACGGGCGTTAAGTTTGGTGGAACTGCGTTTACAGACGGTATGCAGAAAGATGGTTTAAGCGATGCTTACGAAAATCAGGCAATGGGTGTTTATGCCGATGCTACTGCAACTGAACATAATATTTCAAGAGAACAACAAGATGAATTTGCTATTAATTCATACAAAAAATCTGCTGCTGCTTGGGATGCAGGTAAATTTGATGCAGAAGTTGTTCCTGTTGCTGTTCCTCAACGTAAAGGAGATCCAATTATGGTTACTAAAGACGAAGAGTACACTAACGTAAAATTAGATAAAATTCCGGCATTAAATCCTGCTTTTACAAAAGACGGAACAGTTACTGCTGCAAATGCATCTACAATTAATGACGGAGCTGCTGCCGTAATTTTAATGAGCGAAGAAAAAGCAAACGAATTAGGTTTAAAACCTTTAGCATACATTAAAGGTTTTGCAGATGCGGCACAAGAACCAAAATGGTTTACAACAGCACCGGCAAAAGCATTACCAAAAGCATTAGACAAAGCAGGTGTTTCTATTAACGATGTTGATTTCTTTGAATTCAACGAAGCTTTCTCTGTGGTAGGTATTGCAAACACAAACATTTTAAAATTAGATCCTGCAAAAATCAACGTTAACGGTGGTGCAGTATCTTTAGGTCACCCACTTGGTTGTTCTGGTGCGCGCGTTGTTGTTACGTTATTAAACGTTTTAGAGCAAAATAACGGTAAAATTGGTGCGGCTGCTATCTGTAATGGTGGTGGTGGTGCATCGGCAATCGTTATCGAAAAAATTTAATTCTGTAAAATTTTTTATAAAGATGAGAAGGAATTTAAAACCTTCTCATCTCTTTTTTTAGATTTCAAATATGTATGCACTTTGTAATTTAGCAATTGTTCCCTTGCGGTTTGAACCTTCAGACCGAAGCGAATTAGTTACACAGGTTCTTTTCGGAGAAACGTTTACAATTTTAGAAAAAAAAGAAAAATGGTCTAGAATTTCTTTGGCTGCCGATATGTACGAAGGCTGGATAGACAACAAACAATTTACAGAAATTACCGAAGATCAATTTAAAAAGATACAGGAAAGTGCAAAATTCTATTGTGCCGATTTAATTGATTATTTAACAGGAAAAAATACTTTAATTCCTGTTTCGTTAGGAAGCGATTTATCTTACCTGACGTTTGCCGATATCAATTCACAAGAATTAACGTTCGATGGAACCATGATTACCGGCATTCAACCAAAAACAAATCTTCTACAAACTGCTTTTCTTTACCTAAACGCGCCTTATTTATGGGGTGGCAAAACACCTTTCGGTATCGATTGTTCGGGTTTTACCCAAATGGTTTATCGTTTAAACGGCTATTATATTCCGCGCGATGCATCGCAACAAGCTAAAATTGGCGAAGCTTTAAGTTTTATAGAAGAAAGCGAAGTTGGTGATTTAGCTTTTTTCGATAATGAAGAAGGAAACATCATTCACGTGGGCATCATCATGGAAAACAACTACATTATCCATGCACACGGAAAAGTTCGTATTGATCGTTTAGATCATTTAGGAATTCTGAATATCGACAGTGGTCGCCATACACACAAACTGCGTGTAATTAAAAAAATCATTTAATTTTTAATTCAACATTTCTTTTTTAGAATGCTTATCTTTGCCCAAAATATTTTTTATGGCAACTTTTGAGCAATTCAATCTACCAAAATCTTTACAAAAAGCAATAGACGATTTAGGTTTCACCACTCCTACTCCAATTCAGGAAAAATCTTTCAATATGATATTGTCTGGTAAAGATGTTATGGGAATCGCTCAAACCGGAACCGGAAAAACATTTGCCTACCTATTACCTATTTTAAAACAATGGAAATTTCAACCGACCGATGCTCCTCGTGTGGCCATCTTAGTTCCTACCCGCGAATTGGTTGTGCAGGTGGTAGAAGAAGTTGAAAAGCTGACAAAATACATGTCTATCCGCACTTTAGGAATTTATGGTGGGGTGAACATCAACACCCAAAAAACATCGGCTTACGAAGGGATTGATATTTTGGTGGGAACTCCCGGTAGAGTAATGGATTTGGCTTTAGATAATATTTTACGTTTTGATAATTTGCAGAAACTGGTTATTGATGAGTTTGATGAGATATTGAATTTAGGTTTCCGTACACAGTTAACCGCGATTCTTTCCATGATGAAGGATAAAAAGCAAAACATTCTATTTTCTGCAACAATGACCGAAGAAGTTGATGAAATTTTAGATGATTACTTTAATTTTCCTGAAGAAGTTTCGTTGGCACCATCGGGAACTCCGTTAGAAAAAATTAAGCAAACTGCTTATGTTGTCCCTAATTTTCTTACCAAATTAAATATTTTAAAGGATATTTTAACGAATGACGAAACCACTACCCGAGTTTTATTGTTCGTAAACAACAAACGCTTGGCTGATTATGTTTTGGAACATATCGATGAAGAATTTCCTGGTCAGTTTGGGGTAATTCATTCCAACAAAACTCAAAATTACCGCTTAAACACTATGGAATTGTTTCAAAACGGCGAATTGCGTGGTTTGGTTACAACCGATGTTATGGCGCGTGGTTTGGATATTACCGATATCACCCATGTTTTTAACCTGCAAATGCCTGAAATTCCAGAGCAATATATTCACCGTATTGGTAGAACGGGTCGTGCCGATAAAGAAGGTGTTGCCGTTAGTTTTATTAGTCCGAAAGAAGAAGAAACGCATTTTGATATAGAAAGCTTAATGGATTACGAAATTCCTTTGTTGGATATTCCCAGCCATGTGGTTATTGCAGAACAGCGTTTAGAGTTTGAAAAAGACAAAGTAAAAATGAAAACCAACAAGCGTAAAATTGATACAGAACGCGGCGAGGCTTTTCATGAAAAAAAAGATAAAAACAAAAAAGTCAATTTAGGTGGTCCCGGTAAAAGAACACCAAGAAAATCGGCTCCTAGAAACCGTGCAGTTGAACGCAAAAGAGACGAAAAACGTAAGAAGAAATAAAAAAGGGATTGTTTAAAACAATCCCTTTTTTTAGTCTTTCAACAACTGCTGCTTATATTTAGAAATATGTTCTAAAACTTCTGGTTCTGGTTTTGGATACGAAATATCTTTATACTTTTTCAAGGTATCATAAATAATTTTCGCTACAATTAATCGACTTACATCTTTATCATCACTTGGAATTATAAACCACTCCCCTTTTTTATGACTACTGTTCTTTAAAATTTCTTCGTAACAAAACTGGTATTTCTCCCAAAAGCCACGTTCGGTTAAATCGCCTGGAGAAAATTTCCATTGGTGTTTTGGCTTGTCAATACGTTTTAACAAACGGTTTTTCTGTTCATCTTTACTTAAATGCAAATAGAATTTTAAAATAATCACGCCGTTTTCTGCCCAGAATTTTTCAAACTGAACCATTCGTTGCATGCGGTTATTCCAAAAATCATCGGTTAAATTATTTATATCAATCTCCGGATTTCGTTCATTCATTAAATATTCAGGATGCACACGCGTTATCAAAACATTCTCGTACTGTGTTCTGTTAAAAATGGTAAATTTTCCTTTTTCGGGTAGTTTTGTATAATGCCTCCACATAAAATCGTGCTGCAATTCTTTGTACGATGGTGTTTTAAAACTTTCAACAACCACTCCACGTGGATTAAATCCTTTAAAAACCTCACGAACCATACTGTCTTTTCCGGCTGTATCCATTCCCTGAAAACAGATCAAAACCGAGTATCGATCATCGGCATACATCATATCCTGTAGTTCAGCGATCTTTTTACTGTACTTTTTAATTTCTTTTTTTAAAGTGATTGGATCTAAATCGGTATTGTATTTTGTAGGAATCTCTTTTAAGTTTAAATTTTCGGGAACTTTAAAATAATTGCGCTTCATATTATTCTTTTTCTCTAAATTAGTCAATAAAATTTTAGCAATGAAAAAATATTTGCTTACCTCGTGGTTAAAGATTGCGGGAATTGTAGCCGCATCGGGCATTGGATATCAAAATAACGAAATTCAGTTGGTTTCTGATAACGGAAATGCGCTGTATCATTATTTTGTAACGAATGATTCGCTGGCGAAATATTCTTTAGACGGAGAAACGGTTACTGACAATATGCCGAAATCTGAAAAATACGATTTGGAATCGTTTGCAACTGTTGAAAATACCTGGTATGCATTTGGATCGGGATCAAAAGAAAACAGAAATGTAGGTTTTATGGTTAATAAATTCTCTAAATATTCTACAAAGTTAGATTTAACGGGACTTTATGACGAAATGAAGAGCTTTTCTGAATTAACTACTGATGATTTTAATATTGAAGCGGTTACAACTTATAATGAAGACTGGCTTTTTATAAATCGCGGCAACGGACCAAAAAATGCGAACTATATTTATGTTGTTCAAGGTAAAAATTTAGTAGATGATTTCAATATTTACTTTTTTGAATTTGATCTGCCAAAAATAAATAACGTTCAAAGCGGATTTTCTGATGCAACCGTAATAAACAATACCTTATATTTTATTGCGACTGCCGAAGACGAAACATCGACTTATAATGACGGAGCCATAAAAGGAAGTCTTTTTGGTGCGATTGATTTAAAAAAGATGAAATTGCTTTTCACCGAAAAAATTAGCGATACCAATAAGTTTGAAGGAATTACTGTTCTTGAACAAAATAAAAAGAATGTAACTTTTGCCTTGTGCGAAGATACAGATGATTCTAAAAACACCCAAGCCATCATCTACAAATTACAGGTTGATTTAAAAGGAAAAATAAAATAAGCAGTAAATTACTGCTTATTTTTCTTCTTTTACTTTAAAATTTGGAGTTGGTACACTTGCCCAATTTTCGCCCGTTTTTATTCTATATAGTTGCATTTCGCTAATACCAAACTGTTTGGCAATTATTTTCATTCTGGTTTTACGCTGCGGATCAAAAATCATACGTTTAATACGCATAACCTGCGTAGAATCTAACTTCATTCCTTTTTGTGACAAACGTTTCTTTTCGATACGCTTCACGTGCCCTTCCTTAACATTCGGGTTAATACGCTGATGTGCGTACTTTTCCGGTTCGGTAACCCATTTTAAATTGGTATGATGATCGTTTAAATTATCAAAATCTAAATGAATTACAAAATTATGCTCGTCGCAAGGCTTATTAACAAAAGCTTCTGCAACCGCACGTGAAAGCATTACATGTTTGTGAGCATAACCTGTACCGCATTCTTTAGCAACTTTATGTCTGAAAATTCGTAAATTGTTGGTAACATTTGGTTTAAGCAAAGTACCATCGGTAAAATGATCTTTATAACTTATTAAACGGCCGAAGTTTGAAACGGCATAACGTAATCTTTTTTTGACTCCGAGATTTAATTCAACAAAATTTTCACCGGGATATAAAACTAACATAACAATTATCTTAAATTAAATTTACTTGTTCTTTTAGATAATTTTTTTGGCTATTTATGTAGTGTTTTCTGTTTTAAAGGTTAGCAAATATAGGTCTTTTTATTGGTTGCTACCTCTTTACAAAATGTTATTTTTTACAATATAGGTGTTAATTTTTTCAGGTGTGGTAAATGGTGCAAAACGTTTTATTGCATTTCCCTCATTATCAATCAAAAACTTTGTAAAGTTCCATTTAATTGAATTTGTAATAAAACCCGGCAATTGTTTTTTTAAGAATTTAAACAGCGAATGTGCATTTTTTCCGTTCACATTCACCTTCTCAAAAACAGGAAATGAAACACCGTAATTAATCAGACAATTATTTTTTATGGATGCAGAATCTCCGGGTTCCTGATTATTAAACTGATTGCACGGAAATGCCAAAATCACAAAATCTTGATCTTTATATTGTTGATACAACTTTTCCAAACCTTCGTACTGCGGAGTAAAACCGCATTTGCTGGCGGTGTTTACAATTAAGAGCGTTTTGTTTTTAAAATCAGAAAAATCGATTTCTTTTCCCTGTAGTGTTTTCGCTTTAAAATTATAGATTGATTCCATTTATTTCAGAAATAAAAAATGCACCATTGCTGATGCATTTTAAGGTTATTTTTTTAAGTGCGTCATAAAGTAATCGGCAATTTTAGCATTTAAATGTACTCTGTCTCTACCTAAAACGTTGTGTTCGTGGGTTGGGTACAAAAAGTAATCTACCTGCTTGCCTTCTTTAATACATTTTTCAATGAATTCCATACTGTGCTGTTGTACAACAACAGGGTCTTGTGCGCCGTGAATCATTAACAATCTTCCTTTTAAATTTTTCACTTTATTTAAGGTTGATGTTTTTTCGTAGCCTTCAGGATTTTCTTCCGGAGTGTCCATATATCTTTCGCCATACATTACTTCGTACCATTTCCAATCGATAACCGGTCCGCCGGCAACACCCACTTTAAAAGTATCAGGATAATTCAGCATTAAACTTGTGGTCATAAATCCACCGAAAGACCATCCGTAAACTCCGATTTTATCAGCATCTACAAACTTCTTCGATTTTAAAAACTCCACACCTTTCATTTGATCTGCCATTTCATTTTGACCCAATTCTCTGTGAATTACGTGTTCAAAATCGCGTCCGCGGTTCTCGCTTCCTCTGTTATCCAACGTAAAAACTACAAATCCTTGCTGTGCCATGTAATAGTCAAATCCGCCGGCACCACCACCAAAACGGTTAGAAACTAATTGTGCGTGAGGACCACCATAAACATAAACCATTACAGGATATTTCTCGTTCTCGTTAAAATTTGCAGGATACAAAATTCTTCCATTCAAATTCGTCTTTCCATCGGCAGCTTTAATGGTAACCATTTCTACTTTTGGTAAGACTGTTTTACCTTCGTACGGGTTTGGCGCATTTAATAATTCAACCGTAGATTTCCCATTTACACTGTTTAAAGAAACATTGTTAGGCGTAGTAAAATTGGTGTATTGTGAATAGTACCACGTTTTATCTTTATTCATTTCTACCGAATACGTTGCAGATGTTTTTGTAACCGGAATGGTTTTTCCCGATTTTAAATCTACCTTATACAGCAATTTATCCATACCCTTATTTGCTGTACCCATGTAGTAAATTTCTTTTGGAGAAACATCTACAAAGCCTTTAAAAAGCACATCTTTATACACATAGCTGTTTAACTGCTTACCACTTGTGTTGTATCGATACATTTGACGGTAACCGTCTTTTTCTGATATGTAAATGAATTCTTTATCGTTTAAAAACTTTAAAGGTGTATTAGGCTCTACATAGGTCTTACTTTTTTCTTCAAACAACTGCTTGTCTAACTTACCTGTTGCAGCGGTGTATCTTTGTAATTTTAAATGATTTTGTCCACGATTTAAAACCCCAACATAAACCGATTCGCTGTTTGGCGACCAAGTTGGCATTGTTAAAAACTGTTCTTTATCGCCTTCTATATTTAACGGAGTTGTAGTTTTTGTATCGATATCGTAAACATGCAATGAAACCTCTTCAGATTTCAAGCCTGCCATTGGATATTTAATCGGTTTTTCTTCGGCAATTCTTGTTCCAAAATCAACCAACGGATAGTCTTTCACCATACGCTCGTCTTTTTTATAGAACAAAATTTTCTTGCTGTCTGGGCTAATCCACATTCCGCGATCAATACCAAATTCGTTTCTGTGGGTATTACTGCTTCCGTTGATCACATGATCTGGATCGTTCGTTACTTTTATTACTTCACCATTACTCAAAACAATTTCTACATTGTTTTTATTCAGGTAAACAATGTAATTTTTGTTAGGAGCGATGATTTCTTCTGCTGACGACGCAGCAAACTTAATGATTTTAGAAACTTTTTTAGTTTCAACATTATAAATTACAAAGTATTTATCGTTTTCGCCTTGATAAGTAAATGCAAATTCTTTTTCGTTTTCCCAATGATAATCAAAAGGAATGGTTCTTAAAGATACTTTTCCGTTGGTAGCTGCTGTAATGGCACTTTCTAAATCGGCAGTTGTAACAAAATTTTCAACAGTTGATTTATCTGTTTTTTTTGAAACCAAGGCTTTGTAAGTAGCATCAATATACGTAAGTTCATTATTTGTACGCCACTGCGCACCGTAGATTGCTTTTGTACCAAAACCTCTTTGAGCTCCTAATGTAGCTTCTTCTATAGTTAAATTATTTTGAGCCTGCGATAAAAAACCGCCCAGCATAAAAGCAAATAAAGTAAGTTTTTTCATAAAAAATATTTCTGCTAATTTAGTTGATGTATTATTGTGTGATTATTGTTTTATAGTAATTTTTGAATCTGATTTTCTAAATCGGTTAAATTCTTGAAATATTCAAATTCTAAATTGATTTTATTTTTCTTAAGCGATTTTACCAATTCTAATATCAAATCTAAAGGATCGGCTTCTACACCTTCCATTTTTTCATTGAAATCTAAACCAGCAATAAAGCTTTCATTGTAAACATTTACCAAATAATCTTCAATAAATGTAGCAATACAAATTTCTTGTGGTTTGTAATTCTGCCAATCATCAATACAACATTTTGCAGCTGTTTGCCTGTTGGACCAAAAACAAACAACATTTACTGGGTTTCCTGCATCGTCTTTAAACAACAATGATTGCGATATCGCAATTTCGTCTTTAAATTCAATTACAAAAACCTTATTGTTTTTAATTATATTGTCTATGAAATTTTCTACCACTACTAAGTTTATTAAAGTTAAACGACAAATTTACCATCGCTCATTACTAATTTTCGATCTGCCAAATTCGCCAATTCTTCGTTATGAGTAACAATTACAAACGTTTGTCCGAAATTATCGCGCAGTTTAAAAAATAATTCATGTAAATTTTCTGCTGAATTGGTATCTAAATTTCCCGAAGGTTCATCAGCAAAAATCACCGAAGGTTTGTTGATTAAAGCTCTGGCAACTGCAACACGTTGTTGTTCTCCACCAGATAATTCCGACGGAAAATGATTTATTCTGTGGCTTAACCCCAAATAATCTAAAAGTTCTTTCGCATCTTTTTCGGCTTCGGTTTTTGATTTTCCTAAAATAAATGCGGGAATACAAACATTTTCCAAAGCGGTAAACTCTGGCAATAACTGATGAAACTGAAAAATAAAACCTAAATTTTTATTTCTAAATGCAGCTAATTGCTGATCCTTCAAACTTAAAACATCGGTATCATTTATGGTTAGTTTGGCGTTTGTATTCTTTTCGGGGCCATCTAAAACTCCTAAAATTTGCAGTAAAGTTGTTTTACCGGCACCAGACGATCCAACAATGGCAACAATTTCACCTTTTTTAATTTCTAAAGAAACATTCTTTAAAACTTCTAAACCATTAAATTGTTTACTTATATTTTTAGCTTTAATCATACTTGTAAATTTACAAAACGAATTTACTTAAACTTTTAGTTAAATAATGTAAAAGGCATTTTTTTTAATTGTAATTTTAAATTTAATCATTATTTAAAATAAAACTAATCTAACCGTATGGATTTAAATAAATATGAAACTGCCATTTTTGCGAATGGATGTTTTTGGTGTTCTGAAGCTATTTTTCAGAAAATTAACGGAGTAAAAGAAGTAAAACCGGGATATATTGGCGGAAAAACCGAAAATCCAACCTATGAAGATGTTTGTACTGGGTTAACAGATCATGCTGAAGCTATTGAAATTATTTTTGATAATAAATTAGTAAGTTATCAGGAATTATTAGAAGTTTTTTTTGCAACACACGATCCTACTACCTTGAACCGACAAGGAAATGATGTTGGAACGCAATACCGAAGCGAAATTTTTTATACATCACAAGATCAGAAAGAACAAGCGGAACTTTTTGTAAAAACATTAAATCAGGAAAATATCTTTGAAAAACGTGTTGTTACGAAAGTAACCGAAGCTTCAACATTTTATTTTGCCGAAAATTACCATCAAAATTATTTTAACAATAATACTGAAAAATCATATTGTGCGATGGTTATTTCGCCTAAAGTGAAGAAATTCGAAAAGTTTTTTCAGAAGTATGTCACTAAATAATTGGCACATACTTTGCTAACTATTAAATAGTTAAATTATTTAAAATGAATGAAATTGTAGTTCAGCCAGAAACAAATTTTACCGATAAAAGTAAATATCGATTACTGTTTTTAGGTTTATTGTTTGATTTTATTGGAACGCTTTCGTTTGCAATTCCGTTTCTAGGAGAATTTGCAGATGTTATTTGGGCACCAATATCGGCAATATTACTCAAAACCATGTATAAAGGTAAAATAGGAACAATTGGTGGTATTGTATCTCTTGTTGAAGAAGCCTTACCCGGATTGGATTTTATACCAACCTTTACCCTAACCTGGATTTATACCTACGTTATTAAAAACAACAAATAAAAAAGCTTTCCCTTCGGAAAGCTTTTTTATTTATTTTTTGTAGTATTTTTTGTACTTGTAGAAAGCCAATGTACCAAGTAAAAGTACTGATCCTACAGAAATCCATATAAATGTTGGAGTTACCACTTGATCGCCTTTTGCATATGAATGCAAGCCCGATAAGTAAAAATTCACTCCAAAATACGTCATTAAAATACTGTAAAATGCTATAACAGACATTAAATTGTAAATCCATAATCCGCGTAAAGCTGGTACAAAACGCATGTGAATTACAAAGGCATAAACCATAATTGATATCAACGCCCATGTTTCTTTAGGATCCCAACCCCAATAACGACCCCAACTTTCGTTTGCCCATTGTCCGCCTAAAAAGTTTCCAATTGTAAGCATAACCAAACCAACAGTTAAAGCCATTTCGTTAATATAGGTGATTTCCTTTAAGTTTAATTCCATTTTGGCTTTGTTACTTTTTGTTGTAAAAATCATTAAAAATAATGCAACAACACCTAAAATCATTCCTAAAGTAAATGGTCCGTAACTACCAACAATAATTGATACGTGAATCATTAACCAATAAGAGTCTAATACTGCAACTAAATTTCCAATCGATGGATCCATCCAGTTCCAATGTGCAATCATTAAGATCATTCCAACAACAAAGGCTGTAGATGCTGTTGTTAAGCTTGATTTTCTTCCGAAAATCAATCCGAACAACATGGTTGCCCATCCCACAAAAATCATCGATTCGTAAGCATCAGACCATGGAGCGTGACCCGAAACATACCAGCGTGCAATTAAGCCTAAAGTATGCAATGCAAAAAGTGCAATAACAATGCCTGTGAATACTTTTGTAACAACACGTAACGCTTTGTTATCTTTAAAAATGCGTACGATTACAAGGACAAACATTAACACAGACACATACATGTAATACGAAAACAGCTTTTTAAAGATGTCGTATTTATTGTACATGATTTCTGCTTTTATTTTATCATCGCTCGGTAAAACATTACCGCCAAATTTCTTTTGAAAGTTTATGATTGATGTTAAAAGATCGTCTGACGGTTTAAAATCTTTTGTTTCGATTGATTTTAAAAGTGACGTGGTGTACATTGGCAGAATGTTTTTGGTGTAGATAGAATCCATACCTTTCATTCCTGCTTCGTTCAATTCTAAATACGAAACCCATTTATCGTTTTCATGCCCAGGAATAGGGAAAATTTTCATTATTTGTCCGCTAACTGCAGAATACAATAAATTTACTTTTTCGTCTGAAGAAATATAATCTTTTTGAAATTTATCTTTAACCGATGCCTGATGTGCTTCGTCTAAAAATTGATCTAATTTGTAATTTCCTTTATCATCAAAAAAATCAGCTAATGAAGCAAATTTAGCATCTGAAGCAACTCCAATCAACGAACGAATACTGTCATTTCCTTTTGGAAGATTAATGATTGGCACATGATACCACAACTGCGGAAACTGCGTAATAGAAAGCATTACCTGATCAGAATCCATACCACGGAAATGATCATCTTTACTTACTTTACGTAGTAATTCAGATGAAAACGTGTTGATTGGTTTCATACGTCCGCCGGTATCTTGAATAATAATCGAGCCAAACAAATCGGCATGTTCTTGCGATACAGTTGTTTTAATCAATAATGAATCTATTTGAGCTGTAGATGGCTTATTATGTGCGTGTTGTGCCGTTGCCGAAAACAAACCAAACAACAGACCAATAATGGTTAAAGCTACCTTTTTAGCGTGAATTTTATTCAGTTTTTTACGTAAATCACTGAAACGCGTGTTTTTGTTAAATAAAATGCACAACATGGCAATATAAAGTAAAGTGTAACCAATATAAGTAATCCAAGTTCCCCAGAAATCGTGATTCACAGATAAATGTGTTCCTTTTTCGTCCGGATCATAAGAAGCTTGGAAAAAGCGATATCCTTTATGATCTAAAACGTGGTTCATGTAAATGCGGTAATCAAATGATTTATCAGGATCAATAATAGTTACTTGACTTTCAAACGCTGAATAACTTTTTTCTGTTCCAGGATATTTCGTTGCAATAAAATCGTTCAATTTAACCTGGAAAGGGGTAGTGTAAACTTTTGATCCGTAGATTAAAGTAAATTCTAAATCGCCTATGATAAATGATTGAGGTACACCCATTTGTCCTTTTGAACCCATTAAGGTAATTTCTTCTTCTTTTCCTTGCGAACGAACCGTTAACACCAAAGCATCGGTTGTATTTTTCGCCTTGAAATCACCTTTTGATTTTAAAGCTCGTTTTCCTTTTATTGGTCGATCCATTACAAACTGAACTCCTTGCAAATCGTACATCGAACGATAGTTTAGGGCTTCAGGAGTGTTTGCAGCAATTTCGCCTGTTGCCTGTGTTGCCATAACGCGGTAACTTCCAGCAAACGGAGTATTAATCTGCATTTCGCCACTTTCGTTAGTATAGAAATTTACAGCGCCTTCGGTTTCTTTGTTGTAAGAATATAATATATTGTGGATGCTTTCAACGGTACCTTCTTCGATAAAATGCTCGTG
>CAJYTF010000065.1 GCA_913777665.1 uncultured Myroides sp.
TATTATAAAAATAATATTAACAAAAAAATAAGATTTATAGTTTGTTTTTGTTCTGCATGATTCAATTAAATGGTTAATGTTCGTATATCATTACAAAATTTACCTAAAATGTTAAAATTGTGAACGCTTGATTTCTGTACGATTTCTACGTATAGATTTAAAAAAAAATTATTACAGAACAATGATAAAATACACATTTATAGTTGGTTGGATTACTTATTGAATTAGTTTAATTGGGAAAGCCCCGCAAAAATGAAGTGAAATTCATCATGTATTTAAGTAAGATTGAATACCTAATTATTAAACAACCTAATCAATTATAATCATGGACAATAACAAAAACAACCCAGGACAAGACGGAATGAAAAATCAAAACAATCCGCAAAATCAAAATCAAAAGAATCAAAATCAAAACGATCAATCTTTTGACAATCAAAACAAAAATCAACAAACTCGTAACAATCATGATCAAAATGATATGGATCGAGAAAACGAATCTACAAGAAATACCAATAAAGACGGTCGTTCAGAAGAGCATCAAACCAATCAGGATGAAAAAAGATACACAGGATCTAAAAATCCAGACGGTATGGACACGAATGTAAGAAATAGAGATAAAGACTTTAATGAAGACATTACGAACGATCAAAACCAAAACAAGAACTTTGAAGACTAAATTTGCAGTTTACTTTAAGTGAAATAACCTCTCTAACTTTAAGAGAGGTTATTTTTTTGCTTAATTTTCGTCGGTTTTAGTTAAATGTGCCGTAATGATATCTGCCGTTTTCTTTATGGTTTGATGCACAATTTGGTGTGAATTTCCCAAGAAAACTTCTTTAATCTGCAAGTGATAATCCGGAAAAATAAAATCGATATACATGGTGCCCACAGGCTTATCTTCGGTTTCGCTGCCACCGCTCTTGGTAAGTCCGGTTACTGCAACCAGAATATCGGCTTTATTAAACATTTTTTTTGCGTTAACAGCCATGCAAGTTGTTACTTCGCTTGATTCTGGTGTGTATTTATCAATTAACTCTTGCGGAACGTTAAGTATCGTCATTTTTTCATCGGCATCATAACAAACAATGCTGCCCAATAAAATGTCGCCCGAATAAGGTGTAAGTGCAAAAGCAACAGAAAGTGCTCCGGCTGTAGCACTTTCTGTAAAAGCAATTTTAAGTTTTTTCTCGGCTAATAAGGCACAACAATTTAAAACACTTATTTCTGTCATATTTATTTAAAGGATTGAATTTTAATACGCAACTTTTCCTCCAGTAGCGGGAATGGTAATTCCGCCTATATACGATGCTTCATTCGATGCTAAAAAAACATAAATCGGAGCAATTTCAACAGGTTGTCCCGGTCTTTTTAAGGCAGTATCTTTTCCAAAATCTTTATAATCAATAATGGTACTCGGAATTAACGGAGTCCAAACCGGACCAGGGGCCACTGCATTTACACGAATATCTTTCTTTTGTTCAATAAGCATCTGATTTAGATTTGCCGTGTAATTTTGTATTGCCGCTTTAGTTGCAGAATAAGGCAAAAGAGTAATATTTGGCTGATAAGCAACAATAGAAGCGGTATTTATAATGCTGCTGCCTTTTGGCATAAACGGAATACATAACTGGCACAAATGAAACATAGCAAGTACATTGGTATCAAAGGTTAACTGCCATTCTTCGGTACTTATTTCATCGATAGTTTCGCGACCCATTTGATAGGCTGCGTTGTTTATAAGCACATCAATTTTTTTGAATTTTTTTATGGTGCTTTCAATTAACGCCTGGCATATTGCTTTATCATTAATATCGCCTTTAAATAACAAGGCTTCTCTGCCGGCTTTTCGTACCCATTCTGCGGTGTCTTTTGCATCTTCGTCTTCCACATCGCTTAAATAAGATATCACAACATCGGCACCTTCGCGTGCAAATGCAATGGCAATGGCTTTACCAATTCCCGAATCTCCACCGGTAATCACCACGCATTTATTGGTCATACGGTTATAACCTTTATAAGAATCTTCACCGTGATCTGGTTTTAATTCCATTTGATCTTCCGATGCGGGTGGATTTTGCCTTGGTTCGTGAAATGGCGGATGTGGATATTGACGGATGTTGTTTTCTTTTTCTTTTTTCATAATGATGATTTTTAGTATTTATAAATTTTTCCTCCGGCATCTAACGTTTCCCCGGCTATAGATTTTGATTCTTTTGAAGCGATAAATACATACAGCGGAGCAACTTCGTACGGATGCATGGGTGTTACAGAATTAATGTTTGTTGGCAGGTTTTCGTAATTTGGCAGTTCGTCCGGAAGCGTATCAGACCAAATAAAACCGGTAGTAATGCCGTTAATGCGCAAACTTTTTTTAGTTAAAGACAGCATTCGGTTCATTTCGTGTGTATAGGTTTTCACGGCTGCTTTTAGTGTCGAATAAAATATCAGCTGGTCGGGCTGTGCGTACGCACACAACGTTGCCGAATTTATTATGATACCGTTTGGCGTAAGATATTCCGGTGCTAAACGCCCCAGCGTGAACAATGACTGTATTTTTAACGTATCGTTTTTTCGCAGCAGGTAATGACCGGTTTCAGTATCCTTTTTATTCGATATGGAAAAAGTATTGACCAGAATATCAATTTTAGGAACCTTTTTTAAGATGTTTTCAAAAAGCCGTTTGCATTTAAACTCGTCAAAAGTACAAGATCTAAACAACCAGACTTTTCTACCGAGTTTCTCAATAAGCTTAATCGTTTTCTTAACCTCTTTTTCGTGCTTTAAATGGTTGTAAACCATAATAATATTGGCACCTTCTTTTGCAAAAGCAATCGATACGGCTTTACCAACACCGTTGTCGCTGGCGGTAACAACAACACTTTTATCAAGCAGTTTGCCAGATCCTTCATAATCGTCTGTAGTGTACTGCGGCGTAATTTTCATGAACGAACTAATTTCATTTTCAGAAAACGCCGTAGATGGGCTTTCAAATTGTAAATCCTTTTTCATAGTGAGATATTTAAACTTGTAGCTTTATAATAGCAAATTTTGTACTGCAATTAACATGTTTATGTTATTGCTTGTGTTTTTAGTGATTGGGTGACTTATTAAAACTTCGCAACGCAACGATCATCATACCTTATGGTTGAATAGTTTATGAACAATTAGTTCCTTTTTAAAATATATTCTTACAATATCACATGTGAATATAAGGTTGTTTCTATTTAGTATGTATATGTAGAAAATTCCCTCTGTTTGTGTAGAATTTGTTCAGAAGATTTTATAATTAAATTCCTGAAAAACGAATCAGTTTTAAAAATTATCAATTGTTTTAAATTGAATATTATGTATTTATTTAAAAGTATTTATTTTTTATATTTATATAAAAACTTAATATTTTTATTTTAATTAAAATTTTTAATATATATTTCAATATCAAGATGAAATTTGAATTATTAACTTCATTAAATTTTTTTTTCCTAAAGAGAACGCTTAATCTACAGTTGAAAAGCTTCGAAATGTTAAAATAAATTAAACCGCATACAAGCTTAATCAATACAATACTTTGCGTGAAATGAACCATACTATTCCTGTTTTCATATATTAAAAAGGCACATATTATTACGGAATATCTATTGTATTAAAAACAATACAAGACGCTAGCAACTTGTGAAGATATTAACTTAATAAACCAACCTATTATGAATTCAAGAAATAACAACAGAAGAGGTTCAAACTCAAGAAACTCGCAAGGATCTTCTCATGACGATATGAGAGAATTACATGAACAAATTTACCAATTAGGATACGAACACGGTTACGAAGACGGCTCTGAAGACGAGGATTATGATGATGATTTCTCTGATTTTGAAGACGATTTCAACCATGGAAATTCATCAGATGACGATGATTTTGATGATGAAGATTTCGACGACGATGATTATGATGATGAAGACTTCGACGATGATGACTATGATGACGAAGATTACGATGATGAAGATGACGACGACGATGATTTCGAAAGAGATTCTCAAGGCAGATTCACTTCAAGAGGTCGTTCTGGTCGTGGATCAAGTTCAGGCAGAGGTAGCTCTTCAAGATCAGGTCGTGGATCAGGTTCTGGTTCATCTCGTAGCGGATCTAATTCAGGATCAGGTCGTGGATCAAGCTCAAATTCAGGTAGAGGAAGTTCATCAAGATCAGGACGCGGATCAAGTTCAAACTCTGGTCGTAGCGGATCTAATTCAGGATCAGGTCGCGGATCAAGTTCAAACTCTGGTCGTAGCGGATCTAATTCAGGATCGGGTCGCGGATCAAGCTCAAATTCTGGTCGTAGCGGATCTAATTCAGGATCAGGACGCGGATCAAGCTCAAATTCTGGTCGTAGCGGATCTAATTCAGGATCGGGACGCGGATCAAGCTCAAACTCTGGTCGTGGCGGATCTAATTCAGGATCGGGTCGAGGATCAAGTTCAAACTCTGGTCGTGGCGGATCTAATTCAGGATCAGGACGCGGAAATTCTTCAAATAGTTCAGGCGATACTTCAAACAGAGGTTTTGCATCAATGAGCAAGGCACAAAGAACAAGAATTGCGCGCATGGGTGGTTTAGCTTCTGGCAAAAGCCGTTCAGGATTTGGCGGACGCAGAAACAGTTAATAAAAGGGGGATAAACTCCCTCTTTTTACTAATCTTTAAATTTTTATTATGAATCAAAAAGATAAAAACTTGGAAAAAACTGCACCTTCAAAAAGCGAAGAATCTACAATAATTCCTGTTGAAGAAGATAAAGCAGCTACCGGTAAAAAACAGAAAACTTCTGCCGATACCGATGATTCTGACCAAGAAAACAGTAATCAAAGTGAATTAAAAAAACAAGGTATGGAAAACAAAAACAATAATTCAGAATTAGAAAAGTTCTTTTTAGATGCCTTGCAGGATATTTATTATGCCGAGGCAAAAATAGAAGAATCGCTAGCGAAAATTAAGCACAAAGCTACATCCGAAGAATTACAGGAAGCTATTGAGGATCACGAACTGGTTACCAAAAAGCAGATTCTGCGTTTAGAAAAAGTTTTTAAACATTTAGGCGAAGAGGCTAAAAAGAAAAAGTGCGATGCTATTGACGGAATTTTGAAAGAAGTTGACGAAATGGTTAAAAGCACTAAAGACGGTTCTATGACGCGTGATGTTGCCATAATAATCGGAGCCCAAAAAGTAGAGCATTACGAAATTGCAACTTATGGCGGCTTGGTACAGATTGCAATTACTTTAGGATACGAAAAAGTAGCCGATTTGTTGGAAACTACTTTAGACGAAGAAGAAGAAACAGATTATCTGCTTACCGAAATTGCCGAAGAACACGTGAATTTTGAAGCTGCAGAAGAATAACCCTCTTAACCATAAGGTTAATCTACATAAGGTACTTTACAAGTAAAATTTTTTGATAGATAATCATGTTATGGTTACAGCGTAAAGTTTTAATTGTGTTTATTTCTTAACCGCGCGCATCAATAAATATTTTGGTACAGTTACCACAAAAAAATTGCTATGAAAAGTAAAAGCTGTTTCTAACGAAAGTAAGAAACGGCTTTTTTACAGTTTAACCAAAACGCCTTTTCTCTTTACAATGTTTTTATAATCCCACTGAATTTCAACCGATTTTTTTAGCCATCTGTGCAAATCTTCCTTATTGATTTCAGCTGCTGAATTATAGAAAACCGAAGCATCTTTAAACTTTTTACCGTGAATATTTAATTTTTCTTCTTCAAAATCGATACCGCTCCAAAACATCAATCGTATTCCTGCTTTTTGCTTGCTGTAACCCACAATAGGATTTTCGTTTAAAAACCAAACCGGGTGTGCATGCCAAATTTTACTTTCGGAATTTTTAAGTTGTGTTGATATCTCGGCAGAAAGAACATCACAAATTGCCTGATCTTCTACAGAAAGTGCTTCGTTGTAATTTAAAATGTCCTGATTCATAATTGGTTGTTTGAATTTAATGCCAAAATATATTTGTCAATATAAAGCTGTTTGTCTTTTGATTTGTACTGTTGAATATATCTGGGGTGTTCAAAAACGGTAATTTTATCGAACAATTTAGCTTCGCTATTTATTTTGTTAATGAATGTTGCATTCTTTTTTCCCAAAACAAAAACTTCATCGGTATGTAACCCTAAAGCAATATGGTTTTTTAAAGATTCAATCATAAAATCTTTTACCATTTTAAAAAGCTGTAAATCATCATAATAATTTGCGTTAATCCAATTACCACTTTTATTTTTCTGAATAATCGTCAACGGAAAAGGGGAGTTGATGTAAAATTCCTCGTAAAACTTTTTTGCTCCGCCATATTCTTCGATCAAATCATAAATAAAAACCGATGAAATTTCGTGTGTATGTGCCGATTCCATTTTTATTCCGCAAACACTTTCCAAACGTTTGGTGTCGGTAAACGGAACGCCCGTAACGCCTGCGCCATGCCGACTTGGATTTATTCCTATTATGAATTTGCGCTTATTATTATCGTTATAGTATTTAT
The DNA here is from genome assembly GCA_913777665.1 of uncultured Myroides sp. GTDB lineage: Bacteria > Bacteroidota > Bacteroidia > Flavobacteriales > Flavobacteriaceae > Flavobacterium. The sequence goes on from CAJYTF010000065.1 coordinate 6,544, forward strand.
GGTAAAACTGTTGCATCACATCTAAGGTTTCCGGATTTGATAAATACGGATTTAAAACCTGGAAATTATCAGGTAATTCGCCTGAATAGTTCAGCTGTTTGTTGAAAGCAATCACTTTATTGGCAAACCTTTTTTTCATAACAAAGCACTGATTTTAATTTTTGTACGAACCGCATTTAACCAGATAATCCCCATAATAAGGTTCGGTTAAGTTAGAAATTATGACTCCTTTACTTGTTGATGCATGTACAAATTTGTTGTTGTGAAGGTAAATTCCTACATGATTTACTGTACCGGTTTTTCCGAAAGAAAAGAACACCAGATCGCCTTCTTTTAAATCGTTGGTGTATTTGCGTTTAACGTTTTCGGCAATATCTTTTGATACACGCGGCAACTGAATTTTATAAATTTCTTTGTACAAAATGTTGGTAAAACCAGAACAATCAATTCCGTCTTCGTTCATTCCGCCGTATTTATAAGGAGTTCCATACCAATCGATAATAAAATTATACAGGTTTTTATTTTTCAAGGTGCTTTCGCTAACATCTAAAATTTTACTTATTTCAGCTAAATCATTAGGTTTTTTTACAGTGGTTTTCTTTGTAGTAGCAACACTTTTACTGCCTTTGTTTTTCTTGTAATTATCGCGCCAATCGGTTTTTGCTTTACAGCCAACCATAAAAAAAATGAGCAAACACATAACAATTTGCTTTGAAATTAAAAAAACCGGAGATTTCCGGTTTTGTATGTTATTCATCATTTTTATTGATGTTTTTTAATTGAACTAATTTCTCTTTCCACAAATTTAATTCATCTCTATGGCGATCAATATTTTTATTGATTTCTTTCACCAACGGATTATCTGCTTTTGCGTTTGAAATAAACTGAACATTGTTTTCTAACTGAAAAATTTCCGATTGCAATTCTTCTATCTTTCTTTGAACAAAAACGGTTTCGTTTTGTAAACGTCTGCCATCATTACTTTCAATTAAATGCTCAATTTTATTATTGAATTTAACCAGTTCGGCTTCTTTTTTAGACAAACTTAACTTATCGAACAACGCATCTAAAACCTTGTTGAATTTACCTTCAATATGTCTGCGGGTTTGCGGTACAGCTCCCAAGGTTTTCCAGTTCTCAATATGCTTTTTAATGGCATCCAAATCAGTTTTATGATCACCGGTTAGTTCAAAATCTTTCAAACTTTCCAGGTAATCCTTTTTACTGTTGAAATTAACCATTTCCGATTCCATTTCCTTGTTTCGTTCGGTATGTAATCGGTCAAAATAAGAATTACAGATCTGCTTGAATTCCTTCCATAAACTGTCAGAAAATTTTCTTGGTACATGCCCAACATGCTTCCAATCTTCCTGAATTTTTTTCATTGCAGGCGTGATAGCATCATAATCGGTACTTTCTGCCAATGATTTTGCCTGCTCAATTAAAGCCTGTTTTTTAACTAAATTATCTTGCTGTTCTTTTTTAATGTCTTTGTAGAAATTGTTCTTTAAAACATTAAAGTTTCTGGTTACATTTTTAAATTCAGCCCAAGTTTCCTCGCTTTGTTCAGCAGGAACTCTACCCGTACTAAAAAACTTAGTTCTTAATATTTCAATTTCTTTAATGGCATTTTGCCAATCGTTATGCGAATTGAATTCTTTCGACGAAATTTCGTTAATTCCTGCAATTAACTCCTTCTTTTTAGCCAGATTGTTTTCTTCGCGCTCACGAATTTCATTTTGTAACAACTCGCGTTTACTGTGCAATTGCTTGGTAATTTCGCTGAAATTCTGCCAAATTTCTTCACGATTTTCTTTAGCAACCGGACCAATTTCTTCTTTCCAGATACGGTGTAACGTTTGCAATTCACGGAATGCTTTACGAATATCCGGTTCGTTTATCAATAAACTGGCGCGTTCAATTATTCGCTGTTTTTGCTCTAAATTGTTCTTGAAATCCATATCACGAGCCTCACGGTCTAAATGCAACTGATCGTAAAAACGTTCGATATGAAAATGGAAATTGTTCCAAACGTGGTTGTAATTATCTTTTGGAATGGCACCGGCACTTTTCCATCGGTCGCGTAACTGCTGAATGTCTTTTAAAGCCGCATTGTAATTTTCGGTATTGTCAACCAGTTCTTTTAATTCTGTAATGATCTGATTTCTGTCGGCTAAATTTTTCTTTAACTGATCTTGAATCGATTTAAAATGCGAATTTCGTTGATCTCTGTATTGATTATATAACGAGTTAAACTGATTTTTAGCAGGAAGTTCGTACTGAAAATCTGTTGAAAAAGCATCAGGATTTTCTTCTAAAAACACCTTTCGTTTTTCGTCTATCAGTTCACTGTATTTATGTAAGAAACTGCGTTTGATACCTTCCACGTGATCGCGTATTGAAGTTATCTTTTCGTTTTTTATTAAATTTTCAAGTTCAACATTCAATTCATCTAACGATAATTCATCGTAATTAACCATAGGAATATGGTTGCTTTCGTTGATTGATGACGTTTCGCTGTCTTCAGCATTTGTTGAATTTATAGCATCAACAATGGTGTTTGTTTCTGTTTCAGGGTTCAATCCGTCTGCTTGTGGCAGGTTATCATTCTTTTCTTCTAACATCTTCTTAAATGTGTAAGTTTTACAAAATTATTTTTGAAAGATAAATAATTAATTGAAAGCCAACAAATATTTCATAAGAAATAATGCTAACTATTCCAAATTTTCCATGATTCTACTGCCTGAATTTCCAGCATTTCCAGCCCGTTTTTAATAACCGCACCTTTTTCTTTGCATTTTTTTAAAAACAAAGTTTCAGCAGGATTGTAGATTAAATCGTAAGCCAAATGATTGTTTGTTATGAAGTTGTATGGAATTTCCGGAGCTGAATCTACATTTGGAAAAGTACCAACAGGCGTACAGTTTATAATAATTGTATGATTTTGGATGATTTCTTCTGATAAATCTTGGTAAGATGTTTTTCCGTTTCTCGATACAATTAAAGTTTCAATTTTCAATTGATCTAAAGCATAAATTACCGCTTTGCTTGCACCGCCGGTTCCTAAAATCAAGGCTTTTTTGTGGTATGATTTCAGTAAAGGTTCTATTGATTTTTTAAAACCAATCCAATCTGTATTGAAACCAATTTTCTTTCCGTTTTCGATTTTTATGGTGTTAACTGCACCAATTTTCTCCGCATGAAAATCTAACGAATCTAAATACGGAATAATGGTTTCTTTATACGGAATTGTAACATTAAATCCATAATTATTCGTGTTGAATATATTGTTTAATTCGTGTAAGTTATCTATTTCAAAATTAATGTATTGTAAATTTAATATATTCTCATTATTAAACTTATTGTTGAAATAATTCCGTGAAAAAGAATAGCTGATATTTTTGCCAATTAAACCGTATGTTTTCATAATAAAAAAATCGTTATTTTTAGTAACGATTATTCTTGATTAAAATTCTGTATGTAATTTTGTACTTGTTCATTTTCCCAAACTGTTGGGAAAAATTCCTGTAACAATGTTCGATTTTTATAATTTAAAGCCAGGGCATTTGTTAAATGATACATTGCTTTTTCGGTTTGATCGGTCAACATATACAAACCAACCAAACGGTATTCAATTTCGTATTCGTCGTTAAAAATATCGCGCGCTTTCAGTAATTTTTCAATTGCCTGCGGATAATCTTTCAACAAACGAAAACAATCGCTCCAATACAACCAAGTATCTAAAAAGGTATCGCCATGTTCTACCGCTTTTCTAAAACCTAATTCTGCTTCTTCAAAAAACAGCAGATCTTTGTTTATAATTGCAAACCTGCGCCAGTACAAATGGTTGTTTTCATCAATCCCTAACGCTTTATTTACAAATTGCAATGCTTTTTTAAAATCGTTCTTTTTTAAATGTAAATCGGCAATGGCAATCCACGATTTATCCATTAACGGATCTTCGTGAACCGATCGCAAATAATATTTTAAGGCTTTGTCGTAATTTTTCAATGCTTCGTAGCAAAAGCCCATTCTACGGTAAACGTAAGACGAAGGATCGTCTAACTTCAATGTTTCCTTATAACAATTAATTGCCTGCGTAAACATTTTAATTTTTTCGTACGATTTACCTTTTTCCAAATAAGCACCCACAAAATTTTCATCAATCACACAAGCAAAATCAAAAGATTCAATTGCTTTTCGGTAATCCTTTAAAATATAAAATTGTCTGCCCAGCTGATGCCATGCAACTTCAGAATACGGATTGTGATCAATAAATTCCTCTAAAAATTCAATCGCTTCCTGATGATTATCCAGAAAATCGTAGCAGTAAACCACATTGTAAAGTGCCGTTTGATCTTCAGAATCATGTTCCAAACACTTTATAAATGCTTCTTTTGCATCTAAAATTTCATCGATAAATAAATATTCCATCCCCAATAAAGAATACACATCGGCAAAATCTTCGGTGTACTGCAACGCCACTTTTAAGCATTCAATGGCTTTATGGTGGCTGCCTTGTTTTGAAAATATATTTGCGCGCTGAATATAAACTTCATCGTTTCGTGGATCAATGTGCTGTAATTCGTTCAGCAATTTTTCGGCTTTATCCAACTTGTTTTCAAAAACCAAAAGTTCTACCTGAACCAATTTTAATCCTATGGAATTTGGATGCTGATCCAATCCCAGTTTCAGTGCTTTTTTAGACAGGTTTATTTTACCGGAATCTAAATAATGCAGTATAATGTTTTCAAATTCTTCTGAATCGAAAAAACAAATTTTGTTTGTTTTTAGCATATTCTCGAATTTAGAAATAGACATTCTAAAAAAATCTTCCTCGTCGTTTGTAAACATAATCGACAGTTTTTATTATTAAAGATAGTTTATTATTGATACGTTTTAGGTATGCAGAAAACTATCTTATAAACATTTTAATTAACAAGTTCTGCTTGAACTTCGTTTAATGCTTCTATTAAAATAGCGCATCCTTCTTTAATTTCTTCTTCAGAAATAGTTAATGGCGGTGTAATACGGATTGCTTTTCCTTCAAACATCAGCCAAAATAATACCAAACCTTTGTCTTTACACTTTAAAATGACGTGGTTGGTTATTTCTGCCGATGGTGTCATTGGAGCCAGCATTAAACCTTTGCCGTGAATTTCGGTAATTAGCGGATGTTTCAATAAACTACGGAACAATTGTTCTTTAACAAGCGTTTGTTCCATTAAATCGGTTTCTAACAATTCCTGTAAAGTCGCCAACGATGCTGCGGCAATAATCGGATGCCCGCCAAAAGTTGTTATGTGTCCGCATTTAGGATCGTGTGCCAGTAAATCCATCATTTTTTCGTTGGCAGTAAAAGCACCAACAGGCATTCCACCTCCCATACCTTTACCCATAACCAGAATATCGGGAACTACATTGTAATTCTGAAAACCAAATAATTTGCCCGTTCTACCAAATCCGGGCTGAATTTCATCTAAAATCAGCAAAGCACCAACTTCATCACAACGTTTGCGAACCTTCAACAAATAGTCGTTTTCTGGAGTTACAAATCCTGCGCTTCCTTGAATTGTTTCTAATACAATAGCTGCTGTTTTTGTTGTGATTTGTTGTAAATCGTCTTCTTTATTAAAGGTTATAAAATCTACATTTGGCAGTAACGGACGAAATGCACGTTTACGCTCTTCGTTTCCTAAAATGCTCATAGATCCTTGCGTATTTCCGTGATATGCATTTACACAAGATATAATATGCGTTCTGCCGGTTACACGTTTTGCGAGTTTTAATGCGCCTTCAACAGCTTCGGTACCCGAATTTACCAGATACGTTTTATTCAGCGTAGGAGGTAAGTGTTGTGCCAGCAACTTGCAGAAATCTACCGCAGGTTTTTGAATATATTCGCCGTAAACCATAACGTGCATGTATTTGTCCAATTGGTCTTTAATAGCATTTACAACACGCGGATGCTGATGCCCCAACGTACAAGCCGAAACGCCTGCAACAAAATCTAAATGTTTTTTACCGTCGGTACTGTAAATATAACTGCCTTTGGCATGAGAAATTTCAACTTCTAACGGATACAGGCTGGTTTGCGCCTGATATTTAAAAAAATCTTCTTTCATTTTTACTCGCTACGTTTTTTTATAACGTTTGGTGATTTTCCAGATCGTTTAAAATTCAGTGTTTTATCCTGAATTTCCATTGGTTTTTCGCTTACTTTCTCGTTCTTTTTAACTTCTTCTTCGGCTTTGTCGTCGTGTTTAAGCTCTTCATCGCTAAAGAGTTCGTCAACACTATACATCCGTTCATCGCCCCGCCAGTTAAAACCTGCGAGTTTCCGAGCGTTTTCGGGAAATTGTTCGGGCGGATAGGTTGTTCCTTCGGGATTAATCATTCGCGTAGCCGTTGTAATCTTGTTATCTTCTAATTCCAAAACAATCTTACTGCAAATTCCCTTATCAATTCCTTTTAAAACCTCTTCATCGTACACATAATAAATCATTTCTGCGTTTTGCACCAGATCGATCTGCCTAATTTTATCATCGATAAATTTCCCGTACATGTTGATTCCCTTGGCTTGATTGTAGCCGGAACCGAGCGAATCTTTCTGAATGACAAAGGCATTGGTGAGTACTTTTAACGAATCGAGTTTTTCGGTTTCCACATTATTTATCAGATGGATCAAATCGCCGGTTAGCTGACTTTCATCCTTAAATAAAACCGGTTTTCGGATTAATTGCAGCAAACCAATTTTTTGATCGTAATGTAATGAATCTGCTTTTCCGCTCATATCAGGTGTGCGATACATACGCGCATTCGGATAACCTTTTATAACACGTTGTTTATCCGGACCTACAATTTGAATATTTTTTGCATGAAAATAAGTTGTATCTTTTTCGGCAATAGTTTGAATCAAAGGCTTTTTAGTCATAAAGATCGAATCGTTTGCACGAAAAACCTCTGCAAAATGACTGGTTGCAATAGTGTTGTTAATGGTATCGATCACTTTTACATTGTTGATGCCTTTTGCGTACGATTTTTTCTCATCATAAAACATCTCATCAGCTTCAATACGCTTGTTGTCATAAAGAATAAACGATTTTTCGATCATTTTTCCTTCATTTAAACGGGTGTCGTAAAAACCGTTTTCAGTATAAATATGATTTCCTTTGTTATCGATTGTTGATGGACCAAACAAATAGGCGTGACCGGAATCTTCGTAAAAATCCAAATGGTTCGATTTAATCACATTTTCAGGATTTGTAATAACTACCTGCGTTCTGAACTCGTATTTTAATTCACGCGTGTAATATTTTCCCGATTTAGATTTTAAAGTATTCAGTTTATTGGTAATCGTTGCGTGATCGTTGTAATACGCAATTCCTGTATTTCTATCGTAATAAACTTTTTCTGATTTTAACGAAGAATCGGGCGATGTCATAACCACATTTCCAGAAGCATACGCAATTTTTTCTACACCGTTGTATTCGGCATATTTACTTACAAGTTGCAAAGTATCGTCTTGAACAATTCGAACATTACCAAAAAGCTTTGCATAATTTTCCTTCTCAAAAAAATACGCTTTATTGCAGTAAATATACATACTGTCGTGCTGCATTTGAACATTCCCGGTAAGAATTTTAGCTCCGGGAACCTCGTATTCATTAACATCAGTGAAATCTGCTGCTAATAATTTTATTATTTTACCATTTGGTTCAGGTGTTTGTGCAAACGAAAAAACACAGCAAAACAACAGAAAAAACAGATTTAAAAAAAAGGTTTTCAATTGGGATAATTTTTTTCAAAATTACGCATTTTTTAACGATGTAACCGTTGCGTTAAGAAGAATTTAAGCATTAAAAAAGCACCCTGTTAAGAGTGCTTAAATATTATTTCATTATTGTTTGTTTACGATCCGGACCAACCGATACTACTTTAATTGGTACGCCAACGTATTCTTCAATAAATTCTATGTATTCTTTTAATTCCTCAGGTAAATCGCCGTACGTTGTTAAACCTGTTAAGTCTTGTTTCCAACCTTTTTTCTCTACATAAACTGGTTGTACGTTTTCTTCTTCAATGTTATAAGGTAAGTGATCAATTTGTTCACCTTTATAAGTGTAAGCCGTACAAATTTTTAAGGTGTCAAAGCCCGATAACACATCGCCTTTCATCATGTATAAAGCGGTAACGCCGTTTACTTCAACTGCATATTTCAAAGCAACTAAATCTAACCAACCACAACGACGTGCACGACCTGTAACCGATCCAAACTCGTTACCAACTTTTGCCATTGTTTCACCAACAGCATCAAATAATTCGGTAGGGAATGGGCCAGAACCAACACGGGTTGTGTATGCCTTGAAAATACCAAAAACATCTTTTACTTTGTTTGGCGCAATACCTAAACCGGTACAAGCACCAGCAGCAGTTGTGTTTGATGATGTTACGAAAGGATATGTTCCAAAATCGATATCTAACAAAGATCCTTGCGCACCTTCTGCCAAAATAGTTTTTCCTTCTTTTAAAGCACTGTTCAAGTAAAATTCAGAATCAATAAAAGTTAATTTCTTTAATTCTTCAACAGCTGCAAAGAATTCATCTTCCATTTCAGCCAAATTGTACTGCAAATCAACATTGTAGAATTTAATCATGTCGATATGCTTTTCAGCCAACGCATTGTATCTTTCTTTAAAATCAGCAAGTTCAATATCGCCTACACGTAAACCGTTTCTACCGGTTTTATCCATATAAGTAGGTCCAATTCCTTTTAAAGTAGAACCAATTTTTGCTTTGCCTTTCGATGCTTCCGAAGCAGCATCTAACAAACGGTGTGTAGGTAAAATTAAATGAGCTTTTCTTGAAATTAAAAGTCTTGATTGAACATCGATGTCAAACTTTTGTAAACCTTCAATTTCTTTTTGAAAAACCACCGGATCCATTACAACGCCGTTTCCGATGATATTTATTGAATTTTTATGGAAAATTCCAGAAGGAATTGTTCTTAAAACGTGCTTAATTCCATCAAATTCCAATGTGTGTCCTGCATTTGGTCCGCCTTGGAAACGTGCGATGATATCGTATTTAGATGTAAGAACGTCTACAATTTTTCCTTTTCCTTCATCTCCCCATTGAAGACCAAGTAACAAATCTACTGTCATGTTTAGTATGTTAGTCTGTTTTTAATTATTAGTTGTATTGGTTTTATCCTCTTTTGTTCCGTAGAAATATAAAGAGTGATTATGAACTTTTATGTTAAAAATTTCTTCGATGGTTTGCTTAATGGTTTGAATTCGAGGATCACAAAATTCAATCACTTCGCCTGTGTCTGTTAAAATTATATGGTCATGTTGCTTATCGAAATACGATTTTTCGTAATGTGACTGGTTTTGTCCGAACTGATGACGGCGCACCAAACCACATTCCAATAACAATTCTATCGTATTATAAAGCGTAGCCCTACTAACACGGTAGTTTTTGTTTTTCATTTTAATGTATAACGATTCAATATCGAAATGTTCCTCGTTTTCATAAATTTCCTGAAGAATAGCGTAACGTTCCGGCGTTTTGCGATGCCCTTTTTCTTCTAAATATTTAGTAAAAACGTTTTTTACAATTTCTTGATTTTTATTTTCTTCCATGATCCTTTTTAACAGCACAAATATAAAAGTTTATTACCGATACTAAAAATTAAATATTTAAAATTAAGCAGTTCCTAAAATACGTGTAATTTTTTCAACGCCATCTATTCCTTGAATGTTTTCAATAAGTTTGTTTAACACCTGATTATTCGGAACAATTACGGTAATTTGACCGTTGAAAATTCCGGCGTTTGAACTTAACGAAATACTTTGAATATTCACATTCATTTGGTTAGATATTACTCTGGTAAGTTCATTCGTTAATCCTAAACCATCAATTCCTTTAATCATTAATGATGCATTAAATTCTTGGACAGATGAATCGATCCATTTTGCAGGAAGAATTCTGTAAGCGTAATTTGATTGAAGACTGATTGCGTTCGGACAGTCAATCTTATGAACTTTTATTCCTTCGTTAATCGTTACAAAACCAAAAACCTGATCGCCCGGAATAGGGTTACAGCAACTTGCCAGTTTATAATCTAACTTTTCATCGTTTTTACCAAACACCAATAAATCATATTTAGTTTCAGACAATTGACCAGGTACTTCTTTTTTGATTGATTTCTTAAAGAAATTCATAAAAGCGTTACTGTTCTTATGCGAAGCAAATTCTTTTAACTGCTGGTTTTCGATTTTGCCCGATCCCACACGGTAAAACAAATCCTGACTTGTTTTTAGTTTAAAGAAATTAACCAAATCATTCACCACTTTTTCATCAAGAGTAACTTTTAAATGCTTTAGTTTTCGAGTTAAAATTTCTTTTCCGTCTTCAGAAATCTGTTTAACATCTTCGTTTAAGGCATTTTTAATCTTATTTTTTGCTCGGGCTGTAGTTACAAATTCCAGCCAATGTGAACTCGGTTTTTGATTTGCCGACGTGATAATTTCTACCTGATCGCCCGAATTTAGTTCGTAATTCAACGGAACTAATTTACCGTTAACCTTAGTTCCGCGTGTTTTTATACCAATATCGGTGTGAATGCTGAATGCAAAATCTAACGCGGTTGCACCTTTTGGCAGCGATTTAATTTCACCTTTCGGAGTAAAAATATAAATTTCTTTTGCGTAAAGGTTTAGTTTAAAATCTTCAACGAAATCTACCGCATTGGCTTCAGAATTTTCTAAAGCTTCTTTCAATAAATTCAGCCATTTATCCAAACTGTTTTCTTCGGTAACGCCTTGTTTGTATTTGTAATGCGCTGCGTATCCTTTTTCGGCAATTTCATCCATACGTTCACTGCGGATTTGTACTTCAACCCACCGACCTTTTGGTCCCATAACGGTAATGTGCAAGGCTTCGTATCCGGTTGATTTTGGCGAAGAAATCCAATCGCGTAAACGACTTGGCGACGGACGGTAATGATCTGTTACAATGGAATAAATTTTCCAAGCAATAAATTTTTCATCGGCAGGCGATGAATCATAAATAATACGGATCGCAAATTTATCATATACCTGATCAAAAGTTACACCTTGTGCCTTCATTTTTCTACGGATAGAATAAATAGATTTCGGGCGACCTTTTATGGTAAACGATACATCTTCTTTTGCCAATGCTTCGTTTAAAACAGATGTAATGCTTTCTATATACGCATTTTGTTCTTCTTTACTTTCTTTGGTTTTGCTTAAAATATCATTGTAAACATCGGGTTCGGTATATTCCAAACCTAAATCTTCCAATTTTGTTTTAATGTTGAACAAACCTAAACGATGCGCCAACGGAGCATAGATATAAAGCGTTTCCGATGCTATTTTAGCCTGTTTGTATGCTGCCATAGAATTCATGGTTTGCATATTGTGCAAACGGTCGGCAATCTTAATCAAGATCACGCGAACGTCGTCATTCAGCGTAAGCAACATTTTACGGTAATTTTCTGCCTGTAGCGAAATATCTGGATCGGGTTCCATACGCGAAATTTTGGTTAATCCTTCAACAATTTTTGCAATTTTAGGATTAAACATTCGTTCGATATCACCCACCGTAATATCGGTATCTTCAACAACATCGTGCATTAAAGCAGCAGCGATTGATGTAGGTCCCAAACCAATTTCTGACGCCACAATTTTAGCCACGGCAATAGGGTGGAAGATGTACGCTTCGCCCGATTTTCTTCTTTGATCTTTATGCGCTTCTACGGCAACATCGAATGCTTTACGTATCAGTTTCTTATCATCATCTGTAAGTGTTTGATAACTAATACTTAAAAGCTCTTTGTACTCGCGTGCGATTTCTTTATTTTCTTTTTCAATTTCTTCTTGTGTCATAAAATGCCCATTTACTTGCTTAAATATATGAAAAAAACTATTTGTTTGTCAATTTTAATCAATAAAAAAAGGAGCAGAAGCTCCTCTAATATATTTGTGAAAAATGATTTTACTAAAAGATGTAAAATACACCTGCAGAATATTGTGCGTGTGAACCTGGACCTTCGGTTGAAATGTTAGATCTACCCATAGCTTCTACGTTTAAACCAATACGGCGATACGCTCTGTCATGGTGATAACGCGAACTTTTTGTAGCAGGAATATCGGCAATCCAGAAGTTGATACCACCACCAACACTTGCCATTGTTAAATCAACCTCGTTTAAGCGTAAGTGACCAATACCAGCTTTAATGTAAGGATCTGCAACAGGAATATTAAACAAGCCGCCTAAACTGTACGCTAATGAACCATTAAAGTTTACTACACTGATTTTTTTGTCTGTTACAAGGTTACCGTTCATAGAATTACCAACTTCCATTTCGTTCATTGAGAAATCTGCTTCAACCGATAAGTTTGGAGCAAATTCGTATCCTATCATAACTTTTGCAGGAATTCCGCCAGAAATCATACTTGCACCTTCCGGAACCGGAGAATAGTTAAAGTTAAAATCCATCATATTGTAACTTGCACCAACTTTCCATTTGTATTCTTGAATGAATCGTTCGTACTTATGAATTACCTGTGCTTGCGCCGAAAAACCTATTAGGCTTAATCCGAAAATTGCTGTTAATATAGTTTTTTTCATAAACTTTTAAATTTTTTATAAATATAACGAAATTTTTAATTATTTATATTGTTTGACTATTTCTTTGTCTTTTTGCTTCGAAAATTAATACGGCAGCAGCAACTGATACATTCATTGAATCAATTTGACCCTGCATTGGAATGATGATGTTTTCTGTTGAATGTTCGCGCCAAATTTCAGTCAAGCCGGTTGCTTCGGTTCCCATTACAATGGCTGATCCTTGTTTAAAATCGACCGAATAATACGAAACGGCTTCTTGTAAAATAGCGCTAAAAATAGCAATATTATTGTCTTTTAAAAAATTTATTATTTCTGCTGACCCTGCTGTTACAATTTTATTGGTAAAAACGGCACCAACGCTTGATCGCACAATATTAGGATTGTACAGATCGGTTTTAGGATCGGCAATAAAAACAGCATCAATATTTGCAGCATCGGCAGTACGCAGAACGGCACCAATATTTCCTGGTTTTTCTAACGATTCTAACACCACAATCAGCGGATTTTCAGGTAACTGAATGTTTTCTAATGAATGATCTTTAGTTTTAGCAACTGCAATGATGCCTTCGGTACTTTCGCGATATGCTATTTTTTGGTAAACTTCTTTCGAAATTTCAATAAGATCGGTTGAGTTGGAAAGTTTCCTTTTAAAATGATTCAGCTTATCGGCATCAAATAAATCAAAACAAACTAAAAGCTGGTCAATTTCAAAATCATTTTTAATCGCAATTTCAATTTCACGGATGCCTTCAATTACAAAAAGTCCAGCTTTTTTTCGAGCCTTGCTTTTTTCCTGTAACTGAAAAATATCTTTAATTAATTGATTTTGAATGCTTGTTATTTGTTTCATTTAAATGATTTCTTGTCCCTTAATTTCTAAATATTTGTTTAAAAGGTTTACCGAAAGATCTGCCGGTTTGGTGTAAACCGTTTTTATGCCGTGCATTTGCAGTTCTTGAATAATCAACTGTTTTTCGTGCACAAATTTAGATGCTATTGTTTGAATATAAATATCTTTTGTTGAATTTATTTTGCGGTTATGAACGTCATTCAACAATGTATTTTCGAAAATAATCGTCAACAAAACGTGTTTTTTTGCCAAGACACGTAAGTATGGCAATTGTCGTTTTAAAGCATCTAACGTTTCAAAATTGGTAAACAAAATTAGCAAACTGCGTTTCTGAATTCTTTTTAAACTGTCGGATAAAACATATTGGTAATTCGATTCTTTAAAATTGGTGTCAATATGATACAATGCATCGACAATTTTACGAATCTGCAGCATTTTGTTATCGGCTTTTAAAAAAACATCGGTTTTCTTTTCGAATGTCCACAAGCCGGCTTTATCCTGACGTTTAATGGAAATATTTGCCAACATTAATGCGGCATTTATCGAATAATCTAAGAGCGACATACCATCAAAAGGCATTTTCATAGTTCTGCCTTTATCAATGAGCAAATACACGTTTTGCGCTTTTTCTTCTTGATAATGATTAACCATTAAATGCTGTTTTTTGGCAGATGCTTTCCAATTTACATGTCGTAAATCGTCGCCCGTAACGTAGTCTTTTATTTGTTCAAATTCTGATGACTGACCTACTTTTCGGGTAAGTTTAATTCCGTTGGGAAGCAATGCCGTTTTAGATGCCAGCAATTCATGTTTACGTAAATTTAAAAAACTTGGATAAACAGCAACCTCTTCATTTTTAGTATTTTTAAATCGTTTACTTATTAATTTAGTTAAAGTAGTTGCGTAAATATTTGTCGATCCAAATTGATACAATCCGCGTTCTTTTGGAACAATAGAATAGTTGATCTGCTTTTTAGAATCTTTCTCTAAATCGCTGCTTAAAAGAAAATTTCGTTCCTGAAACTGAAAAGGTAATTCGTCTATAATTTCAATAGCAACCGCAAAAGGATAATTGTTTTTTATATTTAAGCTGATTTCGTTTTTATCTCCGTTTGATAATCTTTCAGGCACCATTCTTTCAACCGTAATTCCATCATTTTTATGAAACAGCAGAAATAGTTCAACAGCAATTAATGCAACAAAAACAGCCAGAACAATTAACGCAACGTAGAAAAAGAAGGGCGCAAAAAAGCCAATTGCAAACAAAATGGTTACAATGAGCAATGCCAGATAAAAACGTGTATTTAAATATAAAAACCTCATATTTAATTAGCGTGGAATTTCAACAGTATCAATAATCTGCTTTACAACATCTTTAATGGTAATACCTTCCATTTCGCGTTCCGGAGCCAAAATTAAACGGTGATTTAGTACATAATACGCCACATATTTAACATCGTCTGGAGTTACAAAATCACGTCCGTTAATCAATGCAAACGATTTACTTGCATTTAAAATTGCAATAGAAGCACGAGGCGATGCACCTAAATATAAGAAACTATGGCTGCGCGTATTGTTTACAATTTGTGCAATGAACTGAATTAAATGCGGTTCGATCATTACTTTTTGAGCCAGTTGCTGAAATTCAATCAATTGTTGTGCATTAATTGCAGGTTTTAACAGACTTGTTTTATCAAAATGTTCGTTGCTTTGCTCTAAATGCAGTAATTGAATTTCTTGTTCTAACGTAGGATAATCAATGGTTATCTTCATTAAAAAACGATCTAACTGTGCTTCGGGCAACGCATACGTTCCTTCTTGTTCGATAGGATTTTGAGTAGCCAAAACCAAAAACGGCTGTTCCATTTCGTAGGTTTTTCCGTCGATCGTAATCTGGCGTTCTTCCATTACTTCAAACAAAGCTGCCTGTGTTTTTGCAGGTGCGCGGTTAATTTCATCAATCAGAACAAAATTTGAAAAAACCGGTCCCGATTTAAACTCGAAATTATTGGTTTGATTGTTAAAAATCGAAGTTCCTAAAATATCAGAAGGCATTAAATCAGGCGTAAATTGTATGCGAGAGAAATCTGTCTGAACTGTTTTTGCCAACAATTTAGCAGTTAACGTTTTTGCCAATCCGGGAACACCTTCGATTAAAACGTGACCGTTTGAAATTAACGACACCAAAAGTAAATCGATTAATTCTTCCTGACCCACAATTACCTTGTGCATTTCGGTTTTTATGGCTGCAATTTGTTCTTTTAACTCGGTTAAAGGAATGCGGCTGCTGAATGATATTTCGTTATTTTCTTGATTTTCCATAGTTTATATGTAGTTTTTCTAACAATTGGTTAAACTGAATTAAATCGGCTTGCGAATATTTTGTATCGATATTAAAATTGGTTATGAAATTAACAAACTGATCGATATCTGCGGTATTTGCCAATGATTTTTGCTGTAATTTGGTTTTAAAATCTTGATTAAGATCCTGCGTAATAATTTTCCATTCGGTTCTAATAAAATACAAGGCAAACTTAATCTGCTTGTCTAAAAGTTGCGTATGGTTGTTTTCTTGATAATACAAATTTCCTACGGTTTCAATGTATTCCACCGTTGTATTTTTAACCGGATCTATCACAGGAACAATTCGTTGTTTGCGTTTTCCGTAGAAAATTACGTAAAGCAGCAAACCAATAATTAACGTGTACCAAGCAAAACGCAGACTTTTATGTTTGAATATTACGTTTAAAATTGAGTTATTGCTTTCGCGTTCGGCAACATTATAATTTTCATCAAACCAAACAACATTTTCTTTTTTAATGAACGATACAAATTCTTCTGTAAAAATGCTCGATTTTGCTTCATTGTTTAAAATGTAAAAATTGGTCAGTAAAATAGGTGAGGAACTGATGTATACCGTTCCTTTACCAAATTTGGTGCTTATAAACGAAATATTGTTGTTAAGCTTTGCAATTGTGGTGTAATTCTCCGGATTTTTTACCGTAAAAATATTGTTGTATTCATCTTTAATTTTCAATGTATCAACGGAACTGTCCTTATTTACAAAATGTAAATTGTTGGTTTTGATATTATGAAGATGAATTTTTAAGGTGTCTAAAATATAGCTGTTTCCATAGTAAAAATTTTCCGAAGCAATAACCAAATCAGTTCCGTTGCTTACTTTTTTTAATAGTTCTTGAACAGAAACATCGTCTAAACCAGATTTGTTTTCAACAAACAGATACGTTGTTTTGCTTTCGGTTGTTTGTTCGTTATCTAAAAAATATTCGTACGGAGTTAATGATGTTTTTGTTAGCTTTTGATCTTTCAACAAATGCGGAAGTTCCTGATTAAAAACATACAAACCATACGGATCTTTACTTTGCGTATTAAAATTTCGGTTCCAGTTTATCGGGTTTGGAAAGTACAGCTGAATGAACATTACAACAAATGCAGCCAATAAAAAGTACACGAAATATTTTATGTATTCGGTTTTCATGATTCTTTATTAATTAATTGGATGAATTGTTGTTCGATTTTAATAAAATCATGTTCGGAAATTTCATGTAAACCGTACCAAACATTATCGTAAATGTAAGATATGTAGCTAAATGCCATTTTATTCGTCGTATCGCTTATTTCTGCAACGTATTGTTTGGTTGTTTTGTTTGGTTCATATTCGATAAAATTATTTTGCGACCAGCTTTTTAATGTCCATAGGTAGTAATAACGCACCGCTTTTCGCAAGTTGTTTTCTTGTTTTGCCTGTTGAGTTAAAAGATTAAAATTGATGATATCGATATTTTCTTCAATGAATTTTTCGATGATAACTTGCTGCTCTTTTTTAGAAAATAGTTTGATAAATCCTTTTTTGTTCAGGTAATAAATCAAAAATCCTAAAGCAATTATAGCCAAGAAAACAAGAACAATGTTGATGATTTCATCAATAATTACTGATGATCCATTAGAATCGGTCTTAAACCAATCTAAAAAATTACGCCACCATTCACGTAGCCGAGCTAAAAAGCCGCTTTCTTTTTTTACGCTGTATTCAAAATCTGATGACGAATAGTTTTCTTTAAAATCAGCACGAAACCTTCGGTGTTTTAAATCTTCGTTATTCAACGGAACCAAAGCACTTGTCAACGTATCATTTGCAAGATTGGTTTCGGTAAAATCAACAACTTCAGCTGCCGTTTGCTGTGGTTTTGATATAGTATCAAACGGTTTACCAACTTGTGAAAAAGCCGATAAACTTAAAAATAAGGCAGCAAAAGCAAGAGTTTTATTCATGTTTTCCTATTTCATCAATAGATTGGCGCATTGAATTGTATTCTAATTTTTCTCGTTCAGAATAATAAACCAAACCGTTTTGTATCAATAACAAATGATTTAAAATCGTAGAAACCAAAATCGAAAAACAATAAATTATAACGATTATTACCATCATTATTGAAATATTTGAAGAGAGATTGGCTGAATCTACATTTTGCGAGCTTTGCATTCCGAATACAAATCCAAAAACAGTAATCATGTAAGGAATCATGGTAACAATGGTACTTAATACCTGAACAATAATCAACATGCACAAACTTGCGCCTACAATATTCCAAAAGTTGTTGGTAATGGTGTAAAATGCATGTTTGAAAGCAGCAAAAAAGTCTTGCTTTTTATCGATATAAAAATAAAGTGTAAGCGAATACCAGGTTATAAAAAACGGAACCAACAATATAATTATAAAAATTCCTATAATTACAAAACTTAGTATAACAGCTATTGAAAAGGCTATGATTCCTACAATTATAAACGTAAGAAAGCTTAACAAACCAAAAAGAAGCAATCTGCCAAAATCGTTTTTAAAGAGTTCACGAATTGATTTTAACGATGGTTTTTCATTACCGTTTTTTCCTACCAAATGCATGTAATATACAGGATACGAATAATTTAACATACCAAGATAAAGCGAAATAATAAAAAGGGCAAGAAAACCTATTCCTAACATTAAACCGTTTTCGCTTACAAATGCATTATCAAAGGTGTCGCCACCCATTGATGTTCCTAAAGTTGTTGTTAAAACGCGGTAATAAAACGTACCGATCATTGACATAGAAACCATTAAAAGCAACAAGGCAATAAAAGCAAACTTTAAGTAATTTTTAAAATAGTTTTTTCCCTGAAATTTTATGAAAGTAAACGTGTCTGAAATATATTCGGCGAACCCGCGCAGTTTAAAAAGTTGAAACATATTATGAATTTTTAAGTGTTTTTTTGTGTACTAAAAACGGATAAATAAAATAGTAAAATGTTATTAATCCCAATGTACTAATTATAATTAAATAGTTTAAAATATTAGGCATTTCTTTTGCGTAACGCGTAATGTAACCTTCGATCAATCCTGCAAAAATAGTAAAAGGCATGGTACTTATAAACAATTTAAAACTGTTTTTAAAACCAATTTTTAACGATTGCATGCGTGTGTACGTTCCGGGAAACAATATGCTTGCACCCAGAATGAAACCGGCACAAACTTCAATAACAATTGCCATTATTTCCATTGAACCATGTAACCAAATTCCGCGGATACTTTCATTAAATACGCCTTTCTCATAAAAAAAGTATTGAAAACTGCCCAGCATAACCGCATTTTGAAACATGATATACAAAGTTCCCAACCCAAGAAAAACGCCATAAATGTAACAACGCATACCAACATATAAATTGTTAAGCGTTATTCCAAAGGCACTTCCCCAGTTCGATCCGCCTTTATAAACCGCCATGGCATCGCCATTTGCAATATTGTCTAACGTTTTGTTTACGTAAGCATCGCCTAATATCAAACGTACAAAACGTTCGTCATAAGCAGCAGAAACCGCACCAATTGCTACAAAAACCAGAAATAAAATCAGAGAGAAATATAAAACTTTTCGGTATTTGTAGGCAATTAACGGAACATCGTAAAAAAAGAAAGTACTCAACACATTTTTTTCGTACTTGTAATTGGTGTAAACCTTTTGGTGTACGGTGCTTGCAAGGTTGTTAAGGTAAACGGTTAAATCGCTTTTTGGGAAATACGTTTGCGAAAAAGACAGATCATTTGTAAGCTGAACATACATTTGAGACCAGTCATCGGCAGAAATTTTATTTTTTACGGTTAATTGTTGCTCAATATTTAACCATTTTTCTTTATTTTGTTTTATAAAAGCAATTTCCCTCATAACTGCTAAAATATAAATAATGACCGAAATAACGATAAACACAGCGCAAAATGTTGCAATAAATTTTAAGGCAGCGTCTTTAGGCGAACGTATTTTAGCATTTGCTATTGATGAAGCCATAAAAATTGCCTACGCCATTGCCATTTTTTACCTGATGTTCGATGTTTTTAAAATTAAAATGAACGATAGGTGGGAAGAAGGCGTTTTGTCATTTGTAATTATGATTCCGTATATATTTTATACGCTTTTTTTTGAAAGTTGGACCAACGGACAAACACCTGGTAAAATGGTATTTAAAATTCGGGTGGTAAAGATCGAAGGTTATCAGGCGCGTTTTTCTGATTATTTCAGCAGATGGATTTGTCGTTTGGTTGATATTTTTATTATGTTAGGATTGCCCGCTATTTTAGGAATCATTTTTAGTAAGAAAAGTCAGCGATTGGGCGATATGGTGACCGATACAACCGTTATCAGTTTAAAATCGAACGTACGATTAAACCACCGTTTTTTAGATGATTTATCAAATGAATATGTGGTGAGTTTTCCAACGGTTCTGCGATTATCAGACCATGATATGAACATCATTAAAAAAGCTTACAACACAGCAATTTTACAAAATGATACATTGATGATCGATAAACTTATTTCTAAAATTGAAGAAGTTACCACCATAAAAAATCAGCACTTAAACCAGCATCAGTTTATACAAACCGTAATTAACGACTTTAATCATTTAACAAGCAAATAATGATTTTCTCTATTTTAGATATTTTAGGACTTATTGCGTTTGCAATTTCGGGTGCATTGGCAGGAATCGAAAAAAAACTGGACTTTTTTGGTGTATTTGTTATTGCCATGGTAACATCAATTGGTGGCGGTACATTGCGTGATCTGCTTATTGGAAACACACCGGTTTTCTGGTTATTAAACCTGCAAACGTTTTACATTGTGGTAGCAGCCACAATTATTTCGATCATTTTTAGGCAATATTTAAGTTTTTTACGAACGTCGTTATTTTTGTTTGATACCATTGGTATCGGTATTTTCACGATTATTGGTATCGAAAAAGGATTGTCGATTAATTTCAGTCCAATTGTATGTATTCTATTAGGAACCGTAACGGCGTGTTTTGGCGGAGTTGCCCGAGATATTCTTTGTAACGAAATTCCGGTAATTTTTAGAAAAGAAATTTATGCAACAGCTTGTTTAATGGGCGGATTTATGTTTTTTGGTTTGAAATTACTGCACGTAAACGACGATATAATTTATGTTGGAACCGCCGGAACCATTATTTTAATTCGAATTTTAGCGGTTCGTTATAATTGGTCGTTCCCAAAAATTGAGATTAAATAAATTCATAATGAACAAACGCTGTATTGAATATATTAACAGATCGTCACTTCGAGTAAAATTTCTGTAACGAAGTGAAGGAATTTTGTATCGAGAAGTCTTTTTATGTAGTTCTCGATACAATTTTTCTCCGTTTCACTACGAAAAACCACTCGAACTGACGTGAAAATTTAATATGTTTTAATTACACACAACGGGTAATATTTAAATAAAAAACGCTCTTAATTAAGAGCGTTTCTGTTTGGGTTTATCTGGTTTAAAATCCAGTCTAATTCTGGGTCTTTATCGTTTAAAAAATCTTCAATAGTTGGTTTTATGTACGTATCGGGCATTACACCGTAACCTTCTTTTTCAGTTTGTTCATGTGGTTTTATGGTCATTAAACCTACGCGAACTACTAATTTACTGTTTGGTAATTTCACATTAGGCATAATTCCGGCAACTGTTCCATTAAACGTTCCACCAGTTTCATCGCCCACAAAAATAGCGCGGTTTCTGCCTTTTAAGTGTGATGAAATAATGGCTGCTGCAGAAAACGTCATTCCATCGGTAATTACGTATATGTTGTTTTTGTAGTTCAACGGTTTTGGTTGTGTAATTTTAGACGATTTAATTGGAACTTGTAATTCACCTGCTTCATTTCTACTAGCTCTTAATCCACGGATTGTTGAAAAAATAGAAATAAAAGGTGTACCTAAAATTTTACTTGCAACGCTTTTACCTCTGTAAAGATTTAAAAAAGTAGCACGGTTTGTAATAGTTGCAGGTTTTATGAATACAAAAGCGGTATCGTTTAAATATTGTGCCAGTTTATGTATTTCGTTCAATCGCCCACCAGGATTTCCACGTAGATCAATGATTAAATTCTGAACATTGTGTTTATTTAATTCGGCAAAAATAGTATCGTAAACTTTTATTCGTCCTTTACTAAAATCTCTGATTTTTAATACCGCAACCGTACTGTCTTGTGCAACAGGATAGGTTATTTGTTTAGAAAATGTTTTTGTCTTAACATCGTAACCAAACCATTCGTTTTTATAATATTTTTGTTCGGCTAATTTTTTTAAAGCCTTCTTTTTAATTTTTTGTTCTTCTTTTGATAGTTTCGGTAACGTATCTGTCTGAACAATTTTAGTATCTTTTAAAGTATCATTTTTCTTGTCGGCAAGAGCTTTTTTTGCAAGCGCTTTTCGTTCTTTTTTCGATTTTTCAAATGTTCTCTTTGCAGTGTAATAGAAAGCAGTATCGGCACAAACCACATTCATTTTAATACTGTCAACAAAGCCTAATTCGTTAATATAAAACGAATTTATACGACGTGCAAAAAACTTAGGAATTGCCGTTTGGTTGTATCCGTCTGATGTAAATGTTTTTCTATATTTATTGAAAAGATCTGCAGGTTTTACTCCGTTAATATCAATAATTTCGGTTCCTGTTTGAAGAATGGTATCCGTTTTAGAATTATTTCTTTTAATGAAAAGTCTGTCGTTCAAATACTCATATTCAAAATTCGATAATGGATTTACTGAACCTTTGTATTTCTTTTTTAATGAATCTGCCCATGTTAAATTTAACATACCCATACTCATGTGTCCCTGATGAACCGATGCAACAACCGGACTTATTTTCATGTAGAATTCATTCGGCGTTAAAGGTTCGTTCAAAGTATTCGATAAACTATCGAATTTTCTGTTAAGATCTTCTTTTGAAATGTACCAGTACAAATCGGGATGCATGTTCGTGATTCTTTTTTGAACGTACGAAACATCCTTCTTTAATTTTTTCGCATCGATTTTTGTATGATAGCGTTTGTTGTGTTTATCGTGACTTGCACATGAAAGTACAAACAACGAAAGTAGTGCTAAAATTGATTTTTTCATGTTTTATTATGTCTAAAAAAAGCGACTTTCGTCGCCTGATTAATCGTTAATCTGTATAAAAGGATAGTTCCCCAATCGTGGAGCCAATTCTTTTGTTTTGTAAGCCATTTGCGAATTATGGTTGTTGAAACAGACAATTGTTATCGTGTCTTGGCGCAACGTTACATACGATGTTCTGTTGCCACGCCACCAACCGTTATGAAAAGTGTACAAATTACCGCCATCTTCTTTAGGTTCAACCATTCTAATTGCCAAACCGTAATTGTTCGCTCCCGATTTTTCATACGAATAACCTTTGTACATTTCGGCTTTCAACTTTTTGCTTATAAAATTATCAGAATACAATGCTTTGTCTAACTTAAGCATATCGCGCGCCGTTGTATAAATATTTTTATCGCCGTACGTTCCATCCAAATAATCCCAATGCATTTTTTGATTGTTTGCGTGGTACGATTGCGTTAGTTTGTCTTTATTTTCCAGATTATCTAAAACAAAAGTATTGTTCATTTTTAAAGGCTCTAACATTAACTCTTTCATAGCATTTTGAAACGATTTTTGTGTAACCTGTTCCACAATCAACGCCAAAATAACATAATTGGTGTTAGAGTAGGTAAAGCGGGTATTCGGTTTAAAATCTAACTTAATGCCTTTGGTTTCCAACAAATTCAACACATCTTTATTGGTCAGTGTTTTCTTGGTATCCCAAATTCCCGGTTTCGCTGTAAAGTTTCCGTAATAAGGCAAACCTGAACGATGGTTTAACAACAAACGCACCGTAATATCATCAAAAGGAAAACCGGTTAAAATGGTATTTACTTTTTGATCTAAAGATATTTTTCCTTGATTAACCAAACGCAGAATAGTAACACCTGTAAAAACTTTCCCGACAGATGCCACGTGCATTGGGGTAGAATCGTTAATTTTTTCTTTGTTTTGATAATTGGCATAACCCTGATAATCTTCAAAGATTATTTCGCCGTTTTTAGCCACTAAAAACTGCCCCCAAAAACCTCCTCTGTTAATTCTATTATGATAAAAGGTTTCAACAATTTCACGGGTTTCTAATTTATATTTTGGTGTTACCGGGTTAAATTTAACTTCAAAAGTATCGTCGTTGTTTTTAATTAATTGATCTTGTTTTTTATAAAGTTCACTTCTTTTTTTTATGACTTGAGCAATATCGAAATTTTTATCGCAAGAAATACTTAAGCCACCAATAAGAAGTAGGGGAAATATTATTTTTTTCATTATTTAGAATTCGGTATAAGTAGCAAATATAAACGATTTGCTTATTTTTAAAAACACCTTGTTGCGTTAAAATTATAAAAAGTAAAAATGTATCTTTGGTGTAGGTTATAAAATTTTAAAGAATGAACGAAATTAACTGGCAAACTGCCATAGAGTTTGAAGATATAACGTATAAAAAATGCAACGGCGTTGCCCGTATTGCATTTAACCGTCCGGAAGTTAGAAATGCTTTCCGCCCTAAAACTACTTCTGAATTATTGCGTGCATTTAGCGATGCACATGAAGATACATCAATCGGAGTGATTCTTTTATCGTCTGAAGGACCATCACCAAAAGACGGTGTGTATTCTTTTTGCAGTGGCGGCGATCAAAAAGCACGTGGTTATCAAGGTTACGTGGGCGAAGATGGATACCATCGTTTAAATATTTTAGAAGTTCAGCGTTTAATTCGTTTTACACCAAAAGCTGTTATTGCGGTTGTAAATGGTTGGGCTGTTGGTGGCGGACATTCGTTACACGTTGTTTGCGATTTAACGTTGGCAAGTAAAGAACACGCCATTTTTAAACAAACCGATGCCGATGTTACAAGTTTTGATGGCGGTTACGGATCGGCTTATCTGGCTAAAATGGTGGGACAAAAAAGAGCCCGTGAAATTTTCTTTTTAGGTAGAAATTACTCTGCCCAAGATGCTTACGATATGGGAATGGTTAATGCTGTGATTCCGCATGCAGAATTAGAACAAACAGCTTACGATTGGGCTCAAGAGATTTTAGAAAAATCGCCTATATCTATAAAAATGTTGAAATTCGCTATGAATTTAACCGACGACGGTATGGTTGGTCAGCAGGTTTTTGCCGGCGAAGCTACGCGTTTGGCTTATATGAGCGATGAAGCTATTGAAGGGCGAAACGCCTTTTTAGAAAAACGTAAACCAAATTTTGAAAAGAAATATATTCCTTAATAAATTTCTTGAAGTATTAAAATTTTAAGAAGTAATGGAAACAAAACTCTGTTACTTCTTTTTTTCATCCTGCAAAATCATTATCAAAAATAAATACTTCACCGTCTTTTAAAACTTTAAAAAGCCATTTGTTTTTAATACAGCGTTCTACTTCTTTGTCAATTAGTTCAGATTCTTCATGGTTTGATCTGTAATGAGGTAGCAAAGCATAATTAAAAAGTCCTAAACCTTCATAAATAGCAGTGTTAATTTCTTTATAAGGAAAGTTTTTAGAATCATCAACTTGATCAATATATTTAAGTGAATCGCACAAAATGCAAATTCCGGCACTGTAGCCGCCCCAAAAGAAATCTTTTCGCCTTAATAAATCTTTAAAAAGAATATCAAAACCGCTCAACTTCATTGCTTGCCGAAGCACAAAAGTATTTCCGCCACAAACCCAAATGCCATCTAATTCATCTAATTTTTTCTTTAATAAATCTTCTTTTCCAAAATAATCCTTCAAATCTAAATGTTCACATTTAAAACCTAAATTTTCAAGAAAAAGCATCTCTTCATTCAATGATTTTTGTTTATTATCTTCGTTAACACCTAACCAATCGCGTGAATTATTTACATGACCAATTTTCGCTCCCTGTGGAAGCATTTTAGTAAGTTCATTATAATGATTCCCGAATTTGTAACAAGAAAGGTAGAATTTCATTAAACTTAAGTTGTAATTTAATCAGATCTATTTTTTTATAAACTTAAACGTTTTCGAAGTATTATTAGCAGTTAAGTGAAGCATATACAAACCACTTGAATAATTTGAAACATCTATTTTTGTTTGATTTTTATTTTGATCGATCAATTTGCCCGATAAATCATATATTTTGTAAGAAGTTTCGGTTAAAT
Organism: uncultured Myroides sp.; assembly: GCA_913777665.1. GTDB lineage: Bacteria > Bacteroidota > Bacteroidia > Flavobacteriales > Flavobacteriaceae > Flavobacterium. The sequence goes on from CAJYTF010000065.1 coordinate 32,600, forward strand.
TGGTTTCAATATTCAAAAAGTCATCCGTGTAAGTAGGATACACTTTTGTATCATTAAAAACAGTTTCACTAACATTTAAAGCATTCCATTTATTTTCTGCTGCAGGTCCGTTCCAAATCTTTGTTGCTAAATAGGGATTGTCTATAAACGGATTTCGGTTTCCTTGTGCAGCGTAAATTTTTTCATTTCGATTGATTTCGTGTGTTGAAACCGGATCTTCTGCATTCCACTGTAAAAAAATGTTCGGCATATCGCCATAAAAAGAAAAAGAAGTAGATCCATAACCAACATTTACCGGCTGGCATTGGTTACCATAACGAACATACATGTACATAACCATTCGGGCAACATCGCCTTTCCAGTTATCGCCCGGATAAAAATATTCCGATCCGTTTTGCTGAATAATGCGCGAATATGTTATGTAGGTTGTTGGATTTGCAATAAATTTAAAGTTGCTTCTTAAACTGTTTCGGTCGTAATCTACGGCACGTAAATGGTGTGCATCAGACCCCGGACCTTCAAATCCCAAGTTGGGTGTACCTTTTGATCTTGGAAAAACATGTTCGCGTACCCATTTATCTTCACAGTTTGATGAATGACAACTTGCATTTCTATCTCGAGTTAAATCATTGTTTTTTACTAAATCTGTATCGTTCCAACCATATAAAAGCAACACTTTACTTGAATTGTTAGGGTCAACATCGGCTTGCTTTAAAACATTCCAAACATCGGGTGTGTAAATTAACTGGTAGGTGTGCGTATTAGTTAATAAGGTAGTCAGCTCATTTTTTAAGGCATTGCCCTGTAAATTTAAGTCAACAGTTTGATAATAAGTAGGTATTTGTGCATTTGCTGCCCAAAACAGCAAGCAAACTATTATTTGTATAAAATTTTTCATGGGTTAAAATAAGGTACAAAAGTACTAATATTCTATAAGATAGAAATGTTTTGTGAAAACAATTCAGATGTTGGGTTTAGTTTTTATATTTTTGAAAAAAAATAAACATGAAATACGTTTTACTTTTTCTTTTTTTAGGATTTTTTAATGCAAATGCCCAAAGTTATTTAGATTATTATTTTAAAGCGAACAACATTAACGGCGCCATTGTTATTTACAACGAGAATAAAGACGAATGGTTGTTTAGTACCGAAGTTGAACCTTTTTCTAATACGCCTGCAGCAGCTCATTTTCATTTATGGCAGGCGTTGGTTGGTTTAGAAGAAAAGGTTTTTAAGATTGATGTCAAGGAAAAATTGTTGTGGGATGGTGTTAAAAGATCTTTTTTTGATGAAAGAAAACCTGAATGGAATGTCGATACCAATTTAATTGATGCCATAAAAAATAAAAACGATTGGTATTTTGACCGATTACAGAATTACCTTCCACAAGAAAGCTATACGAGTAATATTAAAAAATCGACGTTCTTTAAAGATATAAAGAACAACGAATTGCAATATTTTTGGAACTATGCTGCGTTGACAAACCCAAATTCTATGATTTTGTTTTTAAAAGATTTGAAAGAAGGTAAACTGCCTTTCAACAAACAAAGTCAGCAGTTTGTGTACAACCAACTTTTAATAGATGAAAAACTAGCAATACACACCGCAACTACTAATTATTTAGGTAAAAGAATTGATTGGACAGTGGGAGTTTATTTAAAGCAAAGCAAACCAATTTATTTTTCGTTAAGAACTTATACCTCTTTAGAATCACCTGAATTAGAAGATTACGAGAAAAGAAAAAACTTAATTATATCACAGATTTTTGATGTGTTGAATTATTAAACAAAAACTCCCGAAGTGAAAACTTCGGGAGTTTTTTTATTACATATATTTTACTATTACTGTTGATTTTGCATTTGCTCAATCCATTGTTGTTGCATTTCTTGGATACCATCTAAACCGTACATAGCAAATAAAACAATGTTAGCTATTAAGTAAATTACACTTAAAATTAATCCAATAATACATAGAATTCTACCTGTATTTAAATTAGAATAATTATTGTAAGCACTTGGATTTTGTTGGTATAAAGCCATATCTTTTTTAGCTAAAACCATTCCAATAATACCGCAAATTAAACCAACGATACCATAACAACAACATCCTAATATAGAAAGAATTCCTAATACTAATACAGCAGTTGCGTTTGGTAAATTGCTGGTCATAAAATTACCATTTCCGTTGTTAAAGTTAGAATTCTGGTAGTTTTGTGGTTCATTTGAGTTTTGATAATTTTCCATAGATTTTTTTTAAATGTTAAAATTTATATGTTTGTAAATATAAGCAAATACCGTAATAACTGCATTTAGTATCGCTAAAAAAATAATTATTTTATGATATTTTCTTTTTTTATCAACAAAATGCAAAAAAATAAAAGCAAATAAAAGAATAGTGGTATAAATTGCCGGAAACATTTTAAATGCATCAACAAAATTTCCTTGCGATACCATATAAGCCGCACGCTGTGTACCGCAACCCATACATTCAACTCCAAAAAGTTTTTTGTTCATGCAAGGTAACATGTATTCTTCCATAATTCTAATTTTTTATCGAATGTATAAATTTATTAATTTTGAAAAAAATATAAAATGAAATTTCTTATATATATCGCGGTATTTGGTTTAATGTTTTGGGCGTTGGTTGAACAAACCAAATCTCAACCAAATATTTATATTCAAATAATTGCGGTGCTTGTTTTTTTCTTTTTAATGATGTATTTAATGAATAAAACGCCAAGTAATTCAAATAAAGATAATAATGAACAAGGAAATTAACATAGGTACTTTTGTTGAAGTTTTAGATGAAGATTTTAAAGGTAAAGTGGTTAAATTAATAGGAGGTGAAGCTGTTATTTTAACAAGCGATGGTTTTGAACTGATGTATCCTATTAAACAGTTGATTTTAATTGGCGATGATTCAATTATAAAACAAGGATCAAGTTACGGAGCAATAGAATCAGCAAAAACTCAAAAGGTCACAATAAATCATCATAAAGTAAATACCGAAAAAAAATCGAAAAAAGATGAAATTGTTTTAGAAGTTGATCTTCATATCGAAAAATTAGTCAAGAATTTCAAACACATGAACAATTTTGATATTTTAAACATTCAGGTTGATACGGCTCGCGGTCAATTAGAATTTGCCATTAAAAACCGAATTCCTAAACTTGTTTTTATACACGGAATGGGCGAGGGCGTTTTAAAATCGGAACTGGAATATTTATTAGGCAGATATCCCGAAATTTCTTTTAAAGATGCCAACTACCGCAAATATGGTTTAGGTGCAACAGAAGTATATATAAAACAAAATCCGAATAATTAAATTCGGATTTTGTTGTCTTTCTAAAGATCATAAACTCCTAAATTTCGATCTGATATACTAAACGTAGTTTCATCATTTCTAAATTGGGCTTGTATCAATTTTAAATTATGTCTGTAACCCGTTACTGTACCTGCGGTATTTGTAACTGCAGTGGTTTCTATCTGCAAAGATCCGTTGGTTACCTCCCAAGTTTCTTTTATTGGTTTGTTTGGTAGCTCACATGCACTATCAGTTGTAAAAGGCTCTTTATAAATTAAATAACTTAATAAGTTAGTTTCATTTAAAGTTATTGTTTGGACTTGGTTGCTTGTTGGAAAAACAAAATCTTCGGGTAATTGTATCTGAATAATTTCTGTACTTGTTTTTCCTACTAATCCATTTTCACAAATATCAAAACCATTTGTAATGTTAAAGTTCATTTTACTGCTGTCGTAAATATAAGAACCATAAGGAAGGGTTGCATATTTAATCTCTGACGTACCGTTTGAAAGCGTAATATTTTCGAAATTAATGGTGTACGTATAGTTAACATTTACAGCCGTTTCGGTAACAACAGGTGTAATTATTCTTGTATAAAATATTCTTCCACCTGGTGATGAGGTGTATTCCGATGTAACTTTTGGGTTCGCCGGTGCCAGTAAAGAACAAATAGCATTTGCTGCTATGGTTGCATCGTACGTACGGTAGTAAATTTTTGTAGTAGGTGAAGTTGCTAATTCTTGTTTGGTGTTTAAAGGAGCCGCAGGATTTAACATAGATCCCGAAATACTGTCTCGCGTATCAGAAAAATCAACCAACAACAATTCGGTATCGTTAATTTTAAAATACAATTGATTATCCGGACATTTCTGAATTTGTTTTCCGTCAAAATTCAATTTTTCAAAAACCAAATCGCCGTCATCACAAGCAGTTAAACTTGTGGCTATCAATAACAAGCCAATTATTTTTTTCATAGGATACAAACTTTGCTACAAAAATAACTTTTTTATAACCAAAATAGTTGATATTGCTTCAAATTTTTATATTTGATATTTAATTCCATTTTGTATGAATCATACTGTAAAAACCAATTATCCGGCATTATATACCCTAATTGTAGTCTTCTTTTTTTGGGGATTTATAGCTGCGGGAAACAATATTTTTATTCCTTTTTGTAAAGATTATTTTCATTTAGACCAGTTTCAGTCGCAATTGATTGATTTTGCTTTTTACACAGCTTATTACATTGGCGCATTGATTTTGTTTGCGTTGAGTAATGTTAAAGGAAAAGATTTGGTTACCTATTGGGGATACAAACGCAGTATTGTGTACGGTTTGTTGTTTTCTACAGTTGGTGCTGCGGCTATGATTTTAGCGGTTGAAGCCAATGTATATTACGGAATGTTGCTTGGATTTTTTGCCGTTGCTTTAGGATTTTCATTACAACAAACAGCTGCAAATCCGTTTGCAATTTTATTGGGCGATGAAAAAACAGGAGCAAGCCGAGTAAATTTGGGCGGTGGAATTAATTCGTTAGGTACAACAATTGGTCCGTTGGTAGTTGCTTTTGCTTTGTTTGGAACTACTGCCGCTGTAAGTGATAACCAGATAAAATCGTTGAGTTTAGATAAAGTGGTATTGCTGTACGTTTGTGTAGGCTTATTGTTTGTAGGTGCTGCGGCATTGTTCCATTTTTCTAAGAAATTACCCGAAGGAAAAAGTATCGAACCCATAGAAAAAGCTCCCAAAGCATTAAATATATTGGTATTAATGACTGTTTTGTTAATGATCTGTTTCAGTTTTGTTTTTTCTACTTATAGAGAAACGACAGAAATAGTGAACAAAATTGAAATTGAAAATACTCGTGTTATGTGGCTTTCCGTTGCTTTTGCTGTTATTTTAGGCGGATTGCTTTTTGCGTATAATAGTGCAAAAGTAAAACCAGAAGGTTGGGGAGCCATGAAATATCCGCAATTAGTTTTGGGAATGCTGGCAATATTCATGTATGTTGGAGTAGAAGTGGGGATTGGAAGTAACTTGGGCGAACTATTAAAATCGGAAGAATTTGGTGGATTAACTTCTTCACAAATAGCACCTTACATTTCTATGTATTGGGGCAGTATGATGATTGGTCGTTGGGCAGGAGCCGTAAGTGCATTCAATTTATCAAGAAACAAACAACTGCTTTTAACCATAATTCTTCCAATAATTGCCTTTGGAATTATTATAACAGCAAATATTTTAGCCGAATATGATATGCAGTATTTCTATGCGTTTATCGGCTGCGTAATATTACAAATTGCTTTAATAATTCTAACCAAAAATACACCTGCCAAAACATTATTGGTTTTTAGTTTATTCGGAATTATTGCCTTAATTGTTGGTTTAAATACTACAGGAAAAACAGCAATTTATGCCTTTCTATGTGGTGGATTGGCGTGCAGCATTATGTGGCCGGCAATTTATAATTTAAGTTTAATGGGCTTAGGAAAATACACCGCACAAGGATCTGCATTTTTAGTCATGATGATTTTAGGTGGAGGAATTATTCCGCCAATTCAAGGAAAAATCGCCGATATTATTGGTATTCATTCATCGTATATCGTATCGTTGGTATGTTTTATTTATCTATTGATTTTTGCTTTTGTGGTGATAAGAATTTTAAAAAAGCAGAATATTGTAATTGAATAATAAAATTTATGAAAAAAATTTATTTAGTTGTTTTAGTAGTATTGTTGGGCATAAATACGTTCGCTCAAGACACTAAAGGAAAAACATTTTTAACTTTTGATTTGGCTCCGTTAGTTGTACCTCCAAGCAGAATTTCAATCGGAGTTTCGCATCAAATCACAGAAAATGTATTTGTTGGTGCCGAAGTTGGTAAATCTTTTTCTGAATCATGGGGAAGAGTAAACGAAAAAACCGAAAATTATAATTTGTTTCAATACAGATTGGAATTAGGTTATGTTTTAACACCAGAAAAAAAATATGTTCATCATTATCTTTCTACTGATTTTATTGGTGTAAATCATAAAGAAACATTGTTCGATAGCAGTTATATTGTGAACAATAATCAAGAAAACGAACAAAGATATACCTACAGTAGAATTGATTATCACAGAACAAAGTTTGCCTTTAATTTTAATTACGGAATACGTTTCTTTTTTGGTCATTCAAGAAGGTTAGGTGTAGATCCAAAGATTGGATTAGGTGTTAACAATGTAAAAGTCGATTTTTCTAACGCAAGAAATTTAAAAGAAGCCGATAGAGAGCGAGATATTTTTGGTTTCCCGGGGCGTTATAGTTTAGCAGGTAAAGAATCTACAGTGAATATAAATTTCCAAATTAGATTTTTCTATAATTTTTAAAATAGAAATATTTGTTTATAAATCGCATTGTAAATTAACAATGCGATTGTTTTTTGTACCCAAATCTAAACTACATTTGCGTTTTTATTTGTGCAATGCAAAATTTTAAATATTACATAAGTGCTTTTATAGCGTTTATGTTGTGGGGTTTTTTCAGTTTGGCTTTAAAACCTATTTCTTACGTACCGTCATTCGATATTTTGTTTTACAGAATTTCCTTTTCGGCAATTATCATTATTTGTTTTACATTGTTTTTCAGACGAAAAATTTTTCTGAAAGATATTTATACTTTTAAAAATCTACCGCAAAAAGAAAAACGAAAAGGATTGTACTTAACATTAACCGGTGGTGTTTTGTTGGGTATCAATTGGTTTTTGTTCATATTTGTGGTTAATCAAATAAATGTGCAATCGGCATCCTTTGCTTATTTGGTCTGCCCAATTATAACTACATTTCTGGCTAATATCATACTAAAAGAGAAACTACAAAAAGTACAATGGATTGCCATTTTAATCAGTTTTATTGGTTGTTTAATTTGCTTTATTAGTAATTCAAACAATCTGTTTTTTGCTTTGGTAGTTGCCTTTACGTATGCTTTCTATTTAATTTCGCAGCGATCGAACATCTATTTTGATAAATTAAACATACTAACAGTTCAAATTATACTCATATTTATTTTATCGCTACCGTATTATTTTGTAAATGGTTTTAGTATTCCGGCAAATCCATCATTTTACATATATATTTTTGCCATAGCAACTTTATTTACGTTGGTACCTTTATACATGAATTTGTACGCATTGAAAGGAGCTCCGGCATCAAATGTAGGCGTTATGCTGTATATAAATCCGCTAATTGCGTTTATGCTGGCAATCTTTTATTATAAAGAACATATAAATACTTTACAATTTGTATCATATTTCTTAATTTTGCTATCGGTTTTTATTTTTAACTACCGCATTTTAACTAATCTAACTAAGAAAATTATAAAATAAATGAACCAAATATATCTTGATAATGCCGCTACCACATCTGTTCGACCAGAAGTAGTGCAAGAGATGATAAAAATTTTAACGAACGATTTCGGAAATCCGTCATCAACCTATTCAATTGGTCGTCACACAAAGGCATTGATCGAAGCATCTCGTAAAACAATTGCCAAACAGTTTAATGTAACGGCAAGCGAGATTATTTTTACATCGTGCGGAACCGAAGGAAACAACTGGATTATTCGTTCATCGGTACGCGATTTGGGTATAAAAAGAATCATTACAACCCGAATGGAGCACCATTGTACCTTGTATTCTATCAAAGAAATGGAGAAAGAATATGGTACAAAAATCGATTATGTGAATGTTTTACCAAACAGCGAAATAGATTTTAACCATTTAGAAGAGTTGTTGAAAGATTCGCAGCCTACCTTAATTAGTTTGATGCATGTGAACAACGAAGTTGGAACGGTTTTAGATTTAAAGAAAGTAGCCGATTTAGCGCAACAATACAATGCCTTGTTTCATTCAGATACGGTTCAATCTGTAGGAAAAGTTGAGATTCCTTTAGATGAAATTCCTGTAGATTTTATTGTAGCTTCGGCTCATAAATTTCACGGACCAAAAGGAGCAGGATTTGTTTTTATCCGCAAGAAAAACGTGTTAAAACCATTAATCGTTGGAGGCGAGCAAGAAAAAGGGATGCGTGCCGGTACCGAAGCGCCTCATCAGGTTGTTGGTATGGCTAAAGCATTAGAATTATCGTACCAGGATTTAAATAAAGACCGTATAAAAATTACCGAATTACGTGATTACTGTAAAGCAAAGTTGCAAGAAACTTTTAACGAGGTACAGTTTAATGGAAATGGATCAACTTTTTACAATGTATTAAACATTCGTTTACCTTTTTCACCAGAGAAAGCTGCAATGATGTTGTTTCAGTTAGATATGAAAGGAATTGCCGTTTCACGCGGTAGTGCCTGTCAATCGGGAAGCCAAAAACCATCGCATGTTTTAGCGGAGTTTTTAGATGAGGTTGAGATTAAAAAACCAAGTTTACGTTTATCGTTCGGTCATGAAAACACAAAAGAAGAAATTGATTACTTAATTGATGTTTTAAAAGGGATATAAAAAAGCCTCAGATTTTTCTGAGGCTTTTTCTTTTATACAAAAAAGCCAAAAGCAATTCCTATAATTATTGCTAATAGCTTAGCTAAATTAAATTTGTGTCCTTCGCTGCTTTCAAATATTATGGTGGATGATATATGAAACAAGATACCTATCACAAACGCCGAAATCGGCACATAATAATCAATTAAGAACGATAAGTTTGCTGATAAATAAGTTCCAAGCGGAGTCATTAATGCAAATACGATCATAAACATAAAAACGAATTTTTTGTTTAATTCTGCCTGTAAAAAGAACAACGTTAATATAATTGCAATAGGGAAATGATGTATGGCAATTGCCCATGCTAAATGCGTGTGCTGACTAACGGGCATTCCTTCAAATAATGCATGTAAACACAAACTTGCGAACAAAAGCCAAGGCATCGATGTCATTTTTTCATGTACGTGTACGTGACCGTGTTCTGCACCTTTAGAGAAATATTCTAAAATAATCTGAAAAACAATTCCTAACATAATAAACAACCCGATTTGCTTCATAGCATCGTGGTCGTGATTATGCTGATTTGAATTATCTGTTTCGGTATGATTGTGATCATTGTGACTTGTGTGATCATGACTATGATCGTCGTGTTCATGTATGTGATTATGCGAACTGTTATTGCTTTCAACAATTGTTGTTTCTACATGATTTCCTTCAATAACATACGCATAAACTTCGGGCAACAAATGCGAAACCGTCATTGTCAACAAAAAAGAACCGCTGAATGCCAACAACAGTTTTATGGTTTTCTTTTTGGCTGGTTTTACAATAATTGCTAAAAAGTATCCTAATACAACAGCTAAAAAGGGTAATAAATATGTTTCCATTATTTAAAGATCATTATTAAACGGTCTGATTCTTTTTTGTAAAATTTATGTAATTTGTAATCGCCAAAAGTATCCAACAAATAAATTCCAGCTTCTTCCATTAATGTTTCAAAATCTTCTAACGTCAATGCTTTTACTTTTTCGGTAAAATCAAAATGTTCTCCTTCAAAATCAAAAATAATATTCTTTAAAATATAACCGTTTTCAATCCATCTTTTAATAGTAAAAACAATCCCGTCGACTTCTTTTTTTTCTTCAGATTTTAAATTTTCGGTCACTTTTTCAACGTTCATAAAATCAAGGACAGCGAAACCAAAATCGTTCAAACTGTTTTTTATCGCTTTCAAAGCTGTTAAATTGTCTTCGTTGTTTTCAAAATATCCAAAACTTGTAAACAGATTAAAAATAGCATCGAATTTTTCATTAAAAGGTTCGCGCATATCTTTCACTTGAAAATGCAACGTATCATTTTCAGATTTTTTCGCAAAAGCAATACTGTTTTCAGATAAATCGGCACCTACAACATTGTATCCCAACTTGTTCAAATAAATAGAATGTCTGCCGCGACCGCAAGCCAGATCAAGCACTTTTGCATTTTCGGGTAAATTCAAATATTCGGTAATATTAACAATAAACAACTGTGCTTCGGCATAATCACGATCTTTGTATAAAATGTGATAAAAAGGGGTGTCAAACCAATTATTGCTATATGTTTTTTTAGATTCTTGCATGTTAGAAATTTTGTGAACGCAAAAATAAGCTATTTTTGTAGAATTAAATAAATTTATCGTTCCCGACGGAAAGGAATTGAATATGGAAAACTTTAAAATGGTAGCTAAAACCTTCTTTGGTTTTGAAGAGATTTTAGCAAATGAATTGGTTAAATTAGGTGCACAACGTGTTGAACAAGGTACTAGAATGGTTAGTTTTTATGGTGATCAGGGCTTTATGTACAAAGCAAATTTGGCTTTGCGTACGGCTTTAAAAATTTTAAAACCAATAAAACAATTCAAGGTTTTTAACGAAACCAGCTTGTATAACGGCGTTCAAAGTATTGATTGGAGCGAGTTTTTAAGCGTTAATAAATCGTTTTTGATTGATGCTACGATTTTCTCTGATAATTTTAATCATTCTCAATTTGTTGCTTTAAAAAGTAAAGATGCCATTGTAGATCAGTTTAAAAAGAAGTTTGATGATCGTCCGAATATCGATAAAGACCATCCTGATTTACGTATTAACATTCATATTCAGAACGAAATTTGTACGGTTTCGTTAGATACATCGGGGGCATCGCTTCATCATCGCGGTTATCGTACAGCTACGAATATTGCACCGATTAACGAGGTTTTAGCAGCCGGAATTTTAATTTTGAGCGGTTGGACAGGGCAATCAAACTTTTTGGATCCTATGTGTGGATCGGGAACTTTTTTGGTTGAAGCAGCTATGATTGCATGTAACATTCCACCAAATATCAACAGAAAAGAATTCGCTTTTGAAAAATGGAAAGATTGGGATGCCGATTTGTTTGAAAAAGTTGAAGAATCGTTACTTAAAAAAATTGCCGATTTTCATTTTGATATTTTTGGTTACGATAAAGCACCGTCTGCAGTTGCAAAAGCTAAAGACAATGCCAGAAATGCCAATTTAGACGAGTATATAAAAATTGAACAAAAAAACTTTTTTGAAACCGAAAAAGAAGTACAAGGTTCACTGCACATGGTTTTTAACCCACCGTACGGCGAACGTTTAGATATTAATTTAGAGCGTTTTTACCGTGAAATTGGCGATACCTTAAAACAAAGCTATCCTGGTACAAATTCATGGTTTATTACCGGAAATGTAGAAGCATTAAAATTTGTAGGCTTAAAACCATCGAGAAAAATTAAGTTGTTTAACGGTAAATTAGAATCACGCTTGGTGAAATACGAAATGTACGAAGGAAGCAAACGAACCAAATTTCAAAACAGACCAGATCATGAATAAAGCAACGAAAATATTACTAATCCAGTTTATGTGCTTTGCAGGTATATTTTTAGCAGCACGTTTTTTAATTGTTCATTTTGCCTTACTTACAGGTTTATGGATACCGATTGTAAGCGGAATTGCAGCAATTGTTTTGGCTCCGCAATTTAAAGTTTTTAAGGTAGATGGTAAAGACACGGTTTTTATAGCCTGGCTTTTCAGTAAAAAAGGGAAACCTGTTAATTGGTTGTAACTCGCGTATAAAGTAATTTATTTAGTTTCCTTTCTCAATCATTGAATGAAGATTAAATTTCATTTTCTGACTTATTTTTCTTATTTTAGCAAAAATCGATATAATTTAAGATATAGAGAAAGGACTAAACTACACATTTTATGCTTTTACCGATCATTGTAACCTTTTTGTTAGCCTTTTTGATGTTGCTTTTAAAGCCGCAAAAATTTTTAAGGTTGTTTAAATTTGTATGTGCTGTTCCACTTCTATTATTCCTTTACCTAATAACCTATTTACCTGCTGTTTATCAAGGAACTAAATCAATATTATTTAAAAATGAATGGATTCCTTCTTTAGGAATTTCGTTAGACTTTAAGATCGATGGCCTTTCTATGCTTTTCGGATTAATGATTACCGGTATTGGTACATTAATTTATCTGTATGCTGCGGAATATTTGAAAAGAGATGAGAATATTCACAGGTTTTATTGCTTTTTAACTCTTTTTATGGGTGCCATGCTGGGCGTGGTTTTGTCAGACAATTTAATTACCTTATTTATTTTCTGGGAACTAACAAGTATCAGTTCATTTTTCTTAATTGGATACAATACCGATCAGGAAGCATCGCGAAAAAGTGCCTTGTGGGCTTTGAGTTTAACAGGTTTAGGTGGATTTTTAATGTTGGCGGCATTTGCTTTAATTGGCATTGTTGCAGGAACGTATTCTTTAAACGAGCTTCTTGCATATCCCGATGTTTTGCTAAACAACGAATATTACTACATTATTATATTTCTTCTTTTTGCGGGCGCATTCACAAAATCGGCACAATTTCCGTTTCATTTCTGGCTTCCGGGCGCAATGAAAGCTCCAACTCCAGTTTCGGCTTATCTGCATTCGGCAACCATGGTTAAAGCCGGAACTTACATTTTAGCACGTTTTTCTCCGATTTTGGGTGGCGATACTGTTTGGAATGATACCTTAATGATCGTAGGAGGAATTACTATGGTAATGGGTGCTGTGTTGAGTGTTTTTCATAAAGATATGAAAGGTTTACTGGCATATTCTACCATTTCGGCTTTGGGAATTATTGTTTTTTTGATAGGAATTGGAACAGAAACGGCTTTGTACGCAGCATGTACCTTTATTTTGGTTCATGCACTTTACAAGGCAACTTTGTTCTTAATAACAGGAATTGTAGATCACGCGACACATACCAGAGATTTATCGGTTTTAAGAGGACTTCGTAAAGTAATGCCGGTTATTGCAATTGCAGGTTTTATCGCCGCATTATCAAGTGCCGGAATTCCTTTTACTTTTGGCTTTTTGAGTAAAGAACTAATTTACGGCGTTTCTACTGATGGAATTTGGACACAGGAAACTATATTTGTTTTAACAGGAATCGCGTTACTGACAAATATTTTTCTAACATCATCAGGATTTCTGGCAGGAATTCGTCCGTTTTTTGGAAAACTTCCAAAAGAGTTCGAAAAAATAAAAAAACCGAATTTCTATTTATGGTTTCCCCCGGTTTTGTTGAGTGCGTTAACGCTGCTTTTCGGAATCGTTCCATCAATAATAGATCAATCTATAATAAAATCGGCAACAATTTCGGTTTTAGGAACTTCAACCCAAATGTATCTATCGCTATGGCACGGTTTCAACTTGGTTTTGTTGTTAAGTGCTATTACAATTGTATTGGGAATTTTACTGTATTTCGCCATAAAACCATCAAGCAGAAACGAAAGCAGATTAAAAGGATTGGACGATTTTTCTCCGCAGACAATTCTTACAAGCATTGCATTAGGTATTCGTTGGTTCGCATTTAGATACACGCGCTTTTTTCATAACGGCTATTTAAGGGTGTATATCATGTTTATCGTGATCTTTTTTACGGGAATTGTTGGATACAAGCTCTTTGCAGATGTTCCGTTGCGTGTAAATACCGAAGATTTATCTGCCTTTAGAATTTATGAATTCACGGTTTTTGTCATTACTATTATTGCCATTTATTTTATTACAAGCACCACATCTAGACTAACATCAATCGCGGCATTGGGAGTAATCGGTTATTCAATCTGTTTGATTTTCGTTTTTTACGGCGCACCCGATTTGGCAATGACACAGTTTGCAATTGATACCTTAACGGTTGTACTTTTTGTATTGGTTTTATTCAAATTACCGCCGTTTTTAAAGTTTACCAATAAGAAGATTCAATTTAGAGACGGAGTGATTTCGGTGTGTTTCGGAATATTAATTTCACTGATTACGTTGCAGGCTTTGGTTTCTCCGGCTGATAAAAGCGTGAGTAAATTTTATGCAGATAACGCTTATGTTTTAGCAAAAGGTAAAAATGTGGTGAATGTTATTTTGGTCGATTTTCGTGGATTTGATACCATGATTGAAACAATTGTGCTATCTATTGCTGCGGTGGGAGTTTACAGTATTTTAAAATATAAGACGCAAGATGGAGAGAAATCGGAATAAGGAAAGATTAGACAAAACAATCTTAAGAACATCAACAAATTACCTATTACCCTTATTGATTTTGTTCTCGATTTTTTTGTTGATACGTGGACATTACCTTCCTGGTGGCGGTTTTGTGGGCGGTTTGGTAGCGTCTATCG
>CAJYTF010000066.1 GCA_913777665.1 uncultured Myroides sp.
TAAACAAAAAGTTAATCATATTATATTTAAATTGTTTATAAAAAGATACAATATTCCAATTGTTTATTTTAGATTTTAAATAATTAAAACAGACAATAATAAGATACAAACACAGTATCATTTCCAAAAAATAGAAAGTAAATTAAATATTGAATTAAAGAATTTACAAAAAATTTAATTTGAAAATTCAGTCAAAAAATTGTAGCTTCATTAAAAGTTATATCATGAACGATCAGTTAAAGAAAAGTCAGCTAAAAAAACATAAAATGTTAGCCACAGGTTTGTTTCTACTTATGGCTGCTGTATATATTTTAATGATGTATCTTTTAAAAAACAATCCGCAAAAGTGGATGGAATATGTACGTGCGTTTTCAGAAGCCGGAATGGTTGGTGCGTTGGCAGACTGGTTTGCAGTTACTGCTTTGTTTAAATATCCGTTAGGTATAAAAATTCCACATACAAACCTTATTACAAACAATAAAGATTCGTTAGGTGAAAATCTGGGGAACTTTGTTAGTACGAATTTCCTTACTGCTGATACTATTCGTCCGTATATTGATAAACTATCAATTAGTGAATATTTAAACGACTGGCTTTCTAAAGACAAAAATCAACAGCTTATTCATAACGAATGCAGTAAAATTATTCAGCGTATCATTAGTAATTTAGACGATGAATCTATCGCTGAATTTTTAGCAGCCAAAGGTTTTGAGCTTACCAGCGAAATTCGATTAGAAAAGTTAGCAGCTACTTCCCTACTCTATCTTTTAGAACAAAATGAACACGATCGTTTATTAAACATTATTTTACCACAAGCACAACATTATGTTGAAAATAACCGGGAATTGATTTATAAGAAAGTCGTTGAAAAACAACCAATATTAGGTTTAATCGGCGGAAAATCGGTTACCAATCAATTAATTTCGGGTATTACAACATTTTTAGAAGAAATTGAAAAGAATCCTAATCATGATATTAGAAAATCGGTTACTTTAAAACTATATCGAGTGGTTGAAGATTTGAACGAAAAAGACGACTGGCACGATAAGTTAGATCAAATAAAAGAAGAATTCATTACAAAAGAAAAATTGTACGAATACACGAAAGATATTTGGCTGCGACTGAAAGAAGATATGCTAGAGAAATTGAACGACCAAAATGCTACTTTTAATCAATATATCAGACAAAATATCCAGCAAATGATCGTGAGTTTTAGAGAAGATCAAACAATGCAGGAGAATATCGACAAATATGCCAGACAATATGTTTACAAAATGGTATTGAAAAACAGTAATGAAGTCGGAAAGATTATTACAAATACGGTTCAAAAATGGGACGGAACCGAATTAAGCGAAAAAATGGAATTAGAAGTTGGTAAAGATTTACAATACATTCGCATTAACGGAACACTGGTTGGCGGGCTTGTTGGGTTGATTATTTACACGCTGACTCATTTATTTTTATAAATTCCACAATTCAAATGAGATTCCGGTTCGAGTCCGGAATGACAAAATACATCAACAATTATCATAAAAAAAACGGAAACTTAAAGTTTCCGTTTTTTAGTATTTAGATATTTTTATCGTGTTTATATTTAAATAGTATCGCAAATAAAATAGTTACAACCAAAGCATAACCTGCAAAAATGTACCATGAAGTTTGCCAACCTGCAATTTGCGCTTCAGCACTTTCATTTGAAAATACAAAATGATTTACAACTGCTTGGGCACCTAACATTCCAATAGTAGCTCCAAATCCGTTGGTCATCATCATAAAAACTCCTTGAGCCGATGAACGAATATTTTTATTAGTCTCTTTATCAACAAACAGTGAACCTGACACGTTAAAGAAATCAAACGCAATTCCGTAAACAATCATTGATAAAACAAACATCCAAACGCCATCTCCAGGATTTCCGGTTGCAAAAAGTCCGAAACGTAAAACCCAGGCAACCATTGCCATAAGCATTACTTTTTTTATACCGAATTTCTTTAAAAAGAAAGGAATAAGCAAAATACAAAGTGTTTCGGATACTTGCGAAAGAGAGATCAAAGCATTTGCATTTTGAGCTCCCCATGTCTGCGCAAATTCAGGAATTTTCTGAAAACTTTCGATAAACGGATTGGCGTATCCGTTGGTAATTTGAAGCGAAACTCCTAATAGCATCGAAAAAATAAAGAAAATTGCCATTTTTCGTTCTTTGAATAAAGCAAAAGCTTTTAAACCTAAGGTATCTGCAAGCGTTTTTTTCTCTTCATCTTTACTAATTGGGCAATTTGGAAGCGTAAAACTATATAAAAACAAAATAATTCCTAAAATTCCAGATACAAAAAACTGACTATAAGTATTTTGAAAACTCACAAAATCTGAACTTTTTCCTAAAAAACTAAAGGTAATAGTACCGTTTTCTGTCCCCATAAAATTTACTAATAGCATAGCAAAAATAAACCCAACCGTTCCTAATGTTCTAATTGGTGGAAATGCTTTAATAGTATCGAAATTATTATTTGTAAGAATGGTGTACGAGGTTGAGTTTGAAAGTGCTATTGTTGGCATATAAAAAGCTACACTACACGAATATAATAAGAATAATGTTGAAAATTCAGCCTCTGTACCGGTTGTCATTCCGTAATAGCCGGCTAAAATGATAAATGTCGCTGCCAACGCATGACAATATCCCAATAATCTTTGAACAGGAATCCATCTATCGGCAACAATTCCCATAATGGCAGGCATTATAATAGAAACAATTCCTTGCATTGCATAAAAAAAGCCGATTTGTTCCCGCATTCCAATAGAAAACAGATAACTTCCCATTGATGTTAAATAAGCTCCCCAAACAGCAAACTGCAGAAAGCTCATTATTGTTAATCGTAATTTTATGCCCATTTGTATCGATTTAAAAAAAGTGTGTAAAAGTATAAATTTTTAGCGTTAAGAAAAAGTCTAAACAGCATTTATGGCTTTGTTGGCTAAATCTAAAATTAAATTAAATTGTTCTTCTTTTGTTAGGTTTGAATTATCGATCATCACAGCATTTTCAGCTACGATTAATGGAGAATCTTCTCGGGTTGAATCAATTTTGTCACGTTCAACAACGTTTTTCAGCACCTCATCAAAAGTAATGTTTGGCGATTTTTCCTTCAATTCTAAAAATCTGCGTTCTGCTCTGATTTCAGCCGAAGCCGTCATAAATATTTTTAATTCCGCATCGGGAAAAACAACGGTTCCAATATCTCGACCATCCATCACCACGCCTTTATCAATACCGTATTTTTTTTGCTGTTGAACCAATTTTGTTCTAATGGCAGAAACTTCGGCAATTTTACTTACAAAATTCGATACTTCGATCGATCTGATTTTATCCTCTACATTTTCATCATTCAGATAAATTTCGGCAAAACCCAAATCTTCATTAAACTTAAATGATAAAAAAACGTGATTTAAATTTGCAACCAATTGGCCGGCATCAAAAGAATCAGAAGTAATAAAACCTTGCTGCATGGCAAACAAGGTTACGGCACGGTACATGGCACCGGTATCGATATAAATATAATTTAAGGTTTTTGCCAGCTGTTTTGCCAGCGTGCTTTTTCCGGTTGATGAATGACCATCAATAGCTATGGTTATTTTTTTCAAGACAATTTATTTTATCTGCAAAAATATTACAGTTTAACCGATAAGCCAAACAAATTGGTATTTCCTGCCAATGTAAAGCGGTTGTATGCGTATTCTATTCTAAAACGTTTTACTTGTAAGCCAAAACCTGCGGTAAAACCTGCAAAACTGCGTTGTTCTACCAACTTCATTTCTTCGCCGTTTTTAAAGTTATATCCTAAACGAATGTTGAAGTTTTTTTCGGGAAACAGTTCAATACCAACCACAACGTGACGCATAAGATTGTTACCAAAACCAACTTTCTCTTCGGTTACGTTATTTTCTAAATCGACTTGTGAACGGTTGGGGTTTGAAAACGAAATATCCCATTTCTGAAGATTATCTAACGTTAAATGCCAGCGAATTGGTACATTTTCTAATAATTTACTGAAACCTAAAACAACTTCGAATGGTAAACTTTCGCGCGTATCTTCGTAGCTAGACAATTGTCCACCCAAATTTTTTGCAGTTAAACCTACTGCCCAACCAGTTTCCGGATCATTATACAAACCACCGATATCTGCTGCAACAGCAAACGAATTATAGCTTTCTAAGGTTGATGAAATAGCTTTAATGTTTGCCCCCACCGAAAAATTGGTATCTTGAAAAGGATGCGCATAACCAACTGAAACTGCGATATCGTTACCCGAAAAAGATCCGGTTGCCGTACCGTTTTCATCGTAACCATCCATAGATCCGTAATTTAAAAAGGTAACACCCACATGAAAATTACGTCCGTTTTTAAATTTGTGTGCATAAGCTGCAGATCCCAAACTTGTATCGCCGTAATATCTACCAAAATTTACCGCCAGCATGTTGTTCATTTCGTCGTTTAACGATGCCGGATTGTATAGTACTTGATTTACTTCGTTGCCCGTTATGGTTGCATTGCTGCCACCTAAAGCCGCTTGTTTTGGCGATGTTGGCATTTGTAAAAACTGATAAGCATCTTTGCCACCTACCTGTGCAGTTGCGGTTGTTAATGTTATTAAAGAAACTAAGGTTAATAGTTTACGCATGTTTAGTTGAATTACATGAAAACGAATATATAACTTTATAACGACAGAATAAAAAAATTGGTATGTTTTCGTATGGAAATTTTGTAGGAATATTAACAAAAAAAAGCCAATACATTTCTGCATTAGCTTTTTGTAATCAATTTATAGTTCAATTAAACTTCTTTAACAGTAAGCTCTTTTGCGTTTTTAACCTTTTGATTTGTCAATGCTAAATCAATAACTTCGGTCATTTTATCAACGTAATGAAATGTTAAACCTGTTAAATATTCCGGTTTAATCTGATCGATATCGCGTTTATTTTCTTTACAAAGGATAATTTCTTTAATATTTGCGCGTTTTGCAGCCAATATTTTTTCTTTGATACCACCAACCGGAAGCACTTTTCCACGTAAGGTAATTTCACCGGTCATTGCAACATTTTTCTTGATTTTGCGTTGGGTAAAACTCGAAACCATTGATGTAAGCATTGCAATACCTGCCGACGGACCATCTTTTGGTGTTGCGCCTTCCGGAACGTGAACGTGAATTTTGTATTTATCGAACACTTTTGCATCAATTCCAAACAAATTACTGTTTGATTTTATGTATTCCAACGCAATCGTTGCCGATTCTTTCATTACATTACCCAGATTTCCGGTCATTGTAAGCGTTCCTTTTCCTTCAGAAAGTATCGATTCTATAAATAAAATATCTCCACCTACGCGTGTCCAAGCCAAGCCTGTAACAACTCCGGCAACATCGTTTGTTTCGTATTTATCGTAATCGTATTTAGGTGCTCCTAAAATTTTAATGATATCTTCTTCGGTCAGTTTTTCGTTGAATTCTTCTTCTAAAACAATCGATTTTGCAATATTTCGTACAATAGTCGCAACTTCTTTATCTAACCTACGTACACCCGATTCACGTGTGTATTTGGTAACAATAAACTCCATTACTTTTTTAGGAATACTGATTGTCTTAACATCTAACCCATGTTCTTTTAGCTGTTTTGGAAGCAAATGCTGTCTTAAAATCTCCGTTTTTTCTTCAATAGTATAACCGTTCATTTCAATTACTTCCATACGATCCAACAACGCAGGCTGAATGGTATTTAAGCTGTTTGATGTGGCAATGAACATAACTTTTGAAAGATCGAAACCTAATTCTACGAAATTATCATAGAATTCTTTGTTTTGTTCGGGATCCAGAACTTCTAACATGGCACTAGACGGATCGCCCTGATTACTGCTTGAAAGTTTATCAATTTCATCTAAAACAAACACCGGATTTGATGTTTTTGCTTTTTTTATTGATTGAATAATACGCCCCGGCATAGCTCCGATATAGGTTTTACGATGTCCGCGAATTTCGGCTTCGTCACGCAAACCACCTAACGAAATACGAACATATTCGCGGCCCAATGCTGTTGCAACCGATTTTCCGATAGATGTTTTACCAACTCCCGGCGGACCATACAAACACAATATTGGAGATTTCATATCGTTGCGAAGTTTTAAAACCGCCATGTGTTCAATTACACGACGTTTAACATCTTCCAAACCATAATGATCTTTATCTAAAATCTTTTTGGCGTTTTTAAGATCGAATTTATCAACGGTGTATTCGTTCCAAGGCAATTCTAACAAAAGTTCCAAGTAATTTCTTTGAATAGAAAACTCGGCAACCTGCGGATTCATGCGCTGCATTTTGCTTAATTCCTTATCAAAATGCTCTTGAACTTTAGCATCCCATTTTTTAGATTTCGCTTTTTTACGCATTTCTTCGAATTCCTGCTCATGCGAAACGCCACCCAATTCTTCTTGAATAGTTTTTATCTGCTGATGTAGGAAATATTCTTTTTGCTGCTGATCTAAATCGATACGGACTTTAGTTTGAATATCGTTCTTTAAATTCAGTTTTTGAAGTTCGGTATTCATTCTGCGAAGGGTTTCCAACGCGCGTTCTTTTAAATCGTTTTTCTCTAAAAGTGCTTGTTTATCTGCAACATCAAGATTTAGGTTTGACGAAACAAAATTTACCAAAAACGAATCGCTCTCGATATTTTTAAGTGCAAAAGCAGCTTCTGATGGAATATTCGGATTTTCGCGAACAATTTCCTGCGCTGTTTCTTTAATGGTTTCAATAATTGTTTTGAACTCTAAATCATCAGTAGTTGGCTTTGTATCTTCTGCTTCAACAACCTTTGCTCTTAAATACGGATCTTCTTGAATAATTTCATCAATTGCAAAACGCTTTTTACCTTGTAAAATCACCGTAATGTTACCATCGGGCAACTTCAGCGTTTTTAAGATTTTAGCAACGGTACCAAATCGGTACACGTCGTTTCCACCGGGAACTTCAACTTCCTCGTTAAGCTGGGCAACAACTCCGATTGTTTTATTGCCTTCTAAAGCTTCGTTAATTAATTTGATAGATTTGTCGCGCCCTGCCGTAATAGGAATTACAACACCCGGAAACAAAACCATGTTGCGTAAAGGTAATATGCTAAGTTCTGTAGGGATTTCTTCTTTGTTCATTGCCTCTTCGTCTTCTTGAGAAAACAACGGAATAAATTCTGCATTTGAATCTAAATCTTGAAGTGACAAATTGTCTAATGATATAATTTTTTCGTGTGACATAAATATTTTATAAGTCAAAATGTCATTTTTAAAGATAAATAACATTTTAAAACATTAAGTTCGTATGTATTTCTAACTAGGTACTTAATGTTTCAATATTTATGCCAATAAAAAAGCCTTACAATTGTAAGGCTTTTAAATATTAATACGTTAAGTAATTATAATTACCTTTTGTTATTCTTTGTGGTTCTAAAGTTAAATCAATTTCTTCATCTTCAATTTCACTTGGAATAAGAAGGTAATCAAAATTTCCGTTCATGTATCTTGCTAAATCATTTATACGAGTAATGTTTCCATAACCTGCATTTTGATTTTCTTCAGCATTTGCTGTACTATATTGTACCCAAACTCTGTTAAATTTACCTTCTTCTTCTTCATCTGGCACCATTTCCTGAACATCCAAAATAGCGGTGCTTGTAAAATTACTAGGATTATCGATACTTAATGTTGTAGGGAAGTTACCTACAACAAAAGAACTATACATAATTGTAAGGTTAGCAGCTTTATAACGCAATTCAGGGTTTGAAACGTTTTCGTGATTCACTAATGATAAACGTGCATTTATAGAAATAGCATTTCCATTAAAACCTACTGTTACTTTATCAGTTACAACTGTTTCTTTAGCATTTAAGTCGAAACTTAATATAGCTGTTCCTGGTAAACTATCATCCTTTACTTTTTCATCAATAGGCTCTGTTTCACATGATGCAAATCCAGCCGATAAAACTACTGATGCCAAAATATATTTTAATTTTCTCATAAGATTTAGTAAGAATGTTAAATTTATCCAAATATAAAATTATTTTTTTTACATACGAAAGTATTTGTAAAAATATTATTTATTTTAACTAACTACTTCTTTTTTTGCTGTTCTTATTAATAAAATAATTCCTATTGCAAAAAATACGACTAAAAATAATATAGCGTTTTGCATTTTGCCAGTAATTTGAGCTATTGCTCCGTAAATAAGCATTCCTATTACAATTCCTATCTTTTCGGTTACATCATAAAAACTAAAAAACGAAGTGGTATCGGTTGTTTCGGGTAACAATTTTGAATAGGTTGATCTTGAAAGCGACTGAATTCCACCCATTACTAAACCAACCATTGCTGCAACTATATAAAATTCTACTGGTTTTACAACAAAATAAGCACATATACAGATAAAAATCCAAGCGGTGTTTATTACAATTAAGGCATTAATGTTTCCTATTCTTTTTGATAATTTCGATGTTAGAATCGCTCCAACAACTGCAATTAGTTGAATAAGAAGAATACTAACGATTAACCCCATTTGTCGTTGATCATCGTTTTCCCATTGAACTTCTTTCTCTCCAAAATAAGCTGCAATAATCATTACGGTTTGTACTGCCATGCTGTAAACAAAGAAAGCACCTAAGTATCCTTTTAAAACGGGATACTGCTTTAATTCTTTTAAAATTCGTTTTAATTCTCTGAAACCTGAAAAGAAAGCTTGTGTACTTATTTTCTTTGAATTTCTGAAATTCGGTAATAATCTGTATGAAAACTGTGCAAAGCCCAACCACCAAATTCCGACCAAAACGAAAGAGAACTTCATTGCCTGCATAGGTCCGTCGAAACCAAAAAGTTCGCTTTTCATAACCATTGCCAAATTGATAATTAATAAAATTACCGATCCAATGTATCCTAACGAATATCCTTTGGCAGAAACTGCATCTTGTTGCTCCGGAAAAGCAATATCGGGCAGATAAGAATTATAGAAAACCAAACTTCCCCAGAAACCAATCAACGCCATCATATAAAAGAACAGACTTGTATAAAGGTTGCCTAAATCGAAAAAATAAAGCATCATACAAGAGATAGATCCTACCAAACAAAACAATTTCAAAAAAAACTTTTTATTACCTAAATAATCGGCAACTCCCGATAAAAGCGGCGAAATAAAAGCTATGATTAAAAAACCAATGGCAGTTACGTAGCTTATAATAGATTCGCTCGGGGTATCGATCCCAAAAAACGGAGCAGATTTTTTATCTTCTAACCTAAACAAGGCACCGTAAAACAGCGGAAAAATAGAAGATGAGATCACCAAGGCATATACAGAATTTGCCCAATCGTAAAAAG
This sequence comes from uncultured Myroides sp., assembly GCA_913777665.1. GTDB lineage: Bacteria > Bacteroidota > Bacteroidia > Flavobacteriales > Flavobacteriaceae > Flavobacterium. Next base: position 9,401 of record CAJYTF010000066.1, read on the forward strand.
CCCATGCGTTTAGAACTTTTATTTCGCCTTTTATATGTGTTTTCATAAAGAAGAAATAAAAAGGCAGTTTTACAACCGCCTTTTAAATGAAGTTAATATTTTTTGCCAAATTTAGCAGCTTCTGCCTTTGCTTCGGGAATTAATTTTTGAATGTTTGCAATACGCGTTTTATCGCTTGGATGCGTGCTTAACAATTCCGGAGTTTTACTACCGCCTTGAGCAGACATTCTTTGCCAAAACGAAATAGCATTATCGGGGTTATATCCAGCAATTGCCATTAACATTAATCCTAAACGGTCTGCTTCAGATTCATCGCTTCTGCCGTATGCCAACATTGCCAAGTTTGATCCTGTTCCATACAACAAGCCTAATCCTTGCTGAACTGCTGCCGAACTACCAGATGTTGCTGCACCCAAACCTTGCGCTACACCTGCTTGAATTAATGCTTTATCCATACGCTTGCGGCTGTGACTTAACAAGGCATGTGCAACTTCGTGCCCCATAACGGTTGCTAAACCTGCTTCATCTTTCGTTACTGGCATAATTCCGGTAAATACGGCAATTTTTCCGCCTGGCATACACCATGCGTTGATTTCTTTGCCTTGAATCAATTTATATTCCCATTTATAGCTGGCAATTTGATCTTGAAATCCTTTCGATGTCATCCATTTTACTGCTGCATCTTTAATTTTTGTTCCAACATTCTGAACCTTTGTAGCATCTGCAGTACCCGTAACCACTTTATTCTCCTTTAAAAAGGTGGTATATTGCTGATAAGCTGCCGGAATTAACTGTTCGTTTTCATTTGTTAATGCCAATCCTTTCTTTCCCGTTAGCGGGTTTGTAGCACACGCCAGCATTAAAGCTGCCACGCTGCATAATACTAATACTTTTTTCATAGCTAAATAATTTAATCATTAAATTTTTCTAAAATTATAAAATATTCCAAACAATACCTTTTAACTTTGTTTACAAAAGTAAAAAATATGGCACAAAAACAAGAAAAAGTTTTAGAAGTTCCACGTTATATTAAAAATACATCGAAAGTTTTACAAACATTAAATAAAAATATGGCAGCTGCGTTTGCCTTGAAATTGTTTGAAACACCTATTAAATACAAAATGCCCAAACGCGAACAAAAAATGTTTGAAGTTTCGCATAAATCGAAATTAACCTTACCCGAAAGTGGCAAAGAGATCGTGGTTTACGAGAATAAATTCGGACCAAAAAAAGTATTGCTTGTTCACGGTTGGAATGGTCGCGGCACACAATTGGTATCTATTGCAAAAGCTTTTAAGGAATTAAATTATACCATTATTAGTTTTGATGCTCCCGGTCATGGAAAAAGTGCGAAAACGACTGCTAATATGAAACATTTTATTGAAGCTGTTTTTGAATTGGATAAGAAATATAATGGTTTCGATGTGATGATTGGTCATTCGTTAGGTGGTATGAGTGTGATCAATTCTTTAGGCAGAGGTTTGCAAACAGATAAAGCAGTAATTATTGGCAGCGGAAATACCACAAAAGCCATTACCGAAGATTTTTTAGGAACTATTGGAATGAAACAAAAATTAACGCCAACATTAATTAATTTGTTCGAAAGAAAATACAACGACAAAATGACCAATTACGATGTTGCCGATCAAGCGTTAAAAGTAAATGTTCCGGTTTTAATCATTCACGATAAAAATGATAAAGACGTACCTTTTACTGCTGCCGAAGCAATTTCAAAAAACCTGCAAAAAAACGAATTATTAATAACAACAGGATTAGGACACAGAAAAATTTTAGGAGATGAGAACGTTATTGAAAAAATCGTACAGTTCGTTACCAGTTAAACTATTTTGGATATTTTTATCTTTACAATTGGTAAGCTGTAAAGAACACAACGCCAATGCACAAACCCAAACAACAAAAACTATGACAGAGAAAGATTGGAAAGAAAAACTAACGCCTGAAGAATATTACATTTTACGCGAAAAAGGTACTGAAAGACCCTTTAGTGGCAAATACAACGATTTTTTTGAAAAAGGATCATACGTTTGTGCTGCCTGCGGTAACAAATTGTTTAATTCCGATGCTAAATTTGATTCATCATGTGGCTGGCCATCGTTTGATCAAGCTATCGAGGGATCAGTAATTTATACAAAAGATACCACGCACGGTATGATAAGAACCGAAGTTACTTGTGCAAAATGCGACGGTCATTTAGGTCATGTTTTTGATGACGGACCAAAAGATACCACCGGAAACCGCTATTGCATGAATTCGGTTTCTATAAAATTTATTCCTGCTGATTAATACATCAACTTAACATCCTTTAAATTATAACACTGCAAATCGTCATTTTCAAGCTGTAAAACCAACTGACCATGACGATTTACTTCTTTTATAATTCCGTTGAAAAACATTCCATCTTTACTTTCAAAAGTGCTTACCGTATTCTTTCTAAATAAATGGTTGTGATAAAAATTCCATTCTTCATCTGTTTTATTTTCTAAATCATTTAAACTTTCCTTAATATTATCAACAATTGCGGTTAATAATTGTAAACGATCTGGTGCGATATCATACTGTTTTAAAACAGAAGATGCTTGCGGAAATCCGTCAAAATTTGTTTGTTCGCAATTAATTCCAATACCAATTACCGAACTTATACTGCCATTGGCATGTATGTTATTTTCAATTAAAATGCCTGAAATCTTCTTGTTGTATGACAAAATGTCGTTAGGCCATTTTACATAAATATTCGTTAAATTTAAAGAAATCAAAGCCTTTAATACAGCATTTGCAACCACTACATTCAGGGTAAACAGATTATCTGCTGCTCTGTTCTTTTCTTTTAAATAGATACTAAACGTTAGGTTTTTAGCATCTTCGGTAACCCAAACACTTCCCATTTGTCCTTTTCCTTGCAACTGCTGTTCAGCCCAAACAACCGTAAAGTCGTTTAAATTAGAAGTAGCAGACAGATTTTTTAAAAAATCATTTGTAGAAGATGTGGCATTGAGTTTGATTAAATACATTATAAATACTATCTTTAGGACAAAATTAATTTATAAGACAATACAATTTAATAAATTTGCAATAATTAAAGTACAAAATAGTTACATGAGCGAAAACAAAAAGAACAATGAGGCTTTATTAGCCTTAATTATTGAAGGAATAGAAAACGTTAAAGGAGAAAATATTACCATTTTAGACTTAAGAGCCATAGAAAATACTGCCTGTGATTATTTTGTGATATGCGACGGAAATTCTAACACACAGGTTAACGCCATTTCCGGAGCAGTTCAACGTACTGTATCAAAAGAACTTAAAGACAAGCCTTGGCATGTTGAAGGAACTGAACAGGCAAACTGGGTTTTAATGGACTACATTAATATTGTTGTTCATATCTTTCAAAAAGAAACCCGCGAATATTATAACATTGAAGACCTTTGGGGCGATGCTAAAATTACCCAGGTAACTTCAAACCAACCAACACAGTAACCATTTTATGAAGAATCCCGTAAATAATAAGCCCAAGTACAACCCTTGGATGCTTTATGGTGGCATTATATTTATACTTTTTGCTATTTCGCTTACAACCGGCGGAGGTAGCTTCGGAGGTAATAAAACCATAGGTCTTTCTACATTTTATAAGTATTTAGACGGTAATCAGGTAGAAAAAGTAGTTTTTAATAACTCGTCTGCGCAAGTTTTCTTAAATGAAACGGCAAAAAACACTGCCGAACATCAAAAAGACAACAAGCCTACACTGTTAAGCTCTATGTCAAAAGGTCCTGATTATGTTGTAGAAATTGCCAACAAAGATCTGTTTGAAGAGAAATTGATTCAAGCATCTAACGAAGGAAAAATTAAAGAGTTTTCTAACGAAAAAGAAAGCAACTGGAGCGGAATCCTTTTCTCGTTATTACCAATCATCTTAATTCCGGTAGTTTGGATTTTTATGATGAGAAGAATGGGTGGCGGCGCTAGCGGTGGCGGTGGCGGACAGATTTTTTCGATAGGAAAATCAAGAGCTCGTTTGTTTGATGAAAAGAACGATAGCCGTGTTACTTTTAACGATGTTGCCGGTTTAGAAGGTGCAAAAGAAGAAATTCAGGAAATTGTTGAATTTTTAAAGAATCCTGAAAAATATACTTCGATTGGTGGTAAAATCCCAAAAGGAGCTTTATTAGTTGGTCCTCCGGGAACAGGTAAAACCTTATTGGCGAAAGCTGTTGCAGGTGAAGCACAAGTACCGTTTTTCTCTTTATCAGGGTCTGATTTTGTGGAAATGTTCGTTGGTGTTGGTGCCTCTCGTGTACGTGATTTGTTCAAACAAGCAAAAGAAAAATCGCCTGCCATTATTTTTATCGATGAAATTGATGCCATTGGTAGAGCGCGTGGAAAATCGAATTTTTCGGGATCGAACGATGAACGCGAAAACACATTGAACCAATTACTTACCGAAATGGATGGTTTTGGTACAAACACAAATGTTATTGTTTTGGCAGCAACAAACCGTGCCGAAATTTTAGATAAAGCTTTAATGCGTGCCGGACGTTTTGACAGACAAATTTATGTGGATCTTCCGGACGTTAACGAACGTAAACAAATTTTTGAAGTTCACTTAAAGAAAATTAAAAAAGTTGAAAACCTTGATGTTGATTTTCTTGCAAAACAAACTCCAGGATTTTCGGGTGCAGATATTGCCAACGTATGTAACGAAGCTGCTTTAACTGCTGCTCGTAAAGGCAAAACCGAGGTTGATAAACAAGACTTTTTAGATGCTGTTGACCGTATTGTTGGCGGATTAGAAAAGAAAAACAAAATTATTACACCTGAAGAAAAATATGCCATTGCAATACACGAAGCTGGTCACGCAACCGTTTCTTGGCTAACAGAGCACGCTGCACCATTGGTTAAAGTAACTATTGTTCCTCGTGGTATGAGTTTGGGTGCTGCATGGTATCTGCCAGAAGAACGTCAAATTGTGCGTACAGAACAAATGTTAGACGAAATGTGTGCTACTATGGGCGGTAGAGCTGCAGAGAAAGTTATTTTCGATAAAATTTCAACCGGTGCTTTAAGCGATCTTGAAAAAGTAAACAAACAAGCACGTGCAATGGTTACAATTTATGGTTTGAACGATTCGTTAGGAAACATCACGTATTACGATTCATCGGGTCAAAGTGAATATAATTTTTCTAAACCTTATTCAGAAGAAACTGCGAAATTGATCGATAAAGAAATTTCAGGTTTAATTGAAGGTCAGTACCAAAGAGCAATTGATTTATTAACAGAAAATAAAGATAAATTAATTCAATTAGCTGACTTACTTTGTGAAAAAGAAGTGATTTTTAGAGAAGATTTAGAAGATATTTTTGGAAAACGTGCTTTCGGCACTAAAGAAGTTATCGACATTACTACCGAAAATGGATCGGAAGTTATTTAAAATTAACACTTTAACCTAACATACAAAAACTTGGTTTAACAGTAAGTTAAACCAAGTTTTTTTTTATCTTTGAATATGTATAATGCCAAGATATACTTAAAAATTGCCAATGAACATATTTAAAAAATTTTTAAGCAGTTTTTCGTCTCCTCGTCAAGATAAGAATGAGGAGGAAGGTAAATATCTGCCTGAAAAAGAAACACCTGTCGACGAACAGTTTACGCATAACTTTAAGACGAACGGCGGGAAGTTTTTATATTGTGAAAATGAAGAAGAATTAGACGAAAACTTTATAAGTATTTTACAGGAAAACGATTGGTTTGAAATTGAAGCTTTAACGTTTGAAAAAGGACTTCAACACTTTTTGTCTGATAATAAACTGAATTATAAAAATCCTGCAAATCCTATATTTTTACTAACAAGCTGCGAAAGTTTAATTGCACAAGACGGATCTATTCTGTTCTCGTCAAAGCAATTGTTTCATTACAAACCGAACGAATTGCCTAAAAACATCATTGTTGTTGCAAAAGCCAGCCAAATCACGCGTTCTAAAAGCGATGGTTTACGCAATATAAAAATTAGGTATGCCAACGAAATACCTACAAATATTACCACAATGCAGCACTTTAAAGAAAGTAAAAACGACGATTTTTTACAATACGGCATTCAGGCTAAAAACTTTTACCTGCTGTTATTAGAAGATTTTTAAACCTATGAATGAAGTTGTAAAACGCACCCTGTCGGGAATTTTATACATTGCACTATTAGTTGGTGCAATTTTATTTTCAAAAGATACATTCCTTGCACTTTTTGCGTTCTTTTTTATGGTGGCAGTTTACGAATTTTGTCAGCTGTATCACATCAATAAAATATCGGGTTTTATTTGGTCGATCCTTTTAGCATCTTCCTTTATTTTTGTAGATAATCTGCCAACTAACAGTATTTATCTATCTTTTCTACCATTTAGTATCTTTTTAATTATCGATCTTTTACAGAACAAAACATTTTCAAAACCAACAAATTTTCAAAAATATCTGCACTTAACAGGTTATGTGGTGCTTCCGTTTTTAATTATCACCCAACTACCCTATTCTAACCAAAGTTACACGCCGCTATTGTTATTAAGTATTTTTATAATGATATGGTGTAACGACACTTTTGCTTATATTTGTGGCAAGCTTTTGGGAAAACACAAGCTTTACGAAAAAATATCGCCCAAAAAGACGATCGAAGGTTTTATAGGCGGATTAATTTTTACGCAGATTGCCGCTTTTATCATCTTTAAATACACCAATATACAAGCATCGTTGCCATTTTGGATGTTAATTGGTTTGGGTATAAGTGTTATTGGGACCATTGGCGATTTGGTTGAATCCAAGTACAAACGCCAAGCTGGTATTAAAGACAGCGGATCGATCATGCCCGGACACGGTGGTATTTTAGACAGGTTAGACAGTATTTTATTTGCTGCACCCTTTTTATTTTTAATTTATAAAATTGTTATGTAATGTTTCATAAAGAAGGCGCTAAAATAATTTTAGTTACACTTTTAATTGCTGTTGCAATTATTCTAGGGGTTGAATATTTAATTTCGATACCTTGGTTAGTTAAAGCGATACAAATTGCTACTTTGTTGTTTTTGGTAATTGTTCTTCAGTTTTTTAGAAACCCAAAAAGAACATTAGACGATATTGCCGATCATTTAATCTTGGCTCCTGTTGATGGGAAAGTAGTAGTGATTGAAGAAGTTTACGAACCTGAATATTTTAAAGACAAACGTTTAATGGTATCCATTTTCATGTCGCCAATAAATGTTCACGTAACTCGATATGCACTTAACGGAATGGTAAAATACAGTAAATATCATCCGGGAAAATATTTGGTAGCTTGGCATCCAAAAGCTAGCGAAGAAAACGAACGTACCACGGTTGTAATAGACAATCCTGTTTATGGCGAAGTAATGTACAGACAAATTGCCGGTGCATTAGCTAAACGAATTGTAAACTACGCAAAAGTTGGTCACAGAGTTAATCAGGGCGATGATGCCGGATTTATTAAATTTGGTTCGCGTGTAGATTTGTATCTGCCATTAGGAACCAACGTAAATGTGGTGCTTAACCAAAAGGCGCGCGGAAATAAAACGGTAATTGCCAATAAATAAATGAGCCAAACCGATCAGTTATTTAAAGAAGCTTTTGAGAAAGCGTCTGCAACACACATAAAATTACCGGACGATGTTCGTTTGCGTTTGTACGCCTATTACAAACAGGCAACTTTAGACTATACGCATAATTTTGTTTATCATGAAGTGGATTTAATTCGCGGATTTAAATTCAATGCCTGGAAACAAGTAGCACATTTAACACAAGAAGAAGCTAAAATTTTGTATATTGAACTTGTAAAATCATTAAAGCTATAAATTGTATGAAAAGAAACATTTTATTACTTACAGCAGTTACTTCATTTTTACTTTTCAGTTGTAAAAATAAGGAGGAAATGACCGAAGTGCAAGTGCCAAGCGCAACTGCAAAAGATTCGATACCAGCAAAAGGCGATCCAAAATCGGTTGTTGCAAACCAAGGAGCTTTTCAAATGAAAGGTTTAAACTACGGTTACAACGATTTAGAACCATATATGGACGGACAAACCGTGGAAACACACTATGGCAAACACCATTTAGGTTATTGCAATAAATTGAACGATGCTGTGAAAGGAACACCTTTAGAAACAATGTCTATTGAAGAAATTTTGAAAGGAATGGATCTTAAAAACAGTGCGTTAAGAAACAATGCCGGCGGATATTACAATCACAACATTTTCTGGGAAATTTTAGGACCAAAAGCAGGCGGACGCCCTACAGGAAAAGTAGCCGAATTGATCAATAAAGATTTCGGAAGTTTCGATCAGTTTAAAACACAGTTTAGCGATGCCGCTAAAGGAGTATTTGGTTCAGGCTGGGTTTGGTTGGTTTATCAGAACGATGGTACGTTGAAAATCACTACATCGATCAACCAAGATAATCCGTTAATGCCAAATGCTGAAGTTAAGGGATATCCTTTAATGAACATTGATGTTTGGGAACATGCTTATTACTTAAAGTATAAAAACGAACGACCTAAATATATTGAAAACTTCTGGCAGTTAGTTGACTGGAGTAAAGTTGAATACAGATTATCGTTAATCAAATAAACAAAAAAGAGATTCTTAAATTAGAATCTCTTTTTTTCATTAAAAACATTGTGGATTTCCTGATATAAACAATTGTAAGCTCGATGGCGATAAATATGGAATATCTAAATTTAAACCTCGTACAATCAATAAACACCCAGTAAAGAATAAAAATACTGGGACTGCTTTTTGCAATTTGTTTTTAAAGTTTCTGTTAACCCAATTTCCCATTAAAACTAAAAGCGTAAGTAAAGGAATGGTGCCTAAACCGTACCAAAGCATAAACAAACCACCATACAAACTGCCTTGCGTTGCGGTTGCGCCAAACAATGCCATATAAATCATGGCACATGGCAGCAAACCATTCAACATGCCCATAACAACGAATGATGTAAGTGTTTTTTTGCGGATGTATGTGCCAAAGCTATTTTTAAACTTTAAATACCATTTAGAATTGGAGCTTAAAACAACGTTCTGAAGTCTTTTTTCGTTAAAAAATAAAACTCCAATTATTAAAAGAACTCCCAATATAATAGAAACATTTTGTTGCAAACCTGCTATAAACAAGCCTTTGCCTAATGTTCCAAAAATAATTCCCAGTAAAACGTAAACGCTTATTCTGCCAAAATGATACAGTAAAATAGCTGCTGTTTTCTTTGTTGTGTTAAATTGATGCACGGGTAACGCCAAAGCAATTGGGCCGCACATTGCTACACAGTGCATGCTTCCAAATAACCCCAACAACAATGGAATAATCATTATAAAACCAAGGTTTGCTGTTTTAAATATGCAGTGTTATTGTGTGTAAAATCAAGCGTAATATCCCAACGACCATCTACCAAGCGAGATTTAGGTATAAGCATGTGATTTGAAGACAATTCCAATGGAATTGTTTGATCAAAAGCCTGGTTAGACGGCCTGTAAAGGGATACTGTTCCTTTTATATCGGCAACATTAAAATCTTCAGGAAAATAAATATCAATTCCTTTTTCCGAAATTTCAAAACGCAATTTGTTTCCTAAAGTATTTGCATTTTCTTGCTTAATTCTGTTGCCATTAATTTCTGTTTCTTTCTGATAATACTGTTCTGTTACCAATTCGTTATCATAGCGTGCATCTAATTGCACACGAATCACGTATTGCAGTATAAATACCATAAATGCTATGATACTTATTACTATTCCTGTTCCCCAATTAAATTTCATTTGTTCTAGTTTTAGTTTTTCTTTTTTTTCTTTTTCCCTTCTAATTAAAACTTCGCGGTCCTAAAAAGTTGGTTTTTGTGTGATCTATCAATTCATCGTTATTATAAATTTCTAACTGAACTTCGGTTTTATCACTCTTTAATAATGCCTGCGGAATCTCGATAAACAATGTTCCCTGCACTACTTCTTCTTTTGGAATTTTGATCGATTTTTTACCAACCAATTCTAATTTTCCTTGCGGATGTATCAGTTTAATGGATACATTATCGTAATCTCTCGCAGTTTTATTTACAATTTTATAGGTGTAAACGTTACTTATGTTTTCGCCTTTATGTTCAAATAACTGCCCCGGTAAACGCAAAACTTTGGCTTCAACTTCGCTTCGTAAGAACAACAATCCGGTTAAAATTCCCACCAATATCAATAATACGGCAGAATAACCTTTCATACGGGCTGTGAATACGAATTTTTCTTTTTTGGCGATTTCATCTTCTGATGCATATCTGATCAACCCTTTTGGCAGATTTACCGATTCCATCATAAAATCACAAGCATCGATACAAGCCGTACAGTTTACACATTCTAACTGCGTGCCGTTACGGATATCGATTCCCGTTGGACAAACTTGTACACATTGCGAACAATCGATACAATCACCAACACCTTTTTCTGATCTGTCTTCGTTTTTTCTGAATTTGGCTCTGCCTTTTTCTGCTTCACCACGTTTGTAATCGTATGCAACAACGATTGATTTTTCATCTAACAAAACACCTTGCAACCTTCCATACGGACAAGCAATGATACAAACTTGTTCGCGAAACCATGCAAATACAAAATAGAAAACGGCTGTAAATATGATTAGCGAAATTAAGGTAGATACATTAGTAAACGGTCCGTTTTTGATCATTCCCAAAACCTGATCAGATCCTATTAAATACGCTAAAAAAACGTTTGCTATGATAAATGATACAATAAAAAAGATGAACCATTTTAAACCTTTTTTTCTTATTTTTTCGGCATTCCACTTTTGTTTGTCTAATCGTATCTGTGCACCGCGGTCGCCTTCGATCCAATATTCGATCCTTCTAAAAACCATTTCCAGAAAAATTGTCTGCGGGCAAATCCATCCGCAAAATATCCTGCCAAAAACTACCGTAAAAAGTGCCACAAAAACAACGCAAACTATAATTGCAATTACCACAATATAAAAATCTTGCGGCCAGAACGTAAAACTGAATATGGAGAATTTGCGTTCTAAAACATTAAATAAAAACAGCTGGTTTCCGTTTATTTTTATAAATGGCGATGCCAAAAGTATAACCAGCAGTAAATAACTTATTATTTTGCGTAGACCGTAAAATTTACCTGCCGGCTTTTTAGGATATACCCAAATTCTTTTTCCTGCTTCGTCAACAGTACCTAATCTGTCTCTAAAGCTGTTATTTTCATCATTAATCATTACTACATAAATTTTAAATTAGCTTTAAAATAACCACAGCCCTTGTGTGTGAAGAGCTGTGGAAGAAAAATAAAACTAAAACTCTCCAAATGATTATGGAAATTACTATGCGTCTGGTGCACTTGCTTGTGGTGCTGCCAAACTATCGTTTTTAACGGGTGTCGCACCTGCTGTTTCTGCAACCTTATCACCTTCTGGTGCTTTGCCATCTGCCGGGTTTGTACCTTGAAGCGATAAAATATAACTTGCTACTTTTTGAATATCGCTTGGTTTAATTTGCTGTTTCCAGGCAACCATTCCTTTACCGTCACGACCACCTTCCATAATGGTATTAAAGATTTCTTTAACATCGCCACCTAAAATCCAGTATTCGTCTGCCAAATTAGGACCGATACCACCACCACCATCGGCACGGTGACATGCCACACAATTACTATCGAAAATAGCTTTACCGGCAGCAATATCGCCTGCATCAGTCAATAAAACTACTTTATCGGCTGTAAGTAAATCGGGTGCGTTTTTTTTGTATTCTTCGATTTCTTTTTGAGCAATCATCATATCTTTTTCTAATTCCTGAATCTGATTATCGCCGCCAAACAAATGATATTTACCAATGTAAATCACTCCGAAAATAATTGTAGCATAGAAAAGATACACCCACCATGGCGGTAAATCGTTATCTAATTCTTTAATACCGTCGTAATCATGTTCCAGTTCTATTTCTTTTTCTGAAGCTAACGGACGTGATTTAGTCAATTTTTGTAAAATATTTTTGATGAAAGGCAGTTCCGATAAAGGCATACTGTCTAACTCTTCTTTACGCGCACGCTCTTCCGGCGTCATAAGTTGGTTGATGATATTGTTAGATGCACTTGCTACAATTTCTAACGCAATAATCACCAATAAAATCAATCCTAGAAGAGCTAACACAGACGGATATTCAATAATCATTGGTTTATCGCCCGAGTCTATGAAATAATCTAAAATTCCGTAACAAGCAAAAAATATTATCGGAACGCGGACATATACAGGGAAAAATCTTTTCATAACTATAAATTCATATTGGTTTGACCTTCGTTTTCGTCGGCATTTTGCAACGGCAACTTACTTAATTCGTTCAAGGCACTTTTTTTATAGGTAAACACCCAGATAATTAAGCCCGAGAAGAACAAAAAGAAGATAAGTAAGGCGATTATTGGATAAATTTCAATTCCTGAAATAGTATCCATATTGTGTTTTATAAACTTCAACATAACCTATTCATTTTTATCTTTAACCTTAATATCGGTTCCTAAACGTTGTAAATACGCAATTAAAGCAGTGATTTCTCTTTCGCTCATTGGAACAAATTTTTCTCCGTTTGCTTCGGCAGCTTTTCTACTTGCTTCGTACGATTTTACAAAATCAGGATCACTCTTTAAATTTTCTTCGATTTTTTGTGCTTGAATTTGGATCGATTTTTTAGCGTTTGCAATTTCTTCATCGGTATAAGGAACTCCCAATTTCTGCATTACGCGCATTTTGGTTTCTACTTCAGAAAGATTCATCGCTTCGTTATCAAACAACCATTTGTAACCCGGCATGATTGATCCTGGTGAGGTACTTTGTGGATCGTACATGTGATTGAAATGCCAATTGTCTGAATATTTGGCACCTAAACGGTGTAAATCTGGTCCGGTACGTTTTGATCCCCATAAGAACGGATAATCGTACACATATTCTCCGGATTTTGAGTATTCGCCATAACGTTCTACTTCACTTCTGAATGGTCGAACCATTTGCGAGTGACAATTGACACAACCTTCACGAATATAAAGATCACGACCTTCCAATTCTAACGGTGTATATGGTTTTACACTTGATATTGTTTGAATGTTAGAATCTACCACCAATGTTGGTACAATCTGAATAATTCCACCTATAAGAATAGCTATTGTTGCTAAAATGGTTAATTGAATTGGTTTACGTTCTAACCATGCGTGGAATCTTTCACCGCGAACACGTTTTGGAGAAATTTGTGACAATGCCGGAGCTTCAGCCAATTCGTCTTCTACTTTTGGTGCAGCAGTCATTGTTTTGTAAATATTATAAACAAGAACTAAAATACCAATTAAATAAAGCGATCCACCTACAGCACGCATAGCGTACATTGGCATAATAGCCGTTACAGTTTCAAGGAAGTTACCATATTTTAATGTTCCGTCTGGGTTGAACTGTTTCCACATCATGTGCTGACTAAAACCTGCGACATATAAAGGAATGGTGTATAAAATAATTCCTAAAGTACCGATCCAGAAATGGAAGTTTGCCAGTTTTTTAGAATATAATTCTGTTTTTGCAATTCTTGGCAGCAGCCAATACATAATGGCAAATGCCATAAAACCGTTCCAAGCCAAGGCACCAACGTGTACGTGCGCTACAATCCAATCGGTATAATGGGCGATAGCGTTAACGTTTTTCAAAGAAAGCATCGGTCCTTCAAAAGTAGCCATTCCATAACCTGTAATTGCAACCACGAAGAATTTTAATACAGGTTCTGTTCTAACTTTATCCCAAGCTCCACGTAAGGTTAACAATCCGTTGATCATTCCACCCCAAGACGGTGCAATAAGCATTACAGAAAATACTACACCCAAGTTTTGAGCCCATTCTGGTAATGCCGTATACAACAAATGGTGAGGACCCGCCCAGATATATAAAAAGATTAACGACCAAAAGTGAATAATTGACAAACGATACGAATAAACCGGACGATTGGCAATTTTAGGTAGATAATAATACATTAACCCTAAAAACGGTGTTGTTAAGAAAAATGCTACTGCGTTATGACCATACCACCATTGCACCAAAGCATCTTGCACCCCTGCGTAAACCGAATACGATTTCCACATGTTCACAGGTAGTTCGATATTATTAAAAATGTGTAAAACCGCTACCGTAACAAACGTTGCAAGGTAAAACCAGATAGCAACATACAGGTGGCGTTCTCTACGCTTAATAATGGTCATAATCATATTAATACCAAAAACAACCCAAACAACTGCAATAGCAATATCAATAGGCCATTCTAATTCGGCATATTCTTTTGATGATGTATAACCCAAAGGCAACGTAATAGCTGCTGCCACAATAATAAGCTGCCATCCCCAGAAATTTATGTTACTTAAAAGATCGCTGTACATTCTGGCTTTTAGCAAGCGTTGTAATGAGTAATAAACGCCCGCAAAAATGGTATTACCCACAAAGGCAAAAA
>CAJYTF010000067.1 GCA_913777665.1 uncultured Myroides sp.
CCTGCCTCATCCATGTTGCACTTGAGTGAGGAATAAGTGGTAGCCCAAAATTTAAAATCGATTTTAAATTTGTAATACTAATTGATTTTAAGTCAAGTAAGTCATTTCGCTTAAAAATAAAATAAAAGAAAATGACAAATGGAATAATTGATATTAACTGTGAATATATTCTACCCTCCCATCCTAGATTTAATGAAATACAAAATAGATATGTAGTTATTACATTTAAAAATATAAATGCTGTTGAAATTAATCCATAGTGAATACTTTTTTCAGTAATTCTATAGTATTCTAGTAATAAATTATACAATACTTGGCATAAACAAAATGAAAGTCCGATAATCTGTAAATCTGTTGAAAAATTTAAAATATTTCTTAAAAATGATGGAAAAACATTTAAGACCAAGCAAATAAAAAAAAACATCATTAAAGTTATAACAACTATTGAACTTACAACTGATTTAATATAGTATTTATTTTCTTTAAAATAAGAAACACCAAAAAATGATGGAGTTCCTAATGAAATTATAACTGAAATGATTAGTATATATACATTAAAAAGATTTAACACGCCAAAATCATCTTTAGTTAAAACTAGTGATAATACGAACAAAATTAAAAAGTTAAGGCCATTAGAAAAAAAAGAAAAAAAAGTATAAATTAAAGTATTTCTGAAATTTACATCGCTCCTAATTTTAAAAAATAAACTAGATATATTCATCTCGAAAATTTATACGTACTTTTTAATTGATATTTTAATTATTTCCATTCAGCTTCGTTTACATTGTAATAATTCTCTATTGAATATTTTAAATTTGAAAAATTAGAGTAAATATAAAAGATCATTACCAGAAATAATGATAAGATATAATCTTTTCCTTTCCTATTTCGCAATAGACTAACATATAAGTGCCTCTGGGAAAAATCCATTTCTTTTAATATATAAAATAGAGATCTATTTAATTTTTTTAAATCGTCAAATGACGATTTATTAGGTCTATGGTAAAAATCTCTTGCTATTAACAAAGAGGTATTTATTAAAAATAACTGCAAAAAGTAATTGAAAAAATGGTCGATATAAGCACTATTCCTAGACCTAGTTACAGAATACTTTAAACCTTCATATGCAGTTAGCAATCTACCCACATCTTTTCCGCCGAAACTTTGTCCTGTTCTCGTCACCGAGTAATTATCAACAATATACTCATAACCAATTAAATCTAGTTTAAATACTGATTGAATATAATATGGTAATACAAAGGGTAAATAATTATCTTCATAAAGAACTTTTTCAGGATATTTAATCTTATTATTTATCCACAATTCCCTTTTATACATTTTATTGCAATGTGTACCTAATTCACCTAAAAATAAACTACTTAAATTAAAGTTGTACTTTCCATATCCAATTTCCATAGTATGTAAAACTTTACCAGATTGAAGAACATCAAAAGTAATAATATCAAATTTTTCACTTAATAAAGCTTTTAATTCATGATAAATTTCAGGAAATACTTTATCGTCTGAATCAACAAACCATAGGTAATTCCCAGTTGATACTGAAACTCCTGAGTTTCTAGCACCTCCCGGTCCTTTGTTTTCTTGCTTCAAAAGTTTAAACTTTAAATTTTTATACTTACTAAAAGAGTTTAAAATTGAAAAAGTATTATCTGTAGATCCATCATCAACAATAATAATTTCAATATCATTATAATCAAATTCTAAAAAATTATTTAACAAGTTTGAAATTATTTTTTCCCTGTTAAACACTGGAACTATTATAGAAAGTACAACTTCGTTCATCTAATTATTTATTTCAAAATCCATCTACCAATTTTATCTTTTTCAAATAAATCGGTGTTATATTGTTTGTCTATAATAGACCAAAATTCGTTTTCTGTATATCCCATAAAATTACAGAAATCGCGAACACATAACGGATCTAATGCATGATCGTGTTTTTTAACCAATTCTTCAGCTTCTTCACGAGATAATAATCCGTAACGTACCATACGTGCTGCATAGTCTGTAGCTGAGGCATGACCAAATTTAGGATATTTCATCCAAGAGTGCACTAAATATGCGCGAGTATCGATTTGATCAAAATCTTCAACGTGATGCGTTCTTCTCCATTCATGCGTTAAATCATGGAAACCTTTTGATTTTGCAATATTGTAATTTTTGAAACTGTTCCATTCAATAAAATAGCTTAAGTAAATAGGTTCCAATTTATCAATTTCCTGTTGAGTAGGAGCTTCAAAGAAGTTTAAGTCTTTAGCAGAAACTCCATTTGCTATTAACTCTTCTGTAGGAATGCCTGTACCTACTCCATTATTTATCTGATCTTTTGCAGAGTATGTTTCTACAGCATTTGCGCCACCATATTCATACCCTACATTTTCTCCGTAAATTAAAAGTGGCGTATTGAATTTATTTGCCATGTGCAACGGATATGTATAAATATATCTGTCAACAAAATATGTAGGTTTACCATATTTTTCAAATGTATATTTCATCGCAATACGTTGCGCCTTCATATTTGGCTTCATGCTAATAATATCACATCCAAATGCATCAGAAATATTTTTTAAATTATGCATCCCTGCTTCAGTCATAGGGAAATTATCTTCTACAGTTACCAGTAAAGGATTCATTCCTAAAACTTCTTTAAACATATGCACTTGGAAATGACTGTCTTTACCACCACTCACAGCAATCATACAGTCGTAACCATTTGGTCCGTTAGAGCCTCTATATTTATCACATAAAGCTTTTAACTCCTCAAATCTTTTGTCATAATCAACATTTTTACGGTTTTCATAAGACTGACAAGCAGCACATACTCCCTGCTCATTAAAAGTAATACCTGGTCTTGTATCAGGCATTACACATTTAGTACAATAATTCATTTTCTCTTAGAATTTTAATTAATATATTTAGTTATTATATTGCTGTCCAACCACCATCTACCATAAGATTGTGACCTGTAATAAATGATGAATCATCTGAAAGCAGAAAAGATATTGCCGGAGCCATTTCTAC
Organism: uncultured Myroides sp.; assembly: GCA_913777665.1. GTDB lineage: Bacteria > Bacteroidota > Bacteroidia > Flavobacteriales > Flavobacteriaceae > Flavobacterium. Next base: position 3,043 of record CAJYTF010000067.1, read on the forward strand.
GGGATTACCCAATCTTTTTAAAGGTGATTTTTCACTGTATCTTTTTATAAATGATGGATTTTGATTTTTTTCATCTAAAACACCACCGGGTGAAACGCAATTTATTCTAATATTATACTTACCGTTGTATGATGCTAAATATCTTGAAAAATTTATAACTCCGCCTTTTATAGCTGCGTACGCTGCTGGTGATGTTCCTCCATAATCTTCATACAAAGTAAAGTCGTTACCTACTACACCATAAATTGAAGCAATATTTACAATTGAACCAACATTCTGCTTTTTCATAATATCTATTACTTTCTGACATATATAAAACACAGCATTTAGCTGCATATCAACATTCTTTGCCCAAGAATCGTAAGGTATGTCTTCAAATTTAGTACCCCAATCTGTTGTTCTGGGATATGCCAGATTAACAAGACCATCAATTCTTCCAAATTTATAAATTACTGTTTTTAGAAGATTGTCTATTTCAATAGGATTTGTAATATCATTGGTTAAAAACAATTCTGCTTCACTTTCAAAACTATTAACATCTACCGCAATTACTCTTGCCCCATTTTTTACTAGGTGCTTTAACGATTCTCTTCCGATTAATCCTCCTGCACCGGTTAGTATAATAACTTTATCTTTTAATCCTTCATACATAATTTCAAGATGGTATTTGCTTCTGTAATAGTATTAAATTTCTCTCCTTTTTTAACCACATTTTCTACAAAAAAATTTATTTGTTTAGTGTATGTGTCAATTATCTTATTATCTGATATAAATATAACATCTCCATTTAATTCTATTGAATTTTTTAAAAGATCAACGTTATATGTTCCTTCTTCTGTAACAATTTCAATTGTTCTTTTACTGTCTTTTCGGTAATAATTTAAAATTATTGAGGCTGAAAATCCTTCATAAATCCACAGATAATTTGCATAATCAAACGCTGTAATATTTAGTGATGAATTATTCGAAAAAAAAGTCTGCGTTTTTACAGGATTTCCGAACAACCAATAAACGTAATCTAATTCATGAATTAAATCGATATGAACGCCACCCCCCATTTCTTTATTGGCACTGTAAATTGCCCTAAAATTGGCTCCCGGTCTCCAATTGGGAAGATAAGAGCCACAATATACATTTACCTCGTTAACAACTTTACCTTTGATTATTTCCTTTAACTGTTGTAAGCATTCTAAAAATCGAAGGTTACATGCAACATAGGTTTTAATATTTTTATTTTCAATTTGATCAACCAAGCATTGTGTGTCTTCAGTTATATCAGAAAACAATGGTTTTTCTATAAACAACGGTATGTCAAATTCCAATAATTGTTTAATTGTTGAAAAATGCTCTGAAGTTGGATTTGATATTATAATAAAATCAAGATCAGACATTTTTAGGTCGTTAAGACTATACACATCAGTTACTCCAACAACATCACTTTTACTATTAAGACTACTTCTTAAAGCAAAAATTTCTGCAAACTGATCTAATTTACGAATTGCATCAATATGTTTTTTTGCAATAGATCCTAAACCTATAATTAAAACTTTCATTTAACTAATAATTAAAATCAAAATCAAGTTTTTTATTCTCTAACAGAAAAGACATAAATTCAAAATCTATGGTATGGTCCAAATCAAAACATAAATGAGGAACTTCATAAACTAAGCTTCTATCTGTAATTACCGTTTTATGGTTTTCTCTAAAAAAATCTCTTTTAAAAACATAAAAGGATGCATTCAAATCAAAAACCCTTGGTGCAGATTGTCTGGTAAGAAATTGTCCATTTTTACATAATTCATAGAAGCCGTTTTCCTTTTCTTCTACCATATTAAAGTACGGATTTCTGTTTGCCGGACTTACAGAAAAAAGATTCAATGCTTCATGATTATTAAATAATAATTCTACCGAAGCTGCTAAATCTTCTGCTGTACGTAAGGGTGATGTTACATCTAAATCAATGACAAAATCATAGTTTACACCATTTGCATTTTCTGCGAATTGGTAAACATCAACAATTGCATCTAATTTTCCTGCTGTATCATTTGCCAAGAAATCCGGTCTTACATATTCAGTATTAACCTTAGAGAATGCTGAAGCTTTAACAACACTTTTTATCTCATCAGAATCTGTTGAAAGAAATACATCTAAATCATATTTTTTAGACAATTCCTCTGCAACAGCAAGCGAATAATTAATCAACGGTTTACCATTGATTAATTTTATATTTTTACCTGGAATTCCTTTAGAACCTCCACGTGCACATATTGTTACTAAACCTTTCATTTATTAAAGTTTAATATGTTTAATATCTTCTTGAGCCTTTTTAAAATCTTCGTGTTTTCCAACGTCTAACCAATACCCGTTAATAGGATATGTTACCAGTTTTAAGTTCATTTCCAAAACGCGTTCCATTAAATCGGTAATATCGTAAAACTGATTTTCTGGTATCATTTTTAAAATTTCTTTTTTAATGATATAAATACCTGCATTGGAATAATAAGTATACCTTGGCTTTTCTTTTAATGATTTAACTTCCACGCCATCTGCCACTTCTAATACAGCGTAAGGTACATCAACATGATATGAAGTTGCCGCAACAGCCATATCTGCGCCAGACTCTTTATATGTTTTAAAGAAATCTGCGAAATCAATATTCGTTAATAAATCGCTGTTCATCACGATAATATCATCATTGTAAAAATTCTCAACCAACAATATTGACCCTATAGTTCCCAAAGGTCTTTCTTCGGTTACATACTTTATGTCAATACCTTTTGATTCTCCAGTACCGAAATAATCAACCAATTGTTCGCCTAAATAGTTTATACTTAAATTGATGGTCTTAATACCAAAATTAATCAGGCGATCAATATTGTATTCAATTATAGGCTTATCGCCAACTTTTAAAAGTGGTTTTGGTGTATTTTCGGTTAACGGTCTTAATCGTTTTCCTTCTCCACCTGCCATTAATACGGCATCAGCAGGGATTAATGTTTTTCTTAGACTAAAATCTAAGACATCAACAATAACATTATCATTATTGATAATTGGTATAATTTTTAATAAATCCTTTCTAAACCTTTCCAGTTGATTAAGATCGTATTCATTTTGCTTAATTGAGATTGGCGAAGATTGCACAAAATCTAACAGCTTATTATCAAAACCAAGTCCTTTTATAAAACCTCTACGTAAATCTCCATCAGTTAAAGAACCTAAAAGTTTCCTTTCTTCATCTACCACAAAAAGAATGGATGAAGGTGCTATTTCGTCTAATTTTATCAATGCATCTCTAACAGATAGTCCGTAATTAATAGTATGCTTTTCAACTATATTCGTCATAAGTTATAAAAAGATTTATTAGTCTTAGTAATCTTGTGTTCAATAATTTTATTTAAAATTTCTTTCGCTGCACCACCATTATCGTAAGGGTTTTTTACTTCAGAAAGTTGATCATTTGCTATTATTTTCTTAACTGATTCGAACCCTGAAGAAATTCCTTTTTCAGAGTTCTCTACATTAATGATACTTGAAGCTTGTGCTCTACCTTTTTGTCTGTCACCAATATTAATAGTTGCGGTAAATAAAGACGGTGCTTCCAAAATACCACTCGAGCTGTTCCCCACAATGGCATCACATAACTTCACAACAGATAAAAATTTTAGCGTCCCCAATGAACTGAAAGCTTTTGCTGTAGTTGGATTTTTACTTACAAAATCATCAATCATTTGGTTGATAATTCTACCGTCTGTATCAGCATTTGCTTTTGTAAAAATAAAGAAACTATCTTCCAGTTTTTCAATAACATTCAATAAATTCTGAAACTGTTCTGCAGATGATAAATTACCTAAAGTTTCGGGATGGAACGTTATCTGATAATTATACTTTTTGAATTGAATATCTAAATCAACTTCTAATTCTTCTTTTGACAGCAATTTTAAATCTCGAATATTATCCAGTCCTATTGCTCCAACATTGAATACATTTTTAGGATTTTCACCCATTTGAATGATTCTGTTTTTATACTCGTCAGTCGAAGTAAAATGAAGATGACTCATTTTGGTAATAGAATGTCTTATTGCATCATCATACGCTCCCTCTGTAATTTCACCCCCATGCAAATGTGCAATCGGAATTTTAAAAATAGTAGCAGCCGAAGCAATCGATAGCATTTCGTATCGGTCGCCTAAAATAACAATTAAATCGGGGTTCAATCTTGGTAAAACATCTGCCATTCCCATCATTGCTATACCCATTGTTTTTGCTATACTGGCAGGAGTGTCTGACGATAAAAGTATTTCTACTTTTTCATCAATGACGAAACCATCGTTTTCAATATTCTTATAAGTTAAACCAAATTCTGGTGACAAATGCGCACCTGTTGCAATAATCTGTAATTGCAGTTGATCTGATTCTTTAATAAGCTCCATCAAAGGTTTTAGCAAACCATATTCTGCGCGAGTAGCGGTTATTACACAAACTTTTCTCATATTTGTATTAAATCGTCTGTTGAATAATCTTTTGTTGCTACTTTTCCAATTACTTCGTCCCACTTCATTGGAGAAATTCCTATTCCTGGTCTTTTTATGGCTAAATTTTCTTCTGTGAAAATTTCTCCTTTTAAAATCTGCGCTGAAGCAACAATGCTTTTACGAGCTATTTCTATATTTTTCATTTCCGATTCGCTTGGTTTTTTAATTCCATCACCAGAAATGGCTTGTTCTATATTCCGAATGGCTTTCACCATTTCTTTTAATTGATTTGGTTCCAAAGACGCGGCGTGGTCCGGACCTTCCATGGTATTGTCTAAAGTAAAATGTTTCTCAATCACCGAAGCACCCAAAGCAACTGCTGCAACCGGAACTTCAATTCCTAAGGTATGGTCAGAATACCCGATATCTGTTCCAAATTCCTGCTTAATATAAAGCATCGCTTTTAGATTCACATCATTCATCGGTGTAGGATATTCTGTATTACAGTGAAGAATCGTTATATTTTCTTTTGATATTTTTTCCGCTAAAAAAACATTAATCGCAGCTTCTATATCTTCCATTGTACACATTCCGGTAGAAAGAATTACTTTGTTGAAAAGCTGTGCTGCTTTTCTTAAATAAGGTAAATTCGTAATTTCTCCCGAAGGAATTTTCACTAAATCTAATCCTATTTCTTTTAAATATCGTAAAGAATCTAAATCGAAAGCTGTAGAAAAAAATTGAATGCTTTTCTGTTTGCAGTAATCGATTAGCAATTCGTGGTTTTCATGTGAAAGCTCTAATTTTTTCAACATTTCGTATTGTGAATCTGTTGAATTTCCAGTATTTTGAATTTGATAATCTGCTTTTTTAGCTGATTTTGAAACTAAATTTTCAGATTTAAATGTTTGAAATTTCACATAATCGACACCAGCATCTACTGCAGCGTCAATCAGTTTAAAAGCATTTTCTAAACTTCCATTATGATTTACGCCGGCTTCGGCGATAATTAAAACTTTACCCATCTATTTCAGTTTTTTTGCTGGATTTCCTACCCAAATTGCATTGTCAGGAATATCTTTAATGACTACACTTCCTGCGCCTACAGTTACTCCACTTCCAATTTTCACTCCTTGTTTCACAACCGAATTTGCTCCGATAAATGAATTTTCACCTATTGTAACGTTTCCTGCCAAAACTGTTCCTGGTGCAATGTGAACTCCGCTCTCAATAATACATTCGTGTTCAACAATGCATCCCGTGTTTAAAATACAATTGTCAGCAATTTTTGCCAAAGCATTAACGGTAACATTTGCAGCTATGAAATTCCCCATTCCAAAGGTCGCATAATTACTTATGATTGAGGACGGATGAATAACATTTAATATTGCTTTATTCTTAGACAAAATTAAACCTGCCACTTTCTGACGGATTCTGTTATCTCCAATTCCTAAAATAAATTCATCAACAGCATTCCAATTAAAAGACCCGCTTCCTTCATCTCCCAAATAGTTAATTCCAAAAGGGTTGAACGAAACTTGATTTCTTTCACAATAATATTTCACATCCAGACCCATTAATTTTGCTGCATCTAAAACAACAAAAGAATGTCCTGAATATCCTATTATCGCTATGGAATTTTTATCTGGCACTACTTGGAATATTTACAATTCTTTCTTCTAAAAACTCAGCATTTGTTTGAGCATCACGCTGACAATGTGCGTACATCGGCAAACGGTACATCAGATTCCAAATCGGGCGCGTCATTACTCCTAAATCATTTGTATTTTTTAAGAATTCGTCTCGCTCTGCTTTATTATTAAGCTCAACGCACATTAGCCAGTAATTTGCTTTGGTTTCAGCAATTTCTTGTCTGAATTTGATTCCTGAGTCTTTGAAAAACTCAGCATATTTATTGGCTAAAATTCTTTTGTCTTCAAGAAAAACATTTAATGATTCCAATTGAGCGCAAGCTAAAGCTGCATTCAGATTGGGCATTCTGAAATTATATCCCATTTCATCGTGGAAAAATTCGTAAGGATGCGGACGTTTTGCTGTGGTTGTCAGATATTTTGCCTGCGTTCCCAATTCAATATCATTAGTAATAATCGCACCGCCGCCACCGCTCGTTACCACTTTATTTCCATTGAATGAAAAACCACTGATCAAACCGAGGGTTCCTGTATGTTTTCCTTTGTAAAAACTTCCTAAAGATTCGGCAGCATCTTCCACCAACGGAATCTGCCATTTGTTGCAAACCGCTATTAATTCATCTAAATGAACCGGAAAACCGAAAGTATGCATCGGCATACAAGCTGCAATTCTTCGTTCGGTTGATTTGTTGTAGCAACCATCTTCACGAAGTTCACCAAATTCTTCTAAAAAATTCTCCAATGCTTTTGGTGAAAGTCCCATTGTGTCTAAATCTACATCTACAAACACCGGAACCGCATTGTTATAAGCAATTGCATTGACCGTTGCGATGAATGTAAGCGCTTGCGTGATGACTTCTTCATCTTTTTTCACACCAGCCAATCTCAAAGCCACCTGTAACGACGCAGTTCCATTTACCACAGCTACAGATTTTGTTGCGCCTGTAATGTCCTGCATCATATTTTCGAACTGATCGACAAATGCACCTACTGAAGATACAAATGTAGAATCAATGGTTTCTGCTAAATATTTTTTTTCATTGCCTCTGAAACGCGGTTCGTGAAGCGGAATGAATTTATCTGAGTTAAAATGTTCTCTTACAAAAGAGACCATATTTTGAATACTTTCCATCGTTACATTTTAGAATCTAAATACTTACCCGTTTCTTTGTGTCCGAAATCCGGAATCATTGTAAAGAAAAGATCTACAATTTCTTCTTTGTTCCATTTACGGGCAGATTTTAATTCATTGATTTTTGTTTCAAATAAATTAAGTTTGTCTTCTTCGATATTGAGTTCGTTTTTAATTACGCCTAAATTTTCGAAACGTTCCATATCCAAAGTTTCCTTATCTGTAAAGAATTCTTCGAAATCTTTTTCGCCCGTTGTATCACTTGTGGTAAAAAGACAAGGCCATTTTCCTTCTTGTGGTAAAGTTTCGATTAAAGCTCTTGCTTCGTCTTCGTCCTTACACAAATAAGGTTCATATCCGATTTCTGCAAGATATTTCACAGCGATTTCTGCAAAAGTAATCAGGTGCAAGTTTTCGCTTAATTTCGGAAAGAAAATATCTCTGTTTTCACCAAAAACACAAGACATTAAACACAATTCTCCTGATTCTTTTGGAATCACGAAATAACGTTTGATGTCGTTTGGAGCAACAATTGGCTGCTTTTTTTCGATCCTTTTATTGAATCCGTGTAATAATGAACCGTCTGAAAAAGCGACATTGGCAAAACGTGCAGTAGAAATCGTAATTTCTTTGCTTTTACGCATCAAAAACATTTCCATAATACGCTTTGAAGCTCCCATCATATTCACAGGATTGGCGGCTTTGTCTGTAGAAACACAGAAGTATTTTTTTACGCCTTTGTCAATAGATTGCTGTAATGTTTTATCTGTATTGAAAACATTTACATCAATCATTCTCATCAAAGTGTAAGGATCTTTTTCGCTACGAACGTGCTTTAATGCAGATAGATTCAGAACATAATCATAATCTCCGTCTGCATCCCAGAATGCATCATATTCAATTGAACCAATATCTAAAGCGAATGTTTGGAAATCACCATCAATATAGCCAAAAGAACTGCGAATATCACGAACCAACTCTACCATATTGTTTTCACTGATGTCAACAACGTGGAGTTTTTTTGGATTGCGTTTGAAAATTTCTTTTGTTGTGGCTGAACCTATGGAACCTGCTCCACCAATTACAAGAAATTTTGAATTTGAAACGATTGAACTTAATTCATCCTCATGATTAACAATGTCATTTGAAAAAAGTTCGTTGGTTCTGCCTATTAGATTTAAGATATTCATATTAACTATCTTGTGATTTTTATTAAATACTCTCCATAACCACTTTTCTTTAATGGCTCAGCAGCTTTTATTAACTGTTCTTTATTTATATATCCCATACGGTAAGCTACTTCTTCTATAGCACCGATTTTCATACCTTGGCGTTCTTCAATCACCTGAACAAACTGTCCTGCCTGCATTAACGAAGCAAATGTTCCCGTATCTAACCATGCCGTACCACGGTCAAAAACACCAACTCTCAACTTACCTTGTCTTAAATATTCTTTATTCACATCTGTAATTTCATATTCGCCACGCGCAGATGGTTCAATGTTTTTAGCAATTTCAACCACCGAATTATCATAAAAGTATAATCCTGGCACCGCGTAATTTGATTTAGGCTCTACAGGTTTTTCTTCGATAGATAATACGTTGTTACCAGCATCAAACTCAACTACTCCGTAACGCTCCGGATCGTGCACCGGATAAGCAAATACTACTCCGCCTTCTTCTTTGGTACAATCCTGTAACAATTTGCTCATCCCACTACCATAGAAAATATTATCACCTAATACCAACGCTACTTTATCGGTACCAATAAATTTTTCACCGATAACAAATGCCTGTGCCAAACCGTTAGGTTCGGGTTGTTCGGCATATTCAAAACGACAGCCTATTTGAGAACCATCGCCCAGCAATTTTTTAAAATGGGGTAAATCGTGAGGTGTAGAGATAATCAATATTTCACTGATACCCGCCAACATTAAGGTTGACAATGGGTAGTAAATCATAGGTTTATCATAAACCGGCATTAACTGTTTACTAACAGCTAAAGTTAATGGGTGTAAACGGGTTCCAGACCCGCCGGCTAAGATAATTCCTTTCATTTCTTTATGTTTAGTGTTTAACCTTGAATAGGTTTATTGTTGAATATATATTGTCGACTTTAGTCTATATTATTTAATATTATTGTGAACAAAAAAGTCATTAAAACTCTTCTTTAAACCTAATACTTCATCTTTAGCTATTTCTGTACCTTCTAATAAAAATATATTTAATTTTTTATTATATAGTTTTTTAAAAGAAATAATATCCACTGACTTTATTTTCTCTACTTTTTCACTAAATGCTATAAAATCTTCTTTCATTGAATTGCTTTTTCATAAAATGTTAATTTCGATACTTCACTTCGGCTCGGCTCAGTGTCCATACTTCCGCAAGCTCAGCAACCATAGTTCGATAGTTCAACAAGCTTACTACCCGCCAAATAGCACGATTCCATCTTCTGACAACTCCCTGTCGTAATGAAACTGAACCTTACGGTTCACTATTTCTTCAATTTTTGGAATGATGCTTTTGGTATATTCCGTGTTGATGGAATTACCAATAATATTTATTTCAATGATGCCGCTATCAATCCCTTTTGCGTAATCGCCAATTAATTCAATCTGCTTTACATCGCCCATGCGCTCTAAAATCTTCTCTACAATGGTGTCTAAGCCTAAATACTTGTGAACAACCTGCTGTAACAATTTAAACATCGGATGCTGTTCATTCGCCGCGTATGCAATTTTGTTACTCACCTCCTTTTTCTCCAAATAACCCGCATCAGACAAATGGTTCAACTCTTTACGGATAGCATTGGTCGATTCGTTAAACTCGGTTGCCAAACCACGTAAGTGTCCTGAATTGGCTGAAGTTACAAAAAACTTCACCAACAACTTTACTCGTGTTTTTGATGTAATTAACAGGTCTAACATGTTTTGTTAAAATGAGCAGTAAAGGTACTCGTTTTAATTTATTATACAAATATTTGGGGAAAAATTTACGGTTTGGTAATGTGGAGGGGTGTTGGATGTTGGATGCTTGGTGTGAGATGTGGGATGCTGGGTGTAGGTGCTGGGTGTGGGGTGTTTGGTGTTGGATGACGGATGATATTTCGCTGTAAAATGTATGTTTTATTGGTTAACCCTTGATTCGTTGACTGATGAATCGCTTATCCGCTAAAGCTAGATAGGTTCGCGCTATGATTTGGGTTTGTTTCCTATTGCCGTTCTCAATCAAAAATTGAATTGATTACTCTAAGGTTAAATGAATACTCTCAGTTATCATACTCGATTCTTAGTGACTGAAATACTTGGTTTTCTCTCAACTTTGTAAAGATACAAAGTTGCAAAAATCTCTTTTTTTAGCCCTACAACCCAAAGACTAAACGTTGGCTTTTACTTCTAAAATTTCGAATGCTTCGCGTCGAAATTTCTTTACGAAGTTGCATTTAACGTTTTTAACGCCTTTGGCTTAATGGGCTGTGTATTCATAACAATACGGTTTCTATCCACTCTCATTCTTTTTATTTTATCTTATTTTATTCAAATCTATAACTTTGCGAACATAGGAGATGCACAGATTGTAAAGAAGGCACTAAAGTTTATATCTAAAAGAACGTATAAAATAAACACAGATGGCTGATGTGGTACATTCAGTTGTTTTGATTGACTATCCGGTAAAGCGAGACAGGTTCGCGCTATGATTTGGGTTTGTTTACTATTGCCGTTCTCAATCAAAAATTGAATTGATTACTCTAAGGTTAAATGAATACTCTCAGTTATCATACTCGATTCTTAGTGACTGAAATACTTGGTTTTTTCTCAACTTTGTAAAGATACAAAGTTGCAAAAATCTCTTTTTTAGCCCTACAACCCAAAGACTAAACGTTGGCTTTTACTTCTAAAATTTCGAATGCTTCGCGTCGAAGTTTCTTTACGAAGTTGCATTTAACGTTTTTAACGCCTTTGGCTTAATGGGCTGTGTATTCATAACAATACGGTTTTTATCCACTCTCATTCTTTTTATTTTATCTTATTTTATTCAAATCTATAACTTTGCGAACATAGGAGATGCACAGATTGTAAAGAATGCACTAAAGTTTATATCTAAAAGAACGTATAAAATAAACACAGATGGCTGATGTGGTACATTCAGTTGTTTTGATCGGTAATTTAACGGTAAATTATTTTTATCCCCACGAAGATTGGTACAAGATCTGGGGGAATTACTGAACTGTTGAACTGCTTATTTTATATTAGGTAGAATGGTAAATGGGTATAAAATGCAGTGACTTTAGTAAGTGAATCCGGGAATGATAGATTTATAAAAAAATCACTATCTTTCAAACGTATTTAGTTACTCTAAAAATCCCGGTTAAAAAAAAATTCAACCTATCAATGCCGCATCAGTGTCGTATCAATCACGTGTTTAAAGCATATCAAAGCCTACTTTAATACGTAAGTTAAGCTTGCTAACCTAATCTACTGCTAACATAACAAGATAACAAACATTCTTATTTACCTATACCCTAACAGGTTCTATTTCCGTAAGCGTCACGCTTGCCTCTATACTTAACTGCTGCTGAAAAATACGCGTAACTGCGTTTTTTTTCCTGTTATTTAGTTAAAGTGGTAAATGGGTATACGGGTGGTATATTCATATTTTTCGATTGATAAGATTTCTCGAAAATACCCGAAGCTTACACTTCTCCTCTTAATCTCAAATGCTCGAAATGACAATGTTATTGAGTAACAATCTTGTGAGACCCTGCACTTCGACTTACTCAGTGACCAGTTCAGGGTGACAGTAGTTGTACTTGTTTTGATTGAGGATTTGATGTCCAATATTTGACTTCTTTATATGTCTGAATGTGATTTTTAACACCTCCCTAGCCCTCCTCAAGGAGGGAATGTTTTACAACAAATTCATAAATTTTAAATGATTTATAATTTGTGTATTTTTCTACCAACGGTGCCTGAGGCGGTTGCTGAGTTTATGGAAGCATGGTTGCTGAGCCTGCTGAAATATTTTCGAAGGGTGCCTGAGGCGGTTATTGAGCTTGACGAAATACTCTCGAAGGCACCCAAAACGCTTCATCAGATTAAAAATCTATTAATATGTTTTTAGAACTCAAAAATCTACATGGAAGGTTGAATGTTGTACATTCAGCTGTTTTGAGTAAGATTTCTCGAAAATACCCGAAGCTTACACTTCTCCTCTTAATCTCAAATGCTCGAAATGACAATGTTATATAAAACAAAAACGGAATAACAGTTCAACTATTACTCCGAATACAATTTATAATTTACCCAGCATTTCTTCCAGGCTTGTTTTCCAGTCTGGAACGGATACCTTATATACTTCCTTTATTTTTGACTTGTCTAATAAGGAGAAATTTGGTCGTTTTGCAGGTGTTGGAAAGGCATCGCTGCCAATAGCATTTACTTTGGTATTAAAACCTTTGATTTCTTTTATGGCAGTGGCGAAATCGTACCAGCTGATTTTACCTTCGTTGCTGTAATGAAAAACGCCTTGAACAAATTCCGGTGCTTCGATTATCTGCATGATGGCATTTGCCAGATCGCGCGCATAGGTTGGGGTACCAACCTGATCTGCCACCACACCTATTTCTTCACGCTCGCTCATTAAACGGATCATGGTTTTAACAAAATTAGCTCCGTAGGTTGAATACACCCATGCCGTACGGATGATGACATGATTTGCACTTGATGCACGCAACGCCTGTTCACCATGCAATTTCGTCAACCCATATACATTGATAGGATCCGGTTCATCGGTTTCCTTTAACGGTGTTTCACTGGTACCATCGAACACATAATCGGTTGAGATATGAATTACATTTGCATTGTTGTCGGCTGCCCACGCACCTATTGTTTTTACGGCAATATGGTTTACGGCATCGCATAATTCCTGATCGCTCTCGGCTTTGTCAACAGCCGTATAAGCACCTGCACTGACAATTATTTCCGGCTTTTCGGCATCTAATACTTCGAAAATCCGATCCGGATCGCTTAAATCCATTTCCTCACGGTCAAAAAAGACCATTTCGTGTTGCGGATAAGCGTCTTTTAAATCGTATAATTCGGATCCTAACTGGCCGTTGCGGCCGGTGATTAGTATTTTCATGATGTGTTGATGTGATGAGTTGATGAACTGGTCGTCTGTTTGTCTGATGTTTTGCTATTTATCTTTTGATTGATCTTTAAGATTTGTTTTCCTATTGATCTGATATTTATACAAACCGTTTAATTTGTTTAAAATCTCATCTATAGACAATCTTAATTTACCATAATGAGCTTCTTTTATATAATTTAATTGAAAGGACAAATTTAAATGATTAATTACTTCCAGACCTGATGCATACGCCATATTTGTAAAATGAGCTTGATCTAAATTTGAAGATCTGCCTGATCCTTCTGCTAAATTTGAACTGATAGAATCTGTAGCTCTCTTTATTTGTCTTGTTAAATCAAATTGTTCTTCCTTCGGAAAAGATTTAACCAATGTACGAATTTCAATACTTAATGATAAAGCAAGCTGATAAACATCTAACTTTTCAAATGCATAAATGTGATACTTTTCCATGAGCTGATCTTTTAAGATTAATTGATGATGTGATGATGTGTTGATCCCGTTGACGGGACAAGACCTGATGATTTGATGAACTGATGAAAAATTATTCAAATAATCAATTAAACAATTCTACAAATAAACGGTTAAACGACTCAACATATCATCAAATAAACGATTCTACAATTCAACATTAAACAATTCGTTGAACTTTGGCAAAATAAGATCTTTTTCTGAAACGATTTCTGCTCCAGCTTCTATTCCCCAATCGATATTTAATTCGGGTGAGTTATATAGTATGCCTTGTTCTGATTCTTTGTTATAGAAATTATCGCATTTGTAGAAAAACACAGCTTCATCGCTTAATACCGAAAAACCATGTAGAAAGCCGCGGGGTACAAACAACTGTCTGTTGTTTTCTGCCGAAAGATGTACCGCAACATGTTGACCAAAGGTTGGTGAATCTGGACGGGCATCAACAGCTACATCGATCACTTCTCCTTTTAATACTCGTACCAGTTTTGCCTGCGCATGTGAACCTGCTTGTGCGTGCAAACCACGTATTACTCCTCTTTTCGAATAACTTTGATTATCCTGCACAAAATGAGTGTTCGTACCTGTTAAATCGTTAAACGTTTTTTCGTTAAAGCTTTCAAAGAAGTATCCGCGCTCATCTTCGAACTTGCGTGGTTCTAAAATAAAACAGCCTTTTAGTTTTGTTTCTTGTATATTCATTGTTTTTGTGTAATGGGTATATAGTTAAAAGGTGAAATGGTTATTTAAGTCAGATCCCTTTTTATGAAAGAGATTCTTGCTTCAGCCTGTACCGAGCCTGTCGAAGTATCAGAATGACAAATAACTTTCAAAAGGGATTCTTCCTTCAGCTTTTCCCTATTTCCCTTCTTCCCTATTTCCCTTCTTCCCTTCTTCCCTTTTCGCTATTTATACTGCACCTCGTAATACTTCTGATAATCCCCCGATGTTACGTTGTTCAACCACTCCTGATTGTCCATGAACCAGTCGATTGTTTTTGCCAATCCTTGTTCAAAGGTTACGCTAGGGTACCAACCAAGTTCTTTATTAATCTTGTTGGCATCAATCGCATAACGTAAATCATGCCCCGGACGGTCTTTTACAAAGGTTATCAATTGTGCCGATGTTCCAGGTTCGCGATTTAATTTAGCATCCATCTGTTTGCATAATTCCTTAACCAGATCAATATTCTGCCATTCGTTAAAGCCACCTACATTGTAACAATCGCCGTTTTTACCCTGGTGAAAAACCAAGTCGATTGCTTTGGCATGATCTATCACAAACAACCAGTCACGGGTGTATTTTCCGTCGCCATAAATAGGCAACGGTTTGTTGTTGATGATATTGTGGATACACAACGGAATTAGTTTTTCAGGAAAATGGTTGGGACCGTAATTGTTTGAACAGTTTGTTAAAACTATAGGTAAACCGTAAGTATCATGATAGGCACGTACAAAATGATCTGAAGCTGCCTTTGATGCAGAATACGGTGAATGCGGATCGTACTTGGTATCTTCGGTAAAGAAACCTTCGCTACCCAAAGCGCCAAAAACCTCATCGGTTGACACATGGTGAAAACGCTTGCCTTCGTAACCTTGTGCTGAGCCTGTCGAAGCATCATTCCAAATTTCACGTGCAGCATTCAACAAATTTACCGTACCGATAACGTTGGTCATTACAAACGCCGAAGGATCGGCAATGGAACGGTCTACATGCGATTCTGCTGCCAGATGTATTACACCCGTCGGCTGATATTTAGTAAAAACGTTTAAAACTTTAGCGGCATCACAGATATCTACTTTCTCAAACTTATAATTAGGTAAATGCTCTACATCTTTCAGGTTTTCCAGATTTCCGGCGTAGGTTAACGCATCTAAATTTACGATGGTATAATCGGGATATTTGGTTACAAATTCACGTACTACGTGCGATCCTATAAATCCGGCACCTCCGGTAATGATGATGGTTTGCTTCATATTGTATTATGCTTAGCTAATTTTTTTCAAAGTTAGAATTTTTTTTGGATGAGGGAAAGGGCTTTTTTGCTGTAAGTGGATTGGTTTATAGTTTGAAGTTTGAGGTTTGATGCTGGGTGTTTGGTGCGGGATGTATGGTGCTGGGTGTGCCTTCGAGAACCTCAGGCAGCGTTTGAGAACGCATTTTGTTCCCTGAGGCACTCGAAGGGAACGGCATAATAGTGACTTCACCGCTCGAGAGCCTGTTTAAGCTTTCTACCTGTAACCAGATTCATTACTGCATAAACAGTCCTGAGGCGGTTGTTGAGTTCACGGTTGCTGAGCCCGCCGAAGCATCGAAGGACGGTTATTGAGCCTGCTGAAATATTCTCGAAAGCACATCTTGATTCTTTACATTGTTTATGTGTGTGATTAATTATGACACCTCCCTAGCCCTCCTCAAGGAGGGAATGTTTTACAACAAATTCATAAATTTTAAATATTTTATAATTTGTGTATTTTTCTACCAACGGTGCCTGAGGCGGTTGCTGAGCCCGCCGAAGCATCGAAATATTCTCGAAGGCACCCAAAACCCTTTTATATGATTAAAAAATCTATTAAAATGTTTTACTTATAAGAAGTTTACATCCCCCTCACCCCCTTCAAAGGGGGAATAGTTAACCACAGATTCAAGGATTTAAATGATTTATTAATCTGTGTATCTTTCTACCAACGGTGCCTGAGGCGGTTGCTGAGTTCACGGTTGCTGAGCCCGCCGAAGCATGGTTAGTGAGCCCGTCGAACTATCGAAGCACGGTTATTGAGCCTGCTGAAATATTCTCGAAGGCACCCAAGAACCTTTATCAGATTAAAAAAATCTATTATATAGATCTTACGTTGGATAATAAAAAATAAAGAGGCTGCCCGTTAAGGCAGCCTCTTGTTTGTGATGTATTAAAATTGAAAGCCGTACCTGATTTTAAAACCAAACATGGTAGGCATAATGGTGTTGTCTTTATACTGCGACTGGTTCAGCACACTGTTTAATGTAAGCGGTTGATCCAGATTCGGTGTATATGCAACGGGTTGTGTTTCTGCCACTGTTGACGGGCGCATATCGTTCAACCCCATTTCAAAGAACAATCCCAGATACAGGCTGTTGCCTGTATTCAGTGTTTGTTTTACCCCTGTTTCCAAAACCCATGAGAACGTGTTGCGAAGCTTTACCGTACCTTCGGTACGTTTGTCTCCCATGCTGCCGAATCCTGCGAATTCCGGACCGGTAAGTTCCGCATCCCATTCCGGATAATAACCCGAAGTGGTAAGGTTGTTCCATTCCTGACGGTATTTAGAATTTCCCAACTGTAATCCGTATAGAACCCCTGTTCTAAGATACCAGCGTACAACGCCGGATGTTTCAAACTGTACTGTTAAAGGAATACGTACACTTTGCCATACAACCGATTCTTCAAAATAGCCGGTATTGTATCGAAACTCGAACGGATCTCCTTCCATATCCACCTCCATCGAAGTTCCCTTTATCTGCGATGCAGCAAAGGTAAGATCTGTTTTAAAATACGACAGTCCCAAACCGATACTCCAATTGTCATTGAAATACTGATTGTAACCTATACCGAAAGAATACCCTTCGGAATGTTTCGCCATGGGGAATGAATCATCGCCCGGATGCTGGATCAAATGTCCGACACCTTCAACCTGCCATTCCTGCGCCTGTGCTGCATTCACAAAAAGTAATGCAGCCAAGCAGCTAAAGAATGTATTTATACTGTTATTTTTCACTGTTTGAATTTATTGTTTAACAACCACTTTAACTGTTTCCTGTCTGCCTTCGATCTGAAGCACCAACATATAGATTCCTTCCGAAAGACCTGCAGGAAGCTGTACCGATGATACGTTCTCATTTAACTTAACAGACTGTAAAAGCTTACCTGATGTTGTGTAAAGCGAAGCTGAAGCACCTTTGAATGCCGCTGACGGATAATCAAAAACTACCTGCAACTGCTCGTTTACACGTACCGGGTTAGGGTAAACGTTAATTTTAAAATTATTTGTTCTCGTAATTTCAGAGGCACAGGTATGGATAACGTCACCGTTTTCGGTTGTAAGAACTGCTCTGTACAGGGCATTTTCATCTAGTATGTCTTGTTTTGAGTTCCCTGCCGAATATACCTGTTCGGTACCGATCAACACATCGTTTTTGTACCATTCGTATTTTACAAAACGATACCCTCCGTTTGTTTGCGGATTATTATTAATTAATAATGTATTGTTAAATTTCTGCACCACGATATCATCAAAGGCAAACGGACGTTCCACAATGATCTGGTATCGTTGAACACTTGTTCCGTCTTCCGAAACAACCTCTACTGTATTTCGGTACACTCCTGGTTTTGGAATACCGATAACAAAATCACGTGCAGGTGAAACCGTTGCTCCAAATTCTGCATCGATCTGTACTGGTACTTCGTTAGTTGTGTCATGACAGTCTAGCATATAGTAGATTACCGCATCCGGATCTGTATATACAACCCCGTTAACAACAATCTGCTGGATTGTAGCATCTTTGCTTTCAATTATCAGACTACGTTCTACAGAAGCTGCCGGAAGGTAGTTGCTGTTACCTTGCTGATGCGCAGTTATTAATACGGAACCTGAATGCAGTATCTCTACCCATCCTTCAGGTGAAACCGTAGCAGCAGGTGTAGATTGATCGTACATATACGTATATGTCACAGGCAGTCCCGAAGAAGCTGTCGCATTTAATTGGAAGTCGGCAGCTGTTTCTAACAGAACAACTTCCAATTCATCAAACTGAATGTTTTGTGCTGCTTTTTCAATAACCAGTTCCGCAGTAAGCGTTACCGGCTCACAATTAACTGCAGATGCAGGTGGGGTAACAACAGCCGTAACCGTGTAAGTACCTGCATTCACCGCACCGTTATCTTCTTCGGCCTGTGGTGCAATGCTGTACGATACAGCCGCGCCTGCAGGCATGTTAGCTACCATTAAATTGTGAACGGTACCGTTATAAACCGTTGTAAGGTCATTCAATACGATAGCTGCTAAAGGCGATTCTTCAACAATTACAGTCTGCTGTTGAACATACGTATTACCGTTACCGTCGTTATACGTCCAGTTGATGGTATATGTACCTTGCTCGGTGTACGCCAATGCATCGGTAGTAGTCGCCGTAATGACACCTGCGCAATTATCGTTTGCCGTTGGTACCGGGATATCTGCTGCAATTACAGCACATTCCCTCGTAATTGTTGGTAAAGTCACCACCGTTGGAACAGGTGCTGTTACATCGTCAACAACGATGGTCTGCTGCTGTGTTGCAGTGTTACCGTTACCGTCGTTATACGTCCAGTTGATGGTATACGTACCTTGCGATGTGTAAGCCAATGCATCTGTAGTAGTCGCACTGATGATTCCAACACAGTTATCGTTTGCTGTTGGTACCGGGATATCAGCCGGTGTTACCGCACATTCTCTCGTGATCGTTGGTAAACTTGCTATCGCTGGTACAGGTACTGTTACATCGTCAACAACGATGGTCTGTTGCTGTGTAGTCATGTTACCGTTACCGTCGTTATACGTCCAGTTGATGGTATACGTACCTTGCGCTGTATAAACCAATGCATCTGTAGTAGTCGCCATAATGATACCTGCGCAATTATCGTTCGCCGTTGGTACCGGAATATCTGCAGCTGTTACCGCACATTCTTTAGTAATGGTTGGTAAAGTCACAACTGTTGGTACAGGTGCTGTTACATCGTCAACAACGATGGTCTGCTGCTGCGTTGTAGTGT
>CAJYTF010000068.1 GCA_913777665.1 uncultured Myroides sp.
ATTATTTGTTTTTAACGTAAATGTTGTGTTTTGTATTTAAAATAGGAACTACGCTACATATAGCAGTTCTTCAATTAAATGTTAAAAATTCAGTTGGGTACAATTGGGTCTTGCCAGCTAACGATGCAATGTCTATCACATTAATTTGCGATTATTTTTAACTGAATAAGGAACAAAATTTGAATTAAAAACTACAATAACTCAAAATTTTTAAGCTATGAACAAGGATAGAAAAGAAATTCTGGAAAACGACAAAAATAAAAACACAAGCCCAACAGATATTAAGGGAAAAGATGTGCACGATGCCAACCAGACCAATTCTGGTGCAGGCGGATCGCAAATAAAAGAAGGTAGTAACTTACTGCCTGAAGATGCCGATAAAGTGCCCGATCAAAATACTGATCAACAAAAAGAAATCAGAAAAGATAACCAAAAAAAATAGAGTATGAAAGCAGCAGTTATACATGCTCCGGGTAAAATTACCTGTGACAATACTGAAGATCCGGGCATTAAAGAGTCAACCGACGTGATATTAAAGGTTACGGCGACCGCTATTTGCGGATCAGATCTTCACATATATTCTGGCGGATTTCCGCAGCCAAAGCCTATGATTCTGGGACATGAATTTATGGGAATTGTAGAAGAAGTAGGCAAAGATGTCAAGAATTTGAAGAAAGGCGACCGCGTGGTTGTTCCATTCCCCATTGCCTGCGGTTCGTGTTATTTTTGTAACAGCGATCTTCCGGTTCATTGCGAAAACAGCAACCATGAACATTATGGTCCCGAAGGCGGTCTGCTTGATCAGAAAGGCGGCGGATTGTTTGGTTATACCGATCTTTATGGTGGATACGATGGCGGTCAGGCACAGTTTGTACGCGTTCCGTATGCCGATGTCGGTCCAAGAAAAGTACCCGATTCATTGACCGATGAGCAGGTTCTTTTTTTAACGGATATTTTCCCAACCGGTTATTCGGGTGTAGATTGGGCTGAAGTTAAAGGAGGTGAAACCGTTGTTATTTTTGGCGCAGGTCCGGTTGGTATCATGGCAGCTAAAAGTGCATGGTTACGCAGTGCAGGCAGGGTAATTATTGTTGATACCTTGCAGTACCGGTTAAACAAGGCGGTTGCCGCAGCCAACTGTGAAACAATTTTATGGACTGATGCCGATGAAGTTGTGGAAAAAATCAGACAGAAAACGCAGGGGAGAGGTGCCGATGTTTGTATCGAAGCCGTAGGTTTTGAACCTGACCGTAATTTAGTGGATCGCGCGAAAGCACTGATCAATTTCGAAAAAGGATCAATTAAGGTTCTTGAAGCTTGTATGAGTGCAGTGAGAAGAGGCGGTATCGTCAGCGTTCTGGGCGTGTATCCTACGTATTATGACAATTTTCCGGTTGGTCAGTTTTTCGATAAAGGAATTACTTTACGGGGCGGTCAGGCGGTTGTTCACAAGCACATCGACAAGCTGTTGCAGTATGTGATCGACGGAAAAATTGTTTTGGACGATATCATTACCCACCGACTGCCGTTAACTGAAGTTGCACATGCTTACGATATTTTCAAGAATAAGAAAGAAGATTGCGTAAAGGTGGTATTAGATCCTTGGGCTTAATTTCTAACCTGAATAAATCAAACTAAAATGCCCGAAGGTCCTAGTATTGTTATCGCAAAAGAAGAAATGACGGTCTTTATTGGCAAAAAGGTTGTTGAAGCAACCGGTAATGCTAAAATTGATATGGACAGAATTGAAGGAAAGGTGCTTGCCGATGTAAAGTCATGGGGTAAGCATCTGCTTCTTTGTTTTGATGATTTTACCCTGCGTATTCATTTTCTGCTTTTTGGAAGTTATCTTGTGAATGAAGAAAAATCAGCAACTATACGTTTGGGATTGCTTTTTAAAAGCGGACACATTAACTTTTATGCGGCTGCGGTAAAAGTGTTGGAAGGTGATGCAGATTCACATTACGATTGGTCTGCTGATGTTATGAGCGATGAATGGGATCCGTCTAAGGCAATTAAAAAAATAGCAGATCATAAAGAAGAATTGATATGCGATGTATTGTTAGATCAGGATATCTTTTCGGGCGTAGGCAACATCATTAAAAACGAGGTTTTGTTTAGAACACGGGTAAATCCAAACTCAATCGTTGGAAAAATTCCTTCTAAAAAAATAAAAGAAATCGTAGAACAGGCAAGAATTTACAGTTTCGATTTTTTAAAATGGAAGAAAGCAAATCAACTTAAAAAGCACTGGCTGGTGCATACAAAAAAAATCTGTGCACAATGTGGTGAGCCGTTGGTCAAAGAATACACAGGTAAGAAAAAGCGTAGAAGTTTCTTTTGTACCGGTTGTCAAAAATTATATGTATGAGTACAACAAAATTTTTTGTAGGATGTTCAAGTTTCGCAACAGCCTCTTGGAAATCGGTCTTCTATCCAAATGATCTTCCTAAAAAAGAGTGGTTTGCCTATTATTGCAAAAACTTTAATACGTATGAATTCAACGGGTCTTTCTATCGATTTCCTACCGCTGAATCTTTAAAAAAGTGGTACGATAAAACTCCGAATGATTTTACGTTCAGTATTAAAGTCCCAAAAGCAATAACACATACTAAAAAGTTGTTGCACTGTGAAAACGAAATAAGCGAATTTTATTCCGTTATTGCTGAAGGATTGTCTGATAAATTAGGATGTATACTTTGGCAGTTTCCACCCGGTTTTTTGTATAGTGAAGATAATTTAAACCGAGTTTTAAATGTTTTAAACGACCAGTTTAAAAATGTTGTAGAGTTCAGACATGAAAGTTGGTGGAATTCGTTAGTGATTGAAAAATTGCAAAGTAAAAATGTAGTTTTTTGCAATCCAAGTTATCCCGGGCTGCCTGAACACACTATAAAAAACAACAGCTGTGGATACTTCCGTCAACATGGTGTACCAAAGTTGTTTTATTCTGAATATTCACTCACCGAAATTGAAACGCTCTACGAACAAATCCTAGCAAAAAATTACAACGAAGTATATGTTTATTTCAATAACACCGCTTCAACCGCAGCTGTTATTAATGCATTGCAGTTTATGAAGTTGATAAATCACTGAATATTGTTATACTATGCAATAATCTAAGAACTAAAAATATAAAATGGCTTTAATTATTCAGAATTTTACTCTATTTTTATACTTTTGTATTTTATTTACTTAATTATGAGTGTTTTATTTGAAGAGGATTTAAAAGTAGAAATTTGTAGCGAATTGAAGAACGAACTTTTACTGTTAAGAAATGAAGAGCAGCAGGTAATTATTCATTGTTCTATTGATGGAATGGATGCTGGCGATGCAGCACGCATTTGGAAAAGTACTTATTTAATTGATAAGGAAACAGGTAAAAAATATAAACTGCTTTTTGCAGACGGTATTAATTTTGCACCGCAATGGACATTAATTCCTATCAATAAACCTTTAGAATTTACTCTAATTTTTAAAGGATTACCAAAAAGCTGCAAACTATTTGATCTGGTTGAAATAATTCCCGAAGAAGGTGGTTTTGAGGTTTTAAACGTAAACCGCAATTCAACAGATGTTTATTACGTAACAATATAAAAGCCGGAAGTTAATTTCCGGCTTTTTCTTTTAATCTATATTATTTCCTTGTTGTTCGTCTTCTATGAACAGTTGGACTTTACTTACAATGCTTCGCAAGATTTCTTCGCGTTTGTTTGCGGTTCCAATTTCCTGCAAAGACATTTTGTTTGGTAATGTGGTGCTGTCGTTCGTAAGCTGTTTTGCCATGATATTTACCCTGATTCCAACAGTTGCATCTTCCGGAACATCTTTAAAAACATTGGTTAAATGCGTACGCCAATCAAAACCTTTTAAATCTTGAAAGCGGTCTGCATTAACCGTCATAAAAACTGTTTTAACCTTATCAACAATTTCAATGTCTGTTTTAACTTCTTGTGCACGAACAGCAGTTGACGCTGTTAATAAAAGTGCTATTACTACAAATTTTTTCATGATTCAATTCTTTTTATTAAAGATATAAAAAAAATCATTAAAAAATCACATGTTTATGATATGTAATAATAATGAAATCAATTGGAAATAATTATTTTATCTTTTTAATTTCTCCTTTTTGTTTGTTAGAATCGCCTACAATACTGTATTCAAAGGTATATCCGTTTTCGTTTGTTGATAGAATTTTCATTTGTACCGCTTTTTTCTCCGCCATATTTTTTGGATGTAATTTTTGCAGAATATACTCACAATCGTTTACCCAACGAATGCTTGCGGTATCGGTTTTGCCATTATAGGTTTCAATCTCGTATTTATCGGTTCTAACAAAAGTTGAAGTATGTCTTTGTCCGTTTATTTTTTGTTCAAACAAAAAATTTCCTGTTTTAAAATCCGAACAATTTCTTTCTTGATTATAACAACCCATCAAACAAAATGGAATTGCCAATAAAAATAATTTCTTCATAAATTAATCGTTAAATAAACCGCTGACTAAAGTTCGTAATCCCATAAAAAATAAAAACATTGAAAACAGGCAGATTAAACATCCTAAAATTAAAACGGGATAGTATAAAAAATGTTCCTGATTTTTAAAAGACGAATAAATAATTATCGGTCCAACAAACATCAAGGGTATCGCAATGAAAACTTTTTGCAAGCCTTTGTAAATTTTGGTTTTATCTGCTTTAGGTGTTTCCATTATTCAGTGTAATTATTTATGGCATTGCGTACATTGCCGTATTGATTTATAAGTAGTGTGGCTTTTTCTTCGGATACATTTAGTTCATTCATAACCATTTGTATAGCTCTGTTTACCAATTTATGATTTGATAATTTCATATCGACCATTTTATTGCCTTTTACATGTCCCAACTGAATCATTATTGCAGTAGAAATCATATTTAAAACCAGTTTTTGTGCCGTGCCGGCTTTCATGCGCGAACTTCCGGTTACAAATTCTGATCCAACAACAACTACCATCGGAAAATCGGCTGCTAACGCCAACGGACTTTCGGCATTACAGGTAATTCCACCTGTAGAAATATTGTTTTTTCTGCAAAATTCTAATCCACCTAAGACATACGGAGTTGTTCCCGATGCAGCGATTCCAATTACAAAATCATTCGAATTGATCTGATATTCTTTTAAATCAATTTCGGCTTGATTGGCATTATCTTCGGCATTTTCAACCGCTTTCCTAATAGCAGTATCGCCACCGGCAATTAATCCAATAACTTTATCATACGAAACTCCAAAAGTTGGCGGACATTCCGAAGCATCAACAATTCCCAATCTCCCCGATGTTCCTGCACCAATATAAAACAATCTGCCGCCATTTTTTAGTTGCGATACAATTTTGGTAACAGCAGTTTCGATTTGTGGAATGGCTTTTTGAACGGCAAAAGGCACCGTTTGATCTTCTTTATTGATATTTGTAAGTAAATCTGTAACACTCATCTGCTCTAAATGGTTGTATTTAGATTCAGATTCGGTGATTTTATCAAAAGACATAATTTGTATTTTAAACAAATTTACAGAAAATTTAATAAGCGTTGGTATTTATAAGGATAAAACAAATATTCGTAGTATTTTTGCAGCAAGTAGACCGCCTTATCGCTGGCTTTTTGTCAGAGGAAAGTCTGGGCACCATAGAGCAGAATAGCGGGTAACGCCCGTCCGCCGTGAGGTGAGGACAAGTGCAACAGAAAGTATGTACAGTTAGGCTGTAGTGAAACCAGGTAAACTCTATTCGGTGAAATGCCATGTAAACCAACGTTAAGTGCTGCTCGCGCAAGTTGGAGGGTAGGCAGATAAAGTGTACGGGTAACCGTGCGCGTAGATAAATGATAAGGACACGCTTTTGGCGATGTACAGAACCCGGCTTATAGGTCTACTTTTTTATTTTAAAACTTCATCTAAAAACAACTTCACATGTTTCCAAGCACGTTCGGTCATTAACGCATTATAATCCTTTGATTGTGGATTTGTGAAAGTATGTTTGCTGTTACCGTAATAGAAAAATTGCCAGTCTGCATTGCCTTTTCGCATTTCATCCATAAATAAATCAATGTCTTGTTGAGAAACAGACGCATCTTCTGCGGGATGAATTACCAATACTTTAGGTTTTATAGTGTTGTAAGTTGTATCCACTTTTTTTAAGCCACCATGAATTGATACAACTCCTTTAAAATTTATATTTCCACGAGCAGCTTCTAAAGTTCCGGTACCACCAAAGCAGTAGCCAATTACTGCCGTATTATTTTTATTAGCACCCAACGTTACAAATTCATTAAATGCCATTTCAATTTTATGTCGATACTTTTCTGGACTTTCCTTATAAAAAGTTGATATCTTCTTTGCTGCTTCCATATCTTTCGGAGTATCGGTACTTCCATAAACATCTGCAATAAATACATTGTAACCTTCTGTTGCCAAATCTTTAGCTGCTGTGCGGGCTTCATCATCAATTCCCATCCAAGCTGGAAGTATTAAAACCGATGGAGCATTTTGCTTTTGAATACTAACTTCAGCTTCATGAGTTGCTAATTCATCTGTATATTTTATTTTTTTTAATTCTTGTGCCATACTACTAAAGGTTGATACTATAAATGCTATAATTAACAGGTGGTTTCTCATAATCTTTTGTATTAAACTGAAATTGAATTTTTTAAGCGATGTACTAATTTACAAAAAATGTAAAGAGTAATGTGTCTTTTTAAGTAATAGAACTATTTATATATACGATGTATACTTTACATCAATTAATTAAAGTGTGTTTTTTATTGATATAAATGTAAAATATCATTTAAAAATTTATATTATCTATTTTTTTTATTTCTATTTATTTAATTTTTGTTATTTAGATTTTGTATATCTTGCTAAATTAATATATTTATGCTAAAATAATATATATGAAACAAAATTCATGTCCAAATTGCGGTTCAAATACCTTTGTAAAGGCTGGTATTGTTAACGAACGTCAGCGTTTTAAGTGTAAAAAGTGCAACTATTTTTTTACTGTAAATAAGCTTGGAAAGCAGATTGAT
>CAJYTF010000069.1 GCA_913777665.1 uncultured Myroides sp.
GATGCTAAAAAACCGAAAAAAGAACGACGATATTACTGTTGTTACTCCGTTTGATACCATGAGGTATTTAGGCAGATGGTACGAAATTGCGCGTTTAGATTTTCGTCACGAAAAAAACTTGGATAATACCACCGCTCATTATAGTTTAAACAAAGACAATTCTATAAAAGTAGTTAATCAGGGTTGGAATTATGTGAAGGAAGAATGGGAAGTTGCCGAAGGAAAAGCAAAACCACGCAAGAAAAATACAGGTGCTTTGAAGGTGTCTTTTTGGGGACCTTTTTATGACGAATACAATGTGGTTGAAATTACAAACGATTATCAATACGCTTTGGTTTTTGGAAAAAATACCGATTATATGTGGATTTTATCTCGCGAAAAAACAATGCCCGAAATTGTTAGACAATATTTTGTTTTAAAGGCTCAAAGTTTTGGGTATGATACTGATAAATTGGTTTGGCCACATCACGATTAAAAAAACTGAATCCAATGGATTCAGTTTTATTCTTCTATTCTATTTTGTAAGGCTTTAAAATACTGAAAAGCCTTAAATAATCTTGTGCCATACCACGAAAACATTTCGCCATCTACAAAAACGGTTTTGGCATGATGTGTAACCCGACCAATTTCAAAAGGATGTTCTTCTTTAAACGGATAAGGTTCAGACGATAGTAAAACCAAATCTGGATCGCCTTGAATACGCATTTTTCTAATTTCTACTTCTGGGTAACGTCCTTCAAATTTTTCGTAAATGTTTTCAAACTTATTAAGTTTCAACATTTCATTTATAAAAGTTGCACTTCCGGCAGCCATGTAAGGTTCGCGCCAAATTAAATACGCCGCTTTCTGCCATTTTTTTTCTTGCATAAAGTTGACAAAATCATCGTTTGCAAACTTAATTTTCTCGATCCATTTTTTAGCATCGGTTGTTCGTTTAAAAAGCAATCCGAAATCGGTAATGGTTTTCAAGGTATCATCAACAGTGACAATATCGGTCACAAAAACGGGGCAAATATCTCTTAAACTATCAACAATTTCTAATGTATTTTCTTCTTTATTAGCAATGATGATATCTGGATTAAGTGCTTTAATTTTTTCGATGTGAACCTTTTTAGTACCACCAACAATAATTTTTACCGATTTTAAATGATACGGATGCACACAGAACTTTGTAATTCCGATGATTTGATCTTCCAAACCCAATTCGTACAAAGTTTCGGTTAACGATGGTACTAAACTGATGATGCGTTTTGGTGTTTCGCTAAAATGATGTTGCGTTCCTAAATCGTCTGTAATTGTAAGCATTTTAGTTTTGTTCTAAAATTATTGCCATTGCTTTTTGAAGTTTTAAGGCTTCGGTTCTGGCAGCTTCAGCAAAATCGGTTTGGTTTGATGCATAAATGATTCCGCGTGATGAATTGATTAACAACCCAACTTGCTTGTTCATACCAAATTTACAAACATCTTCTAAACTTCCGCCTTGTGCACCTACTCCTGGAACTAATAAAAACGAGTCTGGAACAATATTGCGAATTTCTTTAAAATATTCTGCTTTGGTGGCACCAACAACGTACATTAAATTTTCGTTGTTTTTCCAGGTTTTCGATGTTTCTAATACGGTTTGATACATTGGTTTACCGTCAATTTCCTGCGTTTGAAAATCAAAAGCACCTTCGTTTGATGTTAATGCCAATAAAATGGTGTGTTTATTTTCAAAAGCTAAAAAAGGTTCAACCGAATCTTTACCCATATAAGGTGCAACGGTAACCGAATCGAAATTAAGATCTTCTAAAAACGCTTTGGCATACATGGTTGATGTATTACCAATATCGCCACGCTTTGCATCGGCAATGGTGAAAATATCAGGATATTTTTCGTTGATGTAGTTGATTGTTTTTTCTAAAGACTGCCAACCTTTTAAGCCGTAAGCTTCGTAAAAAGCGGTATTTGGTTTGTATGATACGCATAAATCATGTGTGGCATCGATAATGGCTTTGTTGAATTCGAAAATTGGATCTTCGGTTGCCAATAAATGCTGAGGGATTTTAGTTAAATCAACATCTAAACCTACGCAAAGAAATGATTTTTTTTGCTGAATTTGATTGTATAGTTGTTTTGTTGTCATTTTTTATGAAACTTTAAAAACAGGCAAAATGTTTATGTTTAGCCCCGATTGAGTGGATTAGCCTTTGCAGAGCAAAGCTATGAACGAAAGCGGGACGATGTTAAAAAAATGCCTAATGTTAATGCTTTAAAATAGAAAAAAAAGCCCCTTAAAAAAGAGGCTTTGCAAATATAATAAATTAAAATACTTCTGATTCTTTTAACTTTTCGGTGTTTGAGACAAGCTGTAATTCATCGATAAATTTCTGAATTTTACCACTCATAACTCCGTCCATATCAAAAATATCCATACCAATACGGTGGTCGGTTACACGACCTTGCGGATAGTTATAGGTACGAATTTTAGCAGAACGGTCACCAGAAGATACTTGCGAATTACGCTTTTTAGCATCTTCTTCCTGCTTTTTAGCCAATTCCATTTCGTACAAACGCGAACGTAAAACGGTTAAGGCTTTGTCTTTGTTTTTATGCTGCGATTTCTCGTCTTGACATTGCGCTACCAAACCTGTTGGAATGTGTGTCATACGAACAGCCGATTTTGTGGTGTTTACCGACTGACCACCCGGACCAGACGAACAAAAGAAATCGATACGTACATCGTTCATATCGATTTGTACATCGAACTCTTCGGCTTCAGGTAAAACCATAACCGTAGCTGCCGATGTATGCACACGACCTTGCGTTTCGGTTTGTGGAACGCGTTGTACACGGTGAACACCAGCTTCGAACTTTAAAGTTCCGTAAACATCTTCACCTGTAACTTCAAAAATAACCTCTTTGAAACCGCCCGATGTTCCTTCGTTTAAATCAACAACCGAAGTTCTCCAGCCTTTGGTTTCGCAGAATTTTGTGTACATACGGAATAAATCACCCGCAAAAATAGAAGCCTCGTCACCACCTGTTCCTGCACGGATTTCGACCATTACGTTTTTAGCATCTTCCGGATCTTTCGGGATCAGCATAAATTTGATTTCGTCTTCTAATTCAGGTAAACGTGTTTGAGCTTCGTCTAACTGCATTTTAGCCATTTCAACCATTTCGGCATCGCTACCATCTGCAATAATTTCTTTGGCTTCGCTTATATTTCCTACAACATTTATATATTCCTCGCGTTTTTCAACCAAGGCTTTTAAGTCTTTGTATTCTTTATTTAATTGTACATAACGCTTTTGATCGGCAATAATATCTGGCTGGATAATTAAGTCAGAAACCTCATCATAACGTTGTTTTACATATTGTAAACGATCTAACATCATAATTTGAACATTTTCAGTTTGCAAATTTACGAAAAATGCAGATGTAAATTACATTAGAAAAACAAAAATAGGAAATTTCTAAAACTGCTCATCCGTAAGCTCTTTATTTACCATAGCTCCTGTAATATTTCCAGCAAAAACGGCATTAGCAACAGAACGCATAGGACTACTATTATCGCCACAAGCATAAATTCCTTTAACTGTTGTTTTTTGAAACATATCTACTTTAATATGACCTTGATCTGTTAGTTCGCAGCCTAATTCAACAGGTATATTAGAATGTTGTTTAAACGGAATAGCAGCGTATAGTGCATTAAAATTCTCTTTGCTGCCATCTGTGAAAATAACATTTGTTATTTGTCAGTTTTCATGCTGTATTTCTTGAACATCTTTTTCTATAATTTGTATATTGTTCTTCTTTAGTTTTGCCAATTGTTCTTCGCTAAATGCTTTTTTTTCTGATGCTAAAACTGTAAGATTATCTGTAAGATTATTGACTAATGACGCAATATGAAAAGCTCTTTCGCCATTTGCCAAAATTCCTGTTTTTTGGTTGCGAAATTCATAACCATGACAATATGGGCAATGGATAACTGAAATTCCCCAACATTCTGAAAATCCTTTAATATTTGGCATTATATCTTTTACACCAGTGGCAAATACAAGTTTTTTAGCTTTAAATAATTCATTTTTATCCGTTGTTACAGCAAAACCTTTTTGGGTTTTCTTTCCACCAATTGCAAATCCATTGTGAAACTTTACAGTATTGTAGTTTAATACTTGTTCTTTAGCTTTTTGGGTTATTACATTTGGTTTTTCTCCGTCATGAGTAATGAAGTTATGAGAATGTGGCGTTTGTTGATTACAAGGAAATCCGCTATCAATAATTAAAACATTTTTCATTGAACGCCCCAATGCCATTGCTGCAGAAAGCCCTGCATAACTTCCTCCTATGATGATTACATCAAAAATTTTATTATCTGTCATACTATTGAATTTTGTAAATGCTGTTAATGAATATGGTATTGCTAAAGCTACTAGCGCAAGACCACCTTGCTTAATAATAGTTCTTCTCGAAATTTTATTATTCATTTATAAAGCTTGTTTTGTTTTCACCTTCCTTTCAATTTTTTGTAAAGATATAAAACATTTTATTAACGCAACTATGTCGCAATAAATAATTAAATATTATTTGCATTAAATTTGTAAAAGTAAAACAGTAGAAATGAAACGTAGAAATACACCTTCTAAAGAGGCTGTGCTGGATTTATTAATGAACAGCAAAAAAGCAATGAGCCATGAGGCTATTGAAAAAAGAATAGCTATAGATATAGATCGTGCAACAATTTATAGAGTACTAAACAGTTTTTGTGCAGATGGATTGGTACACAAAATTGTAGCAGAAGACGGAAAGCAATACTTTGCTGTGTGTATAAAATGTGATGAAAAAAGCTTTACAAACAATCATTTTCATTTTCGTTGCACAAGTTGCCAAACAATTGAATGTCTTCCTGTTCCAGTTCACTTTTCTTTAAGTAAAGGTTATAACGTAGAAAGTGTTAATTGTGTACTTACAGGTACTTGTAAAGATTGCTCTGAAAAAGATTCTCAAAATAAGTATTAAAATAAAAAGAGGAACTTTAAAAGTTCCTCTTAATCTATTCTATTGTTATGATTTTATCCACATTTAGATGAGCCGCAATCTTTGCAGGTTAAACAACCTTCTTGATACATTAGGTTTGTAGAATTACAATTCATACATTTTTGTCCATTAGCTTCGGTTCCGTCTGGTACAAAACGTTTTAATGCACGCGCTACACCGTTTTTCCATGTATTGATCGATTCATTATCTAACTGTAACGAGTTAATTAAATCAACCACGTTTTCAATTTTCATTCCGTGGCGTAACGTTCCCGAAATTAATTTTGCGTAATTCCAGAAAACCGGATCAAAACGGTACGATAATCCTTCAATAGTGGTTTTATAACCACGTTGGTTTACATACTGGAAATCGTAGCGTGTGTTTCCTTTTTCATCGCGGTTTTTAATGATAAAACCTTCGTTAACCCAACGTGGAATCAAAATTCCATCTTCATCATCAGCTAAACCGGTAAAAATTTCATACGGTTGGTTATCGATTTTTCCGATAAAGGCAATCCATTTTTCTTTATTATTTTGAAAACGAACCACGTCTGCCTCTAAAATTTGCGGACGTTTGGTTGGAAACGAAACTTCGGTTTCTGCAACCGTTTCAGTCTTTTTTTCTTCTTTTTTATCGTTAGAAATCAATACGCCTGAACGAGATCCGTCGCGGTAAACAGTTACACCTTTACAACCAACTTCCCAAGCTTTCATGTACAACTGACCAACCAATTCTTCGGTAACATCGTTAGGAACGTTAATGGTTACAGAAATAGAGTGATCTACCCATTTTTGAATAGCACCCTGCATTTCTACCTTGCTTAAATAATCTACATCGTTTGATGTTGCTTTGTAATAAGGCGATTTTTCAATCAACACATTAATTTCGTCTTGCGAATAGTTTTTGGTAGAATCAATTCCGTTTACTTCCATCCACATTTTAAATTTATGGTGGAAAACAACGTATTCTTCCCAAGAATCGCCTACTTCGTCAATAAAATCTACACGAACATCTTTATCGTTTGGATTTACTTTTCTTCTGCGTTTGTAAACCGGCATAAAAACAGGTTCGATTCCCGATGTTGTTTGCGATAAAATTGATGTTGAACCTGTTGGCGCAATGGTTAACAAGGCAATATTTCTACGTCCGTATTCCTGCATATCGTTATACAATTCCGGATCTGCGTCTTTAATACGCAAGGCGAACGGATTGTTTAATTCACGTTTCGAATCATAAATTGCAAAGGCTCCACGTTCTTTAGCCATTTCTACCGATGAACGATAAGCAGCCAACGCCAATGTTTTATGGATTTTTTCAGAAAAAGTATTTCCTTCTTCAGATCCATAACGAATATTTAATGCAGCCAACATATCGCCTTCTGCAGTGATACCAACTCCGGTTCTACGACCTTCATCTGCTTTCTTACGAATTTCGATCCATAAATTACGCTCGATACGTTTTACTTCTGCTTCTTCAGGATCTTGATCGATCTTTTCGATAATCGTATCGATTTTTTCCAACTCCAAATCAATAATATCATCCATCATACGTTGTGCAACCGCTACGTGTTTTTTGAATAAATCAAAATCGAAATAAGCATCGGCAGTAAACGGATTTACCACATACGAAAACAAATTGATCGCCAATAAACGACAAGAATCGTACGCACATAAAGGAATTTCGCCGCAAGGGTTTGTAGATAAGGTTTTGTAACCTAAATCGGCATAACAATCTGGCAACGATTCTTTAATAATAGTATCCCAGAATAAAATTCCCGGTTCGGCAGATTTCCAAGCGTTATGTACAATTTTTTTCCATAAATCGGCAGCATTCAATTCTTTTGAAAACTTTGGATTTTGAGAAAAAATCGGATATTTCTGTGTATATAATTCGTTATTTCTAACAGCACTCATGAAAGAATCGTCTATACGGACCGAAACGTTTGCTCCGGTAACTTTTCCCTGTTCTAATTTAGCATCGATAAAACTCTCCGCATCGGGATGATTGATTGAAACCGACAACATTAATGCACCACGACGACCATCTTGAGCTACCTCGCGTGTTGAATTAGAAAAACGCTCCATAAAAGGAACCAATCCTGTTGATGTTAAAGCTGAATTTTTAACTGGTGAACCTTTTGGGCGAATGTGCGACAGGTCGTGCCCTACTCCACCACGACGTTTCATTAACTGAACCTGTTCCTGATCGATCTTCATGATACCGCCATAAGAATCACTGTCGCCATTGTTACCAATTACGAAACAGTTTGATAACGATGCAATTTGAAACGGATTTCCAATTCCTGTCATTGGACTTCCTTGCGGAATAATGTAAGTAAAGTTTTTAATCAGATCAAAAAGCTGTTCTTCGCTCATTGGGTTTGCATATTTTGCTTCTACACGAGCAATTTCTGATGCAATACGGCGGTGCATATCGTCTGGCGTTTTTTCATAAATATTCCCTTCAGAATCTTTCAAAGCATATTTATTAACAAAAACCGTTGCTGCCAAAACATCACCTTTAAAATATTCTGTTGATGCTTTTACCGCTTCTTCGTTGGTATATGTTTTTTTCATTTCTAAAACCTGTGGCTCTATTTCCATACTATATTTTTTTAATTTTTCTCAGTTGTAATCAATTCAAAAACAGTCAAATAATTTTCTCTTTCAACTGATGAATCTCTTTGATAAAATTACATATTTTTAATTAACAAAACACAATTCACTTTAAAATAAATTAAAAGTTATCAACAACAAAAAAAATCAAATAAAATCAAAAAGTTTACAAATAATTTTAATTAAAAAACTAAATATCAATACTATATAACTTTATAAAATTCAAAAAGTTTACAAAAAATAAAAATATTTTTAAACCAACCAAATGAAATTATTTAAATTTAGGTAAAATTTAAAAAATTAATTATCAACAAAAATTGTTCATAACTTATCATTAAAAAAAGACAAAAATGAAGTTGAAAATTAAATTAAATACGATAATTTTGACATAGATTTTTACAACGATTAAGAGAATCAAGTGTAAGCCTTGAACTGTTGCGCAACTGTAAATAAGTGAGAAACTTATGAGTCAGACCTCTTGTAAAAACAGCGTTGCTTTCGCACTTAAAAGTAAATTGCTAAGAACTTTCTTTTTTATATGGATGCCTTCTTTTGAAATTTACTTCTATTGTTTACATATAAAAAAATTTAGTTATGAGCATTTTTACCAAACGTGTTAATTACAAACCATTTGAATATCCGGAGATTTTAGACTTCACAAACGCTATTAATAAATCGTTCTGGGTACATTCTGAAGTAGATTTTACAGCAGACATTCAAGATTTTCATTCGCATTTATCGCCAATAGAACAAGAAATTGTTAAGCGCAGTTTGTTGGCAATTGCACAGATTGAAGTGAACGTAAAAACCTTTTGGGGTAATTTGTACACACATTTGCCAAAGCCTGAATTTAACGGTTTGGGAAGTACATTTGCAGAATGCGAATTCCGTCATTCAGAGGCTTATTCGCGTTTGTTGGAAGTTTTGGGTTATAACAATGCGTTTGAAAACGTTATACAGATTCCGGTAATTAAAAAACGTATCGATTATTTGTCTGACGCCCTAAAACACTCAAAAGCCGAAGACAAAAAAGACTATTTAAAATCGCTGATTTTATTTACCATACTTATAGAAAACGTTTCGTTATTCAGTCAGTTTGCTATTATTTTATCGTTCACGCGCTTTAAAGGTGCCATGAAAAACGTGAGCAATATTATTGCCTGGACATCGGTAGACGAACAAATTCATGCAAATGCCGGTATTTACATCATCAACAAAATTAAAGAAGAATTTCCTGATTATTTTGATACAGCTACGGTTGAAGAAATCAATCAAATTGTTAAAGAATCAATCGATATTGAAAGTGAAATTTTAGATTGGATTTTTGAATACGGCGAATTGGAAACCATTTCTAAAAAGAATCTTTTAAACTTCATGAAATTCAGATTAGACGACAGTATGCGTCAGATCGGATTACAAAAGATATTCCATGTTTCAGAAGAAGATTATCAGCCAATGATCTGGTTTGAAGAAGAAATTTTTGCAAACAGTTTAGACGATTTCTTTGCAAAACGTCCGGTTGACTACACTAAACACGACAAAAGTATTACTGCCGAAGATTTATTCTAAAAGCAACATCAGAAATTAAGTTTATAACATCAATTGTTACATCGAACTAGGTTTGATTCCCTACTCTATTCGATCTAACAAACAAAAATAAAATCAACTATGGAAAGATTATGGTGGCTTAACGAAGAAAGCGAACAAATATTAAACCGCGGATACCTTTTAAAAGGCGAAACACCACAAAAAGCAATTGAGCGTGTGGCAAATGCTGCAGCAAAACAATTATACAAACCAGAGTTAGCCGAAGCTTTTATTGAAATGATCGAAAAAGGCTGGATGAGTTTATCATCGCCAATATGGGCTAATATGGGAACAGAACGCGGATTGCCAATTTCGTGTTTTAACGTTTATGTTCCTGATCATATCGAAGGAATTACACACAAATTAGGCGAAGTGATCATGCAGACCAAAATTGGCGGCGGAACAAGTGGTTACTTTGGTGAATTGCGCGAACGTGGAAGTGCTGTAACCGATAACGGAAAAAGTAGTGGTGCGGTAAGTTTCATGAAATTGTTTGATACTGCCATGGATACTATTTCGCAAGGTGGTGTTCGCCGTGGTGCTTTTGCTGCTTATTTGGATATTGATCATGACGATATTAAAGAATTTTTAGATATTAAAAACATTGGAAATCCTATCCAGAATTTATTTACGGGCGTTTGTGTACCCGATTATTGGATGCAGGATATGATTGACGGCGATAAAGACAAGCGTGAAGTTTGGGCTAAAGTTTTAGAAAGCCGTCAGCAAAAAGGATTACCTTATATTTTCTTTACAGATAACATAAACCGCAATAAACCAGAAGTTTATAAAGACAAAGAAATGCAGATTTATGCAAGTAACCTTTGTTCGGAAATTGCGTTACCATCGTCTAAAGATGAATCTTTTGTATGCTGTTTGTCATCAATGAATTTAGAGTTGTATGATGAATGGAAAGATACAGAAGCGGTTAAACTGGCAACGTACTTTTTAGATGCGGTTATGAGTGAATTTATTTCGAAAACCGAAGGAAATTACTATTTAACATCAGCACATAATTTCGCTAAAAACCACCGTGCATTAGGTTTAGGTGTTATGGGATGGCATTCCTACCTACAGAAAAATATGATTTCGTTTGAAAGTTTAGAAGCTAAAATGCTAACCAACCAAATTTTCAAGGAAATTGAAGACAAAGCAATGAAAGCTTCTCAAGATTTGGCTCGTATTTACGGTGAACCATCTGTTTTAAAAGGATACGGAAGAAGAAACACTACTTTGCTGGCAATTGCACCTACAACATCATCATCGGCAATTTTAGGGCAAACATCTCCGGGTATTGAGCCTTTCAGCAGCAACTATTACAAAGCAGGTTTGGCAAAAGGAAACTTTATGCGTAAAAACAAATACCTTAAAACACTTTTAGAAGATAAGGGTATCGATACCGAAGAAACTTGGAGAAGCATCATGTTAAACCACGGAAGTGTGCAGCATTTGCCGGAGTTGAATCAAGAGGAAAAAGATGTATTCAAAACGTTTAAAGAAATAAGTCAGTACGAAATTATCTTGCAGGCATCAATCCGTCAGAAATATATCGATCAGGCACAAAGTTTAAACATCAATATTCCATCAAATTTATCGGTAAAAGAAGTAAACCGTTTGTTAATTGAAGCTTGGAAATTAGGCGTAAAAACGCTTTATTACCAGCGTAGCCAAAGTGTTTCAAAAGAATTTGTAAATAATTTAGTTACTTGTACAAGCTGCGAAGCATAACCCATATTTAAAAAAATGATAGTAGAAGAAAGAATTAAAAGCAGCGAAACGCGAATTTTTAAAGCTGTTTTCCCAAATACAACCAACCATTACGACACGCTGTTTGGAGGAACTGCCATGCACATGATGGACGAAGTTGCCTTTATTACGGCAACCCGTTTTTCAAGACAAATGATGGTAACGGTTTCGTCGGATAAAATTGATTTTACCAAACCAATTCCGGCTGGAACTATTGTTGAACTTATAGGAAAAGTTACACATGTTGGAAACACGAGTTTAAAAGTTTCTGTTGAAATATATATCGAAGAAATGTATACCGATGTTCGGTACTTGGCCATCAACGGTGAATTTACTTTTGTGGCTTTAGATAAAGATAAAAAACCAACAAAAGTTATAAAGGAATAAAAAAACAAGCTGTTCAAATTGAACAGCTTGTTTTTTTTTACATAAACTTTCCTAAAATCCAATACAAAATTATAAATACAATAATGGTTCCAAAACAGCCAAAACCGGCTTTCTTTGCACCCCAGCCTGCTAACAGGGCTCTTAATAAATCTTTCATAGCTTAAATTTTTATTTAAATGTATGAAAATTTTTTATTTTGATTCAAACTTTTTTACTTCGTTCCAATAAACATCTAATTCCTTTAAAGATAAATCACCAATTGTTTTAGAATCCTGCTTTATTAATTCTTCCATCTTGGTAAATCGATTAATAAATTTCTGATTGGTTTTGTTCAATGCTTCTTCTGGATTTATATTACAAAAACGAGCGTAATTAATCAATGCAAACAATACATCGCCAAATTCCTGTTCCTGTTTTTCGAAATCGTTATTGGTAACTTCAATTTTAAACTCATTCAGTTCTTCTTCAACCTTTGCCCAAACATCCTCTTTATTATCCCAATCGAACCCTACACCTTTTACTTTATCTTGAATACGGAATGCTTTAATTATTGCCGGAAGTGATTTTGGCACACCGCTTAAAACAGATTTGTTGCCTTCTTTCAATTTCAGTTTTTCCCAATTTTCCAGAACAGCTTTTTCATCTTCGGCAACGGCATCGCCATAAATATGCGGATGTCTACTGATTAACTTTTCGCTGATTCCTTTACACACCGCTTCAATATCAAACGAATTGGTTTCACTGCCTATTTTAGAGTAAAAAACAATGTGAAGCAAAAGATCGCCTAATTCCTTTTTAATTTCGGTGGTATCGTTATCTGAAATAGCATCGTTCAATTCATAAACTTCTTCAATAGTCAAATGTTTTAATGATTGAAAGGTTTGTTTTTGATCCCACGGACATTTTTCACGCAAATCGTCCATTATATCTAACAATTCTTCGAATGCTTTTAATTGTGCTACTCTGTTGTTCATACTAAAACGGTGTAAAAAAACCGGCAAAATAGCCGGTTTAAATATTATTCTTTATCTTCTGTTTTCTTTTTTGTTGCGCGCTTTGCTTTTGGTTTTTCCTCAACAACTTCTGCTTCTACAGTTTCCTGCTCTTCTGTATTATTGTTGATTGTAACCGTACCAGTTGTTGTAACTGCCGGTGCTGTTAAAGCTGCAATGTAATTAGCCTGCTGTAAAATGTTGTACCAGTTTAATACTTTTTTAATGTCTGATACATAAACGCGGTCGCGATCAAAATCAGGCACTACTTCACCAAAATAAGCCAATAAATCGTTATTTGTTGCTTTGTGGTCTAAAGCTGGTCCGTTGTTTTCTTTGGTTGCAATTTTAGCAAAAACTTCGAATAATTTTAATTCGCCTGTTTCTGTATAGATCGAAATTTCTGATAACAAGCTTACATTGCTGCGTAAACCAACTGTTAATCTTTTTCCGTCAATTAATGATTCTGCAATAAATCCTGATCTTGTTTGGATTTTCAATTCGTATAATCCTGGTTTTCCAGATATAGCTAAAACTTTCTCTACGCTCATTATTTTATTTTTTTCAAGGTCACAAATATCATAATTTGAATTTAATATCCAAAATTATCTACCTTTTTTGTTGATAAATTTCATTTTATAATCGGGAAAAACTTTCCCTTCCATAATATTCTGTAATCGTTTGCTGTTTAATTTCTTTTTTAATGTAGAAATTTTATCGGTGAACAACACACCTTCTATATGGTCGTACTCATGCTGAATTACGCGCGCTGCATATCCTGAAAATTCCTTAACCTGTTTTTCAAAATTTTCATCGTAATATTCAATGGTAATATTCGGTTTGCGGTACACATCTTCACGAACACCGGGAATACTTAAACATCCTTCGTTAAAAGACCACTCCTCGCCTTCTTCCTTCAAAATTTTTGCATTAATAAAAGTACAACTAAAGTTCGACAGAAAATCGCGCTCGCTTTTAGAAAGATCTTCGTCTTCGCCAAACGGTTTGGTATCTACAACAAATAAACGAATGGGTAAACCTATCTGCGGGGCTGCCAAACCTACACCATAAGCATTATCCATAGTATCGTACATATTATTAATAAGCTCTTTTAACTGCGGATAATCTTTAGAAATTTCTTCGCATTCTTTACGTAAAACCGGATCGCCGTAACCTACAATAGGTAAAATCATTGTTTCGTATTTTAAATATTCTGCAAATTTACAAAATATAGTAAAATTTACCGCTAATTAATTAACTTTAATGTTTGTATAAGTTCACTTTTTATTTAATGATCTTTTTAAAATGTTCGATAAATTATTCTTGAAATTTGGTGATAATCAGTTTTATAACGCAATTAAAATTACGTTTACTGCTATTGTTGCCTTTTTTATTTTTTACAGTTCTGCCGATTTTACCGCTGCTTTTACTGTTACTTTAGGCGCTTTGTTGTGCGCACCAATTGATATATCGAGCAATTTTAAGCACAAAATTATTGGTTTGCTGCTGGTTTCGTTCTTAATTCCCATTATTTCGTTTTCGTTAACCTACACCTATCCGTACTTTTATATTTTTGCACCGCTTTTTTGCGTGCTTGTTTTTTTATCGGCATTTATATCGCTTTTCGGACACAGAGCTAATTTGTTGTCGTTTACCTTGTTGTTAACGATCAGCTTATCATTTATTCATCACGATGAACCCGAAATTCTGTTACAAAACTGCGCCTATTTATTGTTAGGTGGATTGTTTTATACATTGATATCGATTGTTTTCTATTTTATTAAACCCAACCGATATATAAATCTTGAAGTTGCCGAATGTATTGAAATTACTGGTGAATATTTAGAATTACGTTCGAAATTATGGGTTTTGAATGCCGATCGAGAAAAAATCAACCGACAAATGTTAGAAAAGCAGGTTCGTATCAACGAATTACACGAACATATTCGCGAATATCTGGTTTACAATAAGGCACGTACATTAAACTCTAACAACAACCGAAAACTGTTGGTTGCGTTGTCGTCATTGGTTGATATTTTAGAACTTGCCATGGCAAATACGTTCAATCATAAAGAATTTATTGAGTTTTTTAAAGACGATGATTCTATTTTAGCGGAATACAAAACGCTGGCTCATAGCTTTTCGGTTACCTTAAAAAGTCTGGCTTTTCATATCAAAACAAATAAAAAGCATCATTCTATTGGGAATTTGGCTAACGATTTTAAAAAATTGAAGTTGCGAATAAACGATTACGTTAAAAATCAAAATATATCAATTTACGATGAAAATGCAGTAAACGTAAACAATTTGCTTTTTTATGCCGATAAGCAGATCGAAAAGATAAAAGGTTTGGAACGTGTGTATAAAGAGCGTGTAAATGCTGATGAATTAAGAGGAAAATATCGCGATTTAGAAAAATTCTTTACGCCAGAACATTACCGTTTAAAAACATTTTTAGATCATTTAAACTTTAAATCATCTACTTTTAGATATGCTTTGCGTATTACCTTAACCATGTTTGTAGGATTGATCGTGGGCAATATTTTTAATTTTGAAAATGCCTATTGGATTTTACTAACCATTGTGGTAATTATGCGACCTGGTTACGGTTTAACCAAACAACGATCTACACATAGGGTGATTGGAACGATTATCGGAGGAGTTTTAGGAATTTCGGCTCTTATTTTAATCGATAGTAATATTGCATTGAGCGTGCTGGCAATTATTTCGATGCTTTTGGGATATTGGTTTTCGGGAATTGATTATAAAGTCGGTGTAACTTTTGTAACTTTTTATGTGATTTTAATTTACGGGTTGCTTACGGATAATGCGGAAACACAATTGGTTTATCGAATTTTAGATACGGTTGTAGGCGCACTTTTAGCCTTTTTAGCTACCAGATTTGTGTGGCCAACTTGGGAACTGAACTCCATGAACATTCACTTGGAAAATTCGTTGAAAGCCATAAAATTGTATATTATTGAAGTAAAGTATTATTATATAAAGAAAGGCGAACCATCTACATCATACAAATTGGCGAGAAAAAATGCGTTTATTGAAGTAGGAAATTTAATGGCGAGTTTTCAACGAATGATTCAAGAACCGAAAGGTAAACAAGTTAACCGTGCTGAATTGTACGAATTAACTGTTTTAAAC
This sequence comes from uncultured Myroides sp., assembly GCA_913777665.1. Classification (GTDB taxonomy): domain Bacteria; phylum Bacteroidota; class Bacteroidia; order Flavobacteriales; family Flavobacteriaceae; genus Flavobacterium. Next base: position 15,506 of record CAJYTF010000069.1, read on the forward strand.
CAAACGCTGGTTTCATCTGCAGCAAGTATCGGCACTTACATTCAGTTTCATAAAACTACCGAAGCTTCAAAAGCGTTTAAGCTGGTAATGGATTACATAAACAATAACTTAAGTCAGTCGTTACACAATCTTGATTTTGATGCCGAGATAACATCTGATATCGAAGAAGATTTCAAAATTAGCATTACCGAATTAAAAGCGATCCGCAGGCAGGAAGTCGAAAAATTAGATATTGACGAAGCATCTAAAATTCAGAAGTTGGAAGAATCTCAATTAATCATCGATCAATTAATATGGATGAGCAACTTATCAGAAAAAATAGAAAAGACTACGTTGAAAATGAAGTAACTATTTAAGGGTATTTAATCAGCCTTTAAAACCAATCTTGTTGTGGTTACCATCACAAAACGGCTTATTTGCTGATGCCCCACAACGACACAAAGCCGTATTGTTTTGTTTTTCTTCAATCCGCCCGTCCGGGTAAACAATTGTAATTTTACCACTACAAAGTAACGGGCCATTTGCCAGCACCGTAACATTCATCACTTGGTTTTCAACACCAAACTGCTCTTTTTCATCAACTAAATTATATGATAAAGCGCCGCTTGGGCATTGTTTAATATGTGCAATAATAGTTTCGATAGATTCATTTTCAGGTTTAATCCACGGTTTTTCTTTAGGATTAAATACGGTTGGTAACCCCGTAGCACCTCGCCAACACTTTGTAGAGTGTATACATTTTTCAGGTTCCCAATTAATGGTTAGTGCTTCTTTTTTATACTGTTTCATGGCTTTGTATTTTCTAAATTTAACACCTATAAATATAATAAAAAAAACAGTTCCATTTTATGGAACTGTTTTTAAATAATATTATAAAATGTAATTAAGAATACATTTTTTTGCGTAATTCTTTAATTTTTGGATCATCTAAATATTCGTCAAATGTCATGTAACGATCTATAACTCCGTTTGGTGTTAATTCTAAAATACGGTTACCAACGGTTTGTGCAAACTCGTGATCGTGTGTTGTAAACAATACCGAACCTTTAAAGTTTTTTAATGAGTTGTTAAATGCCGTGATCGATTCCAAATCTAAGTGGTTTGTAGGTTCATCTAACATCAATACGTTGGCACGTATCATCATCATTCGTGAAATCATACAACGTACTTTTTCTCCACCCGATAATACCGAGCCTTTCTTTAATGCTTCTTCACCAGAGAAAATCATTTTTCCTAAAAAACCACGAACGTAAACTTCATCGCGCTCTTCTTCTGTTTTCGCCCATTGACGTAACCAGTCAACCAAAGTTAAATCATCAGTAAAGAAACTGTGATTATCTGCCGGTAAATACGATTGTGTTGTTGTAATTCCCCAATCAAACGTTCCGTTATCGGCTTTTAAATTATTGTTTAAAATTTCGTAGAAAGCAGTTGTTGCACGAGAATCTTTCGAAAAAACAACAACTTTATCGCCTTTCGCCATATTAAAATCTACATTTTTAAACAAAACTTCTCCTTCAACTGAAGCAGCTAAATCTTTAACGTTTAAAATTTGATCTCCGGCTTCACGTTCTTGTTCAAAAATAATCGCAGGATAACGGCGAGACGATGGTTTAATTTCGTTTACATTTAACTTCTCGATCATTTTTTTACGTGAAGTTGCCTGTTTAGATTTTGCTACGTTGGCAGAAAAACGACGGATAAACTCTTCTAATTCAGCTTTTTTCTCTTCAGCTTTCTTGTTTTGTTGTGCACGCTGTTTAGCAGCTAACTGCGATGATTCGTACCAAAACGTATAGTTACCAGAAAAATGATTAATCTTCCCAAAATCGATATCTGAAATATGTGTACAAACTGCATCTAAAAAGTGACGGTCGTGCGATACTACTAAAACAGTGTTTTCATAATTTGCCAAGAAATTCTCTAACCAACCAATTGTTTCAAAATCAAGGTCGTTGGTAGGCTCATCCATCACCAAAACATCAGGATTTCCAAATAAAGCCTGCGCTAATAATACACGAACTTTTAATTTTGGTTCCACCTCGCCCATTAATGTGTAATGCAAATCTTCTGAAATTCCTAAATTCGATAACATAGAAGCGGCATCAGAATCGGCATTCCATCCGTTCATTTCATCAAACTGTAACTGTAATTCGCCAATTCTGTCTGCATTTTCGTCAGAATAATCGGCATATAATTCGTCCATTTCCTTTTTAACAGCAAACAGCACTTTATTTCCCATTAAAACAGTTTCCAAAACGGTATGATCGTCAAACATATTGTGGTTCTGGTTTAAAACCGACATACGTTTGCCTGGTTCTAAAATTACATGACCAGAAGTTGGATCGATATCGCCTGCAATAATCTTTAAAAACGTAGATTTTCCGGCACCATTTGCACCAATAATTCCGTAGCAGTTACCTTGGGTAAATGTAGCATTTACCTCATCAAACAATATACGTTTTCCAAATTGAACAGATAAATTTGAAACTGTTAACATACTTATATTTTTTTATAAGCTGCAAATTTACGAAAATATATCCAATTAAAGGATCGAATTAAAATTAGTTGGGTCAAGCAACATGAGTATTTTACTCAACTTTTCATAATTTTTAACTATAAATTCGTTTTTTCTTAAAATTATATTAAATTTAACTTAATTTGAAATTACAAAATGGTGTTGCCTTAATTTTGATGTTATGAAAACAATAAACATAATAGGTTCTGGTAATGTGGCTCATCATTTGGTGCGGGCTTTAACCGGTTTATCAAATTATAAGATTCAAAATGTCGCTGTTCGTTCTTTAGATAAGATTGCAGATTTTTTTCCGAAGGATTTAATTGTTCCAACTATTGAAGATTTAAAACCGGCTGATATCACTTTGATTTCGGTTACCGATAGTGCCATTGCAGAAGTTTCAGAAAGAATTCCGTACACAGATTCGTTAGTGGTTCATACATCGGGGACAACTGCTTTAGAAGTTTTGAACGATAAAAACCGGAAAGGTGTTTTTTATCCGTTACAAACATTTTCTAAAAACAAGGAAATCAATTTTAAGGAAGTTCCGTTGTGTTTGGAAGCTGAAAATAGTGATGATCTAATCGAATTGAAATCGTTTGCAAAAGAACTATCACGCAATGTATTCGAAATATCGTCTGAACAACGAAAAAGTCTGCATGTAACAGCCGTTTTTGTCAGTAATTTTACCAATCATCTGTATTCAATAGGAAACGAAATCTGTAAGGAAAATAATATTCCGTTCGATATTTTAAAACCGTTGATTAAAGAAACCGCTGACAAGATCAATTATTTAAATCCGAAAGAAGCGCAAACAGGTCCGGCGATAAGGTTCGATCAAAAAACAATAAAAGCACACCAAGATTTTTTAACCAATAAAACTTATAAAGAAATTTATAATTTAATTACACAAAGCATACAAGAAAATGTCTAAAAGTTATAAAGAATACCTGAACAGCATTAACACGTTTATTTTTGATGTTGACGGCGTATTAACAAACGGAACAATACAAGTTACACAAGCAGGAGAATTATTAAGAACCATGAACATTCGCGACGGTTACGCAATGAAAGCCGCAATGGAAAAAGGATACAATGTTTGTGTTATTTCGGGCGGATCAAGCGAAGGCGTTAGAATTCGATTAAGAAATTTAGGCATTTACGACATACATTTAGGGGTTATTGATAAGGTTGAAGTTTATCAGGAATACATTGATGTGAACAACATTAAACCCGAAAATGTTTTATACATGGGCGACGATTTGCCCGATTACTGGGTGATGCAAAAGGTAGGTTTACCTGCTTGTCCGCAAGATGCTGCGCCCGAGATTAAAAGACTTAGTAAATACATTTCGCATATAAAAGGTGGCGAAGGTGCCGTGCGCGATGTAATTGAGCAAGTTATGAAGGTTCAAGGAAATTGGCTTGAACACTTCGAAGCAAAGTTTGATTAACAGTTAAATATATAAGCTATGAATGTTCTAAAGAAAGATCAAGCACAAATGATGTTGCAGGTTATTGCAGCTGTTTTACTTTTTAGGTTTGTTTTATTTGAGCCTTTGGTTCAAGATTTAGGGCTTTCAAAGCTTCATTATTTTTCGTTTGTTATTGCTATTGGTTTTATTTTGTATGGTGGTGTTTTGCTGTACAAAATTGTGCTGCAGGAAGAATTTCCCGATAAAAGTATCGAAAAAAGCGTTGAGAAAGCATATTACAAATATTTAGGAGTTAATGCCGTTGGTATTGGAATTTCGTTTTTTGTTGCCAGCGATATTGATCGCACCTATTACTTTGGATTTTTCCTGGGTTTAGCTGCTATACTTTACTTATACATTACCCAATGGCGCAAAATTTTGGTGTTTGATAATATTGTGTATTCACTGATCATTTCGTTCTCTTTTTTTATCTTGGTTTTGATGGATTTAATGCCGTCGCTACAAATGAATGCCGAACAAAATCCGGAAAAACAGCAATTACTGAATATTTCATTACAAATATGTGTTTTATTATGGTTCTTATATTTTATTAAAACGATTTTGATCGACTTAAAATTTATGGAATTGGATATTAAGCACAAACGTAAATCATTGGCAACCATTCACGGCAGAGAAATTGGTGCAAAACGAACAACCGTTTTATCGCTGATTCCCTTGGTTTTGATCATTTTATTCTGTGTGATTCATTTAAACCTGACCATTTTAATAGGATACATTGGTGCGTTGGTGGTACTTCCCTATTTGTTTTATCTATCAAAATTGTGGAATGCGAAAACTACCGAAGATTTTGACCGCATAAACAATATTTTAAACATAATCATTTGGTTAACTATATTTTCCATTGTAGTTTTATACTTCAATTTAAAATGAAATGATCTTACAAGAAAAATATAACGATTATCAAATAATATTAGCATCAAATTCTCCCAGAAGAAAACAATTTTTATCAGATTTAGGTTTAAATTTCACTATTAAACCAGCTAACGTAAACGAAGAATATCCTTCCCACTTAAAGGGCAAGGATATTGCTTTATATATAGCACAGCAAAAGGCATTGGTTTTTAATAACTTAAGTAAAAACGAGCTTGTTATTACCTGCGATACCATAGTTTGGATTGATGATGTAGCTTTAGGAAAACCCGAAAATAGTAATGATGCTAAGCAAATGTTGCAACAATTATCGGGCAAAACGCATGAGGTTATTAGCGCTGTTTGTATCAAATCGAACCAAAAAGAACATTTGTTTTACGATGTAACCGAAGTAACTTTCAACACCTTAAATTCTTTAGATATTGATTATTATGTGGACACTTTTAAACCTTTTGATAAAGCAGGATCGTACGGAATTCAGGAATGGATTGGTTTAATCGGAATTGAAAAAATCAACGGATCGTACACCAATGTTGTGGGAATGCCCATGGAAAAACTGTATAACGAATTAATGAAATGGTAGTGTTTAAAGATTTTCATTTACACGATTATTACGGAAAAATAATAGCAACCCTGATTTTAATCATTGTTATTTATATTTTAAGACTGATTATTCGAAAAGTAGTTTTAAAATTCTCTGAATATTCTTCAAAATCAGACAATCGCAGCAAACTAATCATTAAGTATTTTAATTCACTGCTTAATATTTTGTTCGTGATTTTTATCATTTTAATGTGGGGTGTTGATACAACACAACTTTTTGGCTTTGTGGGTGCTGCAATAACCTTTATTGGTGTCGCATTTTTTGCACAATGGTCGGTTTTAAGCAACTTTACCGCAGGTGTTATTATGTTTTTTGCATTTCCTTATAAAATTGGAGATCGCATAAGAATCCAAGATAAAGATTTCCCAATTGAAGCTGAGATTGATGATATTAAAGCATTTCATACCATTTTAATTACCGCCGAAGGCGAACATATATCATATCCAAACAATCTATTTTTACAAAAAGCTGTCGTGGTTTTATAAATTTTAATCACCACAGATCACACAGATTAAAAGAATTTATTCAGAAGCTTTAAGATCCTTTAATCTGTGGGTGAAAAATATCAAAAAAATGAAAAACAACATTATCTATATTTTTTGTGCGTTATTTATGCAGAACATTATTGCACAAAAACCACAAACTCCTACTCCGTCAGAAATTTATTTTAAGATAGAAAAACTCAATGTTTTAGCAAGCGCCATGTATATTGCTGCACATCCCGATGACGAAAATACTCGACTAATCACTTATTTAACACACCACGATAAAGCGTACACCAATTATTTGTCGTTAACGCGCGGTAATGGTGGACAAAACTTAATCAGCAACGAATTAGGAACCGATTTAGGTATCATTAGAACCAACGAATTATGGAATGCGAGAAATATTGATGGCGGAAAACAGTTTTTTTCTACTGCCGATGATTTTGGATTTTCGAAACATCCGAAAGAAGCTTTTGAAAAATGGGACAAAGATTTATTGTTGAAACAGATGGTTTACATGATTCGCAAGGAACAACCCGATGTTATTGTAAATCGTTTTGATCACAGAACCGAAGGAACAACGCACGGTCATCATACCGCGTCTGCACAATTGTCTAAACTGGCTTTTAATTTAGCAAACGATAAAAACTATAAAGGTTTATCGCAAGAAAACGCAGAAACGTGGCAACCAAAACGATTATTCTTTAATGTTTCATGGTTCTTTTTTGGTAGTAAACAGGCATTTGATAAAGCCGATAAATCAAAATACATTCCTTTGAACATTGGCGTTTTCTATAATCAGTTGGGGAAGAATAATCAGGAAATTGCTTCGTTAAGTCGCAGCCAACATCAATCACAGGGCTTTGGTGATATGTCATCTCGTGGCGAAGAAATTGATTATGTAGAATTGGTTGATGGCGATGCGTTGAAATCGAGCAATTTGTTTGAAGGTGTTGATACAAGTTGGAATCGCATTAAAGGCGGAAACAAAATTCAACCTTTGGTTACGCAATTAATCAATGAATACGATTTTAAAGATCCATCGAAATCAATCAATTTACTGACAAAAACTTATTCTGAAATTGACAAATTGCCCGAAACCATCTGGAAAACCCGCAAACAAAATGAGGTTAAGGAATTAATTAAAAACTGCGCAGGATTATTTTTAGATATCACTACAAACGAACCCTACGCTACGCCAAATAAAAATGTTGATGTTAAGATTGAAGTTGCAAACAGATCTAACCAAAACATTGTTGTAAAAGATGTTACAATTAATAACATAAAAACAATTGTAGGTAAATCTTTAGCAGATCAGGAAGTTTATTACGATTATTTTCAAACAAAATTCACCAATCAAGATTATACGAATTTTAAATTTATCGACAATTTCAATGACTTTAAAAACCAATTTAATCCAACTAACAAAAATGAAATTGGTTTAGAAGTTAACGGTGTTTATGTATCGTACACTTTACCTATTCAATATCATTATAAAGATGTGGTAAAAGGCGAAATTTATAAACCTTTTCATGTGGTGCCTGCAGTTTCTGTTCGTTTTAATCAATCAACCTATATCACTAATAATAAACAACAGCAAAAAATAGAAATTGTTACTGATAATTATTCAGATGAAAACCTAAAAGGTATTTTTTCATTAACAAATTCTAAAAATGAAGAAGTTTATCAGAAAGAAATCATCCTGAATAAAAATGAAAAAAACAATAGTTTCATTATCAATAAAAACTTTTTAAACGATACATATAACGCACATTTCAAACAAAATAATAGCTATGATAACGAAATAAAATGGGTCGATTATAATCATATTCCTTTAAATTATTATTTTAAGTCTGCTGAAACAAAAGTGGTATCTTTCAACAAAAGTGTTTTAAAGAAATTAAAAATCGGATATATTGTTGGTGCGGGCGATGAAATCCCACAGGTTTTAAAAGATGTTGGTTACAACGTAGATTTCATTAATTTAGAAACTGTAAAAACCGAAGAATTATCTAAATACGAAACAATAATTGTTGGAATTCGTGCTTTTAATACCGAAAGTTCGTTAAAAACTAAAAACAAATTATTGTTTGATTATACCAAAAATGGCGGAACAGTTATTGTGCAGTATCAAACCAACGGCAATTTACAAACTAATGAAATCGCTCCGTACAAATTAACGATTGGCAGAACCAGAATTACTAATGAAAACGCGGTGGTAAATTTTGTAAATCCAAACGAAACGGTTTTAAACAAACCTTTTAAAATTACACAGGAAAATTTTAAAAACTGGGTTCAGGAACAAGGTTTGTATTATGCAGATGAGTTTGCAGGCGAATTTCAGCCTGTTTTTATCTCACACGATTTTGACGAAAAAGATACAAACGGAGCCTTACTTATTGCAAAGCACGGCAAAGGACATTATATTTATACAGGTTTAAGCTTTTTTAGACAATTACCTGCGGGAAATACCGGCGCTTTAGAATTATTTATTAACCTAATTGAATTAAAAAATGAGTGATTTTAAATGGATTAAATGGCGAAAAAGTTACAGTATTGTGCTTTTAATTAATGTTTTTTACATTATTCTTTTTTATTTTATAATGCATTTTAGCAATTAGTATGGAATTATTAGACTGGATTATACTTTTATGCACCCTATTGTTTATTGTTTTATACGGAACCTACAAAACCCGCGGCAGTAAAAACATACAGGAATATATTTTGGCAAACCAAAGCACCAACTGGTTTACGGTAGGTTTATCGGTCATGGCAACGCAGGCGAGTGCGATTACATTTTTATCGACACCTGGCCAAGCATATCACGACGGAATGGGCTTTGTGCAGTTTTATTTTGGATTACCATTGGCAATGGTGGTGATTTGCATGGTTTTTATTCCGGTTTTTCATCGACTAAAAGTTTACACGGCTTACGAATTTTTGGAAGAACGTTTCGATTTAAAAACTCGGACTTTAGCTTCGGTTATTTTCCTAATTCAGCGAAGCATCGGTACAGGAATCACTATTTATGCACCGGCAATTATTTTATCATCGATCTTAAATTGGGATCTCACCTTTATCATTGTATCAATTGGTATCGTAATTATATTTTACACCTATTTTGGTGGAACAAAAGCGTTGAACATCACACAAAAACAACAGGCTTTTGTAATAATGGCAGGAATGTTTTTAACGTTTTTCATTATTTTGTTCCGATTACCCGAAGAAGTAAATTTTGTGAACGTCTTTAATGTAGCTAAAATTGAAAATAAATTAGAATTACTTAATTTTTCGACCGATTTTACTGAAACATACACCCTTTGGAACGGTTTAACAGCAGGTTTCTTTTTAATGTTAGCTTATTTTGGAACCGATCAATCGCAAGTTGGTAGATATCTTTCCGGAAAAAGCATCAAAGAAACACAAATGGGCTTGTTAATGAACGGAATTTTAAAAGTGCCTATGCAGTTTTTTATTTTGTTGGTGGGTGTGATGGTTTTTATCTTTTTCCATTTTTATCAGGCGCCTTTACACTTTAATCCGGTAAACACATCGAAAGTTTTAAATTCTGAATATCAAGCGGAATATCGAAATTTAGAAATTGAACTGAAAGATTTATTGAACGAAAAGAAAGAAGTTACTCAAATTTACACAGGGCAATTAAACCAAGGCTACGAAAACGAAATGCTTGAAGAAAAGCTGGTTTCGTTAAACGAAAACGAAGTTAAGCTACGACAAGATGCACGCGATATCATAACAAAAGTTGATAGTAAAGCCGAAACAAATGATAAAGATTATGTGTTTATTTATTTTATATTGAATTACCTGCCCCATGGAATTATCGGATTTTTATTGGCAATGATTTTTTCGGCAGCCATGTCAAGTTCTGCATCAGGATTGTATGCTGTAGCCTCAAGTTCTGCAATTGATATTTACAAAACTTACAAACCAAACCAAACCGAACAACATTATCTAAAAGCAACAAAATATTTAGTTGTTTTCTGGGGAATCATCTGTATTTTGGCAGCTTGTGTTATTACTTTGTTTGAAAATTTAATTCAGTTGGTAAACATCATCGGATCCATTTTCTACGGAACGGTTTTAGGTATCTTTTTAATAGCATTCTTTTTTAAATACATTAAAGCAAAAGCAACTTTTTGGGGAGCATTATTAGCGCAACTATTAGTTATCTATATTTATAATTTAGATGTAATAAGCTACATGTGGCTTAACCCAATTGGCGTATTTTTAGTAATAATTATAGGTTTTATATTACAATTAGTATTCCGCAAAAAAAATCGAACTAAATAGTTAGATTTTTTTGCATACTAAATTGTAAAGTTTATCACAAATAAATTATTGTTAATTTTGTAAACAGATAATTTAGTATATGCTATCACAAAAATCGAAATATGCTTTAAAAGCTTTAGGTTACCTTGCAAAAAACCAGGCAGGCGGTCCCGTGCTTATGAGCACCATTTCCAAAGAAAAAAAGATTCCACAGGCTTTTTTAGAAAATATTTTTCATGAACTGAAAAAAGCAGGTTTTTTAACAAGTCATCGTGGAAGGTTTGGTGGTTATACTTTGTCTGAAGAACCAAGTAAAACAAAAGTTTCATCAATTATTCGAGTGGTGAACGGACCGTTGGCTATGCTTCCTTGTGTTAGTTTGAATTTTTATGCAACGTGTGATGATTGCTGCGAAGAGACCTGTGGCTTGCGTGGCATTTTTCAAGATGCACGGGATGCATTGTTACAAGTTTTAGAGAACAGATATCTTTCTGATATTATGGATAAGGATATTGAATAAAAAAGCAATCTGTTTAGATTGCTTTTTTACTTAGTTTTTACTGATTCTGTAAATCTTACCGCTATCGGTAACGGCGTATAATGATTGGTTTTGGTGCGATGCCAATACATCTCTAAAACGTTCACCTTTATCTGCCAGCAAACGCTCCTCACCTGCTACTCTGTTATTTTTAATTACCAAACGAATAATATGCTGACCACTTAAAGCACCTAAAAATAAATTATGCTGCCATTCGGGAATAGAATTTCCTGTGTAAAAATCCATTCCGCTTGGTGATACCGACGGATCCCAATAGTAAACCGGCTGTTCCATACCCTCTTTTTGAGTAATTCCCTCGCCTATTTTGTTTCCGTTATATTCCAAACCGTACGAAATAACCGGCCAACCGTAGTTTTTACCCGGTTCTATAAAATTGATTTCATCGCCACCTTTAGCACCAAATTCCGATTCCCATAATTGCTTTGTAACAGGATGAAACACCAAACCTTGCGGATTTCTATGTCCGTACGAATATATTTCGGGTTTAGCATTGGCTGTTGACATAAACGGATTGCCCGAAACGGGTTGCCCATTTTTAGTAATTCGGACAATTTTTCCTAATGCAGCATTTAACTGTTGTGCCTGGGGACGCGTTGCTAAATCAGATCGCTCACCTGTGGTTGCATATAAGTTTCCAGCATCATCAAAAGCTAAGCGACTTCCGTAATGCAAACTTCCGTTGTAAGAAGGCTCAGCTCTGTAAATTACCGTCGGGTTTTCAATCAATTTTTCATCAGTAGATAATTTTCCTTTAGCAATTGATGTTAAATTTCCGTTGCCAAATGGTTCAGAAAACGACCAATAAATCATTCTGTTCGATGCAAAATCGGGATCCAATGCAACATCTAACATTCCGCCTTGTCCGCCGGCATCAACCGCAGGAAATCCTAAAACTTCGGTCATCATTGTTCCGGTTTCAGAAAAAATCTTCATAGAGCCACCTTTTTGGGTTACTAACAAATTGTTATTTGGCATTGCAACAATTGCCCACGGACTAACTAAATCTGTAGCGATTACATCAATTTTAAGGTTGGTTGTTGTTTTTACACTTCCAATACGGGTTTGTCCTTCAAAAGCGGGCTTATAATTGGTGTTTGGCTGCTGTGTTTCAACCGGATCACCCAACGGAACAGTGTCTTCTGGCGAAGTAGAATTGTCATCGTTGCAAGAGAAAATTCCCAGCAACATAAAAACGGGAATAAAACTAAAATTTCTTTTCATAGCGCAAATATTTATAATTATTCAAACCTAAAGTTACAAAAAATGCAACGAAATATTAATTTATAATGAGATTGTGTTGTTAAAAATGATTTATCATACCAAAAATGCAATAAAATCGAATCATAAAATCAATTAACAACGTCAGAAAATATAATTTTAAAATAAGATATAAATAGTTAAATTTGATGTTTAAAACAAGATTCAAAATAAATTAAAATATAGCAAAATGATTATTAAACCAAGAACAAGAGGTTTTATTTGTTTAACATCGCACCCAGACGGAACGGCGGTTAACATTAAAAATCAAATTGATTATGTTAAATCACAAGGCGAAATTAAAAACGGACCAAAGAAAGTTTTGGTAATTGGTGCTTCTACCGGTTTTGGAATTTCTTCACGTATAGCAGCGGCTTTTGGTTCGGGTGCTGCAACAATTGGTGTTTTCTTTGAAAAGCCAGCTGCCGAAGGCAAACCAGGAACTGCAGGTTGGTACAATTCTGCTGCTTTTGAAAAAGAAGCTCAAAATGCAGGTTTATATGCAAAATCAATCAACGGAGATGCGTTTTCTGATGAAATTAAACAGCAAACCATAGATTTGATTAAGAAAGATTTAGGAACGGTTGATTTAGTTGTGTACAGTTTGGCATCGCCACGCAGAACGCATCCAAAAACGGGTGTTGCATACGCATCTGTCTTAAAACCTATCGGGCAAACATTTTCTAACAAAACGGTTGATTTTCATACAGGTGTTGTTTCAGACATTACTATAAATCCTATTGAAAGTCAGGAAGATATTGATAATACAATTGCTGTAATGGGCGGTGAAGATTGGAAATTCTGGATGGAAGATTTACAAAAAGCTGGTGTTTTGGCTGATGGAGTTAAAACGGTTGCTTATTCGTACATTGGACCAGAATTAACGTTCCCAATTTACCGTAATGGAACTATCGGTCAGGCGAAAAACGATTTAGAAGCTACGGCATCGACAATAAACAGCATTTTAAGCGATGTTAACGGAGAAGCTTATGTTTCTGTTAACAAGGCGTTGGTAACGCAATCAAGCTCTGCTATTCCTGTGGTGCCACTTTACATTTCGCTTTTGTATAAAGTAATGAAAGAAAAAGGTATTCATGAAGGAACGATCGAACAAATGTACCGTTTATTCAGTGACCGATTATATACTGCTGATGGAACGATTCCGTTAGATGCTGAAGGTAGAATTAGAATTGATGATTGGGAAATGCGTGAAGATGTTCAGCAGGAAGTTGACAAATTATGGAAACAAGCTACTACTGAAAATTTAGAACAGATTTCTGATATTCAAGGATACAGAAATGACTTCTTTAATTTATTTGGATTTAATTTTGATTCTATTGATTATGATGCTGAAGCCAACGAACAAGTTAACGTTCCAAGTATCTAAAATAATTTAAAACTATATTTAAAAATCGCACTAACTATTTAGTGCGATTTTTTTGTTTCATAAAAATCGTAATTTCCATTTTTTTGAAATAAAAGTATTACACATAGTTCAAAAATTATCAAAAATTAAC
>CAJYTF010000070.1 GCA_913777665.1 uncultured Myroides sp.
CTATCGCATTTGTACTGCATTCGTTTGCTTACAGTCCAACACAAACTCTAAAAATGTTCAGCATAAAACCGTTTTTCGTAATACCAACGGGCTTAATGCTTTGCTTTTTAAGCGGAATGTTACCTACTTTATTAGGACATCCATTTATGAGTGGTGTTTGGTTCGCTGATAATGTAGTGGCTATTGGATCTTTTGGATCTGCCTTAATATTCGATTTGGGCGTTTATATGGTAGTGATTGGTGTGGTTTTAACAATATTATTTACAATTTCAGAAAATACATAAATGGAATTATTATTAGTGATTTTAGTCGGCGCGTTTTATTCTGCCGGTATATATATGATGTTTCGCCGAAGCATGGTAAAACTGCTTTTGGGCTTGTTATTGCTTGGAAACGGCGCAAATATTCTGATCTTTTTAATGGGTGGATTAACCAAAGGTAAAGCTCCAATTATAAGACCAGAAAACAGTAAGTTTTTAGAGGTTTATGCTGATCCAATTCCGCAGGCGTTGATACTTACGGCAATTGTAATAAGTTTTGCATTAACGGCATTTGCAATCGTACTATTAAAAAGAGTTTACACAACAACAGGATCAGACGATTTAGATTCGTTAAATATTCAAGATTTAGATATATGACAACAAACTTTATACTGGCACCTATATTAATGCACATGATTACCGCTATTGTGTTGTTATTTTTCTGGCAAAAAGTTCTAATCCAGAAAATAATTAGCATTGTTGGTAACAGTATTGCATTTCTGTTGTGTTTACGTTTGTTTGAAATGACGTTATCTCAAGGATATTTAACCTTACAATTGGGCGGTTGGCAGGCTCCGTTTGGCATCACGTTTATATCTGATACCTTAAGTGCCATCATGGTTCTTTTAACGGCGTTGGTTTCATTGGCTGTTGGAATTTACTCTACTGCAAGTTTAAATGTAAGCAGAATTAAATACGGTTACTTTTTTATTTTCCACTTTTTAATCATGGGATTGTTAGGTGCATTTCTTACCGGCGATATCTTTAATATGTATGTTTGGTTTGAAGTGGTAATTATATCGTCTTTTATTTTGTTGACGGTTGGTGGAAAAAAAATGCAGATGGAAGGCGCGATAAAATACGTTACAATGAACATGCTGGCATCGGTGATATTCTTAACTGCAATCGCGGTTTTATACGGAATTACTGGAACGTTGAACATCGCCGATATTGCCAATAAAATCACTTTGGTAGAAAATAAAGGTTTGGTTACGGTGACTTCATTATTATTTTTTGTAGGTTTCGGAATTAAATCTGCTGTGTTTCCATTGTATTTTTGGTTGCCATCGGCGTATCATACACCGCCATCGGCAATTGCAGCGATATTCGGCGGATTGCTTACAAAAATGGGAATTTACGCCATGTTGCGCGTGTTTACCGTAATTTTTCAACCCGATTATTTTACGCTGACTTTATTTTCGATCATCGCAGTTTTAACCTTGATTACAGGCGCTTTAGGAACCATTAATAAACGAAGTATCCGCAGAATTTTATCGTATTTAATCATTTGTCATATCGGATATTTGATTGCAGGATTGAGTTTAAATACCGAACTGGCATTTGTAGCAGTAGTTTTTTATCTGATTCACGATGTAATTGTAAAAAGTAACGTTTTTATGATTTCGGGTGTCATTGTAAAAATGCGTGAAACGGTTGATATTACTCGATTGGGGAGCTTGCTGAAAGATTATCCGAAGTTTTCATTCGTGGTTGCTTTGGTACTGTTTTCTTTGGTTGGAATTCCGCCTTTATCAGGTTTTTGGCCAAAAATTCTATTGTTTCAGGAATCGTTCAAACAAGAAAATTATATTTTGTTAGCGGGATTAATCGTTGCAAGTTTTGTAACACTTTTTGTAATTGTCCGCATTTGGTCCGAAGCGTTCTGGAAAATATCGCCAAAACCCATCACAGAAGAAATCGATCATTTTGCACCATTTTCATTATCAGGAAAAATCGCATTAATAGCACCAATAGTCGGCTTAGCTGCTGTATCTTTAATAATCGGTTTAAACGCCAACAGTTTCATCAAATTATCAGAAAAAGCAGCTTACGAAATGAAGCGTCCCGAAATTTATATCAATAACGTATTAGGTTCAAAAGAATAATTATGTTGCAAAATTTCTTATTAAACATATTACTTACATTTGTTTGGGTGGCACTTACCGGTCAGTTAGACTATGCCAATTTTCTTTTTGGATACACCATGGGGTTCTTTATTTTATGGATGGTAAACCGATCCATAAGAGCCAATACAGAGTATTTTTACAGAGTTCCTAAAATTTTCGCTTTTATATTTTTGTTTTTTTACGATTTGCTAAAAGCCAATTTCGAAGTTATGAAAGATGTTGTTACACCAAATTACAACATGAAACCCGGAATTGTAAAATATGAAATGGATGCAAAAACAGATTTTGAGATTACCATGCTAGCAAATATGATTGCGCTTACACCGGGAACCGTTGTGATAGATTTGTCTAAAGACAAGAAATTTATGTATATTCATGTAATGTATCTTACAAATAAAGAAGAATTTAAAAACACGTTGAGTAACAGAATTGAAAGAAAATTATTAGAAATACTTCGATAATATGACGGTTGAAGATTATATAGCGTATGTTGTAATGCCCATTATTTGTCTGGCAATTTTTTTTATAATTCTACGATTTATAAAGGGTCCGCAGGTGGTTGATAGGGTAGTAGCACTTGATTTAATGATTACAGTCGGGGTTGCATTTATCACCCTTTTTAGTATTGTTGTAAATAATCCCATGTTTTTAGAAGAAGCCATGATTATGGCGCTGATTGCCTTTTTAAGTACCGTTGCATTTTCTTACTATATTTTTAAAAGAAAAAGAGATGAATGATATTTTAATAATGGTTTTAAGCACTTTAGGAGCTATTTTTATTTTAATAGCTTCGTTTGGTGTATTTAAAATGCCCGATTTTTATTCTCGATTATCCGTAACAATAAAGGCAGCAACTTTAGGAATTGGCTGTATTTTGATTGCTGCTGTTTTGTATTTTTCAGATTTTTCGGTAACAACAAAAGCAATCGCAATTATGTTCTTTTTACTGATTACATCTCCCGTTGCCGGTTTTTTAATTAGCAAAGTAGCGTATATGACAGGTACAAAACTTTGGAAAGATTCATTGATGGATGAACTGAAATACGATTTAGAAAGAGAATCGAGTAGTAAACCCAAAACAGAGAAAGAAAATTAATTTTTCAGTTGTATGAAAAATAAAATCATTGCACACCGCGGAGCTTGGAAAGAATTTAATCTGCCACAAAATTCAGTGGCTTCATTAAAAAAAGCGATTGAATTGAAGTGTTTCGGAACAGAGTTCGAT
Organism: uncultured Myroides sp.; assembly: GCA_913777665.1. Classification (GTDB taxonomy): domain Bacteria; phylum Bacteroidota; class Bacteroidia; order Flavobacteriales; family Flavobacteriaceae; genus Flavobacterium. The sequence continues at coordinate 3,393 of CAJYTF010000070.1, forward strand.
GTTCATTTAACAAAAGATCATATTGCGGTTGTGAATCATGATGCTGATTTTTTTGGATTGAATATCGAAACTACTAACTATAATGATTTATTGATTAAAGAACTTTCAAACGGAGAAAAACTCTCAACTTTGAATGATTTCTATTCTGAAGGATTCAATCAAACAGATACCAAATTGATTCTTGAGGTTAAAACTTCGGAAATCGGCGGAACAGAACGAACAAAACTATTGATTGATGTGATTGTACACGGACTTCCAATCAATGCAAATCCCGAAAATTTAGAATTTATTTTGTTTGATTTTGATTCGGCTGTATATCTTAAAAACAAACTTCCTAACTTTTCTGTTCATTATTTGGAAGGAGATAAAACTGCCATTGAAATTTTTAAAAGCGTTTTAAACGGAATGGATTACAACTACAAATTGCTTTTAACTGATAAAAACATCATCAAAGAATTTAAAGATCTAAACCTAAAAACAAATTCGTGGACAGTTAACAATTTAGAAACCGCCAACGAATTTATCTCTCAAAAAATTGATTACATTACCACCGATTATCCGCAACTATTTTTACAAAATGGTTTATAGTTAATATTCATCTACTTAAATTCATACTCATAGCTTTAATTGTCGGGTCATGCTGAACTTGTTTCAGCATCTCATTACTATAATCACTTGTTGCTATTCATTGTCAAGCAAGGAATGACAAACGATATTAAGATAAAATCTGTTATTAATCTAATTTTTTAAGTAACTCCTTCAATTCCATCATTCCTTCCGATGCTTTTTTAGCAATAACTTTTATCTTCTTTCTAAAATAACTGGTTTCAGCAGGTTTTAAATCAATATAAAAAAAGTGTTTTGCTTTATCGGCGTAATCGATTAAACCTGCAGCCGGATATACTTGTAATGATGTTCCTACAATAACAATAACATCAGCTTGTTCAATAATTTTTACAGCGTTTTCAATTTCTGGAACTGCTTCGCCAAACCAAACAATATGCGGACGCAATTGGTGGTTTTTATCATTTGTTGTTCCTTCTAAAATATCGGTCTTCCAATCGTAAATCAAGTCTTCGTTAACAACACTTCGTGCTTTTAAAAGTTCGCCATGTAAATGAATAATTTTATTACTGCCGGCGCGTTCATGTAAATCGTCAACATTTTGAGTAATAACGGTTACATTGAAATGTTGCTGTAAATCGGCAATTATCTCATGTGCTTTATTAGGTTGAACTTCCAACAACTGCTTTCTTCTTTGATTGTAAAAATCTAAAACTAATGCGGGGTTTTTCTCAAAACCATCAAAACTGGCAACTTCCATTATATCGTGTCCTTCCCACAAACCATCGGCATCTCTAAAGGTTTTTATTCCGCTTTCTGCCGAAATTCCTGCGCCTGTTAAAAAAACTAAATTTTTCATTGTATCTGCAAATAGTATCTTTGCTACTAAATTAAGTAAAAGCCATGAATTTATCAGAATTACATAAAAGTGAAGATTACAGAAAATATTTGGAAGATTTTATTACCGAAAATCGAAAGCTAAAGTTTGATGAAGTTTTAGAAAACAGAACTAAACATTTTTGCATTGCGGTTGAAGATGTGTATCAGCTGCATAATACAAGTGCGGTAATGAGAAGTTGCGAGGTTTTTGGTATTCAGGATTTGCACATGATTGAACAAAAATTCAGCAAAACAATTGATAAAGAAATTGCGTTGGGAGCAGAAAAATGGGTGGATATTCACCGACATTCATCAACACAGAATTGCTTGGATAGTTTGAAAAATCAAGGTTACCAGATTGTAGCAACAACTCCGCATGCCGATGCCCATGTTTTAGATGATTTTGATATCAGCAAACCGTCTGCAATATTTTTTGGGACAGAAAAAAATGGATTATCTCAAGAAATTATGGATCAGGCAGATGCGTTTATTAAAATTCCCATGTATGGCTTTACAGAAAGCTTGAATATTTCGGTTTCGGCTGCCATTGTAATAAACAGCATTACCAATAAATTGCGAAATTCAATAATAAACTGGAAACTTTCAGAAGAAGAACTTTTAGCTAAAAAGATAGATTGGATGCGTAAATCAATTAAAGATATCGATTTTATTACCGAACGTTTTATTGCAGAAACTACTAAATAAGAAAAGTGGGTTTACCGAAATAAACCCACTTTAATAACCAAAAAAAACACTTATGAAAAACTCAAAAATTCTAAAACATTCTAATTACTTGTCCTGTAGTAGATGAGTTATAGTACAAATGTACAACGTTTTTTTTATTCTGCAAGTGTATTTAAATATTTTTTTTAGTTTATCGGTAAATTATATTTTTTTGTCGGTTAAAAGCTGTAAAACAGTAGCTTTATAGGTATCGCCAACCGGAAATTCCTGCTCGTTTATAAAGATAAATTTACTTTGAACCGATGTAATTCTTTGCACAGGAATAATAAACGATCTGTGAATACGTATAAAATCTGATGGAGGTAATTGTTCCATAATATTTTTCATGGACATGCGAGCAACAATTTTACTTTTACCTTCAATATGAATCTGAATATAATCATCTAAACCTTCAATAAACAGAATACTTTTCAAATAGATTTTGTTCAATTTATAATCGGCACGTATCAATATAAAAGGATCTTCTACACCAGAAACTGGTAGTTGTTTTAATCTTTTTACTTTCTCAACAGCAGTTTCAAATCGTTCATACGCTATAGGTTTCAGCAGATAATCAACAGCATTCACGTTAAAACCTTCCACCGCATAACTATCAAAAGCTGTCGTAAATATTACCAGTGGTTTGTTTAGGATCGATTTATAAAAGGAAACTCCGTCGTTTTCAGGCATCTGAATATCCAAAAAAATCAAATCAACCGGAAATTTCTCCAGATAATTCAATGCTTCTTGTTGAGATGTAAATGTTTTATCTAAAACAACATCCGTACTCTTACTGCACAAATGCTCTAAAATTGTTAAAGCCAGCGGTTCATCGTCAATTGCAATTGCTTTTATCATTTTAAATTTATTTTTAGTTGCACTTTGTAATCCGTATCAGTATTTTCAATGTTCAATTTGTATTTGTTAAGATACAGAATATCCAAACGTTTTTGAGTATTAATGATTCCTGTTTCGGTTTTTTCTAATTCACTAATATTTTTTGCTACTTTTTTATTGAAAGTTTCCAACAAAATTTCGTTATTCTCAACCAAGATATGAATTTTGATCACAACATTTTCTGTTTGATTTACACCATATTTAAAGCAATTTTCAATAATCGGAATAAAAAGTAAGGGTGCAATGGTTTGATTTTCTACAGAACCGGAAATTTGATAATCGATTTGTGTATTTTTTGTCAAACGGAGTTTTTGCAAATCGATATAATCCGAAATATAATCTAATTCACTCTTTAAAGATACTTTCTCTTTTGAACTTTCGGTTACAACATACCTCATAATCGACGATAATTTCAAAATTGCATTCGGTGCATCATCTGATTTTACTAAAGATAAAGCGTACAAAGAGTTTAATGTATTGAATAAAAAGTGAGGATTAATCTGTGCTTTTAAATACGAAACTTCGCTTTTTAACATATCCTGCTGCATACCGTTTATATATTGATTGGTCTTTAACAGAATACCGATTGATAACGCCAGATAAAACTGATACGCATTTTTATCGATTAAAAATTCCATAAAAAAAGGCATTTCCGGTCGAGGACCTCTTCCTTTATAATCAGGATTTTGAGCGATCAATGCGCAATGAATTTGTTCGTTTGTAATGATTAAATCGGGAAGTTTAACTGCAATTAGCAAGAAAACCACTGATACCGCTATAAATATTAAATACTTTTTTTTGTGATATAAGTAAGGTACAAACAGGAAATAGTTCAGATAAAAATAAACTACAATAATTAAGGTTTCTATACAACGTTTGTAGAAAATAAGCGAACTAAAAAACGAAGGATTATTTTGTAAATCGGGCGATGTTATAAACGGTATTCCAAAAAATAAAATGGAAACTACTAATACTATTGCGGTTTGTTGATGTTTTTTAAACATGGTAATAAAATAAACATCAAATATAAATTAAATAAAAACACACGCTAATTTATTGAGGTTAAGCGGTATTTTTTTAAAGAGAAAAGGCTGACATTCGTCAGCCTCTATTTTATAACCTTATGTAATTCCACTTGTTTTGAAGTATCGAAATGGTAACGATAAGTTCTTAATTTTCTGCTTAAATCGGCACCCAAACCTTTGGCTACGTTTATCATTTTTGGGTTAAAATCGCCAATCCACTGCATTTCGTAATCGGTATAAGGCAATTCGGCTTTCATAACTTTTTGACCTTCAATAATCATAAAATTATCAACACCTTTTCCCTGCCATTCGGGTACAACGCCAAAAGCAACACCTACAACACGTTTGCTCTTTCTAAAAGTTTTATACCAAAAAAACTTAAGCTTATGTAAAAGTCCGAACTTTCCGTTTAAATGCTTAAAATACTGGTTTAAATCGGGCAAATTCAACCAAAAAGCAACCGGTTCGTTTTTATAATACACAAACCATACAATTTTAGGATCAATAACCGGTTTCATTGTTTTAAAAATCAATTTTCCTTGTGATAACGAAATGTCTTTTCCGCCACCATGACTTGCCCACGCTTTATTATAGATCGTAACAAAATCGGCAACATATTTATCTAAATTATTCAGTTTTAAATATTCAGCTTTAAACTTGGAGTCTTTAGCAATATTTTCGTGACGTTCGTGTAATTTAGGCTGTAATTTTTGCGTTATCGACAAAGAAAAACACTCCTGATTAAAATAGGTTTTAAAACCATAATTTTCGAATAAATCAATATAATACGGAAAATTGTAGTTCATGTTGTACAAAGGTTCGTAGAAGCCTTCAATCAGTAAGCCCCACCATTGATCACGTTCACCGAAATTTATTGGCCCATCCATGGTTTCCATTTTATGCTGTTTCAACCATTCTTTTGCCTGATCAAACAAGTAATTTGCAGCAGTTTCATCGTTGATACATTCAAAAAAACCAATGCCACCAACAGCTGCTTTTCCTTCGTATTTAGGATTTACAAAAGCCGCAATTCTACCAATTACTTCATCGTTTCCGTTAAATAAAATCCAACGAATTGCTTTACCGCCACGTTTAAAAAGCTTATTTTTTTCAAGATCAAAAACTTTCTCAATGTCTTGATTTAAAGGTTGAATCCAATTTTTATCGTTCTGATATAACTTTACCGGAAAATCTAAAAATTGCTTGCGCGTTTTGTTATTTTTAACTTCTACTGTGTACATAACCGTAATTAATCAACACAAATGTACAAAAAGTTTACGAGGTTGATTTGTTTAAAAATCGGGATCTGCCTTAAAAATAACCCATTCTTTTGTGATTGGATGAAAAAATTCTAACGTATTTGCGTGCAAATGTAGTCGGTTTGACTTTGTTCCATACAAATCATCACCTTTAATAGGTGCATTTAATCCCGATTTATGAGCCGAATGTACACGTAATTGATGTGTTCTTCCAGTTATTGGAAAATATTGGATTCGGGTTGAATTTTCGGTTTTCGATAAAACTTTGTAATCTGTAACACCCATTTTTCCATATTCGTAACAGACAATTTGTCGCGGACGATCATCTAAATCAACTCGTAAAGGCAATTCAATTTTTCCCGATTCTGTTTCGATCGATCCATCTAACAAAGCAATATAACTTTTTTTAACCTTGCGTTTTATAAACTGTTTTTGAAGATGTTCGTGGGTATCTTTATTTTTCGCAAGAACCATTAATCCGGAAGTGGACATATCTAACCTATGCACAATTAACGGACCGGTTGCCTGCGGATACCTGTGTTTGATTCGCTCGTAAACCGAATCGCTGATATTGATTCCGGGTACCGATAAAAATTCGGCAGGTTTATTTACAACTACCAAATAAGCATCATCGTAAATAATTTCCAATTCTTTGTCTTTTGCAGGATTTTGTAAAAACGGATTTTCATCTACCTGCAATCCTTTAAGCATGTGACTTAAAATGGGTTCGCACTTACCCCAACACGATGGATAAAATTGTTTGTGTTTGCGAACTTCTGATTTTGGCGATTGTCCCCACCAGAATTCTGCCAAAGCAATGGGTTTTAAATTATTTTTATAAGCGTACTGAAATAATTTGGGTGCACAACATTCGCCGGCACCAGCAGGAGGTTGGGAGTGAAGTGCCGTTTTAAATATATCGAGCAGTGATTTTTCTTCACTTTCGGCATTTAAAAATGTGTAGTTTGTAAAAAGCCAATTTTGTAATGCATTCGATTTTGTTTTGCGAAGATTTTTTAGAATTTCAATTTGATCTGTTAAGATGGAAATTTCTTTTTTGATTGAATTTAATTCTGTTTCATAATTACCTGTTAATTCTTTCAGCAAATGTTTGTCGTATAAACTCTGTTTGATTAAATCTGCTTCAAATTGTTGGTATTCTTCAATTGAAAGTGTTTCTTTTTTTAAGATTCGTTCTTGCTTTCTAATCTGTTTATTGATTTTAATCTTTTCTTTAAAAGAATCAATTTCATGCCTGGCAGTTGCTTCTAAATCAGTTCGATTTTTAATAAGATTTTTTAAATCAGTATTATTTTCTAACGCTTCAATTTCTCTATTTATGGCATTCAGTTCTTCTTCCTTGCGTAAAAAATAACCGTTATCAATTAGCATATCAAACACAGGCGGTACAAAAAATGCAACCGAATTACTGTTTGCCAATTTACCTGAATAAGCTGCTAAAAAACCTAATTCGCCATTATTTTCAACAATTAAAACACCAAACATTTTACCAATGGGTAATAAATCAGCATTGTTTTCTAAACCGAAATTATGCTGCAATTCATCATTAGTTTCCAAGAAATGTTGCACTTGTTTTGCAGCAATTTCGCATAACGGATGCACATCGTAATAAAACGGAAAATTTAATTTTTCAGGTAATTTTATAGGAGATACATCTTCGTTAAAAGGAATAAAACAAGGTATTTCTGCTGAATTTGTATTCATGTAAAATTTAATTAAATGTCTGAATTGTGCAACTAATTGCGTTTTTTTGAAACGGTTTAACGTGATAAATAGCCGTATATTTGTACAAAATTAATAAGAAATGTCTTACGTAAGTAAAGTTTTAGATGGTACTTGTCCCAAATGTGGCGGAACCAAAGTTTTTAAGGCAAAAGGAAATCCGTTTTTGTTTAGAATGCCGGTTATGAATGAGCGTTGTTCAAAATGCAACTATTCGTTTCACCGCGAACCTGGTTTTTACTTTGGCGGAATGTACATGAGTTATGCTTTAACCGTTGCAGAAATGGTGGCAGTTTTTGTGTTAGGTTTATTGTTTAACATAGGTTTTTTAAGTATTTTCTTTGGTGTTGTTTTAATTGTACTGCTGTTATCTACGTTTAATTACCGTATGTCGCGATTAATGTGGTTGAATTTATTCTACAAAAACGAAGACGAAGTTTAACAATTATCTTTCGTTTTTGTACATTTTTCGAAAATCTGATGCCGTAATTGCAACCTGCTTTTTAAACAATCGCGAAAAGTAAGTATAATCACTAAAACCTAAATCAAACGCGATTTCGTTTAAGGTTTTATCGGTATAAAGCAACTGACGTTTAGCTTCCAGAATAATACGATCGGTGATAATTTCGGTTGTTGTTTTTTGGGTGATGGACTTAACAATTCTGTTTAAATGTTTTTGTGTAATATTCAATAAATCAGCATATTCTGTTGCTGATTTTATTTTTGAAAAATGTTCGTCTACCAATTTTTCAAATTTTGAAAAGACTGATTGATAATGTCTTAAATCTGAAAAATTAACAGCACTTTGTGTTTCTAAAAATCGGTTTAAATAAATATAGATCTGTGTTAAATATGATAAGATCAATTGCTTTTTATTCCATTCTTCATTTGCAGATTCTATTAAAAGTGTTTTAAAAAGATCTTCAATCAATCTGCATTTTTCTTCAGTTAAATAGATACATTTCTCAGAGTAATTCGATTCAAAAAAAGGAAAATCTTTAATAGAATTATTTACATACGTCATTTCATAAAAATCTTCGGTATGAAAAAAAATGTATCCGTCAATATCGTCTGAAAGTTCCCACGAATGCGTTTGTCCGGGATACAGAAAAAAGACCGATCCAGGTTTTACTTCGTACTTATTAAAATCAATTTCGTGCATTCCGGTTCCTTTGGTAAACAGAAAAACGGCATAAAAATTATGCTTGTGCGGCTTTTCAATTCGCGAGTGATGTAAAAGCAAATGATTGGTTATGGTATTGGCATAAAAAGAGTTTTCGGGCTCTTTGTTTTTAAAATCATTTATTTTTAACAGTTTAATTTCAGACATTTTTAAAAATTTATTTGTGTAATCAATTAAAAATCAATACTTTTACTACATTACAAAATTAAACTTTGTATTTCATATTTATTTAGAGATTGCCAAGGGTTCTTGGCAATCTTTTTATTTATACATTATTATGGTTTAAAATTAGTTTATAATTGTCTGTAAAACTAAAAAAGCATTTGAATAATTTTTGTTACATTTAATAAAAAATGTAGCCTTTATGAAAATCACCAAACCTGTAAAAATCATAGGCATTATTGCTTTGTCTGTACTATTGTTGGCAGTTATAGTAAATGTTACAATAAATGTGATCATTAAAAACCAGCTTCCTAAAATTATCGAAGACAAAAATGATACGGCTTATAATTTGGTTTATAATGATATGAATTTTTCTATTTTCAGCAATAGTCTGTCTATAGAAAATGTGGAACTGACACCGAAGAAGAATGCCGATATTAAAAAAGACATCGATTTTTTTGGTAAGGTAGAACGCATCAGTGTTACCGGTGTAAATTTCTACGAATTAATCAAAAATAAAAATCTTAAAGCCTACACCATTTCTGTTATTGGTCCGGAAATTACGGTTTTAAAACCTGCAGTTCGTGATACGCTTAAAAGTGAATCGAAGTTATCTTCGATTATTGATATTGATAAAATAAGTGTGCAAAAAGCGCATTTAAAAATGATGACTGCCGGAAACGATACCTTATTACACGAAATCTTTAATTTCAACGCAGAGATCGACGGAATTCACATGGGAAAATATACGGTGCAAAAAGATATTCCATTTACTTATACCGATTATAGTTTTAAAATTGACTCTGTTTACAGTGTGGTAAATGATCTGCAAATTGTAAAATCGAACAGTATTGCTATTGATATGCAGAATATTTCGGTGAATAATTTTAGACTGTTGCCATACAAAACATCAAAAGAATTTAAAAATACACAAACCGAATCAAATACCCGATTGTTGGTTGATGTTCCGAAACTTACTCTGAAAAATACCGATTGGGGCTATAACAAAACCGACGATTTATTTGTGAAGATCGGTGCTATTTCAATTGATTCGATTAATGTGAAAATTTTAGATCAGAAAAACCAGACGGTAGTTCAACAAGCAAAAAAAGATACCGAAAAAATGGTGCAGCCGCTGATTCCTTTTCAGTTGGATGTTGATCAAATCGATATAAAAAAGTCCGCATTTAATTCGTTGGGAGTTTTAAATGTGAGCAATTTTGATATCAAAATCAAGAAAATATCAAACAAAGTAAAACAACATTTAGTAATTGATGAATTTCAGTTGAATAATCCGCAATTTGTGCATGTTCCAAAGAAAAATCCATCTAAAAAAACAAGCGAACCAAGTAAACTGAACGATCTTGTTTTAATTAATAAAGTGTCGGTAAACAACGCCAATTACGTTTTAAAAGATCATGCAGCAAAATATAAAAAACTAACCGTAAACAATTTTAATTTAACCTTAAATAATATTCGGGTTGATGATAAAACGGTTTTAGAAAATGTTCCGTTTGTTTATAAAAATCCATTGTTAACAACAGGGAAAATTCATTTTGATACCGGAAAAGATTACAACATTCACGCAGCAGGAATTGTGCTGAAACAGGCTAATGCATCGGTGAAAAATTTTAAAATGATTCCGAAAATAAGTCGAAAAGAACATGCGGCAAAGTTGAAATATGCTCAAGATTATTACAATTTATCGGCAAATGAGTTACAATTCAATAATTTTACATGGGGATTTGATGCGCAAGATGAATTTTTCATAAAGTTTAAAGAAGTTCTTTTAAGCAATATGGATGCACAAATTTACCGCGATGTTTCGGTTCCTTTAAATCCTAAAGAAAATCATTTGTACAGCTACAGATTGCGAAATGTTGAATTTCCGTTTGAAATACAGACTTTGAAAATCAAAAATTCAAAACTTTCATACGAAGAAGATACGGCAAAAAGTACCAATCCGGGCAAACTTACTTTTGCGAATTTTAATTTAACAGCAACGAATCTTTACAGCGGATACAAGCGTTCCAACGGACCAAAAACGCAAATATTTGTCAGAACAAAATTCATGCAGCAAGGCGATTTGGTAGCAAGCTGGCAGTTTGATATTATGGATCGATCTGAAAAATTCAACATTAATGGCGATTTAAAAAATTTTCCGGCTCCGGCAATGAATCCGTTTTTAAAACCTTATTTAAAAGTGCAGGCAGATGGAAAAATCGATCACATGGCATTTAATTTCAGCGGAAATAATAATACGGCAATAGGGCAGTACGCCATGGATTTCAACAATTTAAAAATGACGCTGCTTAATAAGGAGAATAAAGAACGTAAATTTTTAACAGCAGCTGCCAATATGGTGGTTCGATCGAACACCGACGGATTTAAAAAAGTGGAAATTAAACCTGTTGACCGTACCAAAGAAAAATCGTTCTTTAATTATTTATGGCAATGCATTATGCAGGGCTTAAAACAAACCGTTATTTAAAAATGTGTTTTACCTTTGCCAAAAGATTTCTTTAAAATGAAAACAATACTTATTACCGGTGCCAGTTCAGGAATTGGCTATGCAACTGCAAAAATTTTGGCTGAAGGAAACCGATTGATTCTGTGTGGAAGAAGGTTGGAACGATTACAACAACTGCAAGCCGAACTTATTGATACACCAACTTTATTATTGCAGTTTGACGTTGCGAAGAAAGAAGAAGTTTTTACTGCTTTTGATTCAATTCCTACCGAATGGCAAAATATTGATGTTTTGATTAATAATGCCGGTAATGCTCACGGTTTGGCAAGTTTTCAAGATGCCGATTTAGATGATTTGGATGCGATGATTGATATCAACGTAAAAGGATTAATTTACGTTACCAAAGCGTGTTTGCCTTTTATCAAAACTTCCGATAATGCACATATCGTAAATATTTCATCGATTGCCGGTAAGCAAGCGTATGCAAACGGAACAACTTATTGCGCATCAAAATGGGCGGTAGAGGCACTTACAAAAGGCATGCGTTTAGATTTTCTTCCGTTGGGAATTAAAGTTACCGGAATTGCTCCAGGTGCTGTAGAAACCGAATTTTCTTTGGTTCGATTTAAAGGAAATGAAGATATTGCAAGTAAAGTATATCAAGGTTATGAGCCTTTAAAAGCCGAAGATATTGCCGCAAATATCGCATTTGCAGTAAATCAGCCAAAACATGTGCAGGTAGCAGATATCACCATTTTGCCGCAAGCACAAGCCGATGCTACTACGATTTTGCGTACTTTGTAACAAATTATGCAATCGTTAGATATTTGTTATTAATTCCATTGCAAAACATTGTTTTTAAATGTAAATTTGCACAACAACACACAAAAATATGAGTTCAGATAATAGTACAAATCGTTATGCGCAACGTGGGGTATCTGCCCAAAAAGAAGATGTGCATAATGCTATTAAAAACATTGATAAAGGTTTATTTCCTAAAGCTTTCTGTAAAATTGTTCCCGATTATTTAACCAATGACGAAGATTATTGCTTGATTATGCACGCCGATGGCGCTGGAACAAAATCGTCTTTGGCATATCTTTATTGGAAAGAAACCGGCGATTTATCTGTTTGGAAAGGTATCGCGCAAGATGCCTTAATCATGAATATCGATGATTTGTTGTGTGTTGGTGCTACAGATAACATCATGTTGTCATCTACGATCGGTAGAAACAAAAATCTGGTTCCTGGCGAAGTTATTTCGGCAATTATCAACGGAACGGAAGAATTGATTGAAGAATTGAAAAAATTCGGAGTGACTATTCATTCTACAGGTGGGGAAACGGCTGATGTTGGTGATGTTGTTCGAACAATTATTGTAGATTCTACCGTTACGGCTCGAATGAAACGCAGCGATGTTATTGACAATGCCAATATTAAACCGGGCGATGTTATTGTTGGTTTGGAATCTTTCGGTCAGGCAACTTACGAGAAAGAATACAACGGCGGAATGGGTAGCAATGGTTTAACATCTGCGCGTCACGATGTTTTTGCACATTATTTAGCAGAGAATTATCCTGAAAGCTTTGATCCGTCGGTACCAAAAGATTTGATTTATTCAGGTGCAAAGAAATTGACCGATGAAGTGGAAGGATCGCCAATAAACGCTGGTAAATTAGTACTTTCTGCAACAAGAACCTACGCACCGATCATAAAAGAAATATTATCAAAATTTAATGCAACTGATGTGCACGGAATGGTGCATTGTTCGGGTGGTGCACAAACAAAAATTTTGCATTTTGTAGATAATGTTCACGTAATTAAAGACAATTTGTTCGATGTTCCGCCATTATTTAAGTTGATTCAAGAGCAATCGCAAACTGGTTGGAAAGAAATGTATCAGGTTTTTAACTGTGGTCATAGAATGGAATTGTACGTTAACCCTGAAATTGCTGAAGAAATTATTGCCATTTCTAAATCGTTTAACGTAAACGCACAAATTGTTGGAAGGGTAGAAGCTTCTAATTCTAAAAAGTTAACCATAAAATCTAATTACGGAACGTTTGAATACTAATAATTTCAAGCTAATGGCAATTGATTACGGTGGAAAACGTACCGGAATTGCCGTGACCGACGAAATGCAGATCATTGCATCGGGATTGACAACTGTTGAAACAAAGAATATTTTTCTGTTCTTAGAAAACTATTTTAAAACCGAAAAAGTCTCAAAAATAATAGTTGGCGAACCAAAGCGCATGAATAATGAAGCATCGAGTATCGGAGCTGAAATTAATAAGTTCGTAGAAAAATTAGCACATCTGTATCCGCAAATAGAAATTATTAGGATTGATGAACGTTTTACGTCAAAAATCGCTTTTCAAACAATGATCGATAGCGGTTTAAAGAAAAAACAACGACAAAACAAAGCCTTGGTCGATGAAATTGCAGCAACCATTTTACTGCAAGATTACATGAGCAGCAACAGGTTTTAAACATAAATTAAGCAAGTTTTAAATAACAGATCATTTAAAAATGTCAACAAACAAAAGTACAGAAAGCGATGTAGTATTAATTGGTGCCGGAATCATGAGCGCTACACTTGGGTTGTTACTTAAAGAGTTAAATCCTAAAGCAACAATTGAAATTTTTGAACGTTTAGACAGTGCCGCGCAGGAAAGTTCAGATGCTATGAACAATGCCGGAACGGGTCACGCAGCTTTCTGTGAATTAAATTATACGCCCGAAAAAAATGGGGTGATTGATACAACTAAAGCATTAGATATTTGCGAACAGTTTGAAGAATCTCGTCAGTTTTGGTCGTATTTGGTGAAAAAAAATATCATTCAATCTCCAAAATCATTTGTGAATACTGTTCCGCACATGAGTTTTGTTTGGGGCGATGCAAATGTAAATTTCCTAAAAAACAGACACGAAGCTTTAAAAAAGGAACCTCTTTTTGAGGCAATGGAATACAGCGAAGATGCTGAAACCATCAAAAATTGGGCTCCACTAATAATGGAAAACCGTAAAGCTGATCAAAAAGTGGCGGCTACTTATATGAATTTAGGAACCGATGTTAATTTTGGCGAATTAACTAAGCGAATGATTAAACATCAGCTAAAACAAGACGGAGTTAAAGTTACTTTTAATACCGAAGTTTACGATTTAAAGCGAACGCAAGACGGCAAATGGAAGGTTTCTGTAAAAGATATTAAAACAGGTGAAAAACGCACGGTAACATCAAAATTTGTGTTTATTGGGGCGGGTGGTGCTTCTATTTTATTATTGAAAAAATCTGGAATTCCTGAAGGAAAAGCATACGGTGGATTTCCGGTTTCTGGTCAATGGTTGGTTTGCGAAGATGAACAATTGGCAGAACAACACTTCGCAAAAGTCTACGGCTTGGCATCTGTTGGTGCACCGCCAATGTCAGTTCCGCATTTAGACACCCGTTTTGTAAACGGCAAAAAATCATTATTGTTTGGTCCGTACGCAGGGTTTTCAACAAAATTCTTAAAAACGGGTTCGTATTGGGATTTGTTCAGTTCTATTTCAACAGGAAACATCGGAACAATGGTTGGTGCAGGTTTGGATAATATGGGATTGACAAAATATTTGATTTCTGAAGTATTGGCATCGCCAGAGAAAAAATTATCTTCGTTAAAAGAATATTTTCCGAATGCCAAAAAAGAAAATTGGCGATTGGAAATTGCCGGTCAACGCGTACAAACAATGAAACGCGATAAAAACGGTAAAGCAGAATTAGCTTTTGGAACAGAAGTTGTTAATGCTGCCGATGGTAGTTTGGCGGTTTTATTAGGCGCTTCACCAGGTGCATCAACAACGGTTACCATTATGTTGAAGTTGATTGAAAAATGTTTCCCTAATGAATTTAAATCACCGGAATGGCAGGCAAAATTCAAAGAAATGATTCCTTCGTTTGGCTTAAAATTAAACGATCATCCGGAATTGTTGAAAGAATTAAGAGCAGAAACTTCTAAAACATTAGAATTGAAATATTAAAGAAAACGACCGATTAATTATCGGTCGTTATTTTTTTACAAATCACCATAATTTTATCATTATTCAAATCAGTAGTAAAAAAAGCATACAAATCACCACCATCTTTAATTTTATGTTTTTTGCGGATTTCTTCCACTTTTAAAGGGAAATTTCGAGTGGTAACATTACACTTTGAGTTTTCTAAAAACTTAATGTCTTTTTTATTGTATGGAATAATCTGTTCAATTTTAAAAGATCGTCCCGGAAAATCAATCAATTCGTTCGATGTGTATAAATGCGAATGTTTGTGCAATTTACTTATATTAAATTTTGCGGCAATACTATTGTAAGATCCCAATTTAAGATAACTGCTGAATGGTTCATACAGATAATTTAAGGGAAGAGACAACTGCGAATAGAAATCGTCATTTAAAGAAAAAATATCTTGATGAATGGTTCCATCATTTGAAATATTGACAGCAATAAGTTCGGGTTGATTTATGAAATCTTTCTGCAAAACAATTAAAAGTTCTTTCACTTCGTTATGCAAACCAATCGCGTAAATTGTTTTAACGTTGCTTAATTCGTTTAAAATTGATGAAATATCAAGTAACGGAGCTACTTTAATTAATATGTTATCTGATTTTTCAAACAACAAATCATGCAACTCAACAACGTTTGGGGTACAGTCTTTTAATAGAAAAACTTTTGTTTTTTTATCATCTCTTCGAGCAGGATCAATATAAATCCAATCAAACTTTTCAGTTGATTTTTGAAGATATGAAATACTGTCACCAAAAACAGTTTGAATATTATCTGCATTTAAAACACTGAAATTATGCTGAACTATCTTAGATAAATCTTCTTGAAATTCGCAATGGACTACTTTCTTAAATCGTTTTGCAAAATAAAAATCATCTACACCAAAACCACCCGTTAAGTCGATAAGTTTTTCTCCAGAGATTAATTCGCTTTTAAACTTTGCGAGTGTTTCCGATGAAGTTTGTTCAATAGATAAGGTACTAGCAAAAATAACATCATCGTTACCAAACCAAGTGGGTAATTTTTTTTCGGCTTTCTGTTTTGCCTGAATCTGATTTAAAATCCATAACCATTCGTAATCAGGAAACGGATTTTTCTTTAAAGCCAAATTATTAATATCTTGCTTTAAGTTGTTGTTTATAAATTCTTTTAAATCAGTATTTAAAGATGTTTTAGACATTAATTATTTGTATAGAATTTCTGCTTCAATTTTAAATTCTTGTAAAAGCTCATTAATTTTTTCTTCATTCAATCCCATACGATTTAAATATTTTATATAGTAGACTTCTAATTCTTTATCGATACGTTTTACATTATCTATAAATGAACAGAAATAATTAATCATTTCTATTTTCCCTTTTTCAGTATAAAATTTCTGAATATTATC
>CAJYTF010000071.1 GCA_913777665.1 uncultured Myroides sp.
ACCATATCCATTCTACAAAAACACCTATAAGGAACATTACCGAAAAAGCAGCTGCAATAAGTCCCCATTTTTTCAAGCCCGAAACAACGAACTGAGTGAATTTTTCTTTTGGAGACAAGCGTTTGGAAGACTGGCTGAAACCTTGCCTCGTCATTTCTCCCCAACTGTGCGATTTTTTAAAGTAATCTATAAAACCACTTACCCCAGCCTTCACCGTTAAAGGGTGGAAATAAAAAGGCTCTGCTACGGCAGTTGCAATTAATGTAAGAAAATCTTTTCTTTTGGTATAAACCTGCCTACCGACCAAATCGACCAAAACTGCGTAAACAGAATACAAAATACCGGTAGAAATTACCAGGGCAAACAACACAAAAAAGAACGGCCAGTTAACGATACCCAACAGTAAGAATATCAAGAAAACAACATATCCTGAAAACTCTACCAGAGGACCCAAAAATTCAAACAGAAACCAGTACGGCAAACTAACCATACCCAGCTTGCCGTATTTTGGATTGAACATTAATTTACGGTGTTTCCAAAGCGTTTCCATAGTTCCGCGCATCCAACGGTTCCTTTGTCGGGACAATATATCTTTGCTTTCAGGAACTTCGGTCCAGCAAAGAGGTTCCGGAATATTAACTACCTCGTAAGGTTCCTTAGCTTTCTCCATAAAACGGCGCATACGCACAACCAGCTCCATGTCTTCCCCTACGGTAGCTGTATCATATCCCCCACACTTCAAAACTATTTCCCTGTCAAAAGCCCCAAAAGCTCCCGATATAAGAATAAGCCCCGACGCGCGTGACCATGCCATACGACCCAAAACAAAAGCCCTGATATATTCTAACGCCTGTGCCCTGCCCAATCGTGATTTTGGAAGGTTAACGCTTACTACTTTACCGTTTTCTACCTTACAGTTGTTAGCCAGCCGTATTACACCACCGCAGGCGATTAATCTTTTATCGGTTTGCTCCAAGAAAGGTTTTGCAAGTTTTAAGATAGCATCCTGTTCCAAAATACAGTCCACATCAATACAAACCATGTATTCTCCGGAAGACACATTGATACCAACATTTAAAGCATCTGCCTTTCCGCCATTTTCCTTATCAACCACCAACAGTTTTTTAAACGCCGGATTTTTACTTTTATAAATCCCCTTTACCGGTTTTGTTTCAATAGTTCCCTGTACAAAAAACGATACACGTTCCAAATCGTATGCGGCAATCAGTTTGGTGATCGAATCGTCTTTACTTCCGTCGTTAACGATAATGATTTCCAAATTGTGATAATAGAGTGACAATAATGAACGAACATTGTCAACAATAGTCAGTCCTTCGTTATAAGCAGGAGCTATAAGACTGAATGTAGGCGCGTTGGGATTTGATGCTATAATACCATAATCGGTAAACGTATTTTCATTTTTATAGCGTCTTACCGCTCCAAATGCATAAATACCTATCCACGAATAAACCAGAAAAACTGCTGCAGAATATAGTAAGAACAGCCAAATAACAATTATATATACAGTGTGGGCAAAGTCAATCATATCTTCTGCTGTAATACGTGTTTTACAATTTCCCTTATTTGTTCCGATACAGCTTTACTGTTAGCGGTTTCTTTTAAACTTTCAGAAAATCCTAATGCCAGTAGCGCTTGTGCCGCTTCTATCTTTAAAGCAACAATAGGCTGATTGTTTAATTGCGTCATAAAAAAATCATAATAGCGCTTGTCGTTAGAATACTTCATCGCGCGCAGTATTGCAAGTTGAACCTTTACAGGCTGCAATGGATACGCTTCCATAAAGTCATCCTTTGTACGATCGTTTTCAAGAACCTGCAGTGTTAACACTGCATTTAGTCGAACTTTTTCAGATGCATGGTACAACAAACCTTTAACCTGATCATAGAGTGCCAGCATCTGAAATTTCTGAATCAGTTTCAATGTAAAAATCACAACTGATAAATTACTGTTTTTAAGCCATAGCTCAACACATAAATCGGTATCGTTTGGAATCATTTGCAGAGATCCCAACAGTCTCAATTGCTGCCAATCTGAGAGTGCAGTATCCAGCGTATTTAGAAAAGCCAAACCGCTAAAACCTTTGAACACAACCATTGCGTACTGCGCTTCATTATAGACTTGTGCGGCCGGATGAGTCAGATATTTTTCTACTTGCGGCAGACTGTCGGTCATTTTCATCGCGGTAACTTCCTGAATACCGCCCGCAATTATGTAAGGTTTGGTACTATTTAAATTTTGTACAGCCTCTTTATTCAGTTCATAATTAACAAAAAGCCGTTGAATTTCATCCTGAGCCACTCCCGAGAATTTTTTCTTTGACGATACCAGTTTTTCCAACAGCAGATTCCTGAATGAAACTTCTTGAGAATGACTGTGAAAGAATTCACTTTCCGGAACTTCTTTTTCTTCTGAAAATACGATGGCGCTGCTTACCCTTGAATCAATCAAAGATTCCCAATCGCGCTTGTTTTTCAGTGATTTGTACTGGTAGAAACCGTAAAACAATACCGCGCCCATCATTATCAGAATAAGTACAAGCACCGACAAAAAAATCAGTACCAGGTCATGGATCAAAATACTTAAATGTACTGTTCCCATACGTTATTTATTTTTGAGCCATAAGACGTTTTATACGCAATATCAGTTCGGTTGGGCTGAAAGGTTTTACCATAAAATCTGCCGCTCCCAGATTAAATGCATCTAAGACAACTTCTTCCTGACCAAGCCCTGAAAGCATTATAACCGGAATATCTTTACCAAATGCTTTAATTGCCGACAATATTTCGGTACCTGAAGCGAAAGGCATCATAATATCTGATATAACCAGATCAATATCGGTCACCTTAACCAGATCGATCGCTTCTTTACCGTTGCGTGCGATCAGCACTTCGTATCCTTCCTTTTTAAGTTTATGTTCTACAGTTTTCAATATCAGTTCGTCGTCTTCAGCTATTAAAATCACCATATCTTTACTTTTTTAACATTTGTTGGAAAATTTCTATTCCCTTATTAATTTCACTTGTTATTTCCTGTTCCATGGTAAACAAGTCAGGATTCGATTCTATCTCTTGTTCCCAGAAGGCAGCCCTCTCTGTCAACTTCACCAGTCCCGATGTGCCCGCAGTTCCCTTAAGCTTATGAAGAAAACCTTTTGCTGTGGTACTTTCATAATCGGAAATAATTTTTTGCAGCTCTTCTTTTGTATTGGTAAGCTCTTGTATAACTAAGTTTATAAAGAATCCTTTAAACTCTTCGTCATCGCCTAACTGCTCTTCGATCATTTTTTGATCTAAATGATCTGTATTATCAATATTCAAATCCCAAGTTGTGCTATCGTCGGCAGCAATATTTTTTTTAATTACAGCGAACAATTCAGCCTGCCTGATAGGTTTTGGAAGAAAATCGGACATCCCTGCCAACAAACAGCGCTCTTTCTCGCCTACAGAATTACCTGCACTAATTCCTATAACCGGCACATTCTTATAATCAGAAAGCATTCGGATCGACCTTGTAGCCTCTATACCGTCCATCACCGGCATTTGCACGTCCATTAAAATTAAATCGAAAACGGTTTCAGTACATTTCAATAAAGCCTGCTGACCGTCGCTAACTTCTGTTAAGGCTGCGTTGGGTGCAATAAGCTGCATCATTTTGTTGTTAAGCGCTCTGTTTACCGGATTATCGTCTGCCAAGAGTACCGTCATTGGTTGTGTTATTACCATTTCTTCTTCAGAAACTGCCCTATCTTTTTTAGCGGTATGCTGTTTAGAATCTTTTACGGCATATTTAAGGGTTCTGTAAAGCTCGTCTGACTTGATTGGTTTTAACAGACAGTACGATTTCTCATCTTTTCTAAACGCTGATATATATTCGTTCTCTTCAGATGAAGTATGCAATACAATGAGCGGAATCATCTGTTCCTGAATTTTAAACAATTCCTTTATTTTTTCAATTGTTTCCAGTCCCGATAATACCGGCATGTGATAATCCATCAGGATCATATCAAACCGTTCGCCGTTCATTAATAGTTGAATCGCTTCCAGTCCGTTTGCCGCTGCCTCAGATTTAATGTTTTTATGTGCCAGCATGTGCTGTAAAATGGTACGGTTGTTCTGGTTGTCGTCTACCACCAGCACCCTGCCTATTTCTGACATATCAACGTCATTTTCCTGCAGTTCTTCCTTATCATACGGAACTTCGATATCAAAATAAAACACAGACCCTTTTTCCATTTCGCTTTCAAGCATAAGGTTTGTACCCATGTACTTAAGCAGGTTGTTGGAGATTGTTAATCCAAGACCGGTTCCGCCATATTTTTTACTTACAGAACTGTCTTCCTGCGTAAAGGCATCAAAAATGCGCTTTTGCTTTTCCTGCGGAATACCTATTCCCGTATCCCTTACAGAGAAACGCAATGTTATATTTTTATCGTCTTGTTTTAACCTGCTTACAGCAAACTCTATTTCTCCCACTTCGGTAAACTTCACCGCATTGCCCAACAGGTTTATCAGCACCTGCTTAATGCGGGCTTCATCAATCCAAATGGTTTTGGGAAGCCCCTGCTCTATATTCAGCAGCAATTCCAAATCTTTGCTTTGTGCCTGGTACAGAATGATGTTTACTACATGGTTTGCCAAATCGTACAAATTGTAACGGTCTATAAACAATTCCAGCTTACCCGATTCTATTTTAGAAAAATCTAAAATATCGTTTATAATGCTTAGCAGGCTGTTACCCGAATCGCTGATGTAGTTAAGATACTGTTTCTGCATCTCTGTTAAAGGCGTTTTAAGCAACAGATCAGAAAAACCGATGACACCGTTAAGCGGTGTTCGTATCTCATGGCTCATATTGGCAAGAAATTCAGACTTAGCCTTGCTTGCAAGATCTGCCAGCCGTTTTGCATCTTTTAATTCCTGGTTTGTTTTTACAGAATTTGTGATATTCTGGGTTGATATCACCACACCACCAATTCTTCCATCTGAAAAATGCCATGGAATCACCTCCCAGTTAAAATGCTGCGGCGAAGTTACGCCCGGTATTTCGAACAACTGGTTCTCATTTTTGTACGCCTGGCCTTGAAGAGCTTTAGCATAAATAGCCCTTCTTTCATCGGGAATATTCGGGTTTACATCATATAAATTCTGCCCGATGATATCGGATCTGTTGTCATGAAATTCCTGCAGCCACCTTTTGCTTACCGATATATAATTTAAGTTATTGTCTAGCATTGCTACTGCAGCCGGAACGTAATTTACGAATGACCGCAACATAGCTTCCTTCTTTTCCAGTTCTAAAAATGTTTTCTTGGTTTGATCGATATCCTGAATAATACCAAATACTTTTACGCATACTCCTTCTTCGAATTCGGGAACACCTTTTACACGAACCCATATCAATGAACCGTCAAATCTTTGCAGCCTTAACTCTTCGTCGTAAGGGATACCTTCTTGTACTGCCTGAGTAAAAAGATATTCTATTTTTGGTTTACTCTCTTCATCATAAAAGCCAATGGTACTTTCAAAATCTGGTACATAATTCTCTGGTACTTGATGAATTTTTTTTGTAGATTCAGACCAGAATATCTTATTGGTTTTCAGGTTTATTTCCCAACCGCCTACACTGGCTACTTTGTTCGTTTGCTCCAGAATTTTCTGGGTATAGATCAGGTCCCTCTCCAGCTGTATACGCTCGGTCATGTTCAATGCCGTACTTACCACATACTGTTTACCGTTCTCGTCGGTTTCCAGCATATTGTTATACATCCAGTAAATATCTTTTCCGGTTTTGGTACGCAGTATCATGGTTCCGGTATCTTCACCTTTCTCGATGATACGCTGCAAATAATCGTTCAAATTTTCAAGACGCTCTGGCGGTACCAGTTGCTGTAATGATAAATTATTTACATCTTCTTTTGTAAAATCAAGTAATTCCCTTCCTTTCTCATTTACTGCAAGAATCTTCCCGTTTAAGTCGTGCATGCTCATAAGCCCGATCGCATTTTCAAAGAAATTTCTAAAACGGCGTTCTGAACTTTCCAATTTACTGCGTTCTTCCATCTCTTGGGTAATATTGCGGCCAAAACCTATTATTTCGGTCTTTTGCTGGTTGGGCTTAAAAAACCACTCTACAACCACTTCTTCCTGACCGTTAACAGTGGTTACAGTTGTGGCAGTAAAACCTTCTGCATTAGAAGATAATTCGTTTAATTTTTGTTTTAGATTTTCATCATTACCAACCACATCTGCTAACGCCAGATGAACTAATTCCGCTTTATGTTTATTATACAAAGCTTCTAATGCAGGGTTCACATCTTTAAACACCAAATCATTGCTTAATACACAAATAAGGTTGTTGGTAACATTAAAAACCTCCGAAAAATATTCGGCCTGCACGTGCTCTCTTCTGCGAAGCAAGGTTTTTGTAACTGCCTTGCCAAGGTTTTTTAAAGATTCAATCTGCTTGTCTGAAAGTGATTTAGGGGCAAAATCTACCACACAGATGGTTGCCAGCACCAATCCGTTTTCGTCAAATATCGGAACTCCCGCATAGAACCTTATATTACCCTCAATGATCATACTTTTAGCTGATGTTCTTTCGTCTGCAAAGGTATCTTCAATAATAAGCACGTCCCGACTCATAATGGTGTACTGGCACACCGTTTCACTACGCGGAACAATATCCACATCCATCCCCACACAGCTTTGAATACGCTGGTGATCGGCCTCCATTACCCCTATGATCCCCACCGGGCAACCGGTTATCAAACATGCTGCTTCGGCAAAAATATCCAGTTCGGGATCTTTTTGCAGGTTTAATAATTCATGAAGCCTTAAGCTTTCAAGCCTTTGTTCTTCATTGGGCGGCACAGGGTGTGTAGTCATATCGCTTACAATTAACGTATCCCATAAAAGTGGGATATCTATTGTAAAGTTAGATATTTTTTAACTACCTAAAAAATTATTTTGAGTAGGGGTTGGCATTTTAAACGGCATGAAATGGAGTGAAAGATCTCTTTCAAAATTCTTAATTTCATCTCTTTCCGTGAACCTTACGGCTTGGTGCGCAAAAGAAACAGAAGGCCTTGCACGCGGTAAATTACCTTTTTAACAACTAAATCAAATAAACCTATAATTCCGTTCTTAAATGTAAAAGGATGTGCAGCATTCATGAGAACAAAAGCAAAACAGATATGCCCGAATATACACTATCTGATTTTAAGCTGTTAGCAACAAAAATTATTTACCACAGATTCACAGATTACGAGATTTTATTAATCTGATACCGGGTGTTGTGTGTGCCTTCGAGAATATTTCAGCAGGCTCAATAACCATGCTTCGATAAACTCAGCAACCGCCTCAGGCACCGTTCGAGAATATTTCGTCAAGCTCAATAACGGTGCTTCAGCGGCTCAGCAACCGTGAACTCAGCAACCATCGTAATTCATTAATAAATTATTTAAATCTTGAATCTGTGGTTAATTATTCCCCCTTTGAAGGGGGTGAGGGGGATGTAAACTTCTTATAAGGGAAACATTTTAATAGTTTTTTTTAATCATATAAAAGGGTGTTGGGTGTGCCTTCGAGAATATTTCGTCAAGCTCAATAACCGTGCTTCGATAGTTCGACGGGCTCACTAACCATGCTACGGCGGGCTCAGCAACGTGAACTCAGCAACCACCTCAGGCATCGTTCGACAGTATTTCGATGCATCGACCACTTGTCTCGCTTCAGCGGAAGCTCAGTGAACAGCAAGGGGATCGGGAATTGTTGTTCTATTCCGTATTTATTTAAGATTAGTGACTGAAATATTTTCTCTTCTGATCCTTTTAAGCCAGTGGATACAAAACATAAAAAAAACAGGCTTTGCAGCCTGTTGATTAAACAATTATCTTTTAATTTCCTGATAAAACACCGTTTTTGAACTGTTTCTTGTAGGAATTTCAATAGCCGACAATGAGCCGTTAAGCTGCCAACCATCCTGTAGTGCATTTTTAGTTTGTCTTTCAAGGTCTTTAACCCTTGACGCAGTTAATACGTGACATTCCATTTAATAATTATGTTGGTAAGTTGTTCCAAAAATAATAATTATTATTAATTTACAAAAGACAGTAAATCATAATTAACTATTTTTAAGTAATTTAACTTTTAATTTAAATAAAGTATTTTTTAACCTTATAGTATTGCTCCCTAATTTAATTTTGAATAACATATTTTACATATATAGAACGGTCAGCAGTCTTTACCAATACGGCGTACTATTATAACCAACAGTAAAAATTTTCGGTTTATTTTAAGTTGTACATACCTTGTGCATCTAGTGAGTGTCTGCCAGCAAGCTCACCATATGGGTGTACAACCAGGCTCAAAATATTGTTGTTGCAGATGTAGCAGTAGTCAGCTTCATACTGCTTGTGATTACATTCTGTAATCAACTAAAAGTTGTATATGCTTGCGCATTCAGTGAGTGTTAACCAAAATCCTCGCATTACAGGTGTACAGGTACCCTCAAAGTGGTATTTAAGTATTTGGCAGCAAGCTCAATACATGCCTTATACACAATTATTAAATTCAAATGTCCCTATTCTGGGACTGCTATCGAAACAAACTGACATAGACCGAAAAACTGTCTTTAGACATCTGTTACAATAATCATAATATTTCCTCATTGCATATAAGCTTTATCCATTCAGTAAATGTTATCAAAAATATGATTAGGTTTTGGGCTATATATGCTTGCGCATTCAGTGAGTGTTAACCAACAACCTCACCTTACGGGTGTATAGGCACCCTCTATATATTCTTTTTATAACATGACTTAAGCAATTCTTGAACAAATTTTTGTATTTTACTTTTACAAAACGGCGACAAGATCTTAAAGCACGCTTAAAATTATTTAGCTACATATC
The DNA here is from genome assembly GCA_913777665.1 of uncultured Myroides sp. Classification (GTDB taxonomy): domain Bacteria; phylum Bacteroidota; class Bacteroidia; order Flavobacteriales; family Flavobacteriaceae; genus Flavobacterium. The sequence goes on from CAJYTF010000071.1 coordinate 8,930, forward strand.
AAATGGTAATATGCTTAGTACCCGACAAACGTCTTTTATATCTTAGTAAAAAAATTTTCGGTTTGCTATATATGCTTGCACATTCAGTGAGTGTTAACCAACCCCACCTTACGGGTGTATAGGCACCCTCAATATATTGTTTATTAGGCAGTAATCAATTCAATACCCGCCTTTTCAGCTTTGTATTTTATCTTGCTCATCAGGTCGTAATAACTCCAGTTACGCAACACGAACTGTTCTTCTTTTGCTATTTCGGTATTTTCCTGCATATCCATCAATACCAGCGTCGCTGCCTGGTGTTTTACGCAAAAATCAACCAGCCTACGGCTGTACTCATGCAACCGGCTGGCTATGTAATTACTTTCCAAATTTTTAAACCTGTCCAGCGCCTTTAATTTTCGTTCCTTTCCTTTACCACCCCTACAATAGGTAACTGCTGCCTTGGTTCGGCTGTGTGCTGCCTGTATTGCCAGTCTTCGGTGTAAAAACTCTTCTTTATTACCAATCAGCAAACTGTTCCTGCCTATGCGTACAAAAATGGGATGTTCTAATGACAAGGAAGCTTCTGCTACTACAGCGGGTTTTAGGCGGTGCTTTTCTTTAGGTATTTCAAAAACCGGCATCCAGAAGATTTTCCCTTTTTCAAGCTTCATTCTTGAGGAGCAAAGTTTAACCTTCCCGTCAACCACCTGTTGTAATAATGCGTGCTTGTCTGTAAAATCCCTACCCAGATAAGTTTTAAACGGAAGCGAGAACATAAGGAAACAAAATGCCTTTTTCTCCTCGTTATACTGCAGCCGTTTTATGCCTTCCACGCCGAAAAGGAACCCCTTGTCGGGTTTGAAATTATCTAAAGATCGCTTACCTGTAACATATTCTATGTAGTATCTATTGAACTTTTTGATCAGCTCATTATTAAGTGAACTAAATATATTGGTAGGTATTTCCCCTTTAAAACGGTTACTAAGCATTCTGTAGGTACTAGTGATGTGTGAACATTTAAGTATGCCGTTTGGATCTTTCTTTTCATCTGCCAACTTATACTTAACACCTTCAGACAGGTATAAAAAATCTTTAATCATCGACTGCACATAAAGGTGGCTCATGATAAGGTTTGCTGAACGCATGCACCTGTCCTGCCAAGTATATAATTTGTGCCAAACTTCTTTTTTTTCCTCAGCTGTTGGCAGATCAATGGTTATCTGTATTTTCCGGGCTAGTTTCATGGTTTCCTTACTCATAATAACAAATTTAAAGTGATTGTATTTTATGCTGCTGCGCAAACCTATAGGCTGCCATAAATTCTTCGTGCACCTGCGTTTGGGAAAGGTTGAGTTGTTCGGCGATGGCTGCAAATGAAAATTTCTTTTCACAGCGCAGCTTTAAAACCTGTGACTGCCTTTCACTAACTGCTTTCTGCTCCAATTCTGGTTTAAACTTCTTCTCGTTCCTGTTTCTTACAGCAACTATTTTTTTTATTTCTTCAATTGCCCTATTTACCTCGTCTACCGTTTGTCTGGTATTTTTTCCCATCACCTGCGCAATCTGTTTATATCTGAAACCGTATTTCAGGCAAAGATTGATAAGTTGCCTTCGTTCCGGCTTAATGAGCGGCAGTACGTTGGTTACCAGATCTAACAATTTTTGTTGCGACTCCTGATCATTCAGGTTTTCAATAGCATCAGCCGGATCGTAGTCTGCAAGATACTCCTGAAAATCTTCATAATTCTCAAACGACCATACACTTGATCTAAAGAATTTGTTCCTAGGTTTTGAATGGTATGAATAACACGATCTTTTCATAACATATTGCAAGAAAAAAAGGATATGCATTGGCTCCTGTATGGTTTCCCGGTAATCCCATAGTTTTAGAAAAGTATCCTGTACCAGGTTTTCCACCTCATAATCATCATCTATTATCCTTCTGCCTATCCAAAAGATCCGTCTGTTGTATAAGGCATGAATTTTTTCTAATGCTGCAGGATCGCTTTTTTTTAGTAGTTCAAAATTTTGTTGTGGCATAATAGTGGGGTTTTATATTATACAAGTTGTGTTTTCTCTCCTGCAAGGTTTTAAAAACCTTGTAGGTATAAACTTTTCAATTTAGTTTCTAACAAATAATTTGGTTTTTACAATTACAATTTGTTTCTTAATTCTTCTTCTTTTCGGATGAAAAGAAGCAAAAATCTTTTTTATTTGATCTTGCCTTATCCTTAAAACGGTCAATCTAAATTTTGAATACTAAAGAATCGAATCGTAGCAAAGCTACCCGATTCTTTTACGCATTCTTCAATCAATTGACACTCGTTTTAATGATAATGGCGCTTTGACTCTCCTAAGTAGTCGATTCAGTTTTCAATCAAAATCGTACTGTTGAACAAATCTGGATTATAAAAGCGACATTATTTTTTCAGCGAGTGTCAACTCTTTGAAGAAACAATCGTTCACGGTTTCCGAACCATAAAATAACAAACTAGACGTAAAAGGTATAGATCAAATACGACCGAAGGGAGCGAAATCGCAGATTCATGAATACCATATCATTAAATAAACAATAATGAATAATATTTGATCGCCTTTTCGAAAAGTTTGTTGACCGTTGAAAAAGTAGAGTCTTGATCTTTTGTAACTTTTACATCAAGGTAAAAGTTAAAGAAAAGTCTTACTAATCCTGATTATTATACTAATCACTATTTTAATCAAAGAACAAATTTTACTTTAACAAGAGCTTCGGCACATAACGCTCCCAGGGGGTTTAACTACTTCACTTAACTAACTATATTAATATTTAATCTATTATGGTTTAGAAGCTGTTATGTGCTTTGCTCGTGACTTACGCAGCTAACTTTTTGTATATTGTGATTGTTTTTTAGCTGTAAGATTTATCTTCATATATTTTATATTTTTGTTTTGTTTTATGTTACTACAATTTTTCGTTTAGTTTGTCAACTTGAAAATAATGATATGGAGTAAAAGATCTCTTTCTACTCTCAAATCCCGTTGTTCCTGATTGATATATTTCGGTTTTTCTCTTCTTTGATGCACCAAAGAAGCAAGTGCTTTTATTGCGGTCAAGCTTTTAACGGTCAAAATCTTATTTGTTGCCTAGTCCATCGGAAAGATGCATCGACAAGCTCAGCAACCGTAGCTCCGCGACCCGATGTTCCTTAACGCCAACTTCACTGTTTTGACGCTCATTTAAAGCTTAATACCGATGGGTACATAGTCCATCTGTGTTCTCAATCAAAATCCTATTGATAGCAATCCTGGATTTAAAAGCGACATTATTTTTTCAGCGAGTGTCAACGCTTTGAAAAAAAGGTATAGATCAAATACGACCGTAGGGAGCAATTATTTGATCACTTTTTTTGAAAAGTTTGTTGACCGTTGAAAAAATAGAGTCTTGATCTTTTGTAACTTTTGTATCAAGACAAAAGTTAGGTAAAGAGTTTTAAAAACTAATTTTCTTCAATTTGCGAATCTGGTTTCAATGAACTCAATATCAAAGAACAAATTTCATTTATAGTGCAAAAACCAACTTTAAAACGGTATTTTCCTCCGTTTGTTTTTTATTCGTTATATTTACCTGTCTAAACTTCTAAAAACACCAATTTTTCACTTTTTTAAATTTTACGTATTTTCTACCTAAATTGAAAAATTTAGAATAAACCACTGTTTCCTACTGTTTTTTCCGAAAATGTGTTTCATGCACTATCCATACATTATCCATACACTATCTACTTAGTATCCCCGCAGTTGATATTCCGAAAATTTTTCGGTTGACCCATCCTAAAATAACTACTCCTATTTTTAATTAAATCCTGTTATAGTTATACACCAATTGATCTTATAAAAAGTTCAACAATTAATCAAAATCAACGATTAAACAATTAAACAGTTCCACGATTAAACGATCAAACTTCAAACACTTCCCCCTTTGAAGGGGGGCAGGGGGATGTACAAATAATTACACAACCTGTCCCAATCTCAAAATCAACCTTCAAACGATTCCCCCTTTGAATGGGGTCAGGGGGATGTACAAATAATTGCACAACCTGTCCCAATCTCAAAATCAACCTTCAAACGATTCCCCCTTTGAAGGGGGTCAGGGGGATATACAAATAATTGTAACACCTGTCCCAATCTCAAAATCAACCTTCAAAAGATTCCCCCTTTGAAGGGGGTCAGGGGGATGTACAGATAATTACACAACCTGTCCCACTCTCAATATCAACACTCGAGCGCAGCGACTGAACGAAGTTAATTAAACAATTAAACGGTTCTACGATTCGACAAACAATTAGACAAATCTCGTCCCAATCTCAAAATCAACCTTCAAACGATTCCCCCTTTGAAGGGCGCCAGGGGGATGTACTAATACTTGCACAACCTGTCCCAATCTCGAAATCAACGATTAAACGACTAAACGATTCAACAAATCTTGTCCCGACCCTCGGAATAAACAAATAAACGATTCAACGACTAAACAAACAATAATTAGTGCCTGTACACAGCACCATAACCGGCAAAAGGTTGAGTAAAAAGCATATAAAAGGCGTGAAACTCAACTTTATCCGCCATTGAGGTACTGGTATACCGAGGAACAGATAAGTGAGCTCACGCCATGGTCGTGAGCTAATCTACTTATCATCTCGTTCCAAAAATTACCAGTTTTCAACGGCGAGAATCAAAGCAATAGCTTGATATTTTCTATATAAAGTATTGCAAAATTACATTATATCATGTAATTCAATTACAAATATAATATTTTTTTTAATAGGATACATATAAGTATCCTATTATTTTTAAACTTCCTTTGATATTTACATATGAATGTAGATAATTTTAAACACGAAAAGGAAGCAATAGGCTATAGAATAAGAGAGTTACGAGAAAACTTTAACGGAGGAAAAATTTCTCAAGAAGAATTAGGTTTTAGAATTGGTTACGCAAAAAAAACAATTGGTGAGTTGGAACGAGGAAATACAAATCCAACGTTTGAAACTTTATTGCAAATTGCGAAAGCATTAAACAAAACAATAGTAGAACTTTTTGAGTTTGATTTAGAAGAGTATAAGAAACTAGCTAGAAAGTTTAAAGAAAATAAAGATTCAAGATAAAAATTATAAATTGTGTGGATACTTTTTTTTGACTTTTTATAAAACTCAAAATTTTTTCTCAAGAAAATAATCAAAGTACTACTGATTAATTTGATTTTCACCCAGAAGTTGCTCTAATAATCAAGGTTGTATTTTTAGGCTAATTTAGATGATAATTTGTATATTTGATCTAACGCAAGAACAAAGACCTAATTTATGAACTGGCATTCTTATTTTTTTAAGAGTGCTTTTTTTATTATATAATTAGTATTTCCTTTACAACTCATAAGTGTTTTTTTTGGTTAAGTCAAGCGCATCAGCAGTCTATTGTTGGTGCGCTTTTCTTTTGACTCTTCCAAAACGCAATTTTCTTTTAATCACAGAAATTTGCTGTAACACTATAATAATTTGTACCTGCAGCAATTATAAAAGTCAATAATATTTTATCCTTAATTCCAAGTGATTCGCTATTATGAAGCAATAGTAACAGTCCATGATGCAGACCAAATCTCATTAGGGAGAAGCATATTTATGCCAAATTTATCCGTTAATTGTTGATTATGATCTTCAAAATCGGCAACGCCTGCCCACGGTTCCAGACAAATAAAACCGGAATATTGAACCGTCCAAATTCCAAAATAAGGAAAGTTTTCAAATTCAAAGTTTAAAATAGCTACATCATCATTTCCTAATAAGGTAATTTTGTCGGATTTCATATCTAAAAGTACCAGCGCATCATTTTCGAACAATTCATAATGTAAAGGAAGTTTTTTGTTATTTAATGTAATGGTATTTTTATCTGTAGTAAGTAATCCGTCTTTTAAACCGTTTGCTTCTAAAATACTATCAGTATTAAATAGCAATGCATAGTTAGAGAAATCATCAGCATTAGTACCAGCATTAAACGCCGGGTGTGCCCCCAATGAAAAAAACATGGTTTCATCAACCGACGAATTTTCAACTTTATATGTAACTTCTAAACTATTCGCAGTTAATGTATAAATAATAAGTAACTTAAATAAAAACGGATATACTGCCATTGTTTCGGCTGTTGCTTCCAGAGAAAATATCAGTTTCGATTCCGTACCCTCCTCTAGTTTAAAATCATAATCTCGTGCAAAACCGTGTCGCGGTAAATGATACTCTTTTCCTTGATACATATATTTTCCATCTTTCAACGTGCCAACAATAGGGAACAATACCGGACTAGACTTCCCCCAAAATTCAGGATCAGCCTGCCAAAGTAATTCTTGCTGAGATACTTTGTTGAAGATTGATTTTAATTCGGCACCTTTTAAGGCAACAGCTATTTTTAAATATTCATTTTCCAAATGGTATATCATCGTTTTTGAATCTATGTGTTTTACAATGTAAAATGTAGTGGTTGATCCCGCTAGCAATCGAGACAAGATTTGTTGAACTGTTTATTTGATGATTTGTTAAATCCCCTGCTCCTTTCGAAGCTAATCTTTATACACAAAATTCATCATCATCAGAAATAGTAAATAGCCTTCATATTGTTAATGGTATTTATCCAAGCCATTTTTTATTGTTATATAACCTGCAGACTTTGTTATTTGTATCCTGTCCAACCGCCATGCGAGCGATTATCTATGTGACCTAAGCGAAAGTTGTTACATCGTATGGATTTTTTTTTGAGTTTGTCCTTCTATTTTCCTTTTTAATCATAAAAAACTATAGACATAGCTATAACTTTGTCATAAACATTAAAAGTTTAAGGTATAAATACAAAATATTGTCTTCAAAAAACCAGTGAACTACAATCATATAATCCTCTGAAATTCAAACGAACGAATTCTCTTTTTACTTGTGACTTTTAACTTTTGACTAATTTTTCATGCATACCAATAACTATTCACCATTCACCATTTACCAATAACCTTCTTCGAAAATCAGCTAAACGTTTTATTTAATCTAAAAAAACTCCAAAACAGTGCTTTGGAGGTTTTTACTTATTTTGAGAATATTTCTTTTATTTTTGAAGCGATACGCTCACGTTCTTCATTATTACTTGAACTTTTTCAACCACAGATACATAGATTTGGATAGATTTTTTTTTCAGTGTACAACAATACAATCTCAAAAATACATTTAAAATGTAAAATCATTAAGGCTATGACTTTAGACCTTATGACATTTGACTTTCACTTTACCACTCTATCACCCTGACCTTTACCGCCAACGGTTGCAAAAATATATTTAAAATAATCTGTAATCGTTAAGCTTTTAATCATTTCGGCATCTTTTATTGCCAGTTCCTGTGGTGTGGACATATCAATTTCGTTAATCTGCGCCAAACCCGTAATACCAGGAACAACATTATAAACTCCACGGCTATCACGCTCTTCAATCAATTCTGTTTGGTTGAATAAATTCGGACGTGGACCTACCAAGCTCATATCGCCAAATAGTACATTAAACAATTGCGGCAGTTCATCTAGTTTAGATTTACGCAAAAAACTTCCAAATTTGGTAATTTCTGCCGTATTCGCCAAGTGCGTAGCTACAGACTGTGCTTTTACGTTCATAGTTCTGAACTTATACAATGTAAACGGTCTTTTATTTTTACCAACACGTTGTTGTTTAAAAACAGGCGAACCGGTATCAAACAAACCAATAATGTACAAGACAAACATTATGGGTAATAAAAACAATATTCCGAAGAATGAAAACAGGAAATCGAATAAACGTATCATAATTATTTTTTAAATCTTTGAATGGTCTTTATCAAACCCTCTTCAGTCGACAAAGGTAATTTATTTAATTTTATAGTTCTCTAAAACATTTATCGGTTTCCATCCCAATTCTTTCTTTGCCTTTTCGTTTGAAAACGTCAGCGACTCCGTAATTTTTTTAAGTTTTAACGAATTTATTGGAGCTTTTGTGCCTAACAAATCTCCAACTAATGCCATCGCTTTTGCGATGAAATAAGGAATTGATTTAGGTTGTTTTTTATTTAATTGTTTTGATATGATGATTTCTAATTCTCTAAATGATGGTTGTACATCATCGCAAACATTGTAAATTCCACCTTTCTCAACTATTAGCGGAATTAAATTAGCAATATCTTGTACCATTATTACACTTTTTCGTGCATTACCTCCACCAATAGAAAAATATTTACCTATTTTAATTCCATTAATCATTGCTCCCAAATTTCCCGGAGCGTTTGGTCCTGCTATTAATGATGGACGAATAATTCCCAACTTTACATTATTTTTCACACACCATTCCGTTAAGTATTGTTCAGCTTGTATCTTACTTAATGCATAAGGTGTTTTTCCTTTTAACGGATGATCCTCTGAAATATTATTTCCAAACTCTACTCCGTAAACGGCTACCGTACTAACAAATATAAATGCTTTAGGCAAAGTTGATTCTTCCAAAGCTTTACATAAATTAACCGTTCCCTGATAATTAACATCAAAAAAAACCTTTTCTTCAGCTGCTGAATTTGGAATACCGTGTGCTTTACCTGCGGCATGAAAAACAATATCAAAATTTTCAGTAAGTTTTGGAATCTCTTTAGACAAATCTGTATTAAAATTATCAGTTTCAGTTAAGCCCATTGTCTTTACTTTATAGGTATTCTCTAATAAAGGTTTTACATTCTGTCCTAGAAAACCAGACGCGCCTGTGAAAAGTAGTTTCATTAATATTATTTATTTATAACTGAAAAAAATTGATTTTTTATTGACGATGAGTTGAACTTGCTTTCAGCTAATTCTTGATTTTTAATTTTAAATTTATTTATATCACAAGCCTTGATGTTAGCCAAAAAAGTTCTAAGTTGAGCTTTTTCTTCCCAATTGAAAGACCACCCACAGCCATTTTTTTTAATCATCAGGTCAATTTCAGAAGTAGAATCGCCTATATATAGTATAGGTTTTCCTGTTTTTAATATATTGTAGCTCTTAGAAGGAACGCCTAGCCCGTACATTCCTTTGGCTAGGGTTACGAGCGAAATGTCAAAAGAGTTTAAAAAATATGATTGTTCATTCCGTGGTTTGTTTCCTAAAAAATAAATATTGTTTTTGCTACCATATTTTTCTTTTAAATCACCAATCATTGCGCCATCTCCTACTGCAACAAATACTAATTTATTATCATTAACCTTAACGAACGATTCCAAAAAATCATCCAGTCCTTGAACTCTTCCTATATTTCCTGCAAATCCAATAACAATTTTTCGTTCTAAATTTGGAATACCTAAATACTCCGAGCGATTAAAATCAGGTAAAATCAAATCATCATCATACCAATTTGGGATAATATTTATCGAAGAATCTAATACCCCCTTTTGTATTAGTAATTGCTTCATATCTTCACCTAAAACAATCAATTTATCTGCTTTTCGGTAAGACCAATCAAAAATTATCTTTAGTAATTTGTAACTAAAACTTTTTTTGCTTTTAAGCCCCGCAGGTATGGTGTTTTCTGGAAACACATCATGAACAAGTAAAGTATATTCAAACCTTATAAATAATCTTAAAAAGGCTATAAAAAAAATTATTAAAAAAGGATTTGTTACTACAAAAACTTTTTCATTATTCTTGACATTTTTATATAAGTTATGCGTCAATAAAACGCTACTTTCAACAGCCCCCAAAACTCTACTGAAAAAATTATTTTTATTGACATTCCCAACACTTTTTCGAGTTATCTTGTATGGTGTATTCTGAATTTGAGTTGAAACATTTTCATCATACTTCATATCGGTAGTAATTACAGAAACATCATAAGAACTTGCTAAATAGTTAGCAAGCTCTGTCATAATATATGCTGTAGAAGTTTTATTAGGAAAAAATAATTCTGAAACGATAAAAAGCTTTCTCATCTTTTCTAAATCTCCTCTGACCAAACAGTCCTTTTTATATAATCGGTATAAGAAATAATAATTCTTACAACTTTTTGTGAAACATTTGGCATAGAGTAATCTGCTACCGGACGGAAATTCGGGATTCGGGATTCGGTATTAGAAATTAGAGAATTTCTATCACCAACAACCTGTGTTTCTAATTGTACCAAACCTTGTAAAATACGTTCAGGAGATAAACCTACCATCATTACAGATGCTTCTTCCATCGCTTCCGGTCTTTCATGTGCCTGACGTATATTTAATGCTCTGAAGTTTAGTATAGATGATTCTTCTGAGATTGTACCTGAATCAGATAAAACAGCATACGATCTTTTCTGCAAAGCATTATAATCATGAAACCCTAATGGTTTTAAAAATTGAATTTCCGGACGCATCTCAATCTGCATTTTATCAATCATGCTTTTTGTACGCGGATGTGTTGAGACAATGATTGGATATTGGTACTTTTCTGCAATGGCATTCAAAGAAGCCATTAAACCTCTGAAATTATTTTCAGAATTGATATTTTCTTCTCTGTGCGATGAAACAACAAAGAATTTACCTTCTTCTAAATTTAATTTATTCAACACATCAGAAGCTTCAATTTGAGGTAAGTAATGATTTAAAACTTCAAACATAGGTGAACCTGTCTTGATAATTCTGTCTGCAGGAAGACCTTCTCTTAGAAGATATTCTCTTGCGATATCTGAATACGTTAAATTAATATCTGCTGTATGGTCTACAATTTTACGGTTGGTTTCTTCGGGAACCCTTTGATCAAAACATCTGTTTCCTGCCTCCATGTGGAAAATAGGAATATGACGTTTCTTTGCAGGAATTGCACACAAACAAGAATTGGTATCACCTAAGACCAAAAAAGCATCCGGTTTTAATTCTTCTAACAAAGGATCTATTTTTATTAAAATATTTCCTACTGTCTCTGTAGCTGTTTTTCCTGCAGCTTCCAAGAAATAATCAGGTTTGCGCAATCCTAAATCTTCAAAAAATATTTGATTTAATTCGTAATCGTAGTTTTGTCCGGTATGAACAATGATATGTTCTACTGCTTCAGAAGCATCCAAAGCGTCCAATACTCTTGATAATCTTATAATTTCCGGACGGGTTCCTACCACCGTCATTACTTTTAGTTTTTTCATTTTTAATTTTATTTTCTCGCTAATTACCGCTGATATTTTTTATGCTGGTAATCTTAATAAATTTTTCTCGCTGATAAGCGCTAATACTTACTAATCACTGATTAAACTAATTCTAAATATACTTTACAAATAGCGTCTTTAAATTAAGGCTTTCAATTATAGATTATTTACAATTCGTTTAATGGAACTATCAATCTTTGAGGTGTTAAAATTAACCAATATTCCTAACCTTTTATCTGCCAATTTCAAATATGTTGTCACTTGTTTAAAATGAACATCAGCAAGGGTTTCAATCGATTTAATTTCTACAATTACTTTTTTGTTTACCACGATGTCTAATCTGTAACCTAAATCTAACTGTATTGATTCATACTGAAAGGGTAACCCTACTTGAGTTTCAACTTCAAGTCCTAACTTTCTTAGTTCATATGCTAAAGCCATTTCATATGCAGATTCAAGCAAACCAGGTCCCGTAGTATTATAAACCTTGAAAATACATCCCGGAATAATATATGATAAATCATTCTCGTGCATAATAAACATTTTGAGCTGATTAATGAGCAATAATAACTATTTTTCACCTGTATTCCATCTGCGCAAATCCGCGTTGATTAAAGCGTGAAAAATTCAAATAAAATCAGCGTGAAAAATTACAGTTAATAATATTTCTCTTTAAACCTCCAAGAAATAAGTATCCGCATTTTCAGGATTGAATGCTTCATTGATCCAGAAAATAGTGTACAATTCTTCTTCTCCAATATTTTTGATATTGTGAGTGTACCAAATCGGCATATCAACATAAGCAGGGTCATTTCCATCCAAATAAAAATCTAAAACTTCATCTGTATCAATTTTTCTGAGTTGGATTAAAGCTTTTCCTTTGATCACGGCAAATCTTTCAATTTTTCTTGTATGAAAATGATTTCCTCGCGTTATTCCCGGAACCGTAGTTGAAAAAGAACATTGTCCGCCAATTCCCAAACGAATTACCTCCACAAAAGCTCCGCGAGGATCTGTATGCTGTGTAAATTTCACCGGATAATGCGTTTTATAATCAATATATGAGCGATAAGTATTGAATAAATTATGTTTAAAATAATCACTAATTACCGGAATTTCTCCACCGTCAAAATACTTTGTTTTAAAATCATTCAATAAGGCTAAAACTTCAGATACTTTTTTAATTGCTGTAGGTTCAACAAAATATTCTGCTTTGCTGTTGCCTTCTTTAATTTCATTAATAATGATTTCAACCAATTCCTGAACATAAATAAGTTTCACCTCTCCATCTGTCGCAATCGTTGGAGTTTCACCGTGTGTCAACTGATAACAGAATGTAGAGATAAATGAATTGTAGAAAGGTTTCCCGAAAGCTCCAAAAACATTGGGAATAATCAATCCTGTGATTTTCCCACCATTTTCCTGAGCCCAGTTTGCTAAAGCTTCTCTGCCTTCTCTTTTCGATTTCCCATATAAATTGTCTCTTTCTTCCTGAGTAGAAGAGGAAATCATCACATGAGCGTTTGAGGCAGTTCGTTTTAATGAATTAACTAATTTTTTAGCTAAACCTACATTGGTTTCATAAATAAACTGTTCACTTTCATGACGATTCATTGCAGCCAAATGAACAATAACATCACACTGAGCAACAAATTCATCTAATTTTGTATCATCTTCGAAATATTCTTTCTGAAAATCAATTCTTTGAAAATCTTCAGGAGATAATCCCAAAGTATTATATAAATGTCTTCCGACAAAACCATTCTGACCGGTAATTCCGATTTTCTTCATGAGTTATGTTTTATTTTTTAATTATAATCAATTTTCATTAAAATAATTTAAATCAAATCGATATTCATCAGCAATTTCTCCTAAACCGTAGTCTGCCAAAACCAATAATTTACTGTCTAAAGATTTTGACTGAATTGCAGTGATACAACCTGCAGGGATATGCAGGTAAGTTAAAACATCATCTGTTAAAAGATATTTCTGAATTGTTAAATCTTTTGAAGGTTTTTCAAAATCATCAATCTCAATAACAGAAATATCAAAACTTCCTTTCATACAGGCAAACCATCTTTGTTCAACTTTATGACCATGCCATCCACGAATAAACTCTATTGAAGAATTCTTTATGGTGTAAATTCTTTTAATCTGCGCGGCATCAAACTCATTATTAAAAGTAATAATACCTCTTGCATCCTGATGTTTTTTGCCTTCTAACAACATTCTTTTAATAAGGATATTGCATTACGTCTTCACCAAAAACTTCTTTACGGATTAAAGGTAATGTTGAAATTAATTTCTTTAAACCTTCCACACCTTGTTGCTCCGTATTATGTGAATGATAATCTTCAATTACTGCAATCTCCTCTTCACCTTCAGAGAAATATTGGGCGTAGTTCAAATCACGGTTGTCTGCAGGTACACGGTAAAAATCTCCCATATCTTCTGCCTTCGCCATTTCCTCACGGGTACAAAGAGTTTCGTATAATTTCTCGCCGTGACGTGTTCCGATTACTTTTACAGGAACTTCTTTACCGGTTAATTCAATCAAAGCCTTGGCCAAATCGCCAATGCTTCCTGCTGGTGCTTTATTAACGAATAAATCTCCGGGATTTGCATGTTCGAAAGCAAATAAAACCAAATCAACCGCATCTTCTAACGACATAAAGAAACGTGACATATTCGGGTCAGTAACCGTAATGGGTTCGCCTTTTTGAATTTGATTTAAAAACAATGGGATTACCGAACCACGAGACGCCATTACGTTACCATAACGAGTAAGGCAAACAACAGTATCACTTAGATTTCTCGATTCAGCAACAGCAACTTTTTCCATCATTGCTTTAGAAATACCCATGGCATTGATTGGATACGCCGCTTTATCAGTGGATAAACAAATTACCTTTTTCACTCCGTTTGAAGCTGCCGCACGAATTACATTTTGCGTTCCTTCTACATTGGTTCTTACCGCCTGCATTGGGAAAAATTCACAAGATGGTACTTGCTTTAACGCAGCTGCATGGAAAATGTAATCTACTCCACGTGTTGCAGGCTCTACACTTGAAAAATCTCGTACATCGCCGATATAATATTTTATTTTATCGTTTTTGTACAAGTTTCGCATATCATCCTGCTTTTTCTCATCACGAGAAAAAATGCGGATTTCTTTGAAATGATCTGTCTGTAAAAATCTGTTGAGAACAGCGGTTCCAAAAGAACCAGTACCTCCAGTTATTAAAAGCGTTTTATTTTGAATTTTCATATTTGAAAATATATTTATTGAGATTAATATTAGATTGACGAACAGTATTTTACATCATCTTTAGTCAATTTCGAGGGATCCTTTTTTAAAAAATTTGAGTGTTCTATAATATCTTCGCTATTATTAAATCTATCTTTTATTTTTTTTGCGGGAACTCCTCCATAAATTGCATATGGATCTACATCCTTTGTAACAACTGAACCAGCTGCAATTATACTTCCGTCTCCTATTTTAACACCTGTAAGTATAATACTGTGCGCACCGATCCATACATCATTTCCTATAATAGTTTTTCTTAGCACTTTTCGTCCTGAAAATATTATAGGTTTCCCAGGTATACTAAATTCATGATCATCACCTTGAATATAAACATTGTTTGCTAACATCGAATAATTACCAATCTCTACTTTAGGATAAATTATACAATTTTTACCTATAAAGCAGTACAAACCCGTTGTAAGGTCACTACTAATCTGTGACTTACCACCAAATGATGTAGTTTTCGAAACGTTTTTAAGGTTAGATTTTATTCTAAAATATAATGATTTACCTTTTCTATATAAACTTATAATTATAGTTTTCATGGGAGTTTCAAGGTTTTAAAATTATAAAAAATTAAGAAATAGATGATTGGATCAAATGGACCGTGGAATGCTGTTGAATCAAGATAGGATCGTATGGTTAAAGCAAATAGCAAAAATAAAAATATTAAGTTCTTACCTTTAATATAATATTTTACAGCAAGAGCATAAGCAACAATAAAAAAAACAAAGCCAACTAATCCATAATAAGTGTGTAATCTGATAAAAGAATTATGTGGATTAAGCTCAACATGAACAATAGAGTTTATTGTAGAATATGGTGGTCCGAAAAATAAATTCTGTAAAGAAGAAAGTGATGAGGAAATATAATCACTATTTATATCATTCCTTTCACTTTCAATTCCCATTGATTCAAATCTGCTTAAACCGACTTCTATTAAAAGTTCACTAAAAAAAATGAAAATAAATACTGTTAAAATAAAAATACTTAATATCATTAAAGTCTTTTTAACATTAGATATTTTCAAATAGATAGGATAAAATATTGTTAAAATTGAAAAAACAATTATTCCAGATCTACCAATAGCCCACAGTGAAATTATTAACGAGAAAAAAACAATTAAAAAAGAAGGTTTCAAATTATTTTGATAACTTGATATGTAGTGATAACTACAACCTATCAACAGTAATACAGAAATAAAATTTCTACTAGTTCTAGGAAACACATCGTCAGGTAATATTCCAAGTGTAATGTAAATTGAAAAAAATATAATTATTATATAATTGAACAACTTAAACAGATTATAATTTAACTTATAAATTACAGGTATAATAGCAAGACCAAAATAAGCGTTCGCTAGTAATAAAT